>CAMVIT010000006.1:0-73663 GCA_947167635.1 uncultured Bacteroidales bacterium | reverse complement strand
CGCTTGACGCTTCGCGTCTCGCGGAATGGTGGTGGGTTTTAAACCAAAATCATTGCAGCGGAAAGCCCGACGGCGCGGCGGCATTGGATTGCGAATGCGGATGTGACGTAACTCCCGCCGCCGCGCCGGCACGCCCAAATCAAAAAAAAAAAATGCAAAAGCCCTGATTTGTGCCATCAGGTAGATAATTTCCATTTTTTTCGATAATTTAACTGGGGTGAAAAAAAATATTTATCTTTGCAGCGTCCTCATCACCTAAACGAGCAATCATGAAAAAAAGCGCCCTCAAACAATTTTCGCCCGTCCTTGTCTGGTTGTTTCTGATGTTCGGCTTTGCCGGATGCATTATCGACCCCATAGAGCCCTCACATCCAACGCACACGGGGCTGACTCCCATTGAATACACCCCTGAAGTTCAAGAGCCCATCACCAACGACTTCACCCTGCTCAAGGCCTGCATTGGAAAAACACAATCTGAAGCCACGGCTCTGTTGACAAATCACGGCTTCTCACACACTGAAGGCAACAAATTTGTGAAAACGGAGAATGGCATCACCAAGGAAGCTGAGATCTATGCCCCAGGCAATGTGGCAATGACCTTGCGAGACAGCGCCTTTGATGTTTTGAAACAAGGTTTCACGCGATGGATGCAAGAGATACGGAATTCGGTGGCGTACACCAAACTGGTCAGGACTTCCTTTTCTCTCAGTACCGGCTGGGGCAACGGGTATCAACACTTCAACACTCCTGAAGAATTATTGGCCGACCTCGCAATCGTACCTCCTGCCGATGGAATGTCGGCCTCATTCTACGGAAACGACATCTACGCCAACCAGTACTATCTGGATATGATGCCCGGCCTTAATGGCGTTTTTATGCAGATCATCAACCAGCGTGTCGGCCAACCCGCAGACGACTTCACCGAAAGCGACCTTAGACCCACAGATTTGCAAAAACACATACTGATTTCCAAAGTGGACTACCTGACTTTCCGGCACAAGGGTTTTTACGCGCTCAATGTCACCGACAAGCTGAACTCTGGCCGTGAGATCCCGTTTGTGGCAGATTATCAATCTCCTGGTGATTTCGGCTATATAAAACTATTCTACCGCAACACCAACAACCTGTTGATGGATGGCACTATCATCTGGTCGGGTTGCGGCGAACTCAATTTCCCCGAATCATTCCGTGCCGGACAGCGGTTGAGCAACGTTCTCCCCTATCCCGGCCAAAGTCGAATTGCCTTCATCAACGAAGAGGGGCATTACACGACCGTATCCGACGATACCGAGCTGCAACGTATTTGGCACACACTCTCCCGCCAGAAGGAGTTCAGGCATTATTTCGGCAACACCTCCAAAAAGGTTGCGGTGTACCTCTACACGCCCAGTGTAGGTGTCGGCAACCCCGCCGACGCGTACTATCTGGTGTTCACGGAGCAATAGGATTTTTTGTGCATTACGATGAAAAGACCCCTTTTGATACTTCTTGCCCTCTTCACGCTGCTTAATGCAACCGCCCAGCGGCGCTACTATGTCGGGATTCCGTTCCATCAGGGTTATCTGAAGGATTCCACGCGGTTCGTGATAGATTGTTTGCCGTGGAATATGAACGGAAGACTGTACGAAAAACAAATGCCACGTTACCTGGATCCTATCAAACAATTCATCGCTTCGCATCCAGGATACAAATGCAACTTCTTGCTGTACACTTGCACCTGCGACGAGGAACAGAATCTGACATATACCACCTACCAAGCCAAAAGATTGGCCGAATATTTTACGTATGTTGACACCGTCTTTGGTCAACTATATCTTAACGAAATCATCCCACACAGCACGGCAAACCCCTTGTTTAAAGACATCCAGCGCGACAGCTGCCAGCGTATATATCGATCGGAGACCGATATATCCTTCAAATCCAGCGTCATCATCGAAATGATCCAGCAAAGGCCAGTAAGTAAAATGGTAATTGAGACCGCCTATTTCACTCACCCCTGCGAGGGCAGCGACTTTGATGTGGCTCCGACTTTCCCCGGCGGTATGAACGGTCTGTACGATTACTTAGCGCAGCGTATGGACTACTCCGTGGTGGGGCAATCGAACGTCATTGGTGTGGTGCTAATGGAGTTCACAATAGAGGCCGACGGCAGCGTGACCTCACCTGAAATCAAGGTGCCTTTATTTCCCGCCCTCAACGAGCAAGCCATGCAAATCGTAAGCGAGATGCCACGCTGGAATCCCGCCCTCAAGGACGGCCGCCCTGTGCGCTGCCGATACCAGATGCCGATGTATTATTTTATGTGAAATTAATCACATTTGCCCGCAGGCCTAACGGCCTGCGAAAAAACCGTGGGAACGCCGCATTCCTACCGAACCCTTCAGCCATAAAGGGCTGAAAAGAGGCCTGTTCTCTGATCAGACACCCTATGCCACTAATCCCTAATCACTATTCCCATCCGAGAGGCAGGCCGTTTAGGTCTGCCGGGCTTGGTAGCAACGGGCGACACGGAGGCGACCTTCGCAGATCATTAGGCCTGCGGGCAATGGGCCTATCCTTCCCGGACGCTCATACACATAAAAATTGTATTTTTGCCTTCCTAAATTTCTACGGAAATA
This sequence comes from uncultured Bacteroidales bacterium, assembly GCA_947167635.1. Classification (GTDB taxonomy): domain Bacteria; phylum Bacteroidota; class Bacteroidia; order Bacteroidales; family WCHB1-69; genus F23-D06. Next base: position 71,045 of record CAMVIT010000006.1, on the reverse strand, counting down.
ATGCCCCCCTTCAACGTCAAAATCACCGCCATACGGAAAGTGCAGCACACCGACCTCTCAGAGCTTTACGAGAACCCCATCGAGCACGCGTGCGAGGTGCGGGAGGGCGACACGTGGATTGCCGTGGGCGGACAGAAGCCCGAGGGACTCTGCGACAGCGCGTGGGAGTCAATGCGATATTTTGTGGAGGAACTGACCGCCGGCCGCGGCAACTTCTACGACGGCTGGATGAAGAACCCCTTCTCCGCCATGATCAGCTGCAACGACGGCTTCCGCCCCGTGAGCTTCCTGCTGGAACGATGTGAGGAGGGCTGTTAGCCATTGGCCATTAGCTGTTGGCTGTTAAACCTTGACTTTGAACTTTGACAATGAACAATGAGGATGGGTCTTGCGCTATGCCACCTATCCTTAATTTCTTAGTTTATTAATTTCTTAATTCCTTCACTCCCTTCCTGATTACTGTTCACTGATCACGGCTCACTCACTTATAATCCGTCACCTCAATCACCCAAGCGTGTTCCAGATGGTTCAACAAATCCTGCGTTATACTGGAGAAGTCTATGGTGAGAGTGCCGTCCTTGTCCTGCTTCCATTTGAGTTTGGCATTATAACCCCAGTCTTCCAGCAGTCGGAATGTTGCCTTGGGATTGATTTTAGGCATGTTGTATATTTGTAACGGTTTTGTACAGTCTGGTCGTTCGAACTCGATGATGTAGAGGTTGTTGTTTTTGGTTGTGAAACAACGTACGGTTTTATCCCAATATATACCCCCATCCCAATTGGCGGGGATGGGAATCGGTTCTCCGCCATCTTTGCTCCACTTTAATGAGATGGAAGCTTCTAAATCCTTTTCTTGAAATTCGACCAAAAGGGGCAATATTTCACCTTTTTGAAGTGTCAATACGGTTTGTGATAGAGGATTCTTCGAAGCGTCTTTTTCGTAACGAAGCACGTTATCCCATATCATCTTGAACGTCTCTTTGTAAACAAAAGCTTTGTCATCAGCAATCAGTGTTAATGTGTATTGCCCATCTTCGGGAATCACGATTTCGCCGCTCCAGTGAATTGTGAAATGATCAGTACTTACGCTGCGCAACGGTGCATTCCGAACCCAGTCGAAGTCAATGGTTTCAGATGGAGGCATCTGGGTTACTCTTCTTTCTTGCTGGCACGGAATCACATAAGGTCTTGTCCCATATATTGCCTCTCCGTTGATTTCCAGCCATTTGCCGAGAGCTTTCAGCCGTTCCTGCTGGATGAGCGGGATGGTACCGTCGGCGTAGGGTCCCACGTTGAGTGTCAGGCCGCCGCCGTGCGCCACTAACTCCACGAAATGCTGGATTAGTTCCTGGTCAGTCAGGTAGTTGTCCAAATCCTCGTTGCGGTTGAGACCGAAGCTGCGTCCGAGACCGCGGCACTCCGCCCACGGCACCTCCGTGTTGGCGATGCCCGCGCTGTACTCGGGCGTCAGGAAACCATGCTTCGTGCCGTTGCCCCAGCGGTTGTTCACGATGGCATTTTTACCCACGGTGTTGTAGTACCAGCTGATCAGTTCCTGCGAACGGAACTGCTCCGCCGTGTTGTTCCAGTCACCGTCGGAGAAGATGAGGTCGGGCTTGTAGCGCGTCACCAACTCCTTGAACTGCGGCACCATGTAGTTATCGACATAGTCGCTGATTTCGTTGTCGGGATCTACCATCCAGATGTGGCGAGGGTTGGTCCACTCAGGCAGCGAGTAGTAGAAGCCCATACGCAGTCCCTCATCCCGCACCGCCGTAGTCAGTTCCTCCACGATATTGCGTCTCGGACCGCTCACCACGCTGTTCCATTCAGGCTGGTACTGGCTGTCCCACAGACAGTAGCCGTCGTGGTGCTTGGTGACCAAAACCACATATTTCGCTCCCGCATACTTGAAAAGATCCGCCCACTCTTCAGGGTTCCAGAGCTCGGCATGCCAGTATTTGGTGAGTTCTTTGTACTGGTCGAAAACAGGCTTGGTAGTATCGGCGTAGTAGCTCATAATACGCATCCTTTCCACATCTTTCTGCATCAGTCCACGGTAGAACCACTCACCGTAGCCCTCTTTGGAGGCGTAGGCGGGCACGGAATAGAGTCCCCAATGGATGAAGATGCCGAGTTTCGCGTCTTGGAACCACTGCGGATAGCCGCGCTCATTCAACGACTCCCACGTGGGCTGCACAGGCTCGTTTTGCGAATACCCACGTAGCGGCGACAGGATGACGGTGTACAAAAGTAGGATGATGGTGAGTGTTTTTTTCATACGGGGTGATTTGGGATGGCAAAGATAGTATTTTTTTGATATCCATAGGTCAGCTGGTTATCTGTCGCGTGTCTCCGACACGCCTGTTCGCACGCCGGTATTCACGGCACCATACTGCGCGGCAAAGCCGCTGGTATGGTGTTAAGCACGCCTCCTGCGTGGTCACCTGCCTCCGGCAGGATCCCCATTATAACGTCATCACACTGATTACGACTAACGGAGAACGAGTTGCCAAACCTCCCATCAGCCTCCACTTACCGAAGGCAGGCATTCGCACCAAACAAGACACCATCATACAACAGACGAACCCGCCTCGGAGAGGCGGCACCGCACCGGGGTGCGATTAACACCGTACAAGCCGACAGGCGCAGTGCGGTGATGAGAAGGCGGACTGGAAAGCAGCCTCTCGGAGAGAGGCGACAATCATTCCTTGAGAAAATACTCCTCCTTGATAACGACACCATTCTCAACAAGAAACTGCCGATACTCCTCTGCAAAAGTGCTCCTCTTGTGGTGTTCTTTTTGCTTGGCAATATATCGGACTATCATCTCCTTATCTCGTAGATTATAAGAAAATCCGGCAAACTCCTTTGACCACCCCGTAAAAAGTGGAAAATGAGGGTTTGCTTTCAGCCATTTACTAGTAGAAACCTTTAGCTCTTGCACGAATTTGGACATAGCAAGAGTGGCTGGAAGCGACACAAAAAGATGGAGATGGTCAGGCATTCCTCCAATACGATAAAGTTGACCATTGACATTTTTAACAAAACCGTATATGTAAGCATACAGTTCTCTCTCAAATTCTACTGTTATGGCAGGACTACTGTTATGTGTACGGAGAATAATATGATAAGATGTCTGCGTGTAACTCATATTTCAAAAACGCAGAGTTATTAAAATTATTGTGTATAAAAATTAAATATTAAATTAATATTCAAAAAAAGAGAATGGATAGGTCGAAATATTGTTCATCAAGAGATTGCACACCCCCCAGACATTTGACAGAGTGCAATTTCAGGAAGCAAAACGGCTGTTTCTTCATGGTCATCTTTGCCTTTCCACGCTATTATGTATTTTATTTTGGCAGTGTGTACAGAATATCCTTTTTCCACCCATGATTGTAACTCTTTCTTTTTGTCAGTAGAAAGCTTAATGACCCTGTCTCCAGAGGGCAACAACAGATATCCTTGATCAAAGATAAGAGGCATTCCACTCCTTAATTTTAACAATTTCTCTTTTTTTCCTTTGAAAAAATTCAAATTTACATCATGCATCGTTAATTGCATGGTGATTTCCTGTGGCAATGGATAGTGTGTTAAATCGTGAAAATATGCTATATTATCCGATTTCAATTTGCTGAAAATTGAGGTATTGCAATGGATATAAAGGCACTGCTTGGCGCGAGTAATGCCAACATACAATTTACGAAGTTTCTCGTCTGTATCCGCGACTTCTTTGTTTAAAAGCATATAAACAGTGTCAAATTCACGTCCTTTGGCTTTGTGAATAGTGGAAACAAAGACTGTCTGATTCCCTTCACCACAAAAGTCTTCCAGATTAGATTCAACGATAAAATCATTCAAATCACTCCAATATTTAGCATTATTGGTTGATTCAAAAACACGAAAAAATTCCCGAATAAAGTCCAAACAGGTGCTTCCCTCATAGCAAGCCAGTGTTTTCATTTTAGCACGATTCCAAAGGTCTTCGCTGATGACAGGCGTATTACGTTCTTTTTTAATTTGTTTACGGAAGTAACGAATTTCCGCCAAGTTGCCGAAATGAAATCCGTTTGTCGTTTGGATAAGCTTTGCATTAATCCCTTCTTTGGTCAGAAGTCCAAGGATACGGGCAGCCTCTTCATTGGTATTCGTCAGAACACAGGCACGTTCAGAATGATAGGTGTGTTTTAGTTGGAGCACTAACGGGATTTCCAAATTGTCTGATTCATGTTGAATGATCTGAACTGTTCCAGCCTCTGTCTGAATGGAAGAACACGGAGATGTCTTCATGCGATTCGAAATCCATTGTGAAAAATGATTTGCAAAGGTTACGATGGCTGGAGCACTACGGAAATTCTCCGTCATCTCATATTTAGTAGCTCCCATCTCATCAATAAATGATTGCATGAATCGACTATCTGATCCTCGAAACTGATAGATGTTTTGGTCATCATCGCCGACGGCAATGACTCGCATCTCTTCGTTGTTGCGCATCAATGCTTTCACAAGGGCATATTCGTTCTTATCCATGTCCTGAGCCTCGTCAATCACCAACACTGTCTTGTTGATGTGACCTTGTTCCGCTTCACCACTCTCAATGAGTTGTACAGCACGTGCCACCACATCCTTAGATTCTTCCAAGGATCCGATTATGCCTAACAAATCGAAACTGAACGCATGAAATGTCTTGATTTCAACGAAATAAGCAGCATTTCCAATAAGGTTTATCAATCGTTGTTTAAATTCTGTGGCTGCGGCTCGAGAGAAGGTGAGCATTAAAAGTTGATCGTGCTTTACATCCTCCATTAATAGTAAAGATGCCAATTTATGAACAAGCACACGCGTTTTTCCACTACCCGGACCGGCTGCTACCACAATATACTTCGATTGTTTATCTGAAATAATTCTATTTTGTTGTTTAGATAGATTCCCAAAAAGATCCCGAAATTTAGCAGGGGTTATGTTTTGATCGATCTCCTTTAACCGATCTCCTTTAAAATATTTGGATATGAACTGACTATAGTCCATATGGAAATAATCTTGCACATATTGCAATGCCGCCGGATAATTTCGGACCATCATATTGGCATATTCGCCTACAATATGTATCTGTTGGCGTTTCTGTTTGTAGAACTCGTCTAATGTCCGATAATCTTCTATCTTATATCGGTATTTCATTTCTTTTAGCCTTCTGATTTCCATTGCATTGTAAATCACGAGAAATCCGCCTTCCAACTTCATGGCTCCGATTTTGGACAAATAGAGCAAAGCATCTTTTACATCATCGATATGGCAGTTTGCAATATGATGGAACAATTGTTGATTTTGTTGTTTTAAATATTCTATATGAAGTGAGTTGACCGAAAACTGCACAATCTTTCCACATTGCTCCGATGAATTAACTTGCTGCGAGGTCAATTTATACAAAGAGGTGACGATAAAGCGACAGATTTCCTTTCTCAAATCTTGTTTTTGTTTGATTTGATCATAATCATCGGTCAATTCAACACAAATCAAGCCATTATAGTTTTTTTTACTTTTCTTGATATAGGATTTAATGGATAAATAATATAAAACGGTCCTTATATCCTTGATCGAAGAAGTTATATTTTTATCTAATACTCTTTCATTTAACGACTTATAAGACCATTCGGACTCTGGGCGAGAAAACATGGTAAGGATGAAGCTTTCCAGCCGTGAAAATTTTTCCAATATCTGCTTGGTCTTGTTTTCAGAATGCTCAATGTAAGCAGACATGTCTTGAGAGTCAGCGAGGACACCCTCTTGACGCATCAGATTCACTGTATTAATGACAGATTCTTTAGTCATTCCGAGCATGTCAGCTAGATAGTCCACACGAGATTCTGCTTCATCATCCAAGGCTGTGGCTCTGCTTTTACTTGAAATCAAAGATTTAATGATTCGCACTGCATTATCCCTGTCTTTGTCATTCATAAAAAAAGCGGAATGAACAATACGTTGACGCGCCTCTTCCATGTTTCTAACCAAAATACCAGTGGCAAAAACTTGAGGGACATTATTGCCTCGACTGACATAGCCCGCATCTTCCAAAGCATTGATGGCTGTTCGGACACGGGTTTCCACATCTGCCCTCTCTTCATTCCAACCAGCCTGTCTGGCGATTTCTAAAGCAGAACAGCAGACGGACTTTCTTTGTTTGGTAAAATCTTTCACTGCCTTCCACACCTGCTGGATTTCGCTGATACTCACCTTTGTTTGATTGAGAAGAAGAAAGTGTTTATCCAAATCGTGGTCACTATACAGTACATAGCACTTTGCATCTGTCTTAGGATCACGTCCGGCACGGCCTGCCTCTTGGATATAATTTTCTAACGAATCGGAAATATCGTAATGGACAACAAGACCGACATCTTTTTTGTCAACACCCATTCCAAAAGCGGATGTGGCCACCATCGCTCTTGCCTTATTTGCGATGAAAGCATTTTGGTTGGCAATTTTATCATTGGAATCCATTTTCCCGTTGAACGGCAATGCCTGAAGACCATCTTTGGTCAATTTGTTCGCCAGCTCCAGTGTTTTTTTAGTGCGAGACACGTAGATGATAGTCGGGCATGAGTTTCCAAGCATTAAGCTACGTAAGGTGTTGTATTTTTCCTCCTCCGTTTCAGCATAGATAACTGAATAATGCAAATTCTCACGAGCAGAAGGAGATGCGAACAATGTCAGTTCTACACCGATTTCTCGTTTGAAATAGTCGCGAATGTCTGAAATGACTTTTTGCTTTGCAGTGGCTGTAAAGCAGGAAACTGGAATTGGGGTTGAAAGTCTCTTTTTCTCTTGCAAATTCTTGATAAACTTGCCGATATAGAGATAATCCACGCGGAAGTCCTGACCCCAAGCAGAAAAACAGTGGGCTTCATCCACAACAAAACGAACTACATTGCGTGCCAATAACAATTTTTCAATGGTACGGGAGCGAAGCATTTCTGGAGATATATAAAGCAGAGCCGCACTGCCATCAGCAACCCGCTCAAAGGCGTTTGCGCGACTGATAGGATCCAATAACCCATTAATGGTGACTGCCTCGTGTATGCCTCTTTCATTCAAATTGTCCACTTGGTCTTTCATCAGAGATTGCAAGGGTGAGATGATCACCGTAAGCCCATGAACAGCTTGGCCTGCCATGATGGCAGGAAGCTGGAATGTGAGTGACTTGCCTCCACCTGTTGGGAAAATGGTCAATATTGATTCACCGTCAACAGCAGCTTGAACTGCTTGTTCCTGCATAGGTTCCCCGCCAAACTTTCTGAACTCATTGTATTCAAACACCTCTTGCAATTTGAGATGAATGTTCATAATGCTTTTGCAATAAGAACAGTTATTGTCGCGACAAGGAGTATGACGAAGCAATTTAAACACATTCTCTATTTGAGGATAGTTGTAAAGCAACCAAGGAGGAGTGATAGACGTCCTGTCATCTGTTCTGATCAAAGCTAAAGCGTATGCTAATTCTACAGGATTATTTTTGACAAGTTCTTTCAATGGAGCATGGGTACATACTAAGTTCTCAAAAGAGTGGAGAATACGTGCTTCAATGTCGAAAAAAGCAGTGTTGAATGACAGATAATCAAAAAATCCAGCAAACTCTTCTGCATTACGTAAAAGAGTAAAGTAAATAGTTTGAATATCTTTTGGTAAATGTTGAAACGCATCAACCTCATCATAGAACAATTCTCTGGTTTTTCTACAATCGTTCAACGGATTGTTTAACTCATCCGCTTGTAATTTTTCATCTTTCAGTAATTTATGATACGGCTTCTGCGGGAAAAGAAGAGGGGAAAGATAGAGCGTGTCAATATTTTTTTTGAACTTTATGGAAGGTATGCTATGAAGAAATGCCAGGTCGTGATGGATAATATTGTGTCCGCATAGATATTCAGATTTAGAGATGAAATCTGCAAAATCTTGTTTGGAATTAGAATGAAACGGAACATCAGGTTCTTTTAATGCTCCAAAATCGTGAGTTTTTTTATCCGAAGCCCCAACTTCCAAGTCAATGAAAACAATTCCAGACAGGTCATTTTTGTTGGGAAATAGACCTTTTTTGAAAAATCGGAAATGATCTTTGGAATCCAGCATATAAGCTATCTATTACTGACAATTCAGTTGGCAAAAATAGCAAAAATGTTGTTCTTTTTGACACAGTCTTATATTTTTATCCTATCCATTCCGAATTTCTCGCCATTTTCAATTCATTTTCCCGTGTCCATCATGTGTCTCCAGCAACAGCAAAACACGTCCGTAATACCTTTTTAAAACTGGAACTTCCACCGTCTGTGGCTCCAAAGCCAGAAGGCGGGCTGCCGGCGGATGGTCTGTTCGAGCAGCTCCACATAGCGTTGGGTGATGGCATACTCGGGCAGGTCGTTGGGGTGTTCGGCGATGAGTTGCACTTCAACACGGTACTTGCCCATCCGATCTTTGATCACCTCATAGTAGAGCACTGGAATGTCATATTTCCGGGCAAAATGCTCGGCACCGAAGACAACCCCTGTCTTCTGATTGAGGAATTGTGTCACATAGCACTTCTTTTTGCTGTTGGGTGACTGGTCGCTGAGCATCATGTAGGCTGCCGGACGGTGTTGGGTTTCGTACTCCTCGAACGTCTCGCGCACGGTGTCCGCGAAAACCACCTGTGTGCCGCAGCGGGTACGGGCGCGGTTCACCAACTTTTCAAACACCTTGTCGGAATTGCCTTTGCCCACACCTATTCCGTGATGCAGGAACATCTCTTCCAAGGAGACAATCATCCACTCCCAGTTGTTGTAATGCGAGGACATCAGGATGACACTTCTGCCCTGTCCGAAAAAATCATTGGGCACTTCCGGATTCACGCAATGATAGCGCCGTTGCAGACTCCTACGAGAAATGGTCAGCATTTTAACCATCTCCAGCGCAATTTGGGAAAGATGCCAGTAATACCGGTTGCGAAGGCGACGTAATTCCTTGCTATTTTTTTCGGGAAAGGATTTTCTCAGGTTCTCCTCCACCACTTTCCTCCGATAGCGCACAACATAGTTGAGCACCAAGTATAAAGGCCCGGCAAGCAAGTAAAGGACAGGCAGCGGGAGCAGTGAAAGCGGATAACAGATCAGATATATAAAGAAATATGTAACAAACATCAGGATTTGTATAAGACGGGGAGAATATCTTCCAAATGGAGGGCGAAATCGTACAGGGAGCCGAAATGCGAGGATGCAATGTCCATGACTGTCTCGAACTCAGGATGGCGGACAGCACCCACATGGATGGCATATATGCCGGCATTGCGCGCGAACTGCATGTCGGAGAGGGTGTCTCCCACCATCAATGACCGTGCAGGATCTATGTCGGGAAAGTCATGGAGTGCCTGCAGGAACATACCGATGTTGGGTTTTCGGCATGTGCAGAAATCCTCTGCCAGATGAGGGCAGCAGTAAACACGGTCGAAAGGGGTTCCCTGCACCTCAAGCTGTCCTTGGAGACGGCCATGAATCGCATCAATGTCTTCCTGGGAGCAGAGACCCTTGCCCACGCATTGCTGGTTGGTGACAAGGATGATGTGTTGGAAGCGGGGGCGCACCAGTCGCATCGCCTCCAAGAAATGGGGCGTATAGGTGAATTGTTCGGGGCGCAGCACATAGCCATCCACAATCTGCACATTCACCACGCCGTCGCGATCCATGAAGAGGGTCCATCCTTCCATCGCCAATTATTTAGGCTGCAAAAATACAAAAAAAGGGATTAGGGTCAAGCGCCAAGATTCGCTTAAACAATGTGCCGGGAAAGCAGCCTGTGCCGCGGGCACGCCTTGTGACATCGTCAAGCAATGTTCCCCCGCCGGCAAAAAAAATGGAGGACGTATAATATTTCAAAACATATGCCGTTATACAACCACATTGCATTTATTCATCAAATTAATTGCCCATGGAGATAACCTCTACCCATTCAAAGAAAAAGACCGCCAAGAGAGAGAGACCTTCCCGCCGTATCATCGACAATCTCTTAATGTATTCACAGTCTTTGGTAATGTTTTCCACCGCTTGCGGGCCGACGGTCATGATCATCAACAATTAAAAACAAATAACGAAAGAGATGCCCGCATGCGGGCATTTTTTTTATCTTTGCCGCCGCTATGACAAAACGGGCAATCATCGGTTTGGGCAGCAACCTGGGTGACCGCGCCGGCCACCTCGCACGAGCCATCATGCGCATGGCGGAGCGTGTGGGGAGTATTGAGCGCTGCTCCCGCGTCACGGAAACGGACGCCTGGGGCTTCGACGCACCCCCGTTCCTGAACCAGTCTTTGGTGCTTCGCACCTATCTGACGCCATTGGAACTGTTAGACGAGTTGCAATCCATCGAGCGCGAGCTCGGCCGGACCACGAAGACCCGCATCGAGCACGGGGCCGCCGTCTATAGCAGCCGTACCATCGACTTGGACATCCTCGATTACGACGGCATGAGCTACCATGACGAACGGTTGACCCTGCCGCATCCCCATATCCCGGAGCGCGACTTCGTGCGGACAGAACTCGCCGAGCTGGGCGTCCGCATTGTGGAAGACAGGCCGGGCGAAGCGTTCCACCTTGAACACGATAGTTTTTGACCTTGACGTTATCACAATATGACACCCTACAATTACATAGTTGTCGAAGGATGCATCGGTGCCGGGAAAACCACCCTGGCCAAAATGTTTGCCGCCGACTATAACGCGGAGCTCGTCCTGGAGCGCTTCGCGGACAACCCTTTCCTGCCGAAATTCTACAAAGACCCCGTCCATTACGCTTTTCCCGTGGAGATGACCTTCCTGATGGACCGCTACCAGCAGCTCAAATCACTGCTTTCCGCCCGCGACCTCTTCACGGAAGCCGTCGTGGGGGACTACTTCATCGACAAGTGCATCATCTTTTCGAAAAACAATCTGCTGACAGACGAATACAACCTCTACAAGAACGTTTTTGACACCATCTCATCCTTCCTTCCCAAACCGGACCTCATTTTATACCTTTACAACGACACACAACATCTGCTGCAGAACATCGCCAAGCGAGGCCGGGAATACGAGCAGGAGATCACGGCGCAGTACTTACAGGACATCCAGAACAGCTACATCACCTACTTCGAGCAACACCCCACCCTGCCCATTTTGTTAGTGGAGACGGCCCGTCTGGACTTTGTCGAGCGGAAAGAGGACTACGACTGCCTGCGCCGTCTGATTGAGGAAAAACACGCGCCGGGCATCCACCGCATCACCTTCTAATTTGCTGACAGTCAAGCATTGATTTTTTTTTAAAAGTATTATATGAAGATAGAGGATTTTTTACTACTTTTGCCCGCAATTTTTAAAGAAAAAAAATATAATCCAAATAAGTTATGAAAACTAGAAAGATTTTCACCGTTATCCTGATCCTTGCAGCTTTGGTCTTAGCCATTTTCGCTGCTCGAAGCATCATGCGTCCCGAAAAATTCAGACAAGTGTACGAACTCCGCAAGTCTGCCAACGTCACGAACCTCACGACCATCCGAAGCGCCCAGGCCATTTACAAGACCGTTTACAAAAAATATGCTTCCTCCATGGACAGTCTCGTTGATTTTGTCAACAACGGAACCGTGCAGATTGAGAAAAACGTCGGTAACTTCCCCGACACCATGAGCGAGGCCCAGGCCTTCAAGCTCGGCCTCATCCACAAAGAGGTCGTGGACGTGCCCGCCATCGAGAAAATGCTCGACATTGACCACAAGTTGACGGCCGAGAACTTCAAGAATTTCCAGTACATCCCCTTCAGCGACAAGAAGCAATATGAGATCCAGACGGGCTCCATCGCATCCCGCACGTATGAAATTCCCGTCTATCGCATCGATGTTCCCTTGGATGACATCCTGGTCAACATGGAGCGCAGCATCAGCCCCGAGAGCTCAGGTGTTCTGAGCAAGCTCTGGAACAAGATTTTCTACAACAACCTTTCCGAAGAGAAACAATACAGAGACCAATACGCCGACATGTACATGGGCTCCCTCACCGAGGCCAGCACCACCGGCAGCTGGGAATAATGGCCATGAACTCTTTATTGACCCAATGTTATACGAGATCCATCCGACTCACTCCGGATGGATTTTCGCTTTATTGCCTCCGTGACGACGGCAAATACCAAGATGCATTCTACCCTGCAGCAGAAAACGCGCTCATCTCCGACAAAGCGCCCCGTTTTTTCAACATGGAGCAAGACTCCGGACAAGCCATCGACATCGTCATCGCCACCAGGATGCCCCTGCTCGTGCCTGATGTCATATACGATGAGAGCAAATCACGCGCCTATCTGGAGACACAATTCGACCTGTCCCAGTATGGCCAGCACTTTTGCGACACCTTGGGGCACTACAAGTCGCTGTATTTCCTCACCCAGAACGAATACTCCACGTTGGCGGGATTGCCGTGCACGCCCCGTTTCCTGAGCGAAGCCACACTGCTATACCGTTTCTTGCAAGACCAGCAGCACATCTCCTCCGTGCTGCTTTCCATCAACAAATCCTTTGCCGACATTCTTGCCGTCCAAAAAGGCGAGATTCTGCTCATCAACCGCACACACCACATCGAAAACGTGGACCTGCTGTATTACACGCTGAACAGCGTCCAGCAACTCGGATTGAGCGATCCCATGTTGTATGTCCAGAATTTTGACAAAACCAACAAAAAGCTGACCGACCTGTTGGCAAACTACATTGACAACATAACCATCTTGTAATGAGAATCATCAGCGGAAAAAACAGGGGACGCCACATCGTGGCGCCAGAAAACCTCCCCGTGCGACCCACCACCGATCTTGGCAAGGAGAGCTTGTTCAACATTCTGAACAACTACTTCTTCTTCGATCGTGTGCGCGTGCTCGACCTGTTTTCCGGCACCGGCAACATCACCTACGAATTCGCCTCCAGAGGAGCCCAGTCTGTTGTAGCCGTGGATATTGACCCACGCTGCACCCGTTTCATACAACGCACGCTCGAGCAGTTAGACTACCACAATGCCGCCGTCGTTCGTCAGGATGCTTTCGCATACACGGAAAAATGCCGAACGAAATTCGACATCATCTTCGCCGACCCTCCCTACCAATTGGAGGGCATCGGAAAAATCATCGACAACGTTTTTGCCAACGACTTACTCAACCCTGACGGCTGGCTGGTCATGGAGCACTCCAAGGAACACGACTTTTCCGCCCATCCCAATTTCTACCAACACAGAATTTACGGCAAACTCAATTTCACCTTCTTTGTAAACATGACGTCAGAGGAGGAAAAATCCACTGAAAAAGACGACGATGAACGATAAGAAATACCTTATAGTAGGACTTGGCAACGCCGAACAGCAATATGCCGGCACGAGGCACAACTACGGCTTCGAAGTGGTCAATGCCGTCGCGGCGAACCTCAAGGCGACCTTCTCGGTGGACCGCCTCGCTTACGTGGCCCGTGCCACCTACAAAGGGCGCACACTCGTGTTGGTGATGCCCACCACCTACATGAACCTCAGCGGCAAGGCGGTCAAATATTGGCTCAATGCCGAAGAGATCGCACCCGACCACTGCATGGTGATCTGCGACGACCTCGACCTCCCCCTCGGCAGCTTCAAAATCAAGCCCAAGGGCGGTGGCGGCTCCCACAACGGGCTCAACAACATCATCGAGCAACTGGGCCACTCCAACTTCCCGCGGCTGCGCTGCGGCATCGGCAAGGACTTCGCCATGGGGTACCAAGTCGACTATGTGCTGGGGCGTTTCTCCAGCGAGGAACTCAAACTTGTGGACCCCTGCATCCAACGCGCGGTGGAGGCCGTCAAGTCCTTCGCCACGGCAGGTCTGCAACACACTATGAATCAATTCAACAACACCCATCCGACATCTGAAACAACCACCAAAGAACCACAGTCATGAAAAAAGCAGTATTTGTACTTTTGCTGATTACATTTGGCTGCACCAGCATCCACGCCCAGAAATGGACTCAATTCGGTTTTAAATTGGGCACCACCTTCTCCATCAACAAGGACTATTCATACGAAGACAAGCTTGAAGGCCTTGCCAATGGCGAATTCGGCCTCTTTTTCCGCGCAGGAAAATATGTCTATGCAGAAATCGGTGTCGGATATGCTTTCTACAAAGGCACTTTCACCAACAACACATTAGGGCTCACCGACCAGAAGGTGGAGACCCGCCACATCCAGGTCCCTGTCAAACTCGTCGGCAACGTGCAGCTCGGCCGGAAATCGGCATTCCTGCCCTTTGTGGGTGTCATCTACCAGCCTGTCCTGCAGGTCACGAAAAACGAGCTCGGATATGACAAAAAAACGCTTAACACCAACCAGGCGCTGCTGACCACCGGCTTCGACATGAAATTCGGCCCCATCGTCTTGGGTGTCAACTATCGCTACAGTCTTTTGAAATATTTCCAAAACAAAGATGGCGACCACCCACAATTCATCAACATCTGCGCAGGCTTCCAGTTCTAAGAATCTTATTATCAGAACAAAAACATATTTATCAAATCCCAGGGTGCTGGATTCAAAAAAAATGATATTTTTGCACCCTCGAAAAACGGGAGCTTAGCTCAGTTGGTTCAGAGCACCTGCCTTACAAGCAGGGGGTCACTAGTTCGAACCTAGTAGTTCCCACCCTTTACGATCACATGCGTCTCCAAGAAAGAGGCGCATTTTTCATCTTTTTTAGTATCTTTGCCGCCACTTATTATGGGACGCATTTTAGCTATAGATTACGGACAAAAAAGGGTCGGCTTTGCCGTCACCGACGAGCTGCAGATTTGCGCCAACGCATTGGACACCATTCCTGTGGCGCAGGCCTTCGATTTCCTGAAAGCCTATCTGCAGAAGGAGAAGGTTGACGTCGTGGTAGTCGGTGAGCCTCGCAAGCTCGACAACACGCCCTCCGACTCGGCGCGCTTCGTGGAGCCCTTCGTCAAGCGCCTGCGCAAGGAGCTGCCCAACATCTCGCCCGGCACCACCCTTGCCCGCATGGACGAGCGCTTCACCTCCCGCATCGCTTTCCAGACCATGATCGACATCGGCTTGAGCAAAAAGGAACGGCAAAACAAGGCCTTGGTGGACAAGATGAGCGCAACCATAATCCTGCAATCCTACATGGAGCAACAAGACATGATTAAACAAAGAGAAAACAACCTATGATACTACCGATTTATGTGTACGGCGAGCCCGTACTGAGAAAAACGGCCGAAGAGGTCGATGTGGAAAACACCGATTGGAAACCCTTGATTGCCGACATGTTCGAGACCATGTACCATGCCAACGGCGTGGGATTGGCCGCGCCCCAGATCGGCAAGGCCATCCGCCTCTTCGTCATCGATGCCGAACCGTTCCGCGAGTCATACCCCAACGAAAACCTCCGCAAAGGCGCCTTCATCAACCCCGTCATCACAGAGGAATGGGGTGACGACTTCGTCTTCAGCGAGGGCTGCCTGAGCCTGCCCCAGATCAGCGAGGATGTCACCCGGAAGTCCAACATCCACATCGAGTACTACGACGAGAACGGCCAATTCCACGAGGAGGACATCAGCGGCATCGTGGCCCGCGTCATCCAACACGAGTACGACCACCTTGACGGCAAGGTCTTCGTGGACCGTCTCTCCCCCATCAAGAAAATGGTGCTGAAACGCCAGCTCAACGACATTGCCGCTGGCAAGACCAAGGCCAGCTACAAGACCATTCACCGAAAATAGACCGACATGAGACGCACATCATACCTTCTGTTGTTCATCGCCGCCGTTGTACTGTGTGCAAGCTGCCACAACAACACTTCCAAACAGGGCGAGAAGAGAAGCTTTGGCCAAAAGCAGCGCGACGTGGTGGGGCTTTACAACATGGCCGACTCCGTCTATCACTTTGGCGGGCGCACCGACACGGCTCTCTTCGGGCGCTTCATCCGCAAGGCGGTGGACTTCGCGACAGCCTATCCCAAGGACGAGATTTCACCTGAAATGCTCTACCGCGCAGGCGTGGGCAGCATGATCTTGGCCAAGTCGGCCACCGACCGCAGCCATACCGCCCAATACGCCAAGCAAGCCATCGCCATCTTCAACCAATACCAGGAGCAGTACCCCAACGGCGACAAGACCGAGTTCTGCTACTACCAGCGCGGCATCATCTACGATGATATTCTCGGTGACGTGCGCAGCGCTGAAAACGAATTCCGCGACTACATCAACCGCAATCCCGGCGACTCTCTCTCCGCCCAATTGGAACAATATATCAAACTGCTCGGAAAAAACGAACAGGAGATAGAGGAAAGCTTAGGTATCCAATAGCTGTTGGATGTTTAATATTGGGGAATGGATGTTCTGAAACGAATTAACAGTCAACAGTTTATGCTCTTAACTTCCTTTTATACCATTGCATTCTGCAGGTATCAAAATTCCAAACTGAGCTGGTTTTTCAAGTGGAAACTGCGGCGATGGTAAGGAGTGAGGCCGTGTTGCATCACAGCGGCGACATGCTCGGGTGTGGGATAGCCTTTGTTCTTTTTCCAACCATACACGGGGAACTCGGCATCAAGGCGGGACATCAGCGCATCGCGGTGGGTCTTGGCCAAGATAGAGGCCGCCGCGATGGAGAGATATGTCGCATCGCCCTTGACCACACACTTGTACGGGATACCCAAGCGGTCTTTGAAACGATTGCCGTCAATCAGGAGAAACTCCGGTTGGAGGGAAAGTCCCTCCACCGCATCGTTCATGCCCTGTATGGAGGCGTTGAGGATGTTGATCTCGTCAATACGCTTTTCTGACACCTCGACCACGCAGTAAGCCAGCGCGTCGCGTTCGATGATGGCACGCAATTTGTCACGCTGATTAGCCGTCAGTTGCTTGGAATCGTTAATTTCATCATTCACATAATCGTATGGAAATATCACGGCGGCGGCACAAACAGGACCCGCCAGACAGCCGCGTCCGGCTTCATCGCACCCGCACTCGACGCAAGGCGTGTCCGAAAAGTGGGATTTTAAAACCATAGCAACACAAACATGGCGACAATCAGTATATCGTGGAAAATCCGCCGACTCTTGACCAAACACAACATGCTGTATAACAACACCACCGGCACAAAGATATAGACGCGCCCACCCTGCATGTCATAGCAGGAGAAGAATCCGGCAACTAACATCGTCAACCATAGAAAGACCGTCGTCATAAACCGATTGCGCAGCACAATCAGCTTGTTGTCGTAATAGAGTTTCAAGACCACAATCATGTAAATGCTGGTCGCCAACAACATAGCGGTGGAGACCCAGTCTATCACCCTCATCTCCCGCGCATGTTCGATGAATCCGAAGAAATCAACCTTCTTGTAAGAGGCCAGCAACTGCGGCAGCATGTCTGTCAGATAGCCATAGGTGAACAGATACACTGCGACAAAGAGAAGTCCTGAGAGAAGAATGATCACATCTTTCATCCGAGAGAACCTATTGGTAAGAATGGCGAAAATCAAGAACAACAATATCCATAACGCATTGATGTCCAACAAAGAAGCGACGCCAATGATAATGCCGGAGATAAAAATCCTGTTTTTCAGCGGAAAATCATTGACCACATTGGTATTAATCAACATGATGAGCGTCAAGGCAAACATCGTGAAGTTGGCGGGTGAAAGAAGCGTCAGCTGATGTCCTACAATCATCATTCCCCAAAAAAAGAGAATGGACATTGCCGTTTTATTCTCCGAAAATCTGTTGACGGCAAAAAATCTCTGCAAGAAGACAGCCTCAAGGACCAGCAAGGCCATGGCAAGGGCTCTGCTGAAAACAAGATGCTGGCTCAAAAACGGATATATAGCTCCATACAGCAAGGGATGTCCGTCAGGAGGCGCGACAGAAAGTCCAGTGAACATGCAGAAACCGCTCCATGCCAGCAAAAAGGCGGAGATGATCAATTGCAAGGTCGTGTTTTTATTCAGCAGGTATAACATCGGACTAAAAGAGGGCGCAAAATTACACAAAATATCGCTTCTTTTGTCGGCAAAAAAAACAGAGACTTCGCACGCAACATTCCTGTGAATTCATTTTGCCGTTTGTATTCGTAATTTATGTACATTTGCACCCTTTTTTCATTATAGAGAATAATAATTATTATTGAGTATAAAAACAAATTTCATATCATGAAAAACATTTACCGCATTGCCACGGCAACATTTCTCGCAATGATTTTCAACTTGCTCTTTCACAACACATTGCAAGCATCACCTGGCACAGATTCCCTGACTGTTGACACCACATACCAGATCGTATGTGCCACAGGATTCCCCATGGAGTATCTCGGGGAAGAGATCACGGCTCCTGGCGAATACGCCATCACCTTGCAGACAACCGACGGCCGAGACAGCTCCTTCCGGTGGGTTTCCGTCTTCCAATCACAGATTGACACAATCAACCTGAAGGATTGTGCAAACAAATTTCCATTGGAATACGAAGACCTCACATTTTCGGAGGCGACAAGCCAAATGATCTCTGTTGCCCAAGACTCGAACGGGTGCGATATTTTCCACTATTTCGTGGTTGAACAGCTACCGGTCTATTTCGACACGACATTTGCCACTCTATGCGCCTCGGAATCCCCATATCTGTTTCAGGGCGACACGCTGACAGAATCCGGTTGGTACGAGTACACATATTCATCCGAAAACGGGTGCGACAGCGTCTTTTTCCTCAGTCTCAATATTTATCCTGAATATGAAGAGGTTGATACGCTCATCGAGACCGTCTGCTCACATTATTTGCCTTATGTCGTCGGCGACAGCAGTTTCTACGAACCGGGCGTTTACGACTTCGCCCTGAATTCCGCATTCGGATGCGACAGCATCATTATCCATCTGGAGCTCACTGTGTTGCCGACCACTTACGACACAACGTATTACACTTTTTGTGAAAACGACTTTCCCATCGCCGTTGATTCCGCACGCACTTTCGAGGAGCCGGGCATCTACTATTTGGAGAGTGGCGACTCCATTCCATGCACAGGCATGGCCATGCTCATTGTGCAAGCCACGCCTTCGTACAACGACACCATCACAGCGGACATCTGCGCAACGGATACGCCATACGTGTTTGCCGACACAGCTTTCACCAGCTCAGTCACATACACCTTCTTCGGAACGACCATTCAGCACTGTGACAGCAACATCACCCTCGTGTTGAACGTTTGGGAGGCATACACCGACACGCTGGTTGACACGCTGGTCTTGTGCCAATACGATTTGCCGTACACATACAGGGACACCGTTATCAACCATGCCGGGACCTATTACGAGCCACACCAGACCACATTCGGGTGTGACAGTACCTGCAACGCATTGTATGTCATTGTACGCGACGTGCCGCAGGACACTATCGCGATGGCCGTGTGCGAAAACATGATTCCATTCCAATACAGAGACACCTTGATTTCAGAGGTCGGCGAGTACGACCTTGTGCTGCCGGACACCGTCACTTTCGGGTGCGACACGCTGCGTCACCTCGTCGTGACCACGCTGCCCGTGTATCATGACAGTCTCGATATTGCCATTTGCGAAAGCGAGACCTTCGCTGTCGGGGACTCCATCCTCACAGAGCCCGGCATTTACGACATTCTGCTGCAAAGCACGGCAGGTTGCGACAGCTTGATTACCGTAAACCTGCGTCACTACCCTGTTTACCAAGACGACACACTCTATTTCACCACATGCGAGTACAACTTGCCGTTTGATTATGCAGGGCAGTCTTTCACGACGCCCGGAACGCACGAGATTCGTCTGACGACCGTGAACGGGTGCGACAGCATCGTGCCCATCCATCTGACCATCTGGCCCATCATCTACAACACCGACACGATTCGGGAGGAGATTTGCGCTTCGCAGTTGCCGTACACCACTGCTTTTGGCGTCACAGTGAATGGTGCCGGCTCGTACTCATTTTCCACCACCTCCCGTGTCACGGGATGCGACTCGATTTTTTACTACCGTCTCACCGTCCATTCCAATCCCATACCGGCCATCACGGGTTCGCAGCACTTATGTGTAGGCAGCAGCGCGCAATTGACAGCAAGCGGCCCATACGCTGCCTATTCGTGGAACAACGGTGCCAACAGCCAAGTCATCACCATCAATGCGGCCAACACCTACCGTGTCACGGTCACCGACCAGCACAATTGTCGAGGCACCGCATCCTTTACCGTCTTGTCAGCCCCGCTGCCCACGATGCACCTGTCTAACACGCAGGCCATCTGCAAAGGCGCCAGCGCGACCATCACGGTTTCCGGTGCCGATCATTATCTATGGGACAACGCCAGCACGGAGGCTTCCATCACGGTATATCCCACTGCGACCACCACATACCATGTCACTGCATACACCGTCCATGAATGTCAGCGCGAGGGCAATGTGACCGTTGTTGTCCATGAGTTGCCCGTTGCCACCATCACAGGTCCAGACGCGGTTTGCCAAGGCAACAGCTGCACTTGGATTGCTACGGGCGGTACCAGCTATGCATGGTCCACCAACTCCACCAACGACCGCATCACAGTCAACACGGAGAACTCCTACACTGTCACGGTGACCGATGCCCACAATTGTCGCAACACAGCCACCAAGACGCTCATCGTGAACGCCTTGCCCAATGTCGCCATCAACGGTCGCACGCCGTTCTGTCAGGGCGAGTCCACCACGCTGACCGCTTCCGGAGCTGTCAACTACTCTTGGAGCACGGGGGAAACGACCCCGTCCATTACCACGACCTACGCCAACACCTATTCTGTCACCGGCACCGATGCCAACGGTTGCATCTCTTCTGCCAGCAAGCAAATCACACTTTGGCAAGTCAGCGCGCAGATCGTGGGTGCCCGTAACTTCTGCCAAGGCGGTCACACCACCCTGAGTGTCACTGGCAACGAGACTTACACTTATCATTGGAATGACGGCAGCACGGCCAGTTCGTTGGACATTTACACGCCCGGCACCTACTCGGTCAGTGTCACCAACTCCTTAGGCTGCACCAACGCCATCTCCGCCAATGTGAGCGAGATGCCCTCTCCAACACCCTCTATCACGGGCACGACCACGGTATGCCAAGGCAGGACAGCCATTTTGCGCGCCAACGGTGGCAACAGCTATATTTGGAGCGACGGTACCACCAACGCATTCCTCTCCGCCACCCAGACGGGCACCTATTTTGTCACTGTCACCAATGCCCAAGGATGCTCGGCCACCACGTCGGAAACTGTCATCGTGAATCCGCTGCCGGAGGTCACCATCAATGCCAACAACAACATTTGCAATGGCGAGAGCGTCTCCCTTTTCGCTCTTTCTTCCACAGGCATACAATACACCTGGCCGATGTCGGGACAACAGGGGCAGCTTATCACTGTCACGCCCACCAACACGAGCGTTTATACCGTATTGGTCACTGACGAGAACGGATGTACCAACACGGCCAGCACCACCATTAACGTCCAAGGAAATCCCACGCCTTATCTGAACGGGCCGAGTGAAATTTGCCAAGGCGGCACCGCGGTGCTCACCGCGTTGGGTGGAAGCTCCTACCAATGGAGCAACGGTCTCACCAGCAGCAGCATCAACGTCAGCCAGAGCGGTCTCTACACGGTGACGGTTTTCAACAGTTACGGCTGTACCGCATCGACCAGCACCTCCTTGGCCGTCAACCCGCTGCCGAGCATCACCCTGACGGCCGACACGGCCATTTGCCAAGGGGAGTCCGTATTGCTCACCGCCATTGCCCCGGCCGGCTGCAGCTACATTTGGTCCACCGGAAGCACCCAAAACCAAATTTCTGTGAACAGCACGGGCACCTATCAAGTCAGCGCCACCAATGCCAACGGTTGCACGAGCACCCGTTCCGTACACGTCACGGTCCATCCCAGACCACAAATCTCCATTTCCGGCAGCACCGCCTTCTGTGATGGTGGCAGCACCATCCTGACTGCCAACAACGAAGCCGGCAGCAACTACGTCTGGAGCACCGGCGTATCCAATGCGCCGGCGACGATTTCCGCGCCCGGCACCTACACGGTCACTGCAACCAACAGCCATGGCTGCACACAGACAGCCTCCACTACCGTGACCATGTATTCCCTGCCCAATGCCGCCATTCTGGGTGCGGGCACCATTTGCGCAAATGCCGCCACGACCCTGTATGTCAACAATTCCAGCCACTATGCCTGGTCCACCGGAGACACCACGCACACCATCACTGTAGCGCCCGCCATCAGCACAGCTTATAGCGTGACCGTGACGGACGAACATGGATGCCAGAACTTCTCCTCCGCTGTGGTCTCCATCAGTTCCACCGTTACCGTATCGATTTCCGGCGAACTCAGTTTCTGCCAGGGAGGTTCCACACAGCTGACGGCTTCTCCAGGATACAGCTACTTGTGGTCCAACAACGCCACTACCCCGTCCATCACCGTCACCCAGCCCGGCATCTACAAGGTGACGGCCAGCAACACGCTGGGATGTTCTGCCGTGGATTCTGTATTGGTGACGGTCAACCCTCTGCCCGTGTTGCATTTCGGCATGCAGCACTCCATCTGTGCCGGACAGAGCTACACCTACCAGCTTCCCAACAACGAGCTCACCTACCATTGGTCCACCGGAGCCACGGGCAACCAGCTGACCGTGTCGGCGCAGGGCATCTACACGGTGACAGCCACCAACAGCCATGGCTGCCAGACCACCGCACGCGACAGCCTTATTGTCAGCCCGCTGCCCACGCCGTCCATCGTTGGCAACACCACAGTGTGCCGTGGCAGCAGCATCATCCTGACCGCAACGGGAGGCCTTGTTTACCAATGGTCCAATGGTTCCGTCGGTGCTGATGTGGCTTTGTTCCCGAACAACAACAACACCTACACGGTGACAGCCACCAACGAATACGGCTGCAGCGCCACCGCAAGCACCTACGTCACCGTCAACAGTCTGCCTACCATCAACTTCATCGGAAACACCACCTTCTGCGAAGGTTCCAGCACCACAATCGCCGCATCGGGGGCCACCTCCTACCTCTGGTCCACAGGCGCGACCACCAACACCATCACGGTCAACCTGCCCGGAACCTACTCCGTGAGAGCACTCAACGCATTCGGTTGCAGCCGCTCTGACAGTATCACCATCACCCAAGCGCAGAGTCCGAACATCTACATCAATGGCGACAATCTGGTATGTGCCAACACCCTGCACACACTGACAGCCACGGGAGCTGCATCCTATGTTTGGAGCACCGGTGAAAACACGCCCAGCATCTCCATTCTGCCCACCAGCACCACCACATACGAGGTCTCCGGCACCGATGCCAACGGCTGCGTCTCCTCCGTGAGCAAGGTGGTCAACGTGGAGCCTCAACCCAACGTGCTTATCAGTGGCGACAACACGATTTGCATGGGTGACTCTGTAGTCTTCACGGCCACGGGTGGACAATACTACTTGTGGAGCACCGGAAGCACCTCCGACCACATCACGGTCTCCGTATCGGGCAACTACACCGTCACCGCCATGTCTGCCAACGGTTGCACGGCCGCAACCTCTGCCGAGCTGCACATCAATCCCAGCCCCATAGCCCAGATCTCCGGGCCTAACACGCTCTGCAACAACAGCACCACGCAATTAGTGGCACGCGGAGGCACATCCTATCTCTGGAGCAACGGTTCCATCGACAGTGTCATCACCATCTCCATGGGCGGCAATTACACCGTCACCGCCACCAACCCCTACGGGTGCATCTCCACGGCCTCAATGCAGGTCACCTCTTTGGAAGCCCCGTTTGTTTTCCTGAACAGCGTGTCGTCAGTCTGTCAAGGAGGTTCCTCCAACATCCTTTCATACAGCAATGCGCAGAGCTATCTTTGGAACACCGGCGAGACCACCCAAAACATCACGGTCACCCCGACAGCCTCCACCACATACATCGTGACGGCCACGCATGAGAACGGATGCGTCACCTCCGACAGTATCCGTATCACCGTCCTTCCGACCTTCACCCAAACCTTCACGGACAACATTTGCCAAGGGTCCACCTATTCCCTGCACGGCTTCCAGTTGCCTGCCCAAACCGTGGCCGGAACATTCACGTTCACGAACAACCTGCAAAGCCACCAAGGTTGCGACAGCACCATCATTTTGAACCTGACCGTCAATCCGATACCTGTGCTGCCCGCCACCATCAGCGGCAATGAGCACCTCACCAATTACGGCAACTTCATTTATGACGTTGACAGCACTCTTTATGCCACCAACTACGAATGGCGTGTTTCAAACACCAACTGGACCATCATCGGCGGCGACCAGAGTAGCATACTGCTCACCGTCAATGTGAACGGCAGTGGCTTGTTGACAGCCAAAGCCATCAACAGTTGCGGCTCTGCCGAACGCTCTCTCGCCATTCTCTGCAATGTCGGCGTGGAGGAATACACCAACGAGACCCAAATCCGGATCTACCCCGTGCCCACACATGACGTGCTGAACATCGACCTCAGCGAAACCGTTCTTGACATCACGCAAATCCATCTTGTGGACGCCCTTGGCCGCACGTTGCAGACACTCACAGTCACCGACAGCCATATCCAACTTGACTGCTCCACACTTGCTGCCGGACAATACTTCGTCCGTTTCCTGAACCAAGACAGCAAGACCGTGGACACTCGGAAAGTCGTAGTGAACCGATAGACCGTTCTCATTTTTGACTATTAATACATCTTCAAACTATACATGGAATACAATTTTAGAGAAATCGAAGCCAAATGGCAGAAGAACTGGAAAGAAAAACAGATTTATAAAACCGAGATCAATCTCAACAAGCCCAAATACTATGTCCTGGACATGTTCCCCTACCCTTCCGGTGCCGGATTGCATGTAGGACATCCATTAGGATACATTGCCTCCGATATCTTCTCCCGTTATAAACGTCAGAAGGGATTCAATGTACTGCATCCCATGGGCTATGACGCATTCGGGCTGCCCGCCGAGCAATACGCCATCCAAACCGGCCAGCATCCCGCCGTGACGACGGAGAAGAATGTCAACCGCTATCGCGAGCAACTTGACAAACTCGGCTTCTGCTACGATTGGAGCCGCGAGTTCCGCACCTGCGACCCCGACTACTACAAATGGACCCAATGGACCTTCATCCAGCTCTTCAATTCCTACTATTGCAACCAAGCCAACCAGGCCCGTCCCATCGACGAACTCGTAGCAGCGTTCAACGCTTCGGGCACAGACGGCCTGGATGTGGCACAAACCAATCCGATGACTTTCACTGCCGAAGAGTGGAAGTCCATGAATGAGAAGGAGCAACAGGAAGTTCTGATGAACTACCGCTTGGCCTACCTTGCCGACACATGGGTCAACTGGTGCGCCGGACTGGGCACCGTTTTGGCCAACGACGAGGTCGTCAATGGTCTCTCCGTGCGCGGCGGTTTCCCTGTGGAGCGCAAGCTGATGCGTCAGTGGATCCTGCGTGTCTCCGCCTACGCCGAACGTCTGCTCTCCGGGCTGGAGAAGGTGGACTGGACCGACTCGCTGAAAGACATCCAGCGCAACTGGATCGGGCGCAGCGAGGGCGCAGCCGTATGGTTCCCCTTGGCTATGGAAGGCCAGCTTGACTGGAAAAAGCTCTATATGGGCGGCAATGTTGACGGTGTGCAGAACGAACTCTCCTTCGAGATCTTCACCACCCGTGCTGACACCATCTTCGGCGTCACCTTTATGGTCTTGTGCCCCGAGCACGAGATGATTCCCGCCATCACCACGCCGGAGCAGAAGGCGGAGGTGGAGGCATACGTCACCTGGGCCAAAAACCGTTCGGAGCGCGAGCGCCAGGCCGAGGTCAAGAAGGTGAGCGGCGTCTTCACCGGCGCCTACGCCATCAACCCCATCACGGAAGAACGCATTCCCATTTGGGTCAGCGACTATGTATTGTCCGACTACGGCACCGGCGCCATCATGGCCGTGCCCGCCCACGACAGCCGCGACTTCGCGTTCGCCCGTCATTTCAACCTGCCCATCCGTCAGGTGGTGGCCCCCTTCCCCGACGATCTGAGCGACCCCGACACCTGGGAGGAGTCCATGGACAGCAAAAACGGCTATTGCGTGAACTCCGGCTTCATCTCCGGTATGACCGTCAAGGATGGCGGCAAGGCGATGATCGGGAAAATCAAGACGATGGGCATCGGCTACGGCACGGTGAACTACCGCCTGCGCGACGCCATCTTCAGCCGCCAGCGTTACTGGGGCGAACCCTTCCCCATCTACTACAAGGACGGCATGCCCTATCCCATCCCCATCGAGGAGCTTCCCGTGAAATTGCCAGAAATTGACGAGTTCAAGCCCACAGAGACTGGCGAGCCGCCCTTGGCCCGCGCCAAGAATTGGACCTACAACGGTTATCCCATGGAGTACAACACGATGCCCGGCTTTGCCGGCTCGTCCGGATATTATCTCCGCTATATGGACCCGCACAACGACGAGCGCTATTTTTCCAAGGAGGCCAACGAGTATTGGCGGGACGTTGATCTGTACGTCGGCGGCGCCGAACACGCCACCGGGCACCTGATCTATTCCCGTTTCTGGAACAAATTCCTGCACGACATCGGTCTCAGTTGCGAAGAGGAGCCCTTCAAGAAACTCATCAACCAAGGCATGATCCAGGGACGCACTAACTTCGTCTATCGCATCGTCGGCACCAACAAGTATGTCTCCTTCGGGCTGAAAGACGGCTATGAGGTCACGCCCATCCGCGTCGATGTCAACATCGTGCGAAACGACGTGCTCGACACCGAGGCCTTCAAGAAGTGGATGCCCGACTTCGCCGATGCCGAATTCATCCTTGAAGAGGGCCAATACATCTGCGGCTGGGAGGTGGAGAAGATGTCCAAATCCAAATACAATGTGCAAAATCCCGATGATCTGGTAGAGAAATACGGTGCCGACACGCTGCGCATGTACGAGATGTTCCTCGGCCCCATCGAGATGGCCAAGCCGTGGGACACCAACGGCATCGAGGGCGTGTTCCGCTTCATCAAGAAGTTCTGGCGCCTGTTCCACGACAAGGATTTCAACTGGTGCGTTTCCGATGAAGAGCCCACCCGCGAGGAGTACAAGATTCTGCACAAGACCATCAAAAAGATTGAAGAGGACAACGAGAAGTTCTCCTTCAATACCGCCGTCAGTGCCTTTATGATCTGCACCAACGAGCTGGGCGATGCCAAATGCTGCAAGCGCAAGATCTTAGAGCCGCTCTGCGTGCTGCTGTCCTCCTACGCACCGCACATCACCGAGGAGCTGTGGTCGCTGTTAGGCCATGCCGACTCCATCGTGGATGCAGCATACCCCGCCTTTGACGAGTCCTATCTGACGGAGACCGACTTCACTTATCCCGTCTCCTTCAACGGAAAAATGCGCGTCAAACTCTCATTCCCGGTCACTTATACTCAAAAGGAGATCGAACCGATATTGTTAGCCAACACGGATGTCCAGAAATGGCTCGACGGCAAGCAGCCCAAGAAAATCATTGTGGTGCCCAAACGCATCATCAACATCGTTTTTTAGCACCGATTCGGACAACACCATCGAATGAAACAGAAAGACTTCATCTTCAACATCTGTCTGCTTCTGTTTCTCAACCTGTTAGTTAAGCCCTTCTGGCTATTAGGCGTGGAAGTCGGGGTGCAGAACCAGGTGGGAGCGGCTGAATATGGCTTTTACTTTGCCATTTTCAATTTCTCCTACATGTTCTATATGCTGTTGGACATGGGCATCTGCAATTTCAACAATCGCACGATTGCACGCAACAACAAGCTAATAGACAAATACTTGTCCTCCATCATCGTCTTGAGATTCATCCTCTGCATAGTCTATTTCGCAGTGATTTACACAGTGGCGCTGATTATCGGATACCGTGGAATGCAGCTGAAACTCCTGTTCTGGATTGGCTTCAACCAGTTTCTGAATGCCACGATGCTCTATCTCCGTTCCAACGTGTCGGCGCTGCTGATGTTCAAGACCGACAGCTGTCTTTCGGTACTCGACCGGCTGTTAGCCATACTCTTCTGCGGGTTGCTGCTTTGGGGCCACATCACCGACAAGCCCTTCCAAATCGAGTGGTTCGTCTATTGCCAGACCGCCGCCTACCTGTTAGCCATTGCAGTGGCATTGGTCATTGTGCTGAACAAATCGAAGTTACGCAAGTTGACATGGAACAAGACTCTCTCGCTGCTCATTCTGAAGAAAAGTCTGCCCTTTGCCTTGCTGGCATTGCTGATGTCCTTCTACAACCGCATCGACTCGGTGATGATTGAGCGACTGCTGCCGGTTGACATCGCCACCACGCAGGCAGGCATCTACGCCTCCGCATTCCGTCTGCTGGATGCGTTGGTGATGATTGCCTACCTCTTCTCCGTCATCCTGCTGCCGCTCTTTTCCAAGATGATCAAGGAGAACGAGAACGTCCAGCCCATCGTGCGCACATCGTTCT
This sequence comes from uncultured Bacteroidales bacterium, assembly GCA_947167635.1. Lineage (GTDB taxonomy): Bacteria > Bacteroidota > Bacteroidia > Bacteroidales > WCHB1-69 > F23-D06. The sequence goes on along the minus strand of CAMVIT010000006.1, from coordinate 42,495 downwards.
CGTTCCTGTATGTCTTCGCCATCGGCGCGACCGTGGTGCTGCTCTGCTATCGGGAGCCCATCCTCTCCTGGCTGTACAACGACCACGTGGAGGCCTCGGCGAGCGTCTTCGCCATCCTGATTCCGTGCATCATTCCCATCGCCTTCACATACGTGTTCGGCACTTTGCTGACCGCCAACGGCAGTCTTAGGAAGCTGAACATCACAGCCATGGCGGGCATCGTGGTCAACATCTTGATCAACATTTTCCTGATACCTCGCTTTCAGGCGCGCGGCGCGGCCGTGGCCAGTCTCTGCACCCAATCGGTAGTCTCCCTGCTACAGTTTTTCATTGCCATCAAGGAGTTGCGCGTGCCCTTGCGCAGTATGCCGTGGCTACCGTGCCTGCTCTTCACCGCCCTGATGATCCCCACCACCCTGCTCACCAGCCGACACCTGCACCTGCAGCTCAAATACACCTTGGTGCTCCTTGTAGCCGCGACTCTGCTCTACGGCCTTGTCACGCGCCTCATCGACATCCGCGCCCTGCGTGAGACCATCACCCGAAAATCCTGATTACTATGCGCCTTGACAAATATCTTGTGGAAAAACAGCTCTTCACCTCCCGTGAAAAAGCGCAGACCGCCATCCGGCAAAACACCGTCATGATCGACGGGCGCATCGCCACGAAAGCCTCGCAAGAGGTTAACGACAACATGTATGTGGAGGTCATCGACATCTTCAACAAATACGTCAGCATGGGAGGGCTGAAGCTGGAAAAGGCCATCCAGACCTTCGGGTTGGATTTCCGCGACAAATGGGTGCTCGACATCGGGAGTTCCACGGGGGGCTTCACCGACTGTGCCTTGCAGCACGGCGCCGCGCATGTCGTGGCCGTGGATGTGGGCACACAACAGTTGGCCGACAGCCTGCGGCACGACGATCGTGTCACCTCCTTGGAAAACAAGGACTTCCGCAACCTCACGTCCGAAGAGATACAAGGCAGGCAGTTTGACTTCATCGTCTCCGATGTCTCCTTCATTTCACTCACCTACATTCTGCCCTATTGTGCCCAGTTTCTGAAACCCGACGGGCTGATGATGCTGCTCATCAAGCCGCAATTCGAGGCTGGTCCCTCTTTTTTAAGTCGCGGCGGCATCGTCAACAACGAGAAAGGATATAAAGTCGCCATCAGCAAGGTGGTGGAAGAGGCCCTCAACCAAGGGTTCCACCTGCACGGCATCGCCGTTTCCACACTCTTCGAAATTCATAAGAACGTGGAGTTCCTGTCCCTTTTCAGCCAGCAAGCCGACTCCTTCCGCCTCGACCTGAACAAACTCTGCGACGAAGTCAAAGAGGTCAAGAACCAAATCAAATGAGAGAGACCGCACAAATATTCAGCTTTTTGACCGGCCTTGTGACGCACAACGACCGCGAATGGTTCAAAGCCAACAAATCGGCTTATGACGAGGCCTGGGCCATGTTCAACGACTTTCTCGAGCGGCTGATTGCCGAGATGGCCAAGTTCGAACCCGCCATCGCCTATCTCACGCCCAAAGACTGTACTTACCGCATCTACAGAGACCTGCGTTTCACACAAGACAAGACTCCCTATAAAGGTCATTTTGGCGCCTACATCAATGAGCACGGCAAGAAGGCGTACTATGGCGGCTATTACATACAAATCGAGCCGCAGCAAGTCATGCTGGCCAGTGGCGTATGGTGGCTGCCGGCAAAGGAGATGCGCGCCCTGCGGCAAGCCATTGTCGATCAGGCCGACCTCTACGGCAACCTTGTGGAAAACCCCGAGTTCAAAGCCCTCTGCCCCGTCATTGGCTTGGATCACTTCAAGCGCATTCCCAACGGCATGCCCAAAGATTTCCCCCACCCCGAATACATCCTTTGCAAGGACTACACCTGCAGCACATCTCTGACTCCAAAACAGTTCCTGAATTCAACCATTGAAGAAATCGCCGAAAAGTTCCAAATCATGAAACCCTTCAACGATTTCCTAAAAGAAAACGTCCTCATCAACTTCGAAGAGATGGAAGGGATGAAGGACGTAGTAAAGTTCATTTGAGTGCGGAGTCGTGGACAGGGTCCGCGTGTCGATTTGTCCGTGCCGGAAGGGCTGGTGCAACCACAGAAGGAACCCAACCGCCAATCACCGACAACTATCTTCTCAACAAATCGAACACTGTCTTGACAGGGTTAAAGGTCTCGATGGGCACTTCCACAAAGATGGTGATCCAGCGGCTCATGGCACCGTTCCAGAGTCCGGGAAGTTCCAGAGCCTTAAGGGTGCGGTCGCCATACGACTTGGAGGAGATGAAGCCTGTGTCTGGGTCCACATAGCGGGCGAGGTCGAAGCGGTGGCCATTGTAGTCCTTGAGTCCGCATACCATATCCACGGGGTTGAAATGGGTGGCGTGGGTCATGATGTCCATCTGTGCCGGGTTTTTCTTGTCGATCTGGGAGGATTCAACAATTTGGAGAGAGGTTTCGCCCTCGGCGTTGGTCACCCAGAACGGGCCGCCGCCGGGTTCGCCCTCGTTTTTGACCATACCGCAAAGGCGGATGGGGCGATTGAGCTTCTCGTACAGCATCTCGCGAGTCACATCCTCTCCAAGGGAAATCATCAGATCCGTTTCAGCGAAGTCGAGGATTTCGCAGAGCATCATGTCGTCCACCTCTCCAGCCTCAAGGAGTCGGAGGTACTGGAAGGTGCGGGCCTGCAGCTGGAGCAGATGCGCGGCGAGGGCTTTCTTGTAGCGCACAGTGGGTCCCACGCGCTCCTCGGTGATGACATTGTCGATATTCTTGACAAAAACCAAGTCGGCATCCAGCTTGTCCATGTTGTGGATGAGCGCGCCGTGACCGGCGGGACGGAAGAGCAGGTTTCCGTTCTCATCACGGAAGGGAGAATTGTCGAGTTCGGCTGCCACGGTGTCGGTGGCAGGGTCTTGGATGGAGAAGTCGATATGATACTTCACGCCATATTGTTGCTCATAGAGGGGGACCATCTTGGCCAACAGGGCTTCAAAACCTGCCTGATGTTGCGGTGATACTGTGAAATGCAGATGGCATTCCCCGTCATTGCAGGCATAGAGGGCCGCCTCCACAAGATGTTCCTCCACAGCCGTGCGGATCTTGTCGGGATAGCGATGGAAAAGCAGGAGTCCCTTGGGCTGGTTGCCGTAATTGAGGCCTTCCGGCTCAAGCAGATAGCGGATGATGAGCTTGTAGTTGCGAGCCTGGATTTCAGCGGCCATGTCGTGGCCATCCTTGGCAAGTGCATCGGAAAGTGCCTCGTAGAAGGGGAATTTGGGCAGTTTATCCAAGAAGTCGAGCGCCTTTTGCTGTGTCGCGGGCGCATCGTCGGACAGATAGGAGAATAGCTCCTTGAACATGCGGGAAGCGGCGCCGGATGCGGGCACGAACTTGAGGACCTTCTTGCCCGCCAACAAATGGGGATAATCCTCGCAGAGCTCTTCCACGACATCGGAGTCGAGGCGCAGGATGCCGTCGTCGAGGGTTGCGGCGCGGTCGAGATTGGCAAAGTCGAAGCCCTTGCAAAAGCATTCGAGTTGATGTTCAACAATGGCGGGGTCGCTGCCGCGATGCCGCATGAAATCTAAATCCTGAGGGGTGAATTCTGTCATAGCCATGATATTTTTGAAGCAGCAAAAGTACAAAAAATAGTGATTGGTAGCAAACCACGTCCTGAGATGCAAAAAACGGCTATGTCCACTTTTGAAAATCATTAATCACAAGTAATATTTTTCGTGTCCACTTTTTGGAGCTGGTACATCTATGATTGGAACGGAAATTTGCTATCTTTGCAGCGTAAAAACCATTGTGGTCAGGAGATGCATAATATCCGATATACATACCCGAATGGCAACAATCGCTTGGGGAGCATATCTTCCACCGGTATTACATCTAGTGCCTACAAGTACGATGCACTGGGTAACTTAGTGCACGACAATGCGGAGGATCTGACGGTAAGTTGGAACGCATTTGGCAAAGTGGATACCATTCGCAGGAATGGTAATACATTGTCATCATTCCGTTACAGCCCGACTGGCCAGCGACAGGTGAAGACCGATTCCTCGGGAGTGACTTTCTACATTCACGATGCCACAGGCAATGTGATGTGCATTTATCGGCAGAATGGAGACACCTTGAGAGCCACAGAGCGGTATCTGTATGGCAGCAAGCGTCTGGGTGTGTTGGAGCAGCAGGTCTGGATAACGGCAAACAGCACTTGGCTGCAGGATTCCAACACGATTGGGGCTCGTGTTTATGAATTTACGGATCATTTGGGCAATGTGACCTACACAGCACAAGACCGAAAGCACCTTGTGCAAGACAGTTATGGTCAGTGGCAGTTCATCCCATTCGCTGTCACCTACACCGATTACTACCCCTTCGGCTTCCCTATGCCGGGCCGAAGTTTTACTATGGGGGGATATCGGTACTTCTTCAACGGGCAGGAGGCTGACAATGAGGTGCTTGGAGAGGGGGCTCTGCACGCCTTCGAGTACCGTATGCACGACACCCGCATCGGGCGGTTCTGGAGCGTGGACCCCTTGGCAGGGAAGTTCCCGTGGTGGTCCACTTATCAGTTCGCAGGGCTTATGCCAACATGGTACCGGGAGTTGGAGGGATTGGAACCTAACTACAATGGAAGTTATAATGGCCAAGGGGCTCATGCTCCTATATTGGACGAAAACAATAATCCTCTCCCTAATACGGAAAATCAAGCTTGGATATGGAACAATAGCATATGGAATAAGGCTGAAGTAGCCGTTGTCTACGAAACGATGAAGTCTATTTTCACAAGAGCTAATCCAAGATATCTCAAGAATGTGGAAATCGCCATTAATCTACATGGTTCATCATTCGGATTAGATTCATATGAAAGTATATGTCATTTTTTATCCCAAGTAGGACATGAAAGTCAAGGGTTTACAAAAGTGGAAGAAAGTTTCAACTATAGTGTTGCCGGATTGGTCTCAACATTCAGTAAATATTTTTATGTGGGGACTCCAGTTGAAGGCAAAAAAGATGCCGCTTTATATGGCCGAACAACAGGCCAATCAGCCAAAGAGGAAGAAATCGCCAATATAGTTTATGGTAACCGAATGGATAACGGAGCAAAAGAAGGATATTTGTACAGAGGTAGAGGATTGCTTCAGTTGACTGGCAAATCTGCATATCGTGGCTTTACAGAATACATAAACTCCACTTTTACCAATAACACAGACGATTTTGTCAAATCGCCAGAACTTGTTAAAACAGACCAATATATGGTGCTAAGTGCGATGTGGTTTTTCAAAAAACACGTTGTTGATAAAATTGACGTTAATAATGCAAGTGTCAGAGAAGTGACGAAAATCATTAATGGAGGATATAATGGACTAGAAGACCGTAAAAGTAAATATGAACAACTGAAAAGCATATTAAAATGAAAAGATACATCTTTACATCAATATTGACATGGATTTTGGTATTTGACTCTTTAGCTCAAATCAGGATAGATTGCAATACAGAAGAATTGCATGAGAATTTGCAAGGTGTGTGGAGGCAAACCGAAGGGAATGCTTTAGCAATAGTGGACAGTAATGCGTATTTTTTGTATGGAACAGATCATGAAGTTTGGCAAGACACGCATGGAGAGTTGTTTAGCGTTATAAAAAATGACAATGGTGAAACCTTTTTTATATGGTGGTCAGACCTAATAGTTCAAGAATTTGTGTTGGAGGGTGACTCCTTGCTTTTGTTGGATAGAAGACAACGAGCCGAGGAATATATTCGTGTCAAATAATGTTAATCCTATCTTCGCACCATGATTTTTTCAACCACATACCCGCCAAAATTCCCTCTTCCCGCTATGGGGGGTTACCGGTACTTCTTCAACGGGCAGGAGGCTGACAATGAGGTGCTTGGGGATGGGGTCTTGGCAGGGTACGAATTCCGGCAGTACGACACGAGACTGGGTCGGTGGTGGGGAGTGGATCCGGAAGTGTCAAAGTTTCCTGGGGAAAGTCCATTTTTGTTTTGTGGAGGAAATCCGATATTATATTTGGACAAGTATGGTCGCTACAAGTTGCCTGAAAATGAAGCTCGGAAATCGGCTATATTTGCGAAATATCTTAATTCGTATATAAAAAAAGATGTTCTCAACAGTACAAACATTATGCGCGGATTACAATTGTATGGAGAATTGACAGTGGCGGAAATAGAGGAACTCCTGACACCTGGAAAAGGGCCGGAAATACACATAGTTGATGGTAGTGCTATCCAGAATGCTGATGGCGTGTTCCCTAAAGAACGTCCAAACATTATCTACATAAATCAGAAAATCATTGATATTCTCAACACAGTAGATGAAGATTTGCGCCAAGCAGCGCTTTTGTATGTGATTAGTACTTTGTTGCACGAAACAGTTCACTATGGTGATTTTAAGCACGGTGGATATGACGAAGACAACCAGGACGCATACTTCAAAGATGGTTATAATTATGAGGGGTATCCTATGTTAAAATCACTATATGATGATAGGGGGCAGGTTTTTGAATCAGATGTCTATTTCTATGAAGGAGTTAGCAATATGGAGGAATTTTGGAGTAGAACCATTGATAATTTGCAGGATGCAATGGAGGTTGTAAAAGAGAAGTCAAAAACAGAAGAAGGAAGAAAAGATCTTCCCACCGTACCGAAACCATGAAAACATTACTGAGTATCGTTGTTGTTACATTAATGAGCATCTTCTCCGCTGAAGCCCTACCATCGTGTGAAGCGTTCTTTGAAGAGAACTACTCCTTATGCGCCGAGCATCCTGAAGTGGATTCCGCCCTAATCATGACTTTTTTTACAGATTCAATGGTTGAATGGTACTTTCGATTGTCACAATTCGACACCATATACATTATCACAAACCATTTCACTGAAAATGTAACCATCACCCATCACGGGGAGGACGAGAAAACGATTGTGTTTGTATCAAGGGAAATAGCACCGCCAACCTTTGTCTCAGGCAGGAAGCTTAACCTTGTATTGGAAATACTGGGATTCGGTTGGGAAGGACGCAACAAGGTACGACTGAGCATCGGAAGAGATACGGAAAATCAGGCCACAATTCGAGCCGTCAGAAAGCGCGGGCGTTGGCAAGTCTGCGGAGGCAGCATAACGTAAAAAAATGAATCATGCGAATAACGATAATGTTTTTTGTCACAGCACTCATATTGTCGCCCACAATGTCTGAGGGTCAATCGTCGTATAATCAATTGGGCAAGTCTTGCTCTTGCGAGGACGTTTTGCAAGTGTTATTGTCTGACAAAATGTATTATAAGCATCTGTATTATGGGTTGACAGACTCCATATACATCTCACAAGCCGGATTTTGCGATACGCCTTGGTGCAAATCTTATACTATTCAAGGCAAGACAGTCACTTTTGTTTTGTCAGACACGAAATTCCTTCAAGATCAAGAAAAGATCACGCAAGTTTGGAACATTTCTCTTGCTCAAAAAAATAACAGGTTCGTCTGTGAAATCGAAGGTTTGATTTCAAACAATCCTGAAGGGTCTGAACACGATCATAGCATTGTCGTCCTGGAGATGAAGAAAAGCCGAGGAGAATATCAAGTGAAAAAATTCAATTGTTTTTATGTTGTAGGAAAATCGCACTAAATTTCTGAATTCCCGAAAAAATCCTATCTTCGCGCCATGATTCCATCCCCCACATACCCGCCAAAATTCCCTCTTCCCGCTATGGGGGGGGTATCGGTACTTTTTCAACGGGCAAGAGGCTGATAATGTAAATATGAGGATTTGGAATATTTCGCGAAAATAAATTATGAGATTTTGGAATAAATCAGTGTAAAAATTTGTGAGATTTTGGAATTTTTCGTAATTTTGCACCACAAAATATCCAACTGATATGGAAGATTTCAGAATATTTCAGGCAATGATATAGTAGTTGACCCCAAAAAACAAAAGAGCTTGTTTTCTCCATCGTTTTTTTACCCGTGGCACGGCAGTGCCGGGAGGCGCAAACTCCTCTTCTGATCAGAAGGGGTACTTATATACATGATGGCACAAGGCCGATAGTAACAGTTTTCCAAGCAACGCTTTTTTTCCAACGCCTCCCTTTCGCGGCGAGCAAGTTTCAGGCATCTTAAGCAATGACTCCTGCGCCGCGAGAGGGTGTCGGTGCCGTCGTTCCTCCCCACTGCGCTCCTTCGTCGCTTGTGTGGGGTTATTGAGAGGGTGTCGGTACCGTCATCCATCCCCACATTGCGCTCCTTCGTCGCTTGTGTGGGGTTATTGAGAGGATGTCCCTCCGGGACAATAGAGGCAATAATTATAATTAAGAGTTTTCCTTGAGCGGCCCCGGTAGGGGCAAAAGCTCGGTAGAAATAATAGTTGATGTATTTCATTGAGCAGCCCCTTTAGGGGCAAGAGCTCGGTAGCCAGGGGTTAAAGCGTGAGGAACGAGCGCTGCAACCCCTGGTATGGGTGCGTGCGCATGATGACAATCGCGGCGCGGAAGAAGGTTGAGACGAGGGTGTGCGTTGCTCGCCGCGAAACGGATGAAGGGTTCGACGAGCCTGCGTGAGGGATTGAAACGAAAATGATTTTGGTGGGAATGCGTTCCCTGGCGAGACGGAGGTTCCGCTTGACGCTTCGCGTCTCGCGGAATGCTGGTGGGCTTTAAGCCAAAATCATTGCAGTGGAAAGCCCGACGGCGCGGCGGCATTTTATGGTGTATGCGAATGCAACGTGATTCCGCGCCACCGCGCCGGCACGCCCAAATAAAAAAAAGGATGCAAACGCCCTGATTTGTGCCATCAAATATATAATTCCATAAAAAAGAAGGGGAGTTTTGGGACGTCCACACAGCTTGTATTCCCTAAAAAGCAAGCACTTACAGCGATTGCCATAAATGCTTGCCTTTCCTTCGTGATTCCGCTGCGACTCGAACGCAGAACCTGCTGCTTAGAAGGCAGCTGCTCTATCCAGTTGAGCTACGGAACCATCCGCGTCGGGATAGCCTGATTCGAACAGGCGACCTCCTGCTCCCAAAGCAGGCGCGATAACCGGACTACGCTATATCCCGTTTCGAGGCTGCAAAAATACACTTTTTTTCATTTTGGCAAATTCTTCCTTTTCTTTTTTATCATGCTAAAATTCAATATATTACATACATACCGGAGAAAAAAGGCCGTTCCCCATGCTTCTTTTTCTCACTACAGCCCTTAAATTTCGTATTTTTGCCGCCGCTATGACAAACGACAGAGACATACGCATCGAAGACTACGACTACGAGCTGCCAGAAGACCGCATCGCCTTCTTCCCCGTGGCACAACGCGACCAGTCGAAGCTGTTGGTTTACAAGGACGGGAAGATCACGGACAGCCGTTTCTGCCAGCTGGCGGACCAGCTCAACTCCGGCGACCTGCTTATCCTGAACGACTCCAAGGTCATCCATGCGCGGCTGTTGGTCCACAACACCACGGGCGCGGCCATTGAGATTTTCTGTCTGGAGCCCCTCTCCCCCACATCCGACCCCGCGACAGCTTTCGCCCAGACCGGCACAGTGACATGGAAGTGCATGGTGGGCAACGCCAAGCGTTGGAAGCACCCGCTCTATATCGATGTGCCCATCGGCGACCGAATGGTCCGCATCACCGCCACGCGTGGCGAGAATCTGGAGGGGGCCTCCTTCGAGGTCACCTTCGACTGGGATGCCGCCGATGTCTCTTTCGCCGAATGGCTGGAGCACTATGGCAAGATTCCGCTCCCACCCTACATCAAGCGCGACGCCACCGCCGATGACGAGCAACGCTACCAAACCGTCTATGCACGCTACGACGGCTCCGTGGCCGCCCCCACCGCCGGGCTGCATTTCACGCCCGAAGTCTTCGACGCTCTGCACGCCAAAGGCATCGACACGGAGTACATCACCCTGCATGTCGGGGCCGGCACCTTCAAGCCCGTTTCCACGGAGACCATCGGGGAGCATTACATGCACGAGGAGAAGATCGTCATCACGGAAGCGCTCATAGAGCTGCTGTTGGGCAGTCGGCTGCGCCGGCGCATTGCAGTGGGCACCACCGTGGCCCGCACATTGGAGTCGCTCTTCATCATCGGGGCCAAGCTGCGACTCGGGCGTCCAAACCCGCTGCTGGTGGAACAATGGGAGATCTACGACGACACCGCGCTGCGGGAAATCTCCCTCGAAGAGTCTCTCACCGCCATCCGCGGCCATCTGGAGCGGCAAAGCACAGACCTCCTGCAGGCCGCCACACGGCTCATCATCCTCCCCACCTACAAGCCTCGCGTCGTGCAGGGCATTGTCACCAATTTCCACCAACCCAAGAGCACTCTTCTGCTGCTCATCGCCGCCTTTGTCGGCAACGAGTGGCACGCCATCTACCGTCACGCCCTTGACCACGACTATCGTTTTCTCAGCTACGGAGACTCTAATTTATATCTCCCGAAAGAATTGGCCGTCAGCAGCTCGCATTCATCTTAACCATTCAACAACCAAGAAACACATCCCCCTATGAACACCAGACTTAGCGTTAACATCAACAAGGTCGCGACCATCCGCAATGCCCGCGGAGGCAACATGCCCGACCTGATCCAAGTGGCCAAAGACTGTGAGCGTTTCGGCGCTCAGGGCATCACCGTCCATCCGCGTCCCGACGAGCGGCACATCCGCTACCAGGACGTGTACGACCTCAAGAAAATCGTCACCACGGAGTTCAACATCGAGGGTTATCCGTCCGACAGGTTCATGCAATTGGTGCTGGACATTGTGCCCACGCAAGTCACCTTGGTGCCCGACCCGCCCGAGGCGCTGACCTCTAACGCTGGTTGGGACACCCTCCGCAACAAGGCTTTCCTCACCGACATCATCGGGCAGCTGCACGCCAAGGGCATCCGCACCAGCATCTTCGTCAACGCCGACCCGCAGATGATCGTGCATGCCAAGGAGACGGCCACCGACCGCGTGGAGCTCTACACAGAGTCGTATGCCGCCAACTACCTGAAGGACCGCGAGGCCGCCATCCGCGACTTCGTGCTGGCCGCGCAGGAAGCCGAGCGGCAACAGATCGGATTGAATGCCGGCCATGACCTCTCGCTGGTGAATCTGCGGTATTTCCAAGAGCACATCCCCGGCCTGCTGGAGGTCTCCATCGGCCATGCCCTGATCTGCGACGCCCTTTATCTGGGCCTGCAAGAGACCATCCGCCAATACCTGCTGCAGCTTCAGTAGCTGTCACAACACCACGGTCCATCATATTATCGCCGGACCTTAATGAATCAGCTCTGCGACACCCCATCCGGTGTATTCATAATTTATGTACATTTGCGTTCTTAAAAAAAACGGCAAATTATGAAACGGAAATATTGGATTATATTGGCCATCAGCATTCTGGCACTGCTTCTCGCCATATATTGGCCTGTCAAGGGACCGGATCGGCCCACTCCTTCCACAGGAGAAATCATCGGGATGTTGCAGGCCCAGTCGCAGGTGGCCTCCACGGAGGTGACCATCCGCAAGATGGGCATCTATGACTCCGAGACGCAATTGACCACCCTCAACCCCACCCGATGGAAACTCGGCAGACGACTGTGTGTCATCCCCGTGGATGTGACCATCCGCTACGGTATCGACCTTGACGAGCTGACCGAAAAAGACCTTCGTTTCATTAGTGAGGACAGCATCGAAATCCGCCTTCCCAAAGCGAAGGTCATCGACAAATCGTTCGTCCCCTATACCGACCAGAATGAGATTGTGGCCATCTCGACCGGTTTGCGCGACAAGGTGGGCGAGACCACCATCCAGCAAATCAAGACCATGGCTTTTGAAGATGTCCTGAAGCAAGACAAGGTCATCCAGCAACAGTTGTCCGACGAGCTGACCCACAACACCGAACTGGTGTTCACCTCCATGCTGACAGCCATCGGTCTCCACCCCGTGTTCATCCACTAAAGCCGCATTGTCATGAAACCCAAACATATCCTCATCCTCAGCGCCGTCATCCTGTTGGTTGCCATTGCAAGCCTGCTCAGTCGCCTCAGCTTTCGCAAGGCCGGCAACGACATCACCTTGAAAGAGACCCCCACCGTCATCGAGTCCTCCCGCCCCGTCGGCATCCTGTACCTTTACTCGACCATCACCGAGGACTATGCCAAGGAGAGCTTCTACGGCAGCGGCCTCGGCAGTTCAATTTTGGGCAAGGACAACGGCATCCTCAAGCGCAAGCACGACTGCGTGCAGATACTCAAGCAGCAGGTGAGCCTCACCATGGACCTTGACAAAGTACAATACCAGGCCGTGGAAAACTCCGACACCGTAAGGGTCATCCTGCCTCCCGTGGAGTTCTCGCAGTCCACGCTCTCCTCGTGGTTCAAGTCGGACAATGAAGGCGAGGAGAATGCCGTGCAATACGATGCCAAGCCGCTCATACAGCGTGTAGAGCGACGGATTGAGAGTCGCTACAACACGCCCGAGAACCGCAAGAAAGCGAACGAAAAGGCAAAAGCCACCATCGCGACATTCCTGAAACAATGCGGCAAGACGGCGGTGTTTGCGGAGTAATTGAGGAGCATTTTTGCATGATTCTACTTTAACACCACAATCATGCCTTTACGGAGATACCGCTCTCCATAAATGTCCTTCAAGCGGATAATATAGTTATATACAACATTCGGATAAATCTGACCGTTGACCGATCCGTACCATCTGAAATTCTTATCCCGTGAAGAGTAAACCACCTCACCCCACCGGTCGTAAACAAATATCTCGAAGTCCACAATCCAGCGCTTCTGGACCTCCAAAAGAGAAAAACAATCGTTCAGGCCGTCGGAGTTGCCTGGCGTGATGGCATTCGGGAGGTACAATTCCCATTCACAGAGCGGGATGGTACAACTGGCCGTAACCTCGCATCCCTGTCGATGGGTTGTCACCGAGTAGGTACCGGGAACCACGACCTCCAACACGGGTGTTGTGGCCCCGGTGCTCCAACGGTAATCCTCCCAGACATCCGGCAACGACAAGATTGTGAAGACCTGTTCGCAGAAATCCTCCTCCGAGGAGATGATCTGCGTAGTGCTTTCGATAACATCCAACAGGACGGTGACCACGCTGTCGCAACCATTGTCTGCCGTGAAATTACACTGATACACACCGTCCGCCGCATAGTGGTAGTCGCCCAACACAATCTCGCGTCCTTCACAGATAACCGTGTCCAAAGAACTGCTTTTGACAGGCAGTACCTCAACCTTCAACGTAATATTGCTGTCGCACCCCATCACGGAGAACAACGTCGTATCCAGCTGGAAAATGCCCGTATCGGAAATATCTATTTGCGTGAATGCGGAATAGGAGAACGGTTCGCCCGTTTGACAGACAGTGGTCGTCAATGTGTCAAAGAAATGAATCACACTGGCACTGACCTCAGTCATCGCCGCAGGCGTCAGAATGTCAATACTCCATCCTAAAGCGGTGACGAAATGGTCCGAAACAAAGCGGAAAGTCAGGGATGATGTCGGCAGCGTCAGGTCGTCGGGCAGCGTCGTGCCCGTATAGGTCCCCACAATAGTTCCATTTGAATACACAAACAGCGTGTCGCCTGCGGCCACCCCGAAGCTGTTGAAACGCACAAGGAAAAGACTGTTGTTCGGGGATTGGAACGTATGCGTAAGCGCTTCGTTGTTTGCGTATGGGGATCCGTCTCCACCTGAATCATATAGCCGCACACCCTGACCGGGCAAAATCAACGTTGTTCCGTCTTGCATATTCATCCAAAGGTCCGCCCTCCCGATATGGGCAGGACAGTTGTCCTGATACCACGCCGCCACATACAAAGTCGTGTCCGCCACAAGTTGTGGAATCGTGTAGATGGAAGTATCAGCTGCAGAATGCAGCGTGTCTTGTTGCATCACAACACTTTGCAAATCATTATCGTACCAACTCAATATGCAGGATGAGTTCAAGTCTGATGTAACGAAAAGCATGGCATCACTGCCATAGCAAACCAGCAAGTCATCGCCGGAGATGTGATTGGAGTCCGCCGAAGAGGTGATAGAGTACAGCGACACTTGAACCGTGTCGGCTTGCTGATTGCCGGAACAGTACTGGTCGGCAACCTGAGTCACCCAGAAGAGGTTGTCCGATTCAATCGGAAAGAGCAGAGAGAGTGTGTCTTGATCCAGCACGGACAGGGACTGGAATGACTGTGCGCCATCGAATGAGTGTCCCATATTAAAATTGACAGTGCCAGCCCCCCGTGCGGTAAGCTGCACCTCAACTGTATCGCCAGCGCAGACCGTGTTCACTGCGCTAATGAACACTTGCGGAGTAGAGAACACATTCAGGTAAAGGCTGTCCTTGACTGTTGTCTGGCAACCCGTATTCAAAAGTTCCACCACTATCCACCCTTTCGATAGTGTATCAGTCACATAGTAACTGATTTGCTCACCCGTTGCGGCGAAATTCATAGGGCCCTGCCAAGAATAGGTGATGAAGCTATTCATCGGGAAAGCCTCCAAGGTGAGAGTGTCTCCCACACATGCTCCGGGGTCGGGGGGCCCGCCCTCAAACCACAACAGCTGACTCTGTTCTATCGACATGGCGGCGATGTTGAGATAGTAGCTGCTTTCACAGGAATCTGTCACCTGAATGGACAGTTCCTGCCCCAAAGACATAGGAATATTGTAAAACAAACCGCTTTGGTTGGTTCCCAACAGGCTGCCGTGCATGTCAGGCTGACTGAAAAGCCTGTATGTGTATGGCCTTGATCCATTGAAAGCACGGGCGATGGCCGTTCCAGTATTTGCCGAAGAATCGCACACCACCGCGTATGCCTTGTCAAAATCCACCCGTACCCGCACAAAATGGATGGTGTCAATGCGGGAATAGATCTCATAGCATCCCGAGAAAGACATTCTTATGACGTACTCTCCGGGAATGGTGAACCGGAACGGCACATTCATGGAGGTTGACGTGGCAGAGTAGCCGCCCACTTCTCCTGAAAGCAAGGTGATACCCGGATAATAATCGTAATATGAAGCGATGGGCTCGTCATTGCTCACCTGGGAGTCGATGTGGTAAGTGTAAGACCTGTATTTCCCGGCCACAGGCTTGACAAGCAAGTCATTACACTCCTGCCAAGTTTCGTAAACAGGCTCCTCAATCCATTCCCAATCGTTATAATAGATGCCGTCAATGTCAATCTGCAGCGTGTCAATGCCGCAGGGGGTCTCGCACACAAAGATATAGAGTCCCCCGGACAAATGGTTTTCACTGATAGAGACATTCATGCCCGTTGCCTCGACATTCGCGTCATTGTGTATCGTGTCATCTTTCACGATTGTCCATCCGCCATTGGCATAGGTGGCGGTGAAGTTGTACAAATTGTAGAGCGGACTTTTGACAAGGCGCACCACGGTCGAATCCCGGAACAAAGGGAATGGCGATCCCTCTTCATACACGCTGATGGTACGGTTCCAGTTAAAGCATGACGAGTAGTTATTGCGATTGAAATTGGAATTGATCTTCCATGGATAGAATTCTATGGCAGGTGTCGTGTCGCGCACAAACAGCAAGGTGTCGAAACGGCTCATGATCACACAGCCGTGCGCATCAACAAGCGAACGCACGACAGGCAGCGGAAGGTAGGAGTATGTGCCGTAAACGCTCTCCACATCAGTATTTGTCAAGTAGGACTGCACGGTAATCTCATTCACCGGGTCCGTTTTTATCACCTGTCCCGTTGCAGAGTCCGTGTAAACCCATTGCAAAGGGTAGGTGTAGTAGAAAAGATTGGAGCCAGTGTAATTTGTATAGCCGTTGTAGTGGCCACAATTGTACCAGATACGATACCACTCCGTAAAATCCACTGCTGAATCACACGTTGCATGACAAGTGTCTGGAACAACCTGTCCGAAACAGAGCGCGGCGCTCCGCATTTCTGTCACATAACATGTGGTGTCAGGCGGGGTTAATGTCATCGTCACTGATGCGGTTTCCTGACGGCATGAGTCGCGGACCTCGAAACGGACGGTGTGTCCGTACAAGTCGCAATACCTACCGGCGAAGCTCAACGTGTCACAGTATATGCCGACACCTGCGTTCGACACCGAAGCCCCGTCAATCGGGCGCCATGACGAGGTGTCGGGCAGGCCGACTCCGTTCGTGTGAATGAAGCGGTATTCGAAAAGGGTCCCGAGAAAGTCGTAGTCATAGTTATAGACACTCCTCGGGCAGTAAAAATACGCCCTGAACCTTACGGTGTTGGAGTCAGCATAATTGTTGGGGTTTCTTTTGAACTGGAGAGAGTTCACACGCACATCGTTCAGTTCCACCGTATGGCTGAAGACCAAGGTATAGGAGCAGGCATCAAAAGCCTCAATGCGGTATGTGCCTGCGGGCAAGCTGTCGAATGTGTAGTAGTATCTGTAATCAGCGTATGTGGAGTCCGTCCCGTTGTGTTGCGGCTGGTTGAAGACCCTATAGCGGACGGTGTCCTGTTGCGCGTTGGTAAAAATCACGGTATAGGGAAATTTGCCCGAGGTGAGTTTCATTTGCACTCGTCCACGGTCACCGCAGGGCAATGCGTGCCGGTTGCCGCAGCGTTCGTGCCTTCCTCCCCAATAGATATAGTCATCCTCGGCTATGTTCGCCAGCACCGAGGCGGAAAAGGGGTTATAGGTACTGGTGAGCGCGATCCCACATAACGTGGTGTCCACCAAAACCGGCCCCGACGGCGTTGTCACATAGCCGGAAACACCGATATCGTATGTACCCACGTCCATCGTCAGGATATGGCTGTCGCTGTAGAAGACGCTGTTATAGAGTTGGTTTTTGTAATGGTACTGCACGTTGGAGATAGGATAGGCAACGGAATCGACCGGATGATGTAGCGAGTCGTCCATCGGGATAAGATGCCCTTGAGCGTTACGCAACGTGACAACGGCCTGGCAGTTGTTGAAACAGTCGCCCACCACGGTGTCGATGACGACCGTATAGGGAAACTGCTGCTGTGCTATGGAAAGCAAGCAAGCGAGCATCAAGACAAACAGGCAGACAAGGCGTTGCAAAGCAGTAGTAGTTATTTATCGAACTATATCACCGCCTCAAAAATCCGTTTCCCGTTCCATTCGATCCACTCCGGCACCTTATCCTCCCTGTTTTTCGAGAAGTCGAAAGTGATGAGGTAGCCTTCGTCCATGCCTTTGGTAGCGAGATACTCCGACAGCTGGTCGCGGCCCTTTTGCTCGTATTTGTCGCCGCGCCAGATCTTCAGCTCCACCACGAACTCCTCCCGGCCGTAGGTCACGATGAGGTCCATGCGGCGGTTGTCGCGGGTCTGCGGCTCCACATAGTAGAATCCCGTGCCGTTGACGATGGGTTTCAGGAACGTCAGGAAAAGAAGTCTTCCCTCCTTCTCCAAAAAAGCCTGCGTGCTGTCGCGGTACTCCTCATGCAGCAGGTCTCTGAAACGGGTGAGCACATGTTCCATATCCAGCCTCCCATTCACAACGTAATTGGTCATAAACGGTGATAGTCTTGCCGTATTTTTAATACTGTAATCCACTGTGAAATAAAGGAATAGTGCCTCCTCAAAGACAAGATTGTGTACAGCCACCCGACCGTTTCTGTTTTGGATATATGAGAACATGTTTCCCATGTTGACCATCGGGTTCAGCAACGTGTAGGCATAATCCTCACTGTTGAAAGCCACTTGGAACATGAACTCGCGAAAGTCCGGATAATGCTCCAAATTCTTGGAAAGGTCGTCCATCAACGTACTGCCTCCCTGCACGATGTATTTTACGGCTTGAAGAATGCCATCAGCGTCCCACTGCCTGGAAAACTGTTCGTCAATCAGTTTGCAAATGTAACTCACCAAAAACGGGTACCCGTTCGTGTATCTGTAAATCTCTTCGCCTATCGCCTTGATGTCCATGCCCGTATGCATGTCGTTTTCGTAATCGCCGAGCATCTGGGCGATCTCCTCGGGATGGAAGGTCATGTCCACATTGAAATCGGCGGCGATGTTCCACGGGGAGTTGTACTTTCTCTCCGCATCGGGACGGAGCTTCAGCTTAAGGTTCTTGACGTCATACACGCCGGCCAGAATCACACTGTGGAATGTGGAGTTCAATCCCTCCACACTACGTTGCAGATACTTGTTGCGAAGCATACCCAAGAAATTGAGGAACAGCTGGTTGTCACTACTCTTATCCACTTCGTCAATGGTCAGCACAACAGGCTTGGGAGATTGCTTGGTGAAACGAGTTATCGTTTCCGACAACTCGTCCAAGTCTTTGGCCATACAATCTTTCCAAATATTTACCATTCCCTCTTCAATACGTCTCGATTCCAAACGGTTAGCCATTTGTCTTGCGAACATCTTGGCAAACGCGGCATGTGAGGAGAAAGCGTTATCATCAATGCCTTCGAAACTACAGTCGATAATCAAATACCGGTCCGACAACCTGCGCCATATCATTTGCAATGTGGTGGTCTTCCCGTACTGCCGCGCCCGGTTGATGGTGAAGTACTTGCCTGTGTCGATCAGGCGCTCCACCGCCTCGAATCGCTTGGCGGAATCCACCATGTAGTGCCATTCGGGATTACAACTGCCGGTTATGTTGAATTCTTTTCGCATATTACGTCTTGTTTTAACAACCTGCAAAGATACATTTTTTTAGGCATTCCGCTATCCCGCACACCCTGTTCCGCAACACCGAAGCCGACGTGCCTGAGCTGACCCTACAATGATACTTCCGCAAGCACATCGAACACCGGCACCCCCACCACCTCCCGCAGGGCATCGCGCAGCCGCTCCGACTCCACCGCAAAACCCGATGGCGACACTGGGTTGATACTGATGGCCAGCAGGTTGGGACGCTTCACCACCATAAGGCGACCACCCTTGCGCAGGAAGCCGCCCAACACAATCGGGGAGACGAAAATCTTGGTAAAATCCTTGACCACAAGGCAGATCTCCTTCACATTGGGCTGCACTCGCAAATATTCCAACATGTTGTCGGTGACGATGCCGCTGACAAAGAGCATCGTGCCGTGGCTGAAGAGCTTCTCCTTGCACTTCGTGAACAACAACGGCGACTCAATCGGCAGCCTGAACAGGACATCATCCTCGATGGCGCAGATGCCCGGGTCGGCAAGCATCAGCTCCTCCGATATAGCTGTTGCATATTCCGGAAGTTGTGTCAGCTGATAGACAAACTTGGTCTTGCTGACGATGGAGGCCAAATCCGGGGCGATGGCGGCCCCCGTACTCAAGATCAGCCCCTCCGTGACAGCAGGTGAGGCGGGACTCACACGCGAGAGGGCGCCGTCCACGATGGTCAGGTCCACCCCGAAGGCAGCCAACTGCCCGATGAGGGCTCTCACGCGTGCGGTGGAGGCCGGACCTGTCAGGATCACCTTGCCGCGCTGCAGCACGCGCGCCGTGACCAAACGGCCCAAGGAGGTCATCTCGCCCGACACGTCGCAAATCTCCGACAGGAGCTGCCGCTGACGGTAATGGTACTCCGATGTCACGAAAAACATCCCCTCCGTCAGCTCTATCTCCGGCTTCTCGGTCTGCGTCACCTGGTCGGTCTTCTCCCCGTCCAGACCGATGGAGGTTACCGCCACCACCTTGCCGGTATGTTGCAGTTGTTCCAACACATAGTTCAGACAGACCGTTTTGCCGGTATTTTTCGCCATACCGACAATCGACAGGCTGTGCAATGACACAATTCGAGAAATCAATTCGTTTTTCACAATAATAAAGTATAGCTGGTGGCAGGGTCACGCATCCGAACCTACGGACGCATCAATGATTCAATTTCCTCCACCTCCACGGGCGTGCCGGCAAGCAGGTCGATGGGCGTGTCCGCGACGACGACATCAGTTTCAATGCGCACGCCTATGCCCTCCTCCGCGATATAGATGCCCGGCTCGCAGCTAAGCACGTTGCCGGGTTGGAACACCCAGTCGCGCTGGCCCACATCATGAACATCGAGGCCGATGAAATGGCTGGTGTTGTGCATATAGTATTTCTTGAAGAGCGGTGCGGCGGGGTCCTGGTTCAAGACATCCTCGCGTGTATAAAGGCCTAATTTGATGAGTTCCTCATCCATCCGCTTGAAGACGAAGTCATTGATTTTATGGATGGTCATGCCCGGACGAAAGCGGGGAATGGTCTCTTTGAAGATGGAGAGCACCGCCTCATAGACCTGTCTCTGGCGCGGCGTGAAGGTGCCGTTGACGGGCACCGTGCGGGAACAGTCGCCGGCATAGTTGGCGTACTCGGCACCGAAGTCCAACAGCAGCAGGTCGCCGTCCTGCATTTGCTTGTCGTTTTTGATATAATGGAGAATGCAGGTATCAGGGCCCGAGGCCACGATGGGCGCGAAGGAGTGGGTGGTGGCGCCATTGCGGATCATCTCGTAGGTCATCTCGGCCTCGATCTCGTACTCGTAGCGTCCCGGACGGATGGCAGTCAGGGCGCGCTCAAAGGCTTGGCGCGTGATCTGGCACGCCTTTTTGAGCACGGCCAGCTCCTCAGGGGCCTTCACGGAGCGCAACGGATAGAGAATCGGGGCCAGACGGCGGTAGTCGTGCAACGGGTAGTCCTTTTTCAACTGAGTGGCGAAGCGCACCTCGTGGGTGGGGAACGTCGGCTTGATGCGCGGGTCCTCCGGGATGTGGAGATAGACATGCTCCGCATGCATCATCAGGTCGTTGAGCACGCTCTCGAAGGTGTCGGTGAACATCACCGTGTGCACGCCCGACAGCTCACTCGCCTGCTCCTTGCTCAGCCGGTGCCCGAACCAGACGATCTTCTCGGGCGAAGGGTTCTTGATGAAGAGAATCTCCCGATAGTCGGGGTTGGGATGCCACGGCGCCAAGGTCAGGAAGGTCTCCTCCTGGTCGATGCCGCACAGGTAGAGCAGGTCGGAGTTTTGGCGGAAAGGGTGTGTCGTATCACCGCAACGGGGGTACTCGTCGTGAGACACCAATATGGCGACCGAGTTCGGGGCCATCTCGCCCACCACACGCTTGCGGTTGCGAGTATAGAAACGGGAATCCAGAGGTTGATAACGCATAGTCGATAATTTTTACAGGCCGCAAAAGTACGAAAAATAGTGATTAGTGATCAGTTGGTCGCTGGAGGTTGGCGGGGGCGTGACAAAACGATGTCCCGGAGGGACAAAAGCTCGGTAGCCAGGGAACGGGCGCTGTAATCCTTGGGTAGGACGGTGCGCGGGAAGATCGCGGCGCGGGAAAACGTGGAGACGAGGTTGTGGGTTGCTCGCCGCGAAACGGGTGTATGGTTCGACGAGCATGCGTGAGGGATTGCAACGGAAATAATTTTGGTGAGAATGCGTTCCCTGGCGAGACGGAGGTTCCGCTTGACTCTACGCGTCTCGCGGAATGGTGGTGGGTTTTAAACCAAAATTATTGCAGTGGAAAGCCCGACGGCGCGGCGGCATTTGACGGCGTGTGCGAATGCAACGTGATTCCACGCCGCCGCGCCGGCACGCCCAAATAAAAAAGAAGCGAAAGCCTTGATTTGCACCATCAAGTATGTAATTCCCAAAAACCATCAACAGACTGCAACCTTTTGTGAGTTTTGCATCTTGCATATAAAAATTAGTTGTAATTTTGCCGCGTTGTTTTCCTATCATGGTGTTTAACGGACTTCGCATCATGAACGGAGGCGGCGTGAAAAGTAAAAAAACAGAAGTCCCCTTAAAACTTTCCGCCATGTCCCCAAAAAACCTTTTCCTGTTGATATTGCTGTGCGCCGCCCTGATGCCCTTGCGCGCCCAGAAGCAGATCTCCGCCAAGCTGGAGCAGGCCACCGTTTATCTCCGTGGCGCCGCCCTCACCCACACGGCCACCGCCACCCTCAAGAGCGGCAGCCAGGAGCTCGTCATCGACAATCTCAGCCCTGACATTGTACTCAACAGTCTCAAGGTCTCGGCCAACGGCGTGCTCGTTTCCGCCTCCGAGTTCTCCAACGACTTTATCACGCCGCGCGACGAGAGCGCCCGCATCAAGAAGCTCAAAGACTCGCTTGACCTCTACAAAGACAAACTGCAGGAGGCCAACAACGAGCTGACCATACACACCCAAATGCTGAAGATGGTGACCGACGGCACCCATAACAACATGCAGCTCAAGGAGCACCAAATCTCCGTTGCCGACATCAACGCCAACATGGAGCTGTACCAGGCCAAGGCCGCCGAGTTGCAGAAGAGCATCGACAGGGACACCAAGAAGGCGAACAAGCTGAAGGAGAGCGTCACCCGGCTGACCCAACAGATTGCCCAGGACGATGCCGACAACAAGTTGCGCACGGGCGTGCTGCGCCTCTCCATCAGCGTGCCGGAAAACATCACCACGAAGTTCACCATTACCTATTTCACGGACCAGGCGCAATGGGTGCCCTGCTACGACCTCAACATCCCCGCCATGGACAAGCCCATCAAGTTGCAGGCCAAGGCCCGCGTCCATCAAGTCACCGGCCTCGACTGGGACAACGTCCGGCTCACCCTGTCCAACGCCACCCCCAACCGCTACTCGCGAGCGCCCGTCTTCACCCCGTGGTTCCTTAGTTTCCAAAGATACCATAGACAGGAGAAAGCAGTCACTTTTTCAACAAGCAACAGGATAGAATACAGCACATCAGCGGCAGGCAGCAACAAGACCACCATCGATGGCGTCCGTGTCGAGGATGCCGCCCCGATTTCCATGGACAACTTCGTGGAGGTCGAGGAGCAGGATATCCAAGTGTCGTACAACATCGCCGTGCCCTACGACATCCCCGGCAACGGCAAGCCCCAGCTCATAGACCTGAAGAATTACGACATCAAGGCTGACTTCAAGTATTACAGCATCCCGAAGTTGTCGGACGAGACCTATCTTGTCGCCACCCTTTCCGACTACGAGAAATACAACCTGCTGCCGGGCGAGGCCACCGTCACCTTCGACAACACCTTCGTGGGCAAGAGCTTCATCCGCCCCAACGAGGCCGACGAGCACATCTCGCTGACGCTCACCACAGAGCCCCGCATAGCCGTGAAGCGTGAGAAACGCCGCGACTACTGCGAGACCAAGCATGTGGGCAACACCACCACCGTCACGCAGTCGTTCCAGATCACCGTCAAGAACAACCTCAACCGCACGGCCAAGCTGACGCTGAAAGACCAATACCCCATCTCCAACGATAAGGACATCGAGGTGAAGGACATCTCCGTCACCCCCAAAGCCACCTACGACAAAGCGGACATAGGCGTTGTCACCTGGGACATGGAGTTGCAGGCGGGCGAGACCCGGACGTTCACCATCACCTACAGCGTGAAATATCCGAAAGACAAGGTGATAGACAAATTGTAGATATTTGTAAAACAAAAATTATCGGGCTACCTCCTCGCCAACCTCTGACGTATTTTCTCGTCGTTGGTCAGCACGTCGTGGCCGCAGAAGGTGACCCCCATGGAGGAAGCGATTTTGCGCAGATCGGCGGTTTCGTTGTCTTTTTTCAGCGTAAAAATAAAGGAGAAGCACATCATGCCTAACAGGGCATCCTTGAGGGCCGTGGCCTTATAGACGATCTCGTTGAAGAGTTTCTGGGAGGAAATGCCGCTTTTGCACTCGATGACGCGCAGCTGGTTATCGCGGATGAAGACCACGTCAAGCTCGTTGTCGTGTGTGGTGTCGCCGCGGGTCACATGCACGCCCACGGCAATCTCGTCAACGGGCACCAGTTCCTTGATCTTGTAGTAGCAGAACTCCTCGAACCAGCCGCCGGTGAGGTAGCCGATCTCCTCTTTGGAAAGGAGCTCATCCACCTCGGGCACAAAATGGATGAAACGAAGAAGGCGTGACAATCCCGGCACGGCGGGTTCACGGCCCACCCGGCCATTTTCAATATCCGTGATGCGCATTTCGCTGTCGGACTTCCGGTTGCGATAGTGGAGGCGAAGCGTCTCCATAGCGTCATAGTCGCGTCCGTCCATGCGTCCGGAAGCGAAAAAGGAGAAGAGCGTGCGGGCATACTCCGAGCTGCGCACAGGCTTGTATGCGGACTGCACATCCGCGTCGTTCTGCATCCGGTGCAGCGAAAGGTACTCCCCTATCCGCATCCTGTGGCAGATGGGAATAGCCACATCATCGTCATCATCGATGCTGTCATCGTAAATGGTTTTCACAATGGTGTTGTCGCGGAGGTTGACGTAATAGAAATCGGCATGCACGCGCTTGAAAGCCTCTTGCACGGCGAGGGCCATGTAGCGGGTTCCGCCCGCGAGGTTGACGCAATAGTGCTCCTCGGGATTGAGTTCCGCACGCAACCGGCGGCAGATGCGCTCGTAGGAGAATTCCTCCTCCTTGGTGAACACCACCTTCTCCATCACCTCGACAGGCAGTGCCATGAAGCGGGACATGAAGTCAAGGTCGGCCTTGGCGGACGGGGCCGCGAGGAAAAGGAGGCGGTCGCCCCGCACATACTTCTCCTTGATGAAAAGATACGCCGGCAGGGGGCTTTCCAACGAAAGGATGTTCACGATTGTCTTGGGAGTCAGGGATTCATTCATCTTTCAGTTTCTTTATATCATTGACAACAAACGGATTTGCACCCCTTCGAAGGAGTGCATTCTTCGCCTGCAAAAATAAAAAAAACTGACATCTCTCCCGTTCCCTACCTCAACCGCACGCCGGACCAACATTGTATCCATCATATATCACCTTGAGATACGAACTTAACGAGTAGTGATCTACACTAAATGATGTGGAACGAGGATCGCGGAAATTCACTTTTTTGCAATTAATTTTTGTATTACAGAGATTATACGTAGCTTCATCCCCGCAAGAATTGTCAGATGTTTCTTCAGAATTAAAATATATTGTTCCTCCAGCACCAGCAGTCAGACTTTCAGCTTTAATTTGTGTGTAAGATTTGTTACTGTTTTTTCTCAAAAAGATGGTTTTCGAGTGGACAGAATGAGAAACTCCAAAGTTAATAATCTGAATGGCAGACTTTACATAATAGTTGCCGTACAAGTGATAATGTGGAAACACTGAGTTGCCCCCTGTATGAGCGGAACAATTTTTTTTTACATAATAGGATGGATAATCACCAGGGTACACCGACCCTTCAATGGTAAAAAAATACTTACCTGAAGGATTATGTGTGTAAGTAAAATCAACATAAGCGCCCCCTTTTTGCACAGGAACCGACCTTTGAACACTTTTTGAAACGCCATTGGATGTCGCAGTCAGTGTCACCGTCTTAGAACCACCTGACGCATAATTATGGCTCGGGTTAGGAAGAATAGATGTTGTTCCGTCTCCAAAGTCCCACAAAAAACTTATATTGCTACAATTTTCACTAGCAGTCATATTCGTAAAAGCGACCGTATCATTAAAGACCAATATATCGAAATCCCCTTTATAGGTCCCATTCTCAATCAACAGGTCAATCATATCGGTAAAAACTGAATTGGAACTGAATGCAGTCTTTGGCACCCTAAAAGAAACTTCCTTTTAGCAGGAGACCAACAAGATAACACATAAAAACAAAGAGATAAACTTTTTCATAGTTAATCGAATTTAGTTGTTAATAAATGGTCAGTGCAAAAATAATAAAAATAATAATACAATATTCTTTTTTTTCTTGCGTTATGAAAACTGAATCATCAAAAAAACTAAATATCAATTTTTATGAAAAACAAAAAACAATCCCCCTCTTCACTCCATTGTTCCGTCGCAATGAGCATAGTGCTCTGTTTCCTGCTGCTCAGCGCAGCATCATGCCACAAGAAGCCCATCATCCGCACTGTCAAGGTCATTTCCGAGTGTTACGACAACAACAACTCCAGGTCTTCCTGGGACTGGCTCGAGCAGGAAAGTCTGCCGCCTCTTTTGCGCAGTGTCACCCAATCGCAGAACGGAACTGTTTACAACAAAGACCTGTACGAATACAATAACCAGCAACTTGTCCGCATCCACAGGGACCTCACCTACTCGTCTCCCATCGAGGTGGTTTTCGGATATGACAACAGCGGGCGGGTGGTCACCCAAACCCTCAACGACAACGACGGGGTTCTCGGCAAAGCCACGTTCACCTACGATGACCACGACCAGATTGTGAGGGCGGAATACCTGTTCGACGATGACTTCGCCAAACACCAGCACTATGTCGCCCCCTGGCACCAAACCGCCCACAGAGCCATCGTCAAACGGCTGAAGAGTATGAAGAAAGATGCCAAGGAGACCTACAGCGTGCTTGTGGATTATGTTTACGAAGGTGGCAATCTCGTCTCAGAGTCTTGGAATTATGAAGGCGAAAGCCAAGTTATCCATTACACCTACGACAATGCCGTCAATCCCTTCCAGGGACTTTGGATGCTGGATGAGGAGCTGGTGCTCTATCCCGACCAGCTTTCGACAAACAACGTGCTCACCACGATCTACTATGCAGATGGGGACACCGACACCGATAACAACACCTACATGTACGATGACGAGAACTATCCCATCGCCATCATCCAAAGCTTCGCTGTGAACGACACCATCCGGTGGAATTACAAAAAGTTACAGTACACGGCAGTGGATCCGAAATAGTCCTTTTGGCGCATCAGGAAAAAAAGCGGGGGCGAGGTTATCTCCCCGCTTTTTTTTGTACTTTTGCAGCCGCTCAAAAAAAGAAGGAGAACAACACTATATGACACTCATCAAGTCCATTTCCGGAATCCGGGGCACCATCGGCGGGAACACCGGTGAGAACCTCACCCCTATTGACATTATCGAACTCACCTCAGCTTTTGTGTCGTTTCTGCAACGCAATCGCATGCAGGCATCAGCCAACTCCGAAGAAGCCGGTGGCGAGGCACATCCCCAAGGGGAAGCCCGCAAGAAGCTCACCATTGTGGTAGGTCGTGACGCGCGTGTCTCCGGGGAGATGGTCAGCCGCTTAGTGTGCGGAACCCTGCAGGGCATGGGAGCCGATGTGATTGACACGGGGCTTTCGACCACGCCGACCACAGAGATGGCCGTACTGCACCATCACGCCGACGGCGGCGTCATCGTCACCGCCTCCCACAACCCAGGCCAATGGAACGCCCTGAAGCTGCTCAACAACAAGGGCGAGTTCCTGTCGGGCGAGGACGGCCGCGAGTTGCAGGAGATTGCCGCCCAGAGACAGTTCCAATACGCCACTGCCAACAGTCTCGGCACCTACACGCCCTACGGCAACTCCATCCAAGACCATATCGACGCCATCCTGCGGTTGCCGTTGGTGAACCGCGACGCCATTGCCAAAGCCGATTTCTCCGTCATCATCGACGCCATCAACTCCACGGGGGCACTCGCCCTTCCGCCGTTGTTGAAGCAACTCGGCGTCAAGCGGGTCACGCTGCTCAACGGTGAGCCCAACGGCCTGTTCGCCCACAATCCGGAGCCTATTCCCGAGAACTTGTACGGCATCTCCGAAGCCATGAGCAAGGAGAATTACGACATCGGTTTCGTGGTGGATCCCGATGTGGACCGCCTGGCCTTCATCAAGCCTGACGGCAAGATGTTCGGCGAGGAATACACGCTGGTCACCGTGGCCGACTATGTGCTGCAGCACATGCCGGGCAACACGGTCTCGAATCTCTCCTCCACGCGCGCGCTGCGCGACTTGAGCCGTCAATACGGTGTCGAGTACAACGCCTCCGCCGTGGGAGAGGTCAACGTAGTGGAGAAGATGAAAGCCACACACGCCGTCATCGGCGGCGAGGGCAACGGCGGAGTCATTTATCCCGAACTGCACTACGGCCGCGACGCCCTCGTGGGCATAGCCCTCATGCTCTCCTACATGGCCACCTCCGGCAAATCATGCAGCCAACTTCGCTCCCTTTACCCGGACTACAAGATTTCCAAGAACAAGATCGAGCTTCGTGGCGAGATGGACACTGCCAAGATACTCGACCGCATCGCCGAGCAGTACGCCAGCCACCAGGTGGACCGCACCGACGGCGTCAGAATCGACTTCGAGGAGAGCTGGGTCCATGTCCGCGGCTCCAACACAGAGCCCATCCTGCGCATCTATGCCGAAGCCCTGACAGAAGCCACTGCCGACAACATCGCCCGCAAGCTGCTCCAAGACATCCATGACATCATCCGCTAATCCCCAATCCTCCTGACATGAAAATCCGACTGCTTCTTCTGGCACTCTGCGTTATCGCCTGGGGCTGCATCATTCCAGAGCAAATGACTTCCGGAAACACGGCTGGCTCCGCACAGACGGGGTACGACATCGTCCTCACAAACATCGATCGCGCCCAAGAGAACAAGCCCATCTATCTTTATGGATATGACGGCCTCGATGTCGTCTGCATCGACAGTGCCATTGTGTTCCGGGGGAGGGCCGAATTCAAGAACAAGAACAACATCCCGCGCGGCATCTACACCATCTCCTCCACTCCCGACGTGCGTTCATCTGAGGAGCTGAACCGGCAAGGGAAGGACATTGTCTTCAACCAAACCACGAAATTCTACGTCAACCTCGGCGAGCATCTGACGACCAACAGCGAAGAGAACAACCAGCTGTTCCGCTATTATGAGCAGAAGGCCGCCGCCACGACGCCTGCCCTTGCGCAGTCGGTCTTCAACAACTTCACCACCACCTCACCCAGTTCCTTTGTCAGCAAATACATCCGCGCGACGGAGACCGTCGGAGCTCCCATCAAGGGAGATGCCGCCTTCCGCCAACAACTCAACGCCATCGATTTTTCGGACACGCGCCTCTTGCATGTGCCCAATGCCTACATACAAAACATCCTGAACTACATTGTGCAGCCCGAGAGCCAGGAGGCTTCCGTCTGCATTGCCAAAGCAGACGCGCTGCTGTCGCGCTGTACCAACGCCGCCGTGCGCAACTGCTACATCCGTGCGTTGTTCTCCCTGCTGGATGTTCACAATCCCGACTACGACCCCGTGTTGGTGTATCTCTACGACCATTACGACCACACCTGGGTCGAAGAGGGTTCCGAACGTCGAATCGAACGCAAAATCAACAACCTGCGCAAGATTATCCCTGGCGCGCAAATCCCGGAACTCATCTCCCACGACATCCATGGCAAAGCGCACTCCACCAACGATATCCAGAGACGCTATACCGTGCTTTGGTTCTGGGACCCCGACTGCGACCATTGCCAGGAGATGACCCCGCCGTTGCACCGGTTCTACCAGGAACACGGACGCGATTACGATTTCGAAGTTTTTGCCATCGAGGTCAACGACGACTACGACCGTTGGAAAGCCTTCTCCGACAAGCACCAATTATGGGACTGGACCAATCTCAGCACCTCGCGCGGGGATCAAAACATCGACTTCATCGAATATTTCGATATCATGACCACGCCCGTGATCCTTTTGATCGACAATTCACAAAACCACACAATAATCAAACGCCAAATCACGTTAGATGAGCTGCGATTATTTTTTAGCAAGAAATAAAAACAACCTTTAATTATGAAAAAAAAATATCTGTTCCTTCTGTGCCTGGCCATTTTCACCTTTGGCAATGTGTTTGCCCAAAAAGGCAAAAGCGCACCTCAAAAAGGACATGAGTTGATTTTCAACATCAAGGATTCCAAGGACAACCTCGTCTATTTGGTCATCCATTACAATGAAAAACTGATTCTCAAGGATTCCGTAAAGCCCACCTCGCCCGGCAAGTTCATCTTCAAAGGCGACAACAGGTATGACGACGGCTTGTACTCCCTGGTTTCCCAGGACAAGAGACTCTATCTCAACTTCATTATCGACAACAACCAATTTTTCACCTACAACCTTGACACCACCTCCGATGTACACGGCTTCACCGTTCTCCGCTCGCCCGAGAACGAGGAGATGTTGAAATTCCAAAAAAAGACCGCCGAAGCCCAGAAAATCTCCATGGAATGGGCCAAGAAGAAAAAAGAGTTCGATGACAAGGGCATCAAAGACAGTGCCGACTTCTATATGGACAAACTCAAGGGACTCAACGAAGAGATGCGTACCTTCATTGACGACCTCATTGCCGCACATCCTGACTACCTGTTCTCCAAGATGCAAAAATCCTACTTGGACATTGACGTGCCCGAATTCAAAAAAGACGATGGAACCACCGACCAAGTGGCGCAAGTGATCTATTACCGCACGCACTTCTGGGACAACTTCGACCTGGCCGACCGCCGTTTCATCTACATCCCCTCTTTCGAACCGAAAATGAAGGATTATTTCACCAAGCTGCTCTACCACCAAGAGTCGGACACTATCAACAAATATATCGACATGTTTTTGGCCAAGACCGAGCCCGACACCTTCATGTACCGTTATTGTGTCAGTTGGCTCACTTACGAGTTCGAGACCAGCAAGATCATCGGCCACGACGCCGTTTTCTGTCACATTGCCAAGACCAACCAGCTGGCAGGCAAATGTTACTGGCTTGATGAAGACATCCTCGGAAAATACCAAAAGCGTGTCAAACGTCTTGAGCCCATTCTGATTGGCAAGATTGCCCCGGAGCTGATCATCCCCGACACCAATCTATACGAAGACGCGCGGTATTGGAAATCCTCCTACCGTCTCTCCAAGCCCTATACCATCCTTTGGTTTTTCGATCCCAACTGCCCCACTTGCAAAAAGGAGTCAAAAGCCCTGCGTCAGGTATATGACTCCTTAGAGACCATCGGCAAGCGCAATTTTGACGTCTATGCCATTGGCAACGACGACACCATCGAAGCGTGGAAAAAATATGTGAAAGAAAACAACTATCCCTGGACCAATGTGGGCGGCAACAAGGGCAACATCGACTATTTGGACTATTTCGGCATCTACGAGACCGGCAATCCCGCCATGTTCATCCTCAACTCCAAGCACGAGATCATCCTCAACAAGCGCATCGACATGCACAATCTGCCGCAATTCCTGGAGGAGTATGAGAAAATCACACGCCTGAAAGCGGAAGAGGCCGCCAAAGCCGCAGGGAATCAAGAATAATTCAACAAAAGATCATCCATAACTTTATTATTCAAAAATATGATAAATGACATTTTTGACAGACTCAAAGAGTCTTCTGGTGGTCCGATAGGACAATATCGTGAAAAAATCGACGGTTATTTCGCATTCCCGAAACTGGAAGGCGAACTTGGTCCGCACATGCGTTTCAACGGGAAGAATGTACTCTGTTGGAGCCTCAACAACTATCTCGGCCTGGCGAACCATCCCGAAGTGCGCAAGGCCGATGCGGAAGGCGCGGCCCGTTGGGGCATGGCCTATCCGATGGGAAGCCGCATGATGACCGGGCAGACCGCACTGCACGAGCAACTGGAGAGAGAACTGGCCGATTTCGAGCATAAGGAGGCCGCCTTTGAGTTCAATTTCGGCTACCAAGGGATCCTGTCCACCATCGACTCCCTGGTCTGCCGTCACGATGTCATCGTGTATGATGCGGAGGCCCACGCCTGCCTTTTGGACGGCATCCGTCTCCATATCGGCAAGAAGTTCAAATTCCGTCACAACAACATCCAAGACTGCGAGAGGGTGATGGCCAACGCCTGCAAGATCGCCGACGAGCAAGGCGGCGGCGTGCTGCTCATCACCGAAGGCGTGTTCGGCATGACCGGCGCCCTCGGCATCCTCGACCAAATTGCAGCCCTCAAGAAGAAATACCCGTTCCGCATCCTCATCGACGACGCCCACGGCTTCGGCTGCATGGGGCCCCACGGCAGAGGCACCTCCGAGCACTTTGGCGTGATGGACGACATTGACATCTACATCGGCGCCTACGCCAAATCCATGGCCACCATCGGCGGCTTTGTCGCTTCCGAAAAACAAATCATCAACTACCTGCGCTACAACATGCGTTCCCAGATGTACGCCAAATCACTGCCCATGCCCATCGTGGAAGGCTGTCTGAAACGTCTCGAAATCATTCGCAGCGAAGAGGGCGACAAACTCCGGGAACAACTCTGGAAAATCACCCGCAGCCTGCAAAAAGGCTTCCGTGAGTTAGGCTATGAAATCGGACCCGCCGAGGCATGCGTCACCCCGGTTCATCTGGAATGCGGCGTCAACCAAGCCGCCAACATCGCCGTTGACCTGCGCGAAAACTACAACATCTTCTGCTCCATTGTCACTTACCCTGTCATCCCCGCCGGAATGCTCATCTTCCGCATCATCCCCACCGCCGCACACAGCATGGAGGATGTCAACCGCACCCTCGATGCCTTCCGCGACATCAAGGAACGATTGGCACAAGGCGTCTATGACAAGCCCATTCCCGACATGAACCTCTTCAAGAAATAAACAACACCTTAGATAGTCAAGCACCTGTCACCTAACAGGTGCTTTTTTTCGCTTTAGTCCCAAAACATGTCCGGCATCTACATACATGTCCCCTTTTGTCTGAGCAAGTGCCTCTACTGCGGCTTTTACTCCGTGGCAAACACTCGCAACAAAGAACTGTATGTCAACATATTGTTGGAAGAAATCAAACTTCGCCGCGACTATCTTTCCCACAGTCCCATCCATACCCTCTATTTCGGAGGCGGCACCCCGAGCCTGCTCTCCGCCGACGAGCTGTTGCAAATTTTACAACAGCTGAAGCAACACCACGACTGTGGCGGCCTCAAGGAAATAACGCTGGAGGCCAATCCCGAGCAGCTCACCCCGGAGTACTGCAAAGCGCTGCGAGCGCTGGGCTTCAACCGCCTGAGCATCGGGGTGCAGTCGTTCCAAGAACATGTGCTCCGATTCATGGGCCGCCGCCACACTGCGCAACAGGCCATTCATGCGGTGGAAAACGCCTATGCCGCGGGCTTCAACAACATCTCCATCGACCTCATCTACGGTGTGTCGGAACGCACCGACGAGCAATGGGGCCAAGACCTTGACATGGCCTTCCGAATGCCCATACAGCATCTCTCCTGCTACGCCCTCACGGAAGAGGAGAACAGCAGGCTCCACAAGCAAATCCAAGGTGGGAAACACGCACCCGTGGACGACGAGCAGGCGGAGCGGCAATACAAACTTCTGCACGAGCACCTTGTCCACACGGACTTCCGGCAGTATGAGGTCTCCAACTACTGCCTCCCGGGTTTCGAGTCCCGGCACAACTCGGCTTATTGGGACCATACTCCATATTTGGGATTGGGGCCCGCCGCACACTCCTTCGACGGACGCTCACGGCAATGGAATCCGGCCAACCTGAAGCGATACGGGGAGAACGTGGCCCACGGCATCACCTGCGAGGAGCGGGAGGAACTCTCCTCCGCCGACCTCTACAACGAGACAGTGTTGCTCGCTTTGCGCACCCGCAAGGGCCTCGATCTGGAGGCATTGCGTGCCCAATACGGCAACGAAAGGGCGCAGGGAATCTTGAACCACTTCCAGGAGCATGTGCCCGCCAGCCAATACGAAAACGCCGCCGGCAAACTGAGACTCACCGCGGAGGGGCTCTGGTTTGCCGACGGCATTGCCGAAAATCTCTTTATCGTGGATTAGAAACGATAGCCTACGTTGAAGGAGAAGTTGAAATAGAGCGGATGCGTGTCGTATCTGTAGAACTGTTCGATCACAGCTCTGTTTTCATCCGTACTGGGACCCGTATAGAAAGTCTCGTCGTGTCCCCAGCGATTTTGCAACTCCTGGCCTTGCACATAATTATCATTCACATCATAAACACCTGCAGGAGCCGCAAGCGGATCTTTGTAATAGGCGTGGAATCCACCGAGCGTCAAGTCGGTGAAAAAGTAAAGTTTATGTTTGATGGTGGTGAGACCGAGTCGCAGTGTGCCGCCGGCACCCATCTTGTTGTCAGCCGTCCACGTGAACTTCTTGGGACGCTCCACCGTATTGTGGAACCTAAGATCCACCGCACCGCCCAGCATGAAGGCGACTTTGTTCTCATAATCGCCCACCAACATCAGCGGTCCAAGGCCGATATGGAACGGACCGTGCACGAAGAAGGGCCACTTGAGGGAAAGCATGCCGCCTACGGCCATGTTATCTTTTTTCTTCGTGGGGAAGGCGAAATCGAAACCGGCACACAGACCGCCATAGGTCAGGGTTTTTGTTTGGGAGGCAATCTCGAAGTCAAGGCCGGCATTCACACCAAGGAAGGGTCTTTTGCTATAGGTGACAGCCGGAGTTTTTTCCTGCACTTTGGGAACAATGACATTGTTGTCGGTATAGTCGCCGATAGTCCAGCGCACGCGGCCTTGGTGGGCGCTGGGCACATAGCAGGTCAGGTTCTGCCACCGCTTGATGAGGTCGTTGGCCATTTTCTCGAACTGGGCCTCCACCTGGGAGAAGTCATCCAACAAGACAGGGTCTTCGGAAGAGATGCCTTGGAAAACCTCCTTGTAGAGTTTGTTGTCCTCGGAGACATCGTTGCCCTTGACAGCGATGACATGGCTCTTGAGGGACTTGCCGCCCACGGAGCGGTTCACCACGTTGTCGCGGATATATTGGAAATAGGGGTTGTCAAGGCCTCTTTGAGGCACGCCGAGGCGTTCGTCCTTGGAGTGGTTGTCATAGCCATCGGTGAAGGATACCATGCAGGCATGGTCAAACTTGTCGCGCTCGGAATCCGGAAGCGAGGCCACATAATCGGCGATCATGTCGGAACCCTTGCGCATGGCGTAATAAAGGGAAGTGTTGTTGTACAACGTCAAGCCGTGGATAAACTGAACCATGCGGTCCTTTGAGCTGGCGGTCAAGGGCTCGATGTCGCGCACCATCTCATCGGTATTGCTCATGGTGTTGAAGCCTACAATGCCAATACGGACACTGCCGTCCGGAGAAGCGTTGTAGAGGATGTCCAGGAACTTGATGGCACTGCTTTGCAACTTTGCAAAGTTGGCGTCGCCCAGGGAGTTGCTGCAGTCAAGAATCAACATCGCCACCATAATCTTGTCGGTTTCGAAGTTCTGTTGGGCATCCTTCACCTCGCTGTCGCGTTGCCAGCTGTAATTCTTGCCATTGTTCTGCCATTTCCAGAACTTGAGCCCATCCTTAAAGCCATCGGGGCAGTCTGTGGTGGCCTTCTCGAAGGTGAAAGAGATGGACTCGTCCTCTTCCACCACACCGCGCAACGTGTCGGGCACGGAGAAGAAGATACCTTTGGAGGAGATGTCGGTCAGGTTATAGACAAATTGTCCGTTCGCAGCACGACTGATGGAATAATCGCCTTCGATATAATATTTGGCTTTGTCAGCCTGGGCTAACGAGGCGATGACACACAAGACACTTGTCAACAAAAACAATATTCTTTTCATAATCAAAAAATTTATTTCAAAACTCCAATATCTTGCTTTTATTGCATAATACACCAAAAAAGCGTAGCAAAGATATTCAATAAGCATGCATAATTTGCATCGTCAAAAAAAAATTGCTAACCGTTGCATTTGAATATCTTTTCGTATTTTCGCACTTTAAAACACACCTTTTATGAAACGTATTAACTTACTCATTATCTTGTTATTAAGCATTCTTTTAACGGACAGTTGTCAGAAAGTGGAGCCCATTGCCATCATTCCCGAACCTCAGGAATGCACACCCAAGAAGGGGCATTTCACCCCAGACGAGGGAACATTTCTCTGTTTCAGCAACATCCCCGAGAACGAACGTGCCATAACGAACACCATACGGGAGCAATATTCGGATTTCTTCAAGTTCAAGCCCAACTTGGGGGACGAGGAGAGTGCCGGCAAGAACAGCATGCTCTTCGAGGTCAACAAAAAAAGGAACGAGGCATTGGGTGACGAGGGCTACGAACTCACCGTCACGGGACGTCGTGTCGTCGCCAAGGCGAACACCACGGCCGGTCTTTTTTACGCCTTCCAGACGCTGAAACAGATGAGTTATCCCTCACAGCTGACCGAAGGCGGGAAGCCCACCATTCCCTGCGCCAAGATTACCGACCATCCGCGATTTGCCTACCGCGGGGCTCATCTCGATGTGTCGCGTCACTTTTTCGATGTGAATTATGTCAAGAAGTACTTGGACATGATGGCCACCTACAAGCTCAACAAGTTCCACTGGCACTTGACCGACGACCACGGTTGGCGCATCCAGATCGACAAATACCCCGCTTTGACCACAAAGGGTGCCTGGCGTCCCGAGCGTTCGAAATGGGACACGCTGCACCCTGTGCTGCCCGACGAGCCGATGACCTACGGCGGCTTTTACACCAAGGATCAAGTGTGCGAGATTGTGGAGTACGCCGCCGCACGACACATTGACATCATTCCCGAGATCGAAATCCCCGGGCACTGCAGCGCCATCCTCGCCGCCTATCCGCAATATGCCTGTGACGACTATCCCTACACTGTGGCCGTGGGCCCCTACTGGCCGCCCAAGGCCATCATGTGCGCCGGCAACGACGGTGTGCTTGAATTCTACAAAGACGTGCTCAAAGAGGTCGCAGAGCTCTTCCCCTACCCCTATATCCACATCGGCGGCGACGAGGCTTTCAACGACAACTGGCAAGTCTGCCCCAAATGCCAACAACGCATCGCAGACCTGAAACTCAAAGACGAGATGGCCTTGCAGCAGTGGCTCATGAATGAAATCGAGGAGTACATGAAAACACTTGACAAAAAAGCCATCGTGTGGGACGACATCGTTTCCGAAGACATGGTCAACAAGTCCACCATCATGAGCTGGCAAGACCCGAAAACGGCTGTCATCGCGGCCAAACACGGCAATGACATCATCCGGTGCCCCACTTCGCACTGCTACTTCAACTTCTACCAAAACGATCCCAAGAGCGAACCGCTCGCCATGGAAGGCCTCATCACCTTGGAGACAGCCTACTCTTTCGACCCCATGCCGGAAGGGCTGGACGCCACAGCCCAAAAACACATCCTGGGCGGGCAATGCAATCTGTGGACCGAGTTCATCAACACGCCGAAACAGGCCAACTACATGATCTACCCGCGCATTTGCGCGCTTGCAGAGTGTGTTTGGACTGATCCGTCACATAAAGACTGGAAGAAATTTCAGAACAAGGTGGAAATGCATACCGCCTTCCGCAAGAAATAGGCAGTACCCATCGATTGCCGGCGAGGCTATTCATGCGACAAATCAACGAACTCGGGAGAGTTTCGGTAATAGTCGAAATTCAGCTTTCCCGTTATGCTGCCCCACACCAGCGAGTCTTCGTTGTACTTGCCGTTTGTGTTGTCAAACTTGAATAGTCTTCTGACACTGCTTCTGGATGCCAAAAGACCGTATGCATCGCTGTCATCGGAAACAAAATTGGTGTATTCCAAACGATTTTGGACAATACTGGTGTTGGGATTGGCCACTTGCTGATAGATCTGGAAATGGTCATTGGCCAACCACGCCTCGATCTCCAAACAGAAATAGGGTAATCCATCTACAGAGTCGATATACCGGGTGACATTGGCGTTTTCCTGAATATGTTCTGCCAAAAAATGCAAGAGAGTTGTGGGCTTGAAACCGTCAAAGTCGATGTCACCGTCCGATTTCGGGGTCCTGTAAGAAGAGTTCATCTTGCGGGAAAGGGTCTTGTGGGAGCGTTCGCCCGTTGTTTTGTCGATTTCGAGGTAGTGGAAAGTCAGGTAGAAGTCGCAGATGGCGGCATGCATGTCTTTGGCCGAAGCACTGCCCTCCCCCGTAACCAAGAATTTCGGGCCGTTGTTGTCCTTTGAATTGAAGGGGTTTTGATCAATGGGGCGTGTCATCTTGCACGTTCCGACCAAGAGGGTCTCCGCATAGATCTCTTTGCCCGTACTCAGACGTTTGATAACCAGACGATATTTTTTTTCAGGGTCGAGTTGACGAGCGGAATAGTAGAGCAGTTGCCCGGGATTCGCAAAATACCCTTCATCTTTAGGAATGACGGTCGTCGTGTCCAGAATGTCTGAAAAAGTCAACGCGCCGTTGCCGCTGTACTCTTCCAACCGCACTTCAATAGAATCCACGGGATAGTAGATGCTGTTCCAGTCGGAAGCCTGCACGAGGGCGTTTTCATCTGTAAGATAGCCTTTGTATATTTTGAAATAATGTACGGGATCCTGCACATTGATGATGCCGTATGAGATGGTGATATCCTTGTAGTCAGCGGTCAAATCAAGTTGGTCTTTACAGCTCGAAAACAAGATTGCAACAGGAAGCAGCAGCAGGATCAGCCTGCGCGTTATAGATATTTTAGTCATAATCAGGTATTTCTCTTATCCATTTAGGTCCAACGCGGTCGCCTTTGGCATTGGTCCTGGTGTTTTTCTCATATTTTTCATTGAAATAATAGCAAAGACGCGCAGAAAGCAGGTGGTTGCGCATCTTGCGGGGCTCCCATTCGATGTTGTTCTGATCCATCACAAAACCCACCTGCAGGTTACGGATCGGCACCATCGACAACTCCCAGCGGACGGCGAGGGAGAGATTCTTGTAGAGTCTGATATCGACGTCGGCGAGGAACGACCAGTCGCTGGTACGATATGTTCCGGAGCGCGCATCGGTTGTGTAGGTGTATCCTTTGTACAGTTCCTTTGCCCTGACCAACCGGCTCCAGGAAAAGCCCGCGCCGAAGGTGACGCCTGTTCTCATATCCTCGTAGCGAAACATCAGCGGAATCTGCACATAATCAAGATCAATCTTGCAAAAAGTCTTTTTGAAGGGGACATTCGGAGCAATCACGGCGCCGGCGATGGTGTCGAAAAAGGCTTGGGGGATATTTTTCTTGTACGAGCCCTTTTGGCTGTACAGCAGCTCAAGGGTTATGAACATGTTCTGCTTCCGGTTGACCGGCAGTTTCAGGCCGACACCGGCATTGGCGCCGACTTTGGTGAAGCCGTGCAGGTCGTCGCCCTCAATTTGCGAAAAATTCGCGCCCGCCGCCACAAAGCCGATAAAACGTTGTGCCTCGGCATGATGAAAGCAGACGACAAGTCCGGAAAACAACAATAACATGTGCAACAAGAACCTTTTCATAGCTTCAATTTTTCGCGGCGCGAAAATAAAAAAAAAGGCCAACCATTCGGTCAGCCTTTCCAACTTTCTTGAAAGCATGGATTACATGCCCTCTTTTTCAAGATTTTCCTTCAAAGATTGGAGCACATCGAGATCGCCGAGCGTGGCTTTTTCCACATTGCTCTCGTTGATCTTGGCAATCTCCTTGGCCTGCTTGCGAGCGGCATCTTCCTTCATGCGGTCTTCGTCATCCTTGGAGGCTTGCCAGGTCTTGGTGTGGGAGAGGTGGATCTTCTTGGCTTCCTTGGAGAAGTCAACCACCATGAAGTCGAGGACATCGCCCACTTTGGCGGTGGACTTGTCTTCCTTCACCAAGTTGCGGTTGAAGGCGAAACCTTCGATGTTGTACGGCAGGGCCACCACGGCGCCCTTGTCGTTGAGGGCGGTGACAGTGCCTTGGTGCACGGAACCCACGGTGAAGACGGATTCATAGACATCCCACGGATTCTCTTCGAGCTGCTTGTGACCCAAGCTGAGACGACGGTTCTCGGTATCGACTTCGAGCACAACCACATCAATGGGCTCACCAATCTTGGTGAACTCGGCGGGGTGCTTGATTTTCTTGGACCAGGAGAGGTCGGAGATGTGGATCAAGCCATCGACACCCTCTTCCAATTCGACGAAAATGCCGAAGGAGGTGAAGTTGCGGACCGTGGCGGTATGCTTGGAGCCCACAGGATACTTGTCGAGGATGTTTGCCCAAGGATCGGGGATGAGCTGCTTGATGCCGAGGGACATTTTGCGTTCTTCGCGATCGAGGGTCAAAATCACGGCCTCCACCTCGTCGCCAACCTTCAGGAAGTCGTAAGCGGTACGGAGGTGCTGTGACCAAGACATCTCGGAAACGTGAATGAGGCCTTCGACGCCGGGGATGACTTCCACGAAAGCGCCGTAGTCGGCGATGACAACCACTTTACCCTTGACCTTGTCGCCCACCTTCAAATCGGGATCGAGCTTGTCCCAAGGATGCGGGGTGAGTTGTTTCAGACCGAGAGCGATACGCTTTTTGCCCTCGTCGAAGCCGAGGATGACCACGTTGATCTTCTCGTCGAGCTTGACCACTTCTTCGGGATTGGAGATGCGACCCCAAGAAAGGTCGGTGATGTGGATCAAACCGTCAACGCCACCGAGGTCAACGAACACACCGTAGGAAACAATGTTCTTGACGGTACCTTCGAGGATCTGACCCTTTTCGAGCTTGCTGATGATCTCGTCCTTCTGGGCTTCGATTTCAGCCTCGATGAGAGCCTTGTGGGAAACAACCACATTCTTGTACTCGTGGTTGATCTTGACGACCTTGAACTCCATGGTCTTGTCCACATAGATGTCATAGTCGCGAATGGGCTTGACATCGATTTGGGAGCCGGGCAGGAAGGCCTCGATGCCGAACACATCGACGATGAGACCGCCTTTGGTTTTGCCCTTGACATAACCGGTGATAATCTCCTGGTTGTCGTAAGCCTCATTGACGCGCTGCCATGACTTGAGGATGAGGGCGCGTTTGTGGGAGAGTTGGAGCTGGCCGTTGGCGTCTTCCTGGCTTTCCACATAAACTTCAATTTCGTCGCCGATCTTGAGGTTCGGGTTGTAGCGCAATTCGGAAGCGTTGATGACACCATCGGATTTGAAGCCGATGTTGACAACAACCTCGCGGGCGTTGATGGAAACCACCTTGCCCATGATGACGGCGTTCTCGTCGATGGACTTGAAGGACTTTGTGTAAAGGTCTTCCAGTCTGGCTTTTTCGTCGGCGGAGTAGCGGGACTCTTCCGTGTCGATTTTATCCCAACTGAAATTCTCGAGAGAAGCATAGGCGTTTTCAAACTCTCTCATCTTGCGAGGTCTGGGTGCGGGAGCGGGTTCCTCGGCGACCGGTTCAGCGGCAGCTTCGGCAACCGTTTCGACGACTTCTGCTGCAGTTTCCTGCACATTTTCTGCCACATTTTCCACCTGTGCAGCCATCTCTTCGGGGTTGTTGATAATTTCTTCTGACATATTTTTTGTCCTAATATACCTCGGACCGAGGTTTTTTTAGAATGAAACAATGAGGTTAATTAACTGATACTCAACCGCAGAGCCTCTTGCGGAATGAGGTGGCAAAAATAGTAAAAAAAACGATACGAAATTTTTTTCTGTCTGTTTTTTTCCGCATATCAAAAAAAAGTGTACTTTTGCAGCCGTAAACATTGCGGGGTAGAGCAGTGGTAGCTCGTCGGGCTCATAACCCGGAGGTCGCAGGTTCGAGTCCTGCCCCCGCTACCAAACAAGAGTGCAATTGTCTGTACAAGCAGGGAATTGCACTTTTTCTTTTGCATGGAGAATATTCAATGGATGTTTTTTTTATTTTTGCACACTCTTAATGTTCTACCTTAAATTTCTTACTTATGGATTTAAACAATATCATTTCCACCCTCACAGGCAACAACCTCATTGGTGAAATCAGCAAAAAGTTCAACATCGACACGACCAAAATCGTATCCGTCATCAAAGCCGCCATCCCGAAATTCTTAAGCGCCATGCGCTCCAACGCATCCACATCGGCAGGTGCCTCCGCACTCACCCAGGCTCTCCGCGACCATGCCGGACAAGCAATGGGCCTTAACATAGAGGATGGCCTGAAGATTTTAGGCAAGGTCTTCGGCGGTAACCTCAATTCCGTCATCTCGGGTCTCTCATCTCAGACAAATACTCCTAACAACCAAGTATCCAACATATTGGCTTCCATAGCACCCAATTTGTTGTCCGTATTGGGCAGTGGCAACGCCTCTGTTGGCAATATCGGCAACCTGCTCGGCGGTCTGCTCGGCGGTTCCAGTGCCAGCTCTAACGCCACTTCTGTGGCAGGCAAGATTCTGGGGGGCCTGTTCGGCAAACTGAAAAACAAATAACCGTCCGTTGACAACGGACCGGCAGGCTTTATGCCAAAGAACACACTCCTTTAGGAACGTCAACTGCAAAGAAGACGTTCCTTTTTTTTTGAGGGATTATATACCTGATGGCACAAATCAGGGCTTTTGCATCTTTTTTTTTATTTGGGCGTGCCGGCGCGGCGGCGCGGAATCGTTTTTCATTCGCACTCGCATCCAATGCCACCGCGCCGTCGGGCTTTCCGTTCCAATGATTTTGGCTTAGAGCCCACCACCATTCCGCGAGACGCGAAGCGTCAAGCGGAACCTCCGTCTCGCCAGGGAACGCATTCCCACCAAAATCATTTCCGTTGCAATCCCTCACGCAGGCTCGTTGAACCCCACATCCGTTTCGCGGCGAGCAACGCACACCCTCGTCTCAACCTTCTCCCGCGCCGCGATTTTCCCGCGCACGCACCCCTCCCAGGGGTTGCAGCGCTACCAAGCTCTTGCCCCTGCCGGGGCTGCTCAAGGAAAAATATTATCTTTCCTCCTTGTCCCGGAGGGACACCCTCTCAATAACCCCACATAAG
>CAMVIT010000005.1:0-93705 GCA_947167635.1 uncultured Bacteroidales bacterium | reverse complement strand
CTGGCGAGACGGAGGTTCCGCTTGACGCTTCGCGTCTCGCGGAATGGTGGTGGGTCTTAAACCAAAATTATTGGAGCGGAAAGCCCGACGGCGCGGCGGCATTTGATGGCGTGTGCGAATGTGACATAATTCCCGCCGCCGCGCCGGCACGCCCAAATAAAAAAAGATGCAAAAGCCCTGATTTGTGCCATCAGATATATAATTCCCCAAAATATAGGTCAACATCTATATCATTGCCGTTTTTAATTTCATGCGGCAAAATTACAACCCGACTGCGCCAAAAAGCGGACCAGACGCGAAATAATTGTACAAGTCCAAAGTGCTGACGACGATGATCGAAAACAATAAAGATTTCGTCAGTAGAACTATTCATCGTCCCGTGCTGGCCCATTGAACAAGACCTTTTCCTTACAGGATAGCATTCCCATATACCCAAGCACACCATAAAGCGGGATGTTCTCCATCCAGCCTTGGTCAACGTATGGTTTCATCGAGCATCTAAGCCCCTTCAGATCCTTGTTTGCATAATCAATCGTCACGAACTGCTTCAGCGACTTGCTCTTCACATTGTCTTCCGCTTTCACCTCAACAGGTATCACACGACTCCCCATCTGAATGAGGAAGTCAACCTCCACTCGCGAATTCTCCTTACTGTAATAGTAGATGACCGGAACCTCTGTCACAAGCTGTTGCAATACATAGTTCTCCGAAAAGGCGCCTTTGTACTCCTTGAACACGTCGTTGCTGACAATCATTTGTCCGGCAGGGGTTTCCGACAATGCGCCCAACAAACCGACATCTAATAGGTAGAGTTTGAACGCATCTTGAATTTCGTCAAACACAATGAGAGTCCGTCCCGGCACAATGCGCTGGCCGCTGTTCGCAACAATATCCCGAATAATCCGCTGGGACGCAAGGTCGTGCAGAAACAAGTTTCGGGCAAAGTCATTGTTGGCACAGTTGACATATACCATATTATCGTACTCGTTTTTGCCGAACTCCTTCATTAGCCAAGTCTTTCCTACCTGTCGGGCACCTTCCAGCACCAGGGGCTTTCTTGCCGGGCTATTTTTCCTCTCAACTAACTGGTTATAAAGCTTTCTCTTCATCGCTATTGCATTTTTCCAGACGA
The DNA here is from genome assembly GCA_947167635.1 of uncultured Bacteroidales bacterium. Lineage (GTDB taxonomy): Bacteria > Bacteroidota > Bacteroidia > Bacteroidales > WCHB1-69 > F23-D06. Next base: position 92,573 of record CAMVIT010000005.1, on the reverse strand, counting down.
ATAATTGATGTTTTTACACACTTTTATTGACGAATAAACGCTGCAAAAACACAATTTTCTTGACGAATAACAAGTGCGCTAGACTCTTTTTTGGAAAATTGACTTTGTTTATTCGGAAACGGGCCTCCCCGCCTTCCCCAGCACCTCCTTTCCCGTCTCGCGACTGTACAGGATACCATCCTAGGAGTTGCGACAAATACGGAAGTCCTAACGGGCTTTTTGCGACAGGGATGCCGCAACTCCTAAAACGCGGCAAAATTACCACCCGACTGCGCCAAAAAGCGGACCATCGGCATAAAAATTCACCTCACCAGCCACCATATCGCCAGCGCCACCTGCGCGACAAATATCGCCGGCACACCGTACTTGAACTTCTTGTGCTGGGTCTTGTGGCGCCACACCTGCATTCCCAACCACGCCCCGACGCTGCCGCCGATGGCCGCCAATCCCAAAAGCACACTCTCCGGGATGCGCCAGCGGTTGTGCTGCGACTTCCATTTATCAATGCCATACACAAAGAAAGCGACAACATTGACGATGGCCAAATAAAACAGAATTATATGTTTTAAAGAAAAGGACATAAGCACTATTCAAGAAAAACTGTTCCGGCACACGACAACAGCACTCCCCTACTCGCTCAACTCCAGCCACTCCATCTCTTTCTCCTCGAGCGCTTGCTTGGCCTGCTCGTACGCGCGATACAGTTCGCCAGAGGCTATCTCGGCCGCATACTGGTCAGGTTGGGCCAGTTTCTCTTCTATCTCCGCCACCTGCTGCTGCAACTGCTCCACCTCATCCTCCAACTTGCGCAGGCGGTTCTTCTTCTTGCGGTCGGCAGCTTCCTGCGCCTTGCGCTGCTCATAGTTCTCTTTGTTGGCGGAAACGGTCTTGGCATCACCCTGGCTCGCCACTTGCTGTCGTCCTTGCAATTCGTTCAAAGACTCCAGTTTTCGCGCTTCAAGGAAATCATAGACATCGCCCGTGTAGCCACGCAACTGCTTGTCCTTGAACTCATAGGTCTTGGTGGATAGTCCTTGCAAGAAATCACGGTCGTGGGAGACGAGAATCAGACTACCCTCGTATTGCAGGAGCGCGTTCTTGAGCACATCCTTGGAGGGCATGTCAAGATGGTTGGTGGGCTCGTCAAGAATAAGCAGATTAAAAGGCGAAAGCAACAATTTAGCCAAAGCCAAACGCGCCTTCTCGCCGCCAGAAAGCACTTTCACTTTCTTTTCCGTAGCCTCCGTATCAAACAGGAAACTGCCAAGTATGGTTCTTATCTTGGGCCGTATGTCGCCCACAGCCACCTCGTCAATGGTGTCAAAGACCGTTTTCTCGGGATCAAGGAGTTTAGCCTGATTTTGGGCATAATAGCCGATGACTACCTGATAGCCTAACTCAATGCTGCCGCCCTGGGGTGCCAGCTGCCCGACAATAGCCTTCACCATCGTGGACTTGCCTTCGCCATTGCGGCCCACAAAGGCCACTCGCTCGCCACGCTCCAGATGGAAGTCTATTTTATCCAGCACATTCAGCTCCCCATAACCTAACGACAACTGTTTGGCATCCACCACCATGCGACCCGAGTGCGGGGCTGGCGGAAAACGAAACGATATGGAGGATGTGTCGTAATCCTCCACTTGCACCCTATCCATCTTCTCCAACATCTTCAGACGGCTCTGCACCTGACGCGCCTTGGTGGCCTTGTAGCGGAAGCGTTCGATAAAACGCTCGATCTGTGCAATCTGCTGCTGCTGATTTTCGAAGGCTGCTTGCTGACTCTCAATGCGTTCAAGACGCTGTTCCACATACTGCGAATAGCTGCATTTGTAATCCTGAATGGTGCCCAACGTGATTTCAACCGTGCGATTGGTCACACGGTCAAGAAAGGCGCGGTCATGGGAAACGAGGATGACACACCCGTCATAGTTGGCCAAATAGTCCTCCAGCCACTGGATAGATTCGATGTCAAGATGGTTGGTAGGCTCGTCGAGCAGCACGATTTCAGGTCTTTGCAAAAGGATCTTGGCGAGGCAGACGCGCATTTGCCAGCCGTTGCTAAACTCAGCCATAGGGCGAGGAAAATCGCTGCGGCGGAAGCCCATGCCAAGCAGTACCTTCTCAGCCTCGCCCTCCACGGTGTTGCCGCCAAGGTGCAAATGACGGTCATTGGCATCGGAAAGCTGTTGAGCCAGGGCTGCGTATTCGGCCGACTCATAGTCGGTGCGCTCGGAAAGCTGCTGAGTGAGCCTATGCATGCGTGCCTCCAGCTCGCACACCTCCACAAAAGCCGACATGGTTTCCTCCCACACCGTCTTATAGGAGGTTTCTGCCAGTTCCTGAGGCAAATAGCCCGTGCGAAACCCCGTGGTGATCACCATTGAGCCCGAAGCTGGTTCCAGGTCACGATGGATGATTTTCAACAACGTGGACTTGCCGGCACCATTGTGGCCCACCAATCCTATACGATCGCGGTCACCCGCCACGAAAGAGATGTCGCGGAACAAAAAGTCCCCCGTAAAGTTCACCGATAGTTTGTTGATCTGAATCATATATCTCCTGGGCAGCTGCCCCGAAGCCATGGACAGCATCGGGCATTTGTAAAAAAGGTGGGGCGAAAGCCCCACCCTGTCGCAATTTATAGTTTAAAAGATTTGAACGTTTTTCTCATACAATTCGTTCGAGAATGCAAACATCAACGGTGCGTTTGCAACTATGCCAAGGCTCCGCCGTTCATCATGGGCGGGATGGGGCCCTGCTGCTGATCGACGATAACGCCGTTCTGCTGCTCAAACTTGGAGATGTTATCAGAGAGAGCCATCAGAAGGCGCTTGGCGTTCTGCGGAGTCATAATGATACGAGAGCATACGTTACCCTTGTTGACACCCGGCATCATGGAAGCGAAATCAATGATAAACTCGCTGTTGGAGTGAGAGATGATGGCAAGGTTGGAGTAGGTGCCTTTGGCCACCTCTTCCGGCAGGTTGATATCTAATTTCTGTTCTGGCATAATGGTTTACAATAAAACTTGATAAATAATTGAATCTTATTCCTCTTCCTTGGAAGCCATCAGGGAGGCATATTCCTCCTTGGAACCGACCTGAACATGTTGGTATGCACGGATACCTGTGCCAGCGGGGATCTTTTGACCCACAATGACATTCTCCTTCATACCAATCAGGTCGTCAGTCTTGGCGTTGATGGCAGCCTCGGTCAGCACCTTAGTCGTCTCCTGGAAGGAGGCGGCTGAGATGAAGCTGTGCGTCTGCAGAGAGGCACGGGTGATACCTTGTAAGATGGGCTTGCCCGTGGCCGTACGCGCATCGCGCACCTGCACAAGTTTCATATCCTTGCGCTTGAGAATGGAATTCACATCGCGGAGCTTCTTGGCCGTGATAATCTGGCCCTTGCGCACCTCGTCGGAATCGCCGGGATCTTCCACAACCTTCTTGTCCCAAATCATGTCGTTTTCGTCCTGGAAGTCAATCTTGTTGATCAACTCACCCTGAAGGAACTTGGTGTCGCCCGGATCCTCGATTTCCATCTTGCGCATCATCTGACGCACAATGACTTCAAAGTGCTTGTCGTTGATCTTCACACCTTGGAGACGATAGACCTCCTGGATTTCGTTGATGATGTACTCCTGCACCTTCTGGGCACCCTTGATATTGAGGATGTCCACAGGCGTCAAGGAGCCTTCGGACAACGGCGTACCAGCCTTGACAAAGTCGTTTTCCTGGGCCAGAATCTGCTTGGAAGTCGGGATGAGATAGGTCTTGGCACCTTCACCGTCGTCGTTTCTCGGTGTGATACGGACCACACGGTTACCGCGCTTGAGCTTTTTCTCGAAGGAGACCACACCGTCGATTTCGGAAACCACAGCGGGGTCTGACGGGTTACGGGCCTCGAACAGCTCAGTCACACGCGGCAGACCGCCCGTGATATCGCCGGACTTACCGAAGGAACGCAGAATCTTGACCAGAATTTCACCAGAGTCAATCACCTGACCCTCCTCAACGGAGAGACGGGCACCCACAGGCACGTCAAAACTCTTGATGAGATTATCGTGCTCGTCAACAATGGAGATGCTCGGGTTCTTGGTCTTGAGACGGCTCTCAATGATGACCTTGTCGTGGATGTTAGTCTGCTCGTCAGTCTCGACACGGTAGGTGACACCTTCGATGATATCATTGAAGACAACCTTACCGGCAACATCGGAAAGGATGACCGCATTGAACGGATCCCAATCGGCAATCAGGTCGCCTTTCTTGATGGTGTCGCCATGCTTGAAGTAGAGGTTAGAGCCATACGGAACGTTGGCGGAAGCCAACGCAATGCCGGTCTTGATATCGATGATCTTGATTTCGGCAGTACGTCCGATAACCTTATAGTAGTTTTGTCCCAAAGCATCGGTTTTTTGCAGGGCACGAAGCTCGTCGATGCTGAGGATACCGTCATAGGTGGCTTGGATGGAGCTGTTGGCAGCCACGTTACCAGCGACACCACCGACGTGGAATGTACGCAGAGTCAGCTGTGTACCCGGCTCACCGATGGACTGTGCTGCAATCACACCGACAGCCTCACCGATTTGAACCATCTTGCCCGTGGCCAAATTACGGCCATAGCACTTCTGGCATATACCGTGCTTGGCTTCGCAAGTCGGGACGGAACGAATTTCAACCTCCTCAATGGGAGATTCTTCAATAATCTTGCAATATTCTTCCGTCAATTCCTCGCCAGCCTTGATAATCAATTCACCTGTCTGAGGATGATAGACATCGTGGAGGGTGACACGGCCCAACAAACGGTCATAGAGGGACTCGACGACCTCATCGTTCTTTTTCATGGCACCGACGGTCATACCGCGTAATGTACCACAGTCCTCCTCGGTGATAATAACATCATGGGAGACATCGACCAGACGACGGGTCAGGTAACCTGCGTCAGCGGTCTTCAAAGCGGTATCAGCCAAACCCTTACGGGCACCGTGCGTGGAAATGAAGTACTCTTGCACGGAAAGGCCTTCCTTGAAGTTGGAAAGGATCGGGTTCTCAATGATCTCGCCTCCGGTTGAACCTGCCTTGCTCGGCTTGGCCATCAAGCCACGCATGCCGGAAAGCTGACGAATCTGCTCTGCAGATCCACGAGCTCCTGAGTCACGCATCATGTGCACGGGGTTGAAGCCCTGACGGTCCTCCTCAATCTCTTTCATCAGGATTTTGGAAAGACGGGCATTGCACTGCGACCACACGTCAACGACCTGATTGTAACGCTCTGTGTTCGTGATGAAACCCATGTTATAGTTCATCGTGATCTCGTCAATCTGAGCATTGGCTTCTTCAATCAACTTCGGCTTGGAGGCCGGAATGATGACATCGCCCAAGTTGAAGGAGAGGCCTCCTTCGTATGCCATGCGGTAACCAAGACTCATGATGTTGTCGAGAAATTCTGTGCAAACCTTGTTGCCACACTTGTGCAGCACATTGCCGATGATATCGCGGAGTGCCTTCTTGGTCAGCAACATATTGATGAATCCATACTCTCGGGGCACAACTTGATTGAACATCACACGACCGACAGTGGTATCCACAATCTTCATGGTACCATTGCCGTCAATATCGACGCGGCACTTGATCTTGGCGTTGAGGTGCACTTTCTTCTCGTTATAGGCAATCATAACCTCTTCGGGGCCGTAGAAGATACGTCCTTCGCCCTGGACAGCGTGGTCTGGGGTAGATGGAAGTTCTTTGGTGATATAGTAGAGTCCAAGGACCATATCCTGGGAAGGAACGGTCACAGGGGCGCCATTGGCAGGGTTAAGAATATTGTGGGATGCCATCATCAGCATCTGCGCCTCCATGATGGCGGCGTTGCCGAGGGGCACATGTACAGCCATCTGGTCACCATCGAAGTCAGCGTTGAAAGCCGTACAGCACAACGGGTGCAAACGAATAGCCTTGCCCTCCACCAAACGGGGCTGGAAGGCTTGGATACCGAGACGGTGCAGTGTAGGAGCACGGTTCAACAACACAGGGTGACCCTTCAAGATGTTCTCCAGAATCTCATACACGACGGGATCCTTGCGATCGACAATTTTCTTGGCAGACTTGACCGTTTTCACGATGCCTCTTTCGAGGATCTTGCGGATGACAAAAGGCTTGAACAACTCGGCCGCCATGTCTTTCGGCAGACCACACTCGTTGAGGTGCAGGTCCGGACCGACCACAATGACGGAACGGCCTGAATAGTCAACACGCTTACCCAACAGGTTCTGACGGAAACGTCCTTGTTTACCTTTCAAGCTGTCGGATAGAGACTTGAGGGCACGGTTGGATTCCGTTTTCACAGCACTGGATTTCTTGGAGTTGTCGAACAGGGAATCGACAGCTTCCTGCAACATACGCTTCTCATTACGCATGATGACATCCGGCGCCTTGATCTCAATGAGTCTCTTAAGACGGTTGTTACGGATGATGACACGACGGTAGAGGTCGTTGAGGTCGGAGGTGGCGAAACGTCCGCCATCGAGGGGCACCAAAGGACGCAACTCAGGCGGGATGACCGGTACAATTTTTACAATCATCCACTCGGGACGGTTCTCCGCGCGCTTGCGGCTGTCCCGGAAAGCCTCGAATACATGCAGACGTTTCAACAGGTCTTTCTTACGCTGCTGAGAAGTCTCACGGTTGGCACGGTCGCGCAGCTCGTATGACTCGGCATCGAGATCAACCTTGCAGAGCAAGTCGTACAAAGCCTCTGCACCCATCTTGGCAATGAACTTGTTGGGATCATTGTCCTCCAACATACGGTTCTCGGAAGGAATATTGTCGGCAATCTCAAAATACTCCTCTTCGGTGAGCAAGGTCTTGAATTTGATCTTCTCGCTCTCTGCCATGCCAGGTTGGATGACGATGTATTTCTCATAATAGATGATAGCATCGATTTCCTTGGACGTAAGTCCCAGGAGAGCGCCAATCTTGTTGGGCAGAGATTTGAAGAACCAAATATGGGCAACAGGCACCACAAGCTGGATGTGGCCCATACGCTCACGACGCACCTTGCGCTCGGTGACTTCCACGCCACAACGGTCGCAAATGATGCCTTTGTAGCGGATTCTCTTATACTTTCCGCAATGGCACTCCCAGTCTTTGGTGGGTCCGAAGATCTTTTCGCAGAAAAGACCATCACGCTCAGGCTTGTATGTCCTGTAGTTGATGGTTTCAGGCTTCAGGACCTCGCCGTGCGACTGCTCCAGAATGGTTTCCGGGGACGCCAAGCTGATGGTGATTTTTTGAAATTCCTTTCTTGTATTATTGTCTTTTCTAAGAGCCATGATCTACAATATCTTTATATTGACTTATTCGAATTTAATGTCGAGGGCCAAGCCGCGAAGTTCATTCACCAAGACGTTGAAAGACTCAGGAATGCCCGACATCGGCATATTGTCACCCTTCACGATGGACTCGTATGTTTTCGCCCTGCCCATCACGTCATCGGACTTGACGGTAAGGATCTCTTGCAGCACATTGGATGCGCCGTAGGCCTCGATGGCCCACACCTCCATCTCACCGAAACGCTGACCGCCGAATTGGGCTTTACCACCGAGCGGCTGTTGTGTGATGAGGGAATACGGTCCAATGGAACGGGCGTGCATCTTGTCGTCAACCATGTGGTGGAGTTTCAAATAATAGATGTAACCCACCGTGGCCTTCTGATGGAACGGCTCACCAGTTTCACCGTCATACAACTGGGTGCTGCCATTTTCGGGAAGTCCAGCCTGACGCATGTACTCGTTGATTTGGTCAATGCTGGCACCGTCGAAGATCGGGGTAGCGAACTTGCAGCCTAACTTCTTGCCGGCCCAAGCCAAGACCGTTTCGTAAATCTGACCCAGGTTCATACGGGAAGGCACACCCAGCGGGTTGAGCACCACATCAACGGGACGACCGTCGGCCAGGAAGGGAAGATCCTCCTGTTTTACGATCTTGGCAACACAACCTTTGTTACCGTGACGACCTGCCATCTTGTCACCAATGCGGAGTTTACGGGCATTGGCGATATAAACCTTGGCCATCTGCACAATACCGGCAGGGAGTTCCGTGCCAATAGTGGCGTCGAACACCTCGCGCGTCTTACGCGCCGTAATGTCACGAACCTTCACCAAGTAGTTGCGGATAATCTCGGCCACGATCAGGTTGATCTTCGCATCGTTGGTCCATTTCGAAACCGTCACTGTGGTAAAGTCAACCGTATTGAGCAACTTCTGGGAGAACTTGGCACCCTTGGGCACCACCACGTTCTTGGCATTGTCATGAATATTGTGGGCAATCTTGCCTTCAAGCACCTTGTACAACTTGGACACTGCCACTTCGTGCAAACGGTCGAACTCGACTTGGTACTTGTCCTCGATCTCTTTCGTGAGATCTTTGTCCTTTGCCTTGGACTTGCGGTCCTTGACAATTCGGGACAGGGACTTTGCACCGATGACCACACCCTTCATGGATGGGGGCGCCTTGAGGGAGGCATCCTTCACGTCGCCGGCCTTGTCGCCGAAGATGGCGCGCAAGAGCTTCTCCTCAGGAGTCGGATAAGTCTCGCCCTTGGGCGTGATCTTACCGATGAGGATGTCGCCTTCGTTGACCTCGGCACCCACACGGATCAAACCGTCGGCATTGAGGTCTTTCGTGGCTTCGTTGGAGACGTTGGGAATATCATTGGTCAGTTCCTCGATACCGCGCTTGGTGTCGCGCACCTCAAGGGTGAACGATTCGATGTGGATAGAGGTATAGAGGTCGTCGGTCACTGCCTTTTCGGAAATCACGACAGCATCCTCGAAGTTGTATCCCTTCCACGGCATGAAAGCAACCATCAAGTTGCGTCCGAGAGCAAGCTCACCGTTCTCGGTGGCATAACCTTCCGTCAGCACATCGCCTTTCTTCACCTTTTGTCCCTTCACCACAATGGGGCGCATGTTGATACAAGAGTTCTGGTTGGTTCTGCGGAATTTCAGCAACTCATAGTTCTTGACGTTGGAGTCGAAGCTCACAAGGGCTTCCGTATCCGTGCGTTCATAGTCGATCTCAATGTGGGTGGCATCGACGGATTTAACCACACCATTGCCTTCGGCCACGAGCACAACGCGGGAATCGACTGCCACCTGGTGTTCGAGGCCCGTGCCCACGATAGGAGCTTCGGGACGCAACAACGGCACAGCCTGACGCATCATGTTGGATCCCATCAACGCACGGTTTGCGTCATCGTTTTCCAAGAAAGGAATCAAGGATGCAGCGATAGAGGCAATCTGGTTGGGAGCGATGTCAATCAAGTCGATTTCCTCACGCGGGAGGATAGGATAGTCGGCCAAACGACGTGCTTTCACCTTCTCGCCAAGGAGCCCGTTCTCGTCCATCGGAGTGTTAGCCTGCGCAATACGCATGTTGTCCTCCTCTTCAGCGGTCAAGAAGATAGGCGGTTCGTCGAACTGCACCTGTCCGTTGACCACGCGACGATACGGGGTGGCGATAAAGCCGAGGTTGTTGATTTTTGCAAAGACACAGAGAGAGGAAATCAATCCGATATTCGGACCTTCAGGGGTCTCGATGGTGCAGAGACGGCCGTAGTGCGTGTAGTGGACATCACGAACCTCGAAGCCCGCACGTTCACGAGACAGACCGCCAGGACCGAGGGCGGAAATTCTGCGCTTGTGCGTGATTTCCGACAGCGGATTGGTCTGGTCCATGAACTGTGAAAGTTGGTTGGTGCCGAAGAATGAATTCACCACAGAGGAAAGTGTCTTGGCATTGATCAGGTCAACCGGGGCGAACAGCTCATGGTCGCGCACATTCATCTTCTCTCTGATGGTGCGGGCCATACGGTTCAGACCCAGGCTGAATTGGTTGTATAATTGCTCGCCGACGGTACGGACACGACGGTTGCTCAAGTGGTCGATATCATCAACTTCCGTCTTGGAATTGATCAATTCGATCAAATAACGGATAATGGAGATGATATCCTCGTTGGTGAGCACGCCGGTCTCCATCGGGATATTGAGATTCAGTTTCTTGTTGATACGATAACGGCCCACTTCGCCGAGGTCGTATCTCTTGTCGGAGAAGAAAAGTTTCTCCAAGGTGGCGCGGGCGGTCTCCTCGTCGGGGGCTGCCGTGCTCTTGAGCGCCAGATAGATGTATTCAATAGCCTCCTTGCCGGAGTTTGTCGGGTCTTTCTGGAGAGTGTTGAAGATGACGGAATAGTCGATCTGCTTCTCGTCGCTCTTGTGGAAAAGGACCGTCTTGATGTTCGCGTCCGCGATCATATTGATATGCTGTTTCTCGAACACCGTTTCACGGTCGATGATCACCTCGGTACGCTCGATGTTCACCACCTCGCCCGTCTCGTCATCAACGAAGTCTTCATACCATGTCTTGGTCACGGCGGCGGCAAACTTCTCGCCAAGGAATTTTTTCAGATTCGCCTTGGTAGCCTTCACTTCGTGCGCAATGTCGAAGATGCTCAGGATGTCCTTGTCGGTCTCATAACCGATGGCGCGCAACAACGTGGTGACAGGCAGTTTTTTCTTTCTGTCGATGTAGGCGTACATCACGTTGTTGATGTCCGTGGTGAACTCCATCCATGAGCCCTTGAAGGGGATGATACGCGCGGAGTAGAGCGGCGTTCCGTTTGTGTGGTAAGAGAAACCGAAGAAGACACCGGGGGAACGGTGCAGCTGGGAGACCACGACACGCTCGGCACCGTTGATGATAAAGGTGCCGCTGGGAGTCATGTACGGGATCATGCCCAGATAGACGTCTTGAATGACGGTTTCAAAATCCTCGTGTTCGACATCGTTGCAAGAAAGTTTCAGTTTGGCTTTCAAGGGAACGCTGTATGTCAAACCTCTTTCGAGGCATTCGTCCATGGAATAGCGGGGAGCATCGATGTAATAATCGAGGAACTCGAGGACGAAACTGCCTCTTGCATCCGTGATGGGGAAATTCTCGGCAAACGCACGGTAGAGGCCCTCGTCATGGCGACATTCGGCGTCGGTGTCAATTTGGAAGAATTCCCGGAAAGACTTCAGTTGGATATCCAGAAAATCAGGATAGGGAACCGGTCTGGTGGACGCAAAGCTTATTCTTTTATTGTTTTGGGTTGCCAAGGCTGTTGATTTTTAATAAGATAAGACTGATTTAAGGGGAATACCAATCAGTAGGTATTTAATACAACAATAAGTACAAGCACTCCCACCGGGGTGGAAGTGTTGTACTATTGCAATTGGTGTAAGTGAACTTACTTAATCTCGACTTCGGCGCCAGCCTCTTCGAGGGACTTCTTCAGGGATTCGGCTTCGTCCTTGGAGATGCCTTCCTTGACAGCCTTCGGGGCGTTGTCAACCAACTCCTTGGCTTCCTTGAGGCCGAGGCTGGTGAGTTCCTTCACGAGCTTGACGACCTGGAGCTTCTGGGCGCCAGCGGCTTTCAAGATGACGTCGAATTCGGTCTTCTCTTCGACGGCGGCGGCGGCACCACCGACGGGACCAGCGGCGACGGCCACAGCAGCTGCTGCGGGCTCAATGCCGTATTCATCCTTCAAAATTTGAGCTAACTCGTTAACTTCTTTAACGGTCAAGTTCACTAATTGTTCTGCAAATGCTTTCAAATCTGCCATAATTGTATTCTTTTTAAATTGTTTTTACTAAATTGTTTTTTTACTGAATTTGTTATTCGGCCTTCTCGGACAGCGTTTTCACGATGCCGGCCAATTTGCCGCCACCCGACTGCAACGCAGAAATAACGTTCTTGGCGGGTGATTGCAGCAATGCGACGAGGTCGCCAATCAACTCCTCGCGGGACTTGATGTTGCAGAGGGACTCCAGCTGGTCGTCTCCCAAATAAACGGTCTCCTCAATGAAAGCCGCCTTGATGATGGGTTTCGCGTTCTTGGCGCGGAATTCCTTGATCAACTTGGCGGGCACATTGCCCGTGTTGCAGAGCATGATGGAGGTTGCACCGTTCAGGACGGGATAGAGCTCTGAATAATCCGACTCACATTGGTCCATGGCGCGCTTGAGCAGGGTGTTCTTCACCACTTTCAACTTCACGTCGCGTTTGTTGCACAATCTGCGCAACTGATTGACTGTACTAACTGTAAAACCGGAAATGTCGGTTACATAAACATGGGAATAGTTAGTCAAGTCCTGTGCAATTTCTTCGATAATCTGACTTTTCTGTTCTTTTTTCATACTAACTAAACTTTGGGATTATAATGTAACGGACTTCGGATCCACTTGTACGCCAGGGCTCATTGTCGTGGAAAGGTAGATGCTCTTGATGTAAGTACCTTTCGCGGAGGTCGGTTTCAGCTTAATGATCGTGCCCATCATTTCACGGGCATTGTCGGTCAGCTGTTCCACAGTGAAGCGGTTCTTACCGATGGAGGTGTGGATGATACCATACTTGTCCACCTTGAAGTCAATCTTACCGGCCTTCACTTCAGAGACGGCCTTGCCAATTTCCATGGTCACAGTGCCGGATTTCGGGTTGGGCATCAAGCCACGGGGACCCAAAATACGACCGAGAGCACCAATCTTCGGCATCACGCTCGGCATGGTGATGATCACATCGATGTCGGTCCAACCTTGTTTGATCTTGTCGATGTATTCCTCCAGGCCCACGTAGTCCGCTCCGGCAGCCTTTGCCTCTTCCTCCTTGTCGGGAGTGCAGAGTGCCAGCACACGCACCACCTTGCCCGTTCCATGCGGAAGCGTCACGATACCACGCACCATCTGGTTAGCCTTCCTGGGGTCAACGCCCAAGCGGACATCGATGTCGAAGGAAGCGTCAAACTTGGTGTAGGTAATGTTCTTCACCATTTGGATAGCTTCAGGCAGAGCATATACTTTACTCTTATCAAATTTAGCAAAAGCCTCTTTGCGTTTTTTTGATATCTTAGCCATTAGTTTTTTGTTTTTTACTTGTTATTAATTTTGTTCAAAGGGGTTTTGGCCACCTTTCACCACAACGCCCATGCTGCGGGCCGTGCCAGCCACCATAGACATGGCGGACTCCAGCACGAAACAGTTCAGGTCAGGCATTTTAAGCTCCGCAATGCTGCGCACTTGGTCCCATGTGATCGTGCCCACCTTGGAACGGTTGGGCTCACCGGAACCTTTTTGCAACTTGGCAGCTTCCTTGATCTGGACGGCCACAGGCGGCGTCTTTGTGATGAAGTCGAAGGACTTGTCCTTATAGACTGTGATCACAACCGGGATGATCTTGCCTGCAAGGTCCTGTGTACGAGAATTGAACTGCTTGCAGAACTCCATGATGTTCACACCTTTGGAACCTAAAGCCGGTCCTACTGGGGGTGACGGGTTGGCGGCTCCTCCCTTGATCTGTAACTTAATTAATCCAGCTACTTCTTTTGCCATTTTTTTGAATTGATTTGATTGTTTGTAACTATGTCGGAACTATATTTTCTCAACTTGCATAAAACCCAACTCAAGCGGGGTCTTACGGCCGAAAATCTTCACCATGATTTTCAGCTTCTTCTTCTCGGTGTCGATCTCCTCGATAACGCCCGTGAAGGTGTTGAAAGGTCCGTCAACAACTTTCACCTCCTCGCCTACCAGGTAAGGCTTCAACAACGACTCGTCTTGCGCGAGCAGCTCATCAACCTTGCCCAACAAACGGGAAACTTCCGCCGGACGAAGCGGCGTCGGCTGTTCGCTCTTGTGCTTGCACCCGACAAATCCCAACACCCCCGGAACTTCCAGCAACATCGTGAAGACCTCGCCTGTCATCGCCGCCTCTACAAATATGTAGCTCGGAAAATAATTGCGCTCCGTCACGACCTTCTTACCGTTCTTCGTGGTGTGGAAAACCTTCTCGGTAGGTATCAAGACATTCGTCACCAGCTCCTTCAGTTGGCTCAGCTCAACCTCGGTCTCGATGTTCTGCTTCACCTTCTTCTCTGAACCCGTGATGGCCTTGAGTACATACCACTTACGTTCGACTTCTGCCATAGCTCGTTATTTTCGATATAACTCCAACGATTAAAGAAAACTAAACAGCCGGGAACATCAGATCCATTCCCAGATTGAAGATGGCATCCATCAAAAACACGATAAACGCGATTATAAGGGAAGCAATGGACACCACTACAACACTATTTCCAAGCTCCTGCATGGTCGGCCAGCTCGTTTTATGAACCAGCTCTTCATACATCTCTTTAAAATAATTCACTATTTTCATTTTCTTCTATTTTTATTTTTATTGTTCTCTTTTTAGAAACTTTTTTTTCTCTTTTTGCAAAAATCGCATCTCTATACCAACCTCCCATTGTTGAAAAAACCAAACTATATCTATTTGTTATACAGTTTATTATAACTTTTTCAACAGTCCAACGCACATCCTTGTTGACGATTTTTCAACAAGCTGGCAAATATAGCAAATTTTTAGTCCACTCAGCAAGAAAAAAATTATTTTTCTTATTATGGCATTATTTTTGCTTTACCAACATAAACACGGATGACGAATATGCCTTTTTAAAAATTCAAATTACTGTAAATCTGTAATTTACAAAAGCCCTATATTTGGATCTTGACATACGAGATTCGTTTTCCCTCCGCAAGCCACATCTTCTCGTAGAAAGTCTGCACCTCGGTCAAAAGAGGGTCGCACGGCTCGCCATACACATCGTCAACATGTTCCAATATGGGCCAATGCTGCTCCGGTGCCGTGGCCAAAACGTACTCATACAATTCCCGGCTGTCGGTCTTCAGATGAAGCGCTCCCCCACCCTGTTTCATGATCTGCCGATAATACCCCACAAACCGCGGCGACACCAACCGTCGGCGTTCATGCTGTAACTGCGGGTCTGGGAATGTGACCCAAATCTCATCCACTTCACCTTCGGCAAAATAATAGCCGATACGGTCGATGGTGATGCGCAAAAAAGCCACATTGCCCATCTCTGCCTCCAAGGCGTCCTTGCAACCGCGCCACAATCGGGCACCTTTGCGATCCACACCGATATAGTTGCGATCCGGCATGCGTTTCGCCATGGCAATGGTGTATTCACCCTTGCCACAGCCCAGCTCCAGGACAATAGGATTATCGTTGTGGAAATAATCGGTGCGCCACTTCCCCCGCAAAGGGAACTCAACACCCACACAATCATATTTGTTGCGTTGGAAAAGATTAGGGAATGTCTCGTTCTCGGCAAATCGCTGCAATTTATGTTTGGCCATTATTGTAAATTTTGAATATGAACAAATTTGTTATAAGCCCCCTCTCTGGCAAGTAATTCCGCATGCGTTCCCTGCTCCGCGATGCGACCATCCTCCAGAACAACAATCTTGTCAGCCCGCTGTATGGTGGACAACCGGTGCGCGATAATCACGACTGTTCTGCATTTCATCACATTGTCCAACGCAAGCTGTACTTGCCGTTCCGATTCGGTGTCCATGGCGGAAGTGGCCTCGTCCAAGATCAAGATGGGTGTATTGCGCAACACCGCTCTGGCAATGCTGATACGTTGCCGCTGACCGCCCGACAAATTCAAGCCTCTGTCGCTCAATCGGTGCTGAAGTCCATCCTCCAGCCCCAGCACAAAATCAGAAATGTTGGCCACAGTGACAGCCTCCATAACCTGCTCCTCCGTGGCCTGCATTCCCATTGTGATATTGTTGAACAACGTGTCGTTGAACAAGACGATATCCTGCGAGACCAGCGAAAACAGGGAACGATAAGAGGCGATGTCGTATCGTCGAATATCTATGCCATCCAGCAGTATGGTTCCCTCCGTGGGATCATAGAACCGTTCGAGAAGGTCGGCAATAGTGGTTTTCCCGGAACCCGACTGTCCCACCAAAGCCACCATCTGTCCCTTCCTGATCTCCACACTCACATCCTGCAAAACAGAAACGGATCCGTATGAAAAAGAGAGATGCTCCATGCGTATGGAATCCTTGAAAGAATCCACAAAGATCGGCTTGTCTGGTTGAAGAATGACCTCGTCGGCATCCAACACCTCGTTCAAACGGTCAAGGGAGGCCTGGCCGCGACGATAGTTGGACAAGGCCGTGGAAAAATTCCGGATGGGAGATATCAATTGCGGGAACAAAGCGATATAGGTGATAAACAGGGCGGGAGAAAAAGTGGAATTGGGTGACAACACCATATATCCACCTATCACCAGCACCATCATCACGATACAGACCCCGAAAAATTCGCTCACGGGTGATGCCAAATCGACGCGACGGTATATTTTGGTCTGTGTTTCGGAATATTTATCGTTGAACTTCCTGAAACTCGACTCCGCCTTGCTTTGTGCATTAAATCCCTTTATGACACGCAACCCGGCTATGGTCTCCTCCACTTGTGAAAGCAGTGTCCCCATCCTCTGCTTGGAGGTCCGATTATCGCGCCGCAACACAGAGGACAGTTTTGCAATCGCCAAAAAAGGCAAGGGCAGCAAAATAAATGTGTAAAAAGTCAATCGCGGGTTCAAATACACAAGGAATGCTAAATAGAGAATGATGGCGATAGGCTCTGTAATGAACAGTTTCAATGAATTGAGCAATGTAAACTCAATCTCCTGGGTGTCGCCAACTGCTCTGGAGACCACATCCCCGCGCCGGCGAGAAGTAAAGTACCCGATCGGTAGTGTGAGTATTTTATGGTAAAGGGCATTGCGAAGACGGTACAACAAATCGCTGCGCATGGTGGCCATAAACCATTGGGTCATATAGGCGAAAAAGGTCTTTAGAAAATAGAGCAGAACAGCTATAAGGACGAGAAGAGAAATAGAAGACGACAAATTATTGAAATGGAGTACGGGGTCAAGCAGAGAGTAAAAGAAAGAGGAGATTGGGCTCAAATCAGAAATCTCGCCTACAAAAAGCAACTTGCAAAACGGTTCTATCATCAAATAGACGACAAAAGTTGTGACAACAGAGAGCAGGTTGAAGATAAAAACAACCGACAATCTGCCCGCATACAGCTTGGCAAGCGAAAGAAGTACTGATTTCTTATGAGCCATCAAGGGTCTGTTTTAGATAATAAAAAAGGGAGTTGTGTGTTGAAGGCACAACTCCCTTGGTTATATTTCCTATAAGGATTATCTGGTCACAACGAGCTTTCTGGACAAGGTTGCGTTCTCACCTTCGACGTACATGAAGTACACGCCAGGAGTGAGGTTGCGGATCTGAGTCGTGTAAACATACTCAGAAGCGTCGAGCACAACATTGTCTTGAGCAACAACCTGACCGGCGATGTTCACGATGCGCACAGAGGTTTCGCCGCTGACACCCTTGATACGAGCGTTAACCGTCGTAGTGGCAGGGTTCGGGTAAACTTCCATGGAAACATTGTTCTCATCGTCATACTCAGTGATGGAGGTGATGGTCTCGTCAGGATTGTAAGCGTTGTCCGGACCTTCAACCACAATGGTAAGCACATCGTAAGCGAGTTCGGTCAAAAGAGCGGAGCTGATTATAGAGTTGGAACCACCGATTGTCAAGTTAGCATTTTCTTCTTCGTTATGATAGAGGCCAGGATAGTGGTTCGTCACAGAAGTGGAGTAGAGTCTATAGTGAATGGTGTATTCACCGCTTCTTCTGAACTTGTTGATGGTCTTATAGACAGTTCTGCCACCGAGGAAGTGCAAGTAAGCATCATCATATTGTGTGTTACCCGTGAAATTCAAGGTACCAGAAGGATAGTGGTTGCCCGGATAATAAGCATCATGATTGTTAGAAGCAGCATAATTGTAATAGCAGTTAGCTTGCATTGGCCAGTTATTAGCGGATGGCCAGTTGATGGAGTCGTATGTGACATACGTGTTGGAGAAGACACTTTGTGTCTGGATGTACAGGTCGATGCTGTCATTTTCGATGGGCTGACCATTGAAATAGAGATCGAACGTGACAAACACGAGGGTATCTCCATTATAGTCACACGGATTGTTAATCATCCAGGTGTAGTTGGTCTGAGGATCATTGGTGCTGGCTGTGAAGTTATGCGTCACAACACCTTCATGAGTGAAGATGAATCCCGGATTCTCTGTAACTTGAATTGTAACAGCGTTGCCAGCGGAGAAATGACGGACATCAATCGTAGCATTTCTGTTTTCAACAGAGGTACAACCATTCACATCCTCAACTTCAACGGTGAAGGTATGCATAGCAGCATTGCCATCGGCATAGTAAGTGTATGTGTTGGATGTAGCACCTGCAATGGCAGTACCATCCATGAACCACTGATAGGAAACATATCCTTCGTTAGCAGCCAAGGAAGCAGTGCCATCAAGACAGATCATGGTGTCGGACGTGATTTCCGGAACAGGCAGCTTGTAAACTGTCAATTGAGCGGAATCGGAAGTGGTACCACAAGCATTAGTGGCTGAGAAGTACATGTACTTTTGATGCATGGAGAGATTGGCCGGTGTGGTCCAGTCGAACTCAGCACCATCATACACCCAAGCAGAGGTAGCAGGATAACCGTTGTCAACAACATCAGCAGCAGTCGGGGTCACTGGCATCGTGAAAACTTGGCCGTCACAGACAGCGAGGTCACCACCGGTAATCGGAGCCGTGATGGAAGGCTTGTCATTCACAATGAGATTGACATCAAGAGTCTTGGCATCGCAAGCAGGATCAGCAGTGCTGGTGGCCAAAACCGTGAACGTATAGCCCGTGGTGTTCATCACCGTAGGAGCACCGGAAATGACATTGTTGTTGAAGGTGAGGCCAGCAGGAAGTGTACCAACGATAGAGAGTGTGGCGTTTTCAACGTTGAAGACGATGTCTTCGATGTTGTTCTCGCGACAAACAATCTGGTTGAGTTTCGTAGCATCGGCTGTCAGCTTAACCGTATCGTTCACCGTGATAACATCAACAATCGTCTTGGCGTTGCAAGCCGGGTTCTGGTTGCTGGTAGCAGTGATGGTGTAGGTGATCGGGCCGAATGCATTCGGAGTACCACTGATCGTATGAGTTGCATCATCATAAGTCAGTGTCTCAGGCAGACCCGTAACTGTGATCGTGGAATTCGTATTGGTGATCACGATATCATTGATCGGATTACCGAGGCAAATAGCGTGGTTCAAGTTCGTGGCGCTGAGGGTGACCGTGTCGTTAACCACGATGGTGCCAACAAACGTCTTGTTGGTACAACCATTGTCGCTGGTGGCGAGCACAGTGTACTCAAACGTGCCGAAGTTGACCGGGGTACCGCTGATGACATGTGTGGCATCCGTATAGGTGACACCTGTCGGCAGACCCGTAACCGTAATCGTGGAATTGGTGTTGGTAATCGTCATCGGATCAATAGCGTTACCGAGGCACAATCTCTGAGAGTTGTTGCTCACAGTCAGAACGACAGTGTCATTCACCGTGATGGTACCCTGGATAGTCTTGACGTTGCAAGCAGGAACCTTGTCGCTCGTAGCCGTGATGGTGAAGTTATAAGTACCAGCGGCGGTCGGAGCACCAACAATGCTGTTGGTGGCAGCCTGATACGTCATGCCAGTAGGAAGACCCGTGACAGCAACAGTAGAATTCGTGTTGGCAATCATAATGTCAGCAACAGATTCACCGAGGCAAATCGTCTGGTCAGCATTGGCAGAAGTAACAGCAAGGGTAACAGTGTCGTTCACCGTGATGTTGACGGCAACAGTTCTGGATTCACATTGCGGGACCATGTTGCTCGTAGCCGTGAAGGTGATAGTGTATGTACCAACAGCGACAGGAGCACCACTCAAGACATTGCCCGTGAAGATCAAACCAACGGGAAGAATAGAATGGCTGATTGTGGAGTTGGCATTTGAGATCACAACATTGTCAATCGGGTTGCCGAGGCAAATGGTCTGATTGGCGTTGGTGGCATCGATGGTGACCAACGGGTTCACCACGATGGAGTCAAGCAAAGTGAAGGTCGGACACGGAGAACCAACGAACTCATTCGTAGCCGTGATAGCAATGCTATATGTAGTAGCAATTGTCGGAGTACCGGAGATGGTCATCGTAGCGGCATCGAAAGTGAGACCGGCATTCGGAGTGATGACAACATCATCGTTGGTGAGAGCCATAGCGTTCGTGGTGGTGATGACAATCGGAGTGATTGCATTGCCGAGGCAAAGTCTCTGATAAGGATTGTTGATAGAGACGCCAACAGTACCGTTGACAATCACACCCATGGTGTCGAGGGTGACGAATTCACCGGAACAATGATTCTTGGCAACGAATCTGAAAGCATAGACACCTTCATCGTTCAAAGTGGTTCCAGGAGCCCAAGTGTTCCAAACAGTGGAAGTGATATCTCTGTATTCAATCTTGCACTCATTACCCGTGGTGGTACCATGCCAATCAATGTTGGCGGCAGACAAAGCGGGAACCGTAGGAACATTACCAGCGCAAATCGTATCGAGATTCATAGCAGGAGCATTCGGACGGAGTGTCGGAACGTCATGGATCGTCAACATATAGGTGCCAGACACAATAGTGTCACAATCATTGGCACTGTAAGCATAAATCTTGCTGCCCGTCATACCATAGCTGACCGGTGAGTTGATGTTGAACTCTTGACCAGCGGTGTTGAACGTGGCCGTATTAGGAGTCTCCGTGGCAGGGATAATACGCCAACCATATTGGACTGCATAGTCATGGTTGAAACCAAGGCCCGTAGGAACGATGACATCACCGGCGCAGAAGACATCCTCAAGATTGGTAGCAGTCACATCGAGGACTGGCAGAGCAGAGATGATAATCGTGTAGGTAACGATGCTGTCGCAACCATTCAAAGCAGCGAGCGTGTCAACCACGACGTGCGTGTTGGTAGCACCAACGGCAGGATCGAATGTGAAGACGCAATCAGCAATCTTATTGCCATGGAAAGAATAAGTGTTACAAGCATTAATCGTTTCGGCAGTGCGGAAGATCGGCTTGGAGATCACGTTCAGGGCCTCGGTGGAGGAACAACCGTTTTGATCAACAATCGTCACACAGTAAGACTTGGTCTCATTAGCCGGGACGGCGAATGCAGGAACTGTGAATTCATAAGCATCAGTGACAATACCGTTGGTCCAGACATGGGAAACAAGGCCTGTAGGATCAATACCGATGGTCAAAGGATGATTTTCGCAGTTGAAGAAGTTGTTCGGGTCGCGGGTGGTCCATGCAGCGTGGTCAATGTAGAAATGCACGAGAGGCAGAGAATCCACACAAACATATCTGGTCTCAATGGTCTTACAACCTGTCAGCACGCTGGTAACTTCAACAGTGTAGGTGCAGCAGTGGACGATTTCGGTCAAGACATTGACAGAAGAAGAGTCGGACATCAGGATGCCAGCCGGGCAGTCATTGTACCAAGCATAGGTGAACAGAGTGTCACCAGGCAACAGCGGAGTGACATTAGCGATGAGCATGCCGTCACTATTCTTACAGAAGTGGAATTCACCACCGTTGTTATGACCGGTAGAAGTGATGCCAACGATAGGAGCATAATTGTTGTCCAAACGGATGATAGCAGTAGCAGTGTATTCACAACCAGTGAAGACATCCTTAACGGTGACCACATAAGTGCCGGCTTCGAGTTCGGAGAAGACATTGCTGGTCTGGTATTCACCACCGTTGATCTTGAAGAGATAAGATGTCGGATACGGGTTGGCATTCACAATATTGTTCACCGTGATAGAACCGTTGAAACGAGTGGGATCACAGAATTGGTTCGGAGTGGTGTCGGCATCGAAGGTAAGGACATACATCTCATCAGCAACATCAATCACACTCTTCGGGAGATTAGCATAGACACAGTTGTTAGCGGTATCGCGAATCACAATGTTGTAGGTGCCAGGCACAAGACCCGTGAAGACATTGCTCAGTTGATAGGTGGCACCACCATCGATAGAGTAAGTCAGAACAGCGGAAGCGCTGCTGGAGTGAGCAGTCACCGTAATCGTGCCAAGAGCAAGATCAGCACGGCAGCTGTAGTCCGGGGTGGAAACAACAGTGTCGATAGTCAGCGGAGTAGCGATGAACGGAACAAACACTGTGTCAGTGTATTCACAACCCGTGACCGTGTCCGTAATGTGAACGGAGTAGTGACCATCGGCCAAGGTGAACTTCGTGTAGTCGATCGGCTCAAAGTGATCCACATCATAGTTGTAGTGAATGGTATCGATATAGGTGAAGACATACAGATAATGTGTGCCTTGCGGAGTCAGGACATGGATTTGACCATTACCCGGACGGCTCAGCGTGATGTCGCAAGTGCTGTTCGGCACAATGTCATATTGACGTGCAAAGAAGGCGCTGTCAACAACAACAACGTTCTCCGCATTGGAACGACAATGGAGGTTCGTGATAGCATAGACATTGTAAGAGCCACTGTTAAGTCCAGTGATAGGATAGTTGACAGCTTCACCATCGAGATAGTAATTCAAAGAGGTGTAATTACGGACATCCTGAGTGTCAACAGCTGTGATCGTACCGTTCTTGGTCGGATAGCAATTGTAGTTAGGTGTGGAAGTGAAGACCAATTCAGGATAAGTATAGTCAGTACCAACAGTCACATTCTTGCTATATGTACACTGGGTGGCAGCAATATAGGCAGTAACCGTATAGACATCAGGATTCAAGCCTGTGAAGGAAACTTCTTCGTTCAGACTGTTGTAAATATGGTAATCAGCTGCCAAAGCAGGAACCACACTGACGGAACCAGTACCAATTTCAATGCTACAATCCATATCAGCCACAGGAGTCAAGGTATATTCGAATTCAGGTCTGTTGAACGGAATATTAACGATAGAGTCTTTGTAGCAACCGGTAGCGAAGTTGTACTTGCGAACGGTGAAGTCACCACTTTCCATTGCATTGTAAGAAGTAGCGGCAATCGTGTCACCAGCGGCATTCATCACGAAATAGAGATAACCAGCTTGAGCGTTGATATGAATCTCACCATTCGGAACAGTACAGTTGGTGCGGGGTTGAATGCTGATTTCGTTCGAGGTGTAAACAGGAATGACAGTGCCGTCAGGAACCACGATTGTAGTATCATTGGAACAACGGGTGATGTCATTGTAAATATTCAAATTGTAAGTGCCAGCAGGCAACAGACCAAAGGTACGTGCACCTTGGTTACCACGCCAGGTGATACCGTTAAGGGTGTAATAATATTTGGGATCCGTATTCACAAGTCTGACCGAACCGTTGCTGGAGACACAGTTGGTGTTAGGAACAACAACCATTTGAGGAACCGGAGGTGTGATACGGGCATCCAGAACTTCGATGGAATCCGTCACATAATGACAGTTGAAGTTGGTCGTGATCTCAATAGCATAGACACCTTGATAGAGGTAGTTGAACCAGAGGTCGCTCTCAAGATCAGGATTGTAGAGGTGCGTCTCATTACCGCAAGTGTCAAGTTCGCCATTGTCAAGCACGTGGACGTATTCACCAATGTGGTAGGTGTAGCCATTCACAGGATAAACAACGTCAATGGTACCATGCCAAGGAGCAGTGCAATAGTCATTGTTCGTGTAGATGCTCAGAGTCAGAACTTCTTCGAGATTGTTGATCGTGGTATCGTGAGCAATAGTGCCAACAGCAATGCCAGCGGTGTAGCAATCGTGAATAGTGTGCAGGTCGAATGCATAGGTGCCATGAGGCAGGTTGGCATCGGTTGTGTACGGGAGAGCATGCCATTCAGAAGTACCGGCAAGTCTCACGCTGTCAATGTCAGGATGAACGGCGGTCACCGTGAAGGAACCGTTAGCATGTTGGTCATCGCAGTAGTTGTTGGGCGTGGAAGTGATGTTCACGTCACCAGCAACAGGCTTGTGATAAACAACGAGATCAATAGCGTCAGTAGCCTGACAGCCATGAACGTCAGTCACAACCACAACATTGTGGGTTCTGGAAGTCTCCGTGGGGCTGACCGTCAAGGCATCCATAGTGTCGGTGCCATTCCACACAACCAAGTAATTCGGAGTACCATTCAGAGTGGTGGTAGTGAGGGTAGTGGTGTAGGGATAGCAAACGCTGTCAACCGTAGCAGAAATTGAAGTGGAGATGAACGGCTCGGGGAAGCACACTCTGATGATGTGAGTGGCAGCAGGACCGCACTTGGGTTGGACAGTGACAACCACATCCGTGTTCACACCAATGAGTTCGCCAGCGGCAGGAACCTGGGTTACAACTGTGCTGTCCATATTCCAACAGTTGTCGGAGACAGTATTGACATTGAAGAGATGCGTGTAATCCGGAACGATAATCTTACAGTTCGGAGCATTGACAGGAATAGTGTCGGTAGTCAAGTCAACAGTCAGGACAGGAGCCTCAGTGTCGATAGCTTCGATAGAATAGTCAGCCACAGTGATACAGCCCTTGGTGTTGGTAACCGTAGCATAGGCCGTGTAAATTCTGTTACAAATGTTTTCGTTCACAGCAATGAAGGAATGTTCATTGGTGGAAGTATAGTCAATAGCTTCACCAGACCACACATACGTCAAAGTATGGTCGTATGAAAGCGGAAGATTATCGGTAGCTTGAGCTTCAATCAGGAAGTGGCCGAAAGTCGGGCAAACAACAACGGGCTCGGCATGAGCATAGTCGTCATTACGCGGGTCTTCCACGATGTTCACAGTAGGAACAGGGAAGAAGTGAATTGCATTAGAAGTATCAGCAGCCACACAACCGTATTTATCGGTGATGGTCATGATAAACTGGGAAGAGGTGTAGTAAGCACCACCAACCAATGCATACACATCGATGACAGTAGGATCGTCAGCGTGATAGATGATTCCACACTCTTCGGGCTTAGGATCTTGTGACCAAGCATATTGATAAGGGCTGAAACCATTGTAAATCATCAGCGTGTCAAACGTGACAGAAACGGTATCATAGTTACAAATCTCATAATCCGGAGTCAGAGTGGCGCCATGGGCGATGTCGATCTGATCGGGTTTAAAGAGTGTAATAACATGTTGTCTTTGATTGACCGGGGTGGTGTTGCCACACTCGTCTGTCAAGGAAACAAGCACATGAACTTCATTGGTGTTGGCGAAGATGTTCGTGTCGCGCACGCCAATATGACCATCAAGAGCGGCGACTTCAACATTACCCACATAGAAATGAATGTCATCGTCATCAACATTGGCACCGCAAGCGGAGTGGATTTGGAAGTTGTCGTGCAAAGAAGCCAACAAGACAGAACGTGCAGGCATATCATCCTTACAGTCGTTGTTGAGCGGACGAACCGGAAGAACAGTGTCAACATTGCCAGCAAGTGTCGGGAAGGTGTCGTTCACAATCGTGACAACCTGGCTGATCGTGTTGGATTGGTTGTTACATTCGTCAGTGACATAGTAGCTGCGGGTAACGATAGTCGTACACGGAGCAAGAGTCGTGTTGATGCTGACAGAGTAGTGAATGTTCTGAACATTGCTGCATTTGTCGGAAGTGACTTGGATGATGGAGTTGCCTGTTTCGCTCACATTAGCCATGGTATAAGGAGCAGCCCAAGCACTGGTCGTGGTGTCGCAACCGGAAATACGAACCTGAGCAGTGGAGTTGTCTCTCCATCTGATGGTCAGAGGCATGGTGTCGTTGCTGACAACAGTGAAGACGCGAGTGCGAGCGGAGTCACAACCGTTCTCAATGGAAAGGGCGGTGGCGGTAACGGTATAAACATCCGTCGTGGCACAACCAGGAGCATTGATATTCAGGTTGGGCGTGTTGGCATTGATGGTATTGCCATTCTTAGTCCAAACATACTGCCAGTTCACACCGTTCACGCCAGTGGTCTGACCAGCTCCGTTGATATTGGTGACGACAGCTGCATTGTGAAGAGTGATCGGAGTGTGAGGGCAAACCACATACTCTGTATCAGCAGCCATTGTGATTTCAGGAGTGGCGAAGAACTCGAACGTCACGGTAGCACCCGTCGGAGAATAGGTGCCCGTAGAAGGAGCGTACGAGAAAGCCGTAATCTTGACAATCTTATGGATATTATTGGTATAGATGCTGGACAAGTTCACCGTGTCGCAAGCGGTGGTCACCATCGGGGTGCCAGTGGCTGTGGTGCCGAGGAACCAGTGAATCTCAACTGCACATTGGTTCTCGGGGATATTGTTCAGCTTGGCCTTGATAATCTGTTCTGAAGCCGGGGTGATGTCCTCGTTACAGAAAGCGAAGTAGTTCGGGGTATTGTCCAAAACAGGAGGCAGGATTTCCAAAATCTCATACAGGAAGGAATCCGTGTAACCTGTGCAGAACAAGGTGTCACCATTGGGGATACGATATGCGTTTACTTGATACACATAGAAAGTATCGATATGGGGATAAGTGTTGTCAGGAATGATAGGGGTTTGGGAGAACGTGCCGTTCACGCCGGTCTTCCAATAAATCTCATGGTAAATGTAATCCATCGTGTCGGTGTTGACAGGAGGAGCCAGGGCGAGAATGTCGTTCAAAGTAATGGGTTCATTCTTACAGCTGGAAGCATTGTGACCAACGATGTCGGGAGTAGGACGGGTCTGGAAGTCAAGCAAGTCAACAGAGTCAACTTTCCAGTGGTCGCAGTCGTATGTGCCGAAAAGAACATTGTACATACCCGTTTGGGTGTACATGGCAACAGGTCTGCCATACATGTAGAAGTCACGTTCGCAAATAACCTTCTGGGAATTGGTCTGCACGAGATAGTGAATGGAGTCTTGTGCGAGGAGAGCGCCGCAGCAGCTCTGATGGCCGCCGATGTAACCCGTTTGGCCTGGATCGTTCCAAATGGCAAAATCCGTACCATCGGTACGTTCACGAAGACCTACAACCAAAGAGTAGTTACCCACACGTTTCCAACG
Organism: uncultured Bacteroidales bacterium; assembly: GCA_947167635.1. Classification (GTDB taxonomy): domain Bacteria; phylum Bacteroidota; class Bacteroidia; order Bacteroidales; family WCHB1-69; genus F23-D06. Next base: position 65,717 of record CAMVIT010000005.1, on the reverse strand, counting down.
AAGGGCGATGCGAGTTTCCGAAGATGCGAAGAAATTAATGTAGAAGTAATCGAGGTTGTACGAATTTGCCAATCTGACATAGCCAGCAGCAGAGAAACCATACTGTGCATAAGGATAGTTGTTATCAACAACCATGGAGCCAGGATAACCGCCCACACAATTGTTGGCCACACCATGGCAAACGCCTTCCGCATAGACAGGACCGCCCAACCAACCACTGTGACCACAGGTAGCGTTCACATTGCTCGTATTGGCAAGTTGGTCAAAACTGGTGTAGATGAACATATCCACATAGTCCGAAAGATTGGCATACGGGATGAGTACGCCGTTGTTGTACAATTTCCATTCCAAGGAAACCTTCGTGCTGGCAGGGAGATTGCAGTTGTTCGTGAATCTCACCCTGTACCAGTCCGTACGCATGCCTACGGGATGAGCTGTGCCATAGGACTCAGGCGTGAAGGTGACCTCATCAACCCGTGATAACGTGTTGTCAAGCACGAGCGGATTGCCATGACCCGGCAAAAGCGCTGGGGCACCAGGCGCGATCCCCAAATTGGAAATGTCTTGCAACGTGTCTGGCTGCATGTTCTCCAGCCAGAAGCAGCAATTCGTTGTCACCTGTGCTTTAGCGGTAAACCCCGCCAGCAATAGCAACATGCTTAAAAAGCAAATTGATAATACTCTTTTCATACTTTTACTTTTTGATTGTTATTGATTATATTATTTCTTATTTTCTTGTATTTAAACACTATACACTATTATTCATTTCACTAAAATTTCAACTTGCAAAAATACATTTTTTTTTCACACATTATCTTCTTCAACTATTTTTTTTTGATTTTTTTCTGTCTAAAGCTGTTTTTTTTCTCAAACCACAGGAAAATCAACCTTTTTTTTAACCAAAAAATTTAGCTAATAAATTTATACACAATATGTTACGAAATATTCTATATCACACTCGGCACATTTTAGTTTTTAAACTCATATACTCTAAGCCATAAAAAAAAGTTACAATGACCTTCTCCACGCATCGCATAACCACACTTCCACCCATATCGACACCATAAAAAAACCGGGCCAGAAGACCCGGTAGTGTATTAAGGTACGATTCGGAATTCTGTGCGACGGTTAGCCGCCCTACCCTCTTCCGTCTCGTTGTCCGCAATCGGTTGCCGCTTGCCATACCCCTGATAACTCAACCGCCCAGCCGCAACCCCGTGTTGCACCAGATAGTCGTACACGGCCTTGGCCCTGTCTCTTGACAGACGGTCGTTATACTCGTCACTGCCTTGATTGTCGGTATGACCTGCTATTTCAATGTTGACCCTGTTGTGCTCCAAATATTCAACCAACTTGTCCAACTCCACATAAGAGGATGGCTGTAGATCGCTGCGATCGAAATCGAAAAAGACGTTCTTCAGGACGACCACCGTGCCGACTTCAGCCTTCTGCAAGTTGATATCCTTCAAGTAGGGTTCCAGAGCAGTATAGGATTTCTCGATTTGGAAGTTTTCGGAATAGAATGGGTAATCGGAGGCTGACACATTCAACAAAACATTGCTTCCCGTTTGGATGCAGGCGAGATATTCACCCGTCTGGGCATCCGACTTGGTTTGCGAAAGAGGTTCCTTGCTGTTCAAGTCCACCATTTCCACCGTTGCCTCCAAGGGCATGCCATTTTCCGCATCCTTGACTCTACCTTTAATATAGGTGACTGGATTCGGCCGCAAGTTGTCGTCGAGGTCGAAACTATACAGATCCAATCCTCCAAAACCACCATCTTTGTCGGATGCCATGTACGCCATAGTACCGGCCGCATTAATAAAGATGTTGATCTCATCGGCTGAAGTGTTGATGGGATAACCGAGATTCTTGGGTTCAGACCAGGTGCCGTCGGCTTGCAAAGTGGAATAATACAGGTCGTAGCCACCCATACCGACACGTCCGTTGGAGGCAAAGTAGAGTGTCCGTCCATCGCTATGGATAAACGGCGCTGCATCGTCGCCTGGCGTGTTGATGGCTGCCCCCAGATTTTCCGGAGCTGTGAAAGCGCCCTCGGAGGTCATCGTGGTCTTCCAAATGTCCATGCCTCCATATCCGCCGGAACGGGACGATGCGAAATAGATCGTCTTGCCATCAGAAGCCATTGAAGGCTGCGACTCCCAGGCGCTCGTGTTCACCGGTGCACCAAAGTTGCGCGGGCGCGACCACTTGTTACCCATCTTCTTCGACCAATAAAGGTCGCAGCTGCCCATACCGTAATCAGCATTACACATAGTATATATCAAATATGCACCGTCGGGAGATATACATTGGGCTCCTTCATTGTATCCGGTCCGGATAGGCGATTCAAAAGCATTGCGGGACGACCATCCCGATGGCTCTTTCATTGAATAGTACAAATCCTGCTCGGTTTGGCAAAAGGCACAAACCGTCTTCTCGTCACGCGGGCGTCCCACCGTGAAGACCAACATTCCATCATCAGCTGTGATGGAGGCCAACGATTCATCCCATTCGGAATTGATAATTTCACCCAAATTGACAGGCTGAAATTTGACCGGAACTTGCATGGCCTCAATGGCAAAGCGACAATTCGCCATGCCCTTCTGAGCATCTGCCAGCACATCGGAATATTGCAAGCCCTTCTGCATAAAACTCTCATAACATTGAAGAGCGCCTTCATAGTTCCCACATTTCACCCCTTCGCCAGCTGCTATATAATACAACAACGGGTCCGGCTCTCCTATTATGTCAATCGCTCTTTTATAGCAACTAAATGCTGAGTCGGAGCGAAGAGTGAAATTATAGATGTCACCTTTCAGGATATATATATCAGCATAATTGGGATACTTGGCTTGCGCCTGAATCAAAACAGAAATCGCCTTGTCGAATTGCCGGTCATTAACCAATTGTTGCGCTTTTGCACATAAAGAGGCCGCTTTTGAGGACTTCTGTGCAACTGCAACATTGCATACAAATCCTGAAAGAATTGACAATAAGATTATATATACTATTTTATATTTATACATATTCTATTCTGCTTGCTTTGCTTGCTGCCAATACTCTTCCATTTGTTCCAAAGATAAATCCGTCAATTTCTTTCCTGTTTTCTGCGTTTGTTCTTCAATATATTGGAACCTTCGGATAAATTTCCGGTTCGTCTTTTCCAATGCATCATCCGGATTGATATGAACAAAACGCGCATAATTCACCAAAGCGAAAAGCACATCCCCGAATTCCTCTTCAGCCTTGTCGGAATGCCGATCAATTTCATCCTTGAATTCCTGCAACTCCTCTTCCACTTTCTCCCAAACCTCTCCGGCATTTTGCCAATCAAACCCAACACCATTAGCTTTTTCCTGAATGCGATATGCCTTCACCAGAGATGGTGCACTTGTAGGAACGCCGCCAAGCACGGATCTATTGCCCTCGCGTTGCAATTTTATCTTTTCCCAATTTTCGTGAACCTGTTGCGCATCTTGCGCCTTCTCTTCACCATAAATATGCGGGTGACGACGAATCAACTTGTCACACAGTTGGTTAAGTACATCCTTAATATCAAAAAGTTGCTGTTCGGACGCAATCTTGGAATAAAAGACCAGATGCAACATCAGATCGCCCAGCTCTTTGCACATATCCTTGTAATTCTTGTCAACAATGGCCTCCGACAGCTCAAAAGTCTCTTCGATGGTCAGGCAACGTAACGTGTCAAATGTTTGCACACTATCCCATGGACACTTTTCGCGCAACTCGTCCATGATATCCAACAGCCTTTGAAAGGCTTCTAATCTCTCATCCATTGATTTCAGATTAAAATATCACAAAATCAACTTTTTACATTAGTATGCTCGTGCAAAGAGAACCCTTTGCTTGGAAGGCTTTCCTGTCAAAATACACTTGCCCTCTTCAAGCGGGTTGTTGAAGGGAATGCAACGTATGGTGGCCTTGCTGAGTTCTTTGATCTTATCCTCCGTCTCCGGGGTGCCGTCCCAATGGGCATAGACAAAACCGGGATGATTGTCGAGCAGGTCCACAAATTCTTCCCAGGTATCCGCCTTATGCGTGTTGTCTTTCTGGAACTTAAGGGCTTTTTCAAAGAGATTCTGTTGTATTTCCTTGAGTAATTGCTGGATATGTTCAACCATGTTGTCAAAGGGAATGGTCTCCTTGGTGAGTGTGTCGCGGCGAGCCACCTCGGCTTCATTATTCTCAAGGTCGCGTGGACCGATGGCGATACGCACGGGCACCCCCTTCAGTTCATATTCATTGAATTTCCAACCAGAGCGTTTTGTGTCATCGTTGTCAAACTTGACAGTGATATTGGCCGCTTTCAAACTCTGCATGAGCGGTTGCACCTTGTCGGCAATGGCTTGTCGCTGCTCTTCGCTCTTATATATGGGGACGATGACCACTTGGATGGGTGCAAGATTGGGCGGCAGCACCAACCCGTTGTCATCGGAATGCGTCATAATCAGGGCGCCAATGAGTCGAGTGGACACGCCCCACGAGGTAGCCCACACATACTGCGGCTTGTTTTCCTTATCCAAATATTTGACATCAAATGCCTTGGCAAAATTTTGCCCAAGGAAGTGAGAGGTTCCGGCCTGCAAAGCCTTGCCATCCTGCATAAGAGCTTCAATACAGTAGGTGTCGAGAGCTCCGCCAAAACGTTCGTTGGGAGACTTCACGCCTTTAACGACGGGGATTGCCATGAAATTCTCCACAAAATCGGCATAAACATGCAACATACGCTCGGTCTCCTCCACCGCTTCCTCTCGGGTGGCATGAGCGGTGTGACCCTCTTGCCAAAGAAACTCCGCAGTGCGCAGGAAAAGTCGGGTACGCATTTCCCAACGAACCACATTCGCCCACTGATTACACAAGACAGGAAGGTCGCGATACGACTGGATCCAATTCTTATAAGTATCCCAAATGATGGTTTCCGAAGTGGGGCGGACAATGAGTTCCTCCTCCAGCTTGGCCTCGGGATCAACTATGACGCCACCACCATTGGGATTGTTCTTCAGACGATAGTGAGTCACCACGGCGCACTCCTTGGCAAACCCCTCGACATGGCTGGCTTCGCGGCTGAAGAAAGATTTCGGAATAAAAATAGGAAAATATGCGTTCACATGCCCCGTGTCTTTGAACATTTTGTCGAGGGTGGATTGCAACTTTTCCCAAATCGCATAGCCGTACGGTTTGATAACCATACATCCTCTAACTGATGAATTTTCAGCAAGATCGGCTTGTTTTACAATATCGTTATACCACTGAGAATAATTCTCTGCTCTTGTACAAAAATTTTTACCCATTATATTTTTACTTTGTTGAATTAACTTTTTCGTATTTTTGCGGTCAATTAAAACCGATTTGCAAAAGTACGAAATTTAAAGACATAAGGAGGAGACTATGAAAAAACTATTTTCAATTATCTTAGTATCAGTAGCTTGCCTGCTTGCCGCCTGTTCCACGGGTTCATACGCCTATTACGATGACATTTACACCACGTCGCAGGATGGGCAATATGCTTCCCCAAAAAAGGCCAGCACCACCCCATCGCACCAAACGACCGATGCCATCCAGCCAGATTCCATCATTTACGAATATGATGAGAACGGCACCTTGATTGATACCAAAACGTACTATCCTGGCATCAGCGAACCGCTCATTGAATATGCAGACAATGCCTCTGCGCCGAGCTCGTCCACGGTACAAACCGGTTCCGGAAACACCTACGTCACCAACAACTATTATTATGACGAGGATGACTACTATGATTATTACTACACATCACGCATCCGCCGCTTCCATACCAACCTATATAGCGGCTGGGGTTATTATGATCCCTTCTATACAAACCTGTATTGGTACGACTACAACCCATACAACTGGGGCATAAGCATTTACATGGGCTACAACTGGTGGTGGCCAAGCTACTCTTACCGTCCTTACTACTATGGTTACGGATGGTACGACTACGGGTTTACCTATGGCTGGGGATGGGCTTATCATCACCCGCACTATCACCACTATTGGGACTATGGTCACTACGGCCATTGTAACCACCACAATTGGCTGGCGGCCAACTATTACCACAACAACTTCGACCATAACAACACCTTCTACTACGGTCATCGCAACAATGTAGGCCCCACTTTGGGCAACAGCAATGCCGGTCGTGGCGACCGTTCGAGGGACTATGATCATCCCACCGACTACGGCAACAACGACAACAGCAACCGTTACTCCACGGTCACCTCTTCTCCAGCCACTTTCAACCAAGAGTATAGCGCGCTTTCTGCCCGCTACTCCACTACTGGAGGCACTTCCGGACAAACCGGGACGACCACGAATTCCACCACCACCTCCCGGCCCAACGTGGTCAGAGGCGAATCATCCCAAATGACCACGCCCCAGGCAAGGCCCAGCAACACTGGCGTGACACCCTCCACCACAAATTCTTCAAATAGAAGACCCGAGCCAAACGGCAATGCCACACCGAGTCTTGAATCTCCCAACAGGCCCACCACACCTTCCACTCCGACAACTCCTTCTACAAGACCGACAACCACGCCAACCACAAGGCCGGCAACTCCTTCCGCTCCGACAACAAGACCCTCCACGCCAGCAACTCCTTCGACCACAAGGCCTTCCTCAAACTCAAACAGACCTTCCACGACTGAAACAAGACCTGCTGCTAATCCATCCAATTCCAGACCGACGAACAACACGGTGACTCGTACTGTGACGGTAACCAGACCAGCATCCTCCAACCCCACAACTACCACTCGTCCAAGCACTTCCAATTCTCCTTCTCGTCCAAGTTCCACATCCTCACGTCCGGGTTCTTCCTACAATAACAGCAACCACAATCCATCCAATTCATCAACTCGCCCAAGTTCCACACCTTCGCGTCCGAGTTCTTCCTATAGCAGGCCCAGTTCTTCCAGCCCCTCATACTCTCGTCCGAGTTCTTCCTCTTCTTCCCGACCGAGCTCTTCCTATAGCAGACCCAGCTCTTCCAGTTCCTCATATTCCCGTCCAAGTTCCTCATCCTCTTCTCGTTCCAGCTACTCCGGATCCTCATCTTCCTCTCACTCCAGTTACTCCGGTTCTTCACACAGCAGCTCATCCAGTAGCTCATCCAGAGGAGGCAGCTCATCTTCCTCCGGCAGCTATGGCGGCAGAAGATAAATTCAACCTTTAAAACCAAAAAAAACAACTATAATCAAGACCACAATGAAAAGATTTTGGATTATCTCGCTATTCCTCATTTTAGTCGCCAATTCATACGCACAAGGTGACTATGAGGCATTCCGTTTCTCCCAAATTGATTACATGGGCACCGCCCGCTACATGGGTGCGGGCGGGACCTTTGGAACCGTCGGCGGTGACTTCTCCGGACTGTTCACAAATCCGGCAGCCATCGGATTGTACAAGCGCCACGAGGTGAGTTTCACGCCCATGATGATCTCTTTTTTCAAGGACAACACGCTCTATAATGGCACCAACAGTTATACCCAGAATCCCAAATACACTGTTCCCGAATGCGGGTTGGTGATCACCTCCCCCATTGCTCGCGATTCTGAGTGGAAGTATTGGCAATTTGGGTTCGGTTATAACCGCATCATGGACTACAACAACACTTTCCGCGCTGTCGGAACGCCCAACACCTCTTTTATCAACCCGATTCTCAGCCGTGCCAATGGCATCAATTATCAGCAACTGTCGGCTGACGCCATGATTGCTTGGAACACATGGTTGATTGACACCTTATACGGTCAACCCGCGAGCTACTTCTCCCCGTTCAGCGATGCCGATCTCGACCAATCCGCTTTGGTCAAACAATCGGGCTCCATCGACGAGATGAGTTTCACCTTCGGCGGCAACTACAATGACAAGCTCTTCTTAGGTCTCTCCATCGGCGTTCCATTCTTAGACTACCAAGAGCAGACCATTTTGAACGAAGATCGCCCTTACGAGGGCAATTTGACGGGTAGCGCATCTGATGACATCACCTCCTATAAAGTTAAGACGACCCAACGCGACCGTGGCGCAGGTATCAACGCAAAAATTGGCATTATTTACCAGCCCATCAATTTCTTAAGATTGAGCGCTGCCATCCAGACCCCATCCTATTTCTGGAAGATTAAAGACTATTACAACAGAGACCTGACCTCTTATAATATTAATGGACAAACATACAATCACGAATATTCCTATAACTACCAATTCGCGCTTTCCACGCCGTTCCGTTTCAATCTGGGAGCCGCATTCCTCATCAACAAGCGTGCTTTCATCTCGGCGGAATATGAATTCAACGACTACCGCATGGCAACCTTATATGCCAACGACTATGACTTCTCCAACGAAAATGCGCTCACACGCGAAAAATACAATGTATGCCACACCATCCGCATTGGCGGTGAAGTCAACTTGAGTCCCAGTTTCGCTCTCCGTGCGGGCTACAATTTCAAAACCTCGCCTTACGCCAACAGCAACCAATGGTCTGAAGGATTCAACGGGAGCGCCCACTACGGTTCCTTCGGCTTCGGCTACCGCGCAAAATACTTCTTCGTGGACCTGGCTTACATCATGAAGTTCTCCAAGGACAGTTACAACCTCTACACGCCTAACGCCACGGCACAAATCAAAAACACAACCCATAGAGTTGCAGCCACCATCGGCTGTAAGTTCTAATAATTCAATGAAAAAAGCGCTTTTGCTTATAATATACATTGTCGCTCTTGGACTCTCCCATGCCCAAGAGCGACCTTCTTTTTTCCACAGACAATGCGATCACTTCACTGTGGACATACAAGAGAACGTCTATATATGGAAAGATGCCACATTGGAAAAATACGACCCGAACGGGAATTTGTTGTCGAATTATAGCAACTATGAATTGGGGGACATTTGCAATGTTGATGCCAGTATCCCTTCCAAAATCTTGGTTTTTCACAAAGAAGCCGGTGTCATCACCATTTTGGACAACACCCTCTCCCCCGTCGGGAACAGGCTCTCCCTTTTCGAGCACAATCTCTTTTCCGTAACACTTGCTGCCTTTGCCGGTGCCAACCGGATTGCACTCTTCGACAACAGCACGCACCAACTCATACTCACGGACCTTTCCCTGAATAGCATCAACACCACACCTGTCAACTTTGGCGAGCAATTCAACCCGACAAGCATGGCGATTGCGCTTGACAAAAGTATTGTATTGACAGACACCACCTACGGGCTCTTCTTTTTCGACAACTTTGGAACATTTGAAAGAAAAATTTTGTTGCCGAATGTTCTATCCGCACAATGGCAAGGCGATTTTATCGTTTATCTTAAAGATGGCAAGCTTAACAAATACGATTTTTTCGCCATGGATTTCATCCTTATTGCCGATGCATTGCCAAACACAACTGAATTCAGACTAACCAATAAAAACCTATTCCTGTTGGAATCAGACGGCAGGATCCAACGCCGTCCCATTGTCAGAAGATAACTATCATGAAGAAAACACTGAAAACAATCCTTTTGGCTATAGTATGCTGCATCGTTTGCGTTCCCTACGCCTCAGCCACCCATATCCTCATCCCTATGGATTTGGAACAAGAGAACCATCTTAAAGCATACGGCATAGCCTATTTCGCCGTTTCGCACCAAGTGGACATGAGTTGGTTGCTCAACTACCGCGGTGGCAGTTTCATGTGCGCCTACAGCTCCATCATTGAAGACGAATGCGTGGTCAGAGGCGTCACATACCAGGTCATCGCCGACATTCAAGCAGAGGGCATCCTTGCTGAGATTTCAGCCACAGAAAACAACATGAACGAAATCCGGCTAACCAAAGAGCCCAAAATTGCAGTTTATTCCCCCAAGAACAAACTCCCTTGGGACGATGCCGTCACCCTGGTGCTCACATACGCCGAAATCCCCTACACCGTCCTGTATGACGAAGAGGTCATCAAGGGCGAACTACCCAAATACGACTGGTTGCACCTGCACCATGAAGATTTCACAGGACAATACGGCAAGTTTTGGGCCAACTACCGAAATGCCAAGTGGTATCAGGATGATGTCAAGGAACAGGAGGAGCGCGCCGCGCAACTGGGATTCGCAAAAGTTTCCCAAATGAAGCTTGCCGTGGCCAAAGGCATCCGCGACTTCGTGGCGGGAGGTGGCTACCTGTTCGCCATGTGCTCGGGTCCAGACAGTTACGACATCGCATTGGCTGCCGAAGGTGTGGATATTTGTGATGTCATGTTTGACGGAGATCCCATGGACCCGCAGGCCCAAAGCAAGCTCAACTATGACAACTGCTTCGCTTTCACAAACTTCAAGATCGAGACCAATCCCTACGTCTATGAAGTGTCTGACATTGATGTGAATCCCACATTGCACATGACCAATAAAAGCAATGACTTTTTCACGCTGTTTGAATTTTCCGCCAAGTGGGACCCCGTCCCCACCATGTTGTGCCAAAACCACTTAACCGTGATTCCCGGATTCATGGGACAAACCACCGCTTTCCGGAAAGAGCTGATTAAACCCACAGTTACCATCATGGGAGAATCAGCGCAATTCAACGAAGCACGCTATATCCATGGCGAGTATGGAAAAGGGACTTGGACCTTCTACTCCGGCCACGATCCCGAGGATTATCAACATTTAATCAACGATCCTCCCACAGAATTGAATCTATTCCCCAATTCTGCCGGTTATCGTTTGATTCTGAACAATGTACTGTTCCCTGCCGCCAAAAAGCAGCAACAAAAGACTTAAACAATACCAAGAGTCTGCCTGATTTTGGAAGTCAGGATGTCAATACCCTTCTCGTTTTGTCCACCAACAGGGATAATAATGTCGGCCAACCTCTTGGACGGCTCGATGAAAAGTTCGTGCATGGGCTTCACAAAATTTTGGTAGTGGATGATAGATTTGTCCAATCCACGCCCGCGTTCAATTACGTCGCGTTGAATGATGCGGATCAAGCGTTCGTCAGCATCAGTATCGACAAACACCTTCAAATCCAATATGCGGCACAGTTCGGGATCTGTGAAGATGAGGATACCCTCCACGAGCAATACGTCACAGGGTTTCACAGGAATAGTCTCACGACTGCGGCCGCATGTCACATACGAGTAGATGGGCATATCTACGGATTTGCCTGAATGAAGTTGTTGTATATGGTCTATTAAAAGCGACCATTCAATAGCGGAAGGATGATCGAAATTAATCTTTTCTTTCTCTTCCTGTGGCAGATTGCCGTTGTCCTTATAATAGGCGTCTTGACTGAGGACGCTCACTCGCTCTTTGGGCAAGCATTGTATGATCTTTTTGACCACAGAGGTCTTTCCAGAGCCGGATCCGCCGGCGATGCCAATAACTAACATGTCGAATATATTTTTTCAATCGGCAAAAATACGCAAAAGTTTTGGATTGTGACAACCTTTTTACGATACTGTCTTGGAAGGAGATGGATCTATCAAAAAAAATCACGCTGAACAGCGTGATTTTGAAGTTGCCCCGATAGGACTCGAACCCATACAAACAGAACCAGAATCTGCTGTGCTACCATTACACCACAGGGCAAAAGATTTGAGCGCGCAAAAATACTAAAATTTTTGATTCGCGCTCAAATCCTGAAAAATTTTTTTTAAGCTACAAAGAGCACTTCATACCAGAGATACCCGTCAAGCACAACTTCCTTATAGTAAACGTTATCGACCTTGTAGTAAACTCTTCCTTCGAGTACGATGGTCTGATAGTTGCTGGGCAATTCGGCCACCAAGGCTCCCACCGGAGGGGCGACTACGACATAATCTCTTTGTCTCGGGCGGAAGAAAGTACCATCGTCATAGTAGTAGGTTACACCTCTGTGGATCACGACAACGGGACGCCAGGTGTGGAAGATCGAGTATGCGATGACGGCGCCGAGCGGAGGTCTGCAGATCACATAGTAGCCGTTCAACATGGTGCAGAAGACGCTGTTATAGTAGTAGTAGGGAATTCCGCCGTAGTAAACCGGTTGTATATGACGAGGGACAGTCATGTGGCCGCCGAAGTTGTGGTGATTCGGGTGCATGAAGGGGTTGTGGTGCATCTTGGGGTCGCCACTCGCGCCACCTCCGGTATATCCCTGAGGAGCGGGTTGCGGTTGGGCCACACCTTGCCCGTTGTAACCTCTTCTTGACTCTGATGTACTGCTGGGAGCCGTACCTCTGGCCGTGGTCGCTGCAGAAGAAGCATTGGCCGTCTCACGTGCGGAAGGTTGTGTGGCAGTTGCGGTGGTGGCGGGCTTAGCCGTCGTGGAAGATCCCGTTTGTCTGCTTGCAGAAGTAGTAGCCGGCTGTGCAGCGTTTGTAGCAGCCTGACGGTTCACACTGGTGCTCGAAGAAGCAGGCCTTGTCACCGTTGAGGAACTCGTGTTGGTACGAGTGGAACTGACACTGCTATTGGTAGTGGTTCTGCTTGCAGGTGTAGATGCCGGGCGAGCCGTCGTGGTCGGACGAGCCGTCGTGGTCGTGGCCGCAGGACGAGTGGTTGATGTCTGCTGACTCGTGGCGGCAGGACGTGCGACAGAGGACTGTGCTCGCTGATAGTTAGTGTTGGCTTTGCTCATCTGAGCATCACCCTTCCTTTCCTGGCGGACTGCAGTGCTTTGGGATTTGCCAGCCGCTGCGGAGGAAGTGTTCGTTCTGGAGACCGGTGTTTGTCCCATGATATCTGATGCGGACAGTGCCATCATGCAGATAATGCCTAAGGAAATGACTAACTTTTTCATGATAGTAGATTTTATTGTGTTAAACATCGCCGATAAAGACAAACAGAGCGACAAAATGTTTAAGCCCTAACGAACAATCGCCAGCTTTTTTTTCAGAGTCTTATTTCCACTCCGGCACACAACCGTATAAATACCACTATTTAAAGAACTTGAATCAAAAGAAACGGTACTGTTCCCAGAAATTGGCTGCTGCAAAACTTGTCGTCCCGCCATATCGTATATGGCAATCGCACCGTTTTTCCAGCCATCCGGCAGCGACACATTCACCCTGTTTGTCGCAGGATTTGGAAAAACAGTCCATGAATCCGAGTCCATTTCCTCTTGATGGATCCCATCCTGGAGATTGAATGTCCACCGGAAAGAGAAGCCACCTCCATTAAGATAATTGTCGGTGAAAAAACCGACTCTCACTTTACTTGAATTCACGGTGAAATCAGCAGGAATGGTATTGCCCGAAAAGACATTAATCAATCTGTTGGGATTAATCTTGGCATCATAGAAAACCAGACGATCCTCTGGACTGAGGTCCAAGGAATCAAACGAGAAAGTAATACTGGAAGCCGAGACATTCCTGAAGACCCACACGCAACTCGTGTTGGGATTGTAGTCCTGGTCGCCACTTCCATCCGTAAGTGTACCTTCAAGTCCTGTGATCAAACCGGCATTGCAGATTTGCAAAGGTCTATTGAATTGGTATTGTATTCTCCAGCCGGCATCGGTGATGGAGTCATCTGTCACAAAGGTAATGTACAGGCTATCCGTCAGAAAATCATAAACCTTGGTGGTGGGCATTTCTCCCGAGAGTGTGAGCAACAAGGAGTCGTTTTTATTCCAGAAGCTCAGCGAATCAAATCCCTGTTGGGTTTCAAAAGACTGGACGGTGATCGTGACAGAATTTGCGCCAGGGGAGCTGAGAAGATAGGTGCAGTTTTGGTTGTCTTGATAGTCAAAGACAGAACTGCCGTCTTCCAAGGATCCATTCTCGGCAAAAATTTCCCTGGATTGACAATCGCCCGGGTAATCAAGATCTGCGGGATAAAAATTGAAGATGGCGGCCTGACCCGACGAAAAACCATTCACAGCTTGGGAATTGCTGCTGCTCAAGCTGTAATATCCGTTGGAAGACCCACCCCATCCAAAATTGAAATGGAAATGGTTGTCGCTATTATAGCCATCACAGACAAATGCATGTCCGCCATCTTCAGAGTAACCCGAATAATAAATAGGATGGAGGGCGTTCAACTCCGTTTTCAATTTTTGTCTCCATACCGAAGAGTTATAGTTATGTTTGCTTTGTATTTCGCAATCGGGACTATATCTGAAATACGTCGTGACTGCATTAGGCACTTCTTGAGAATAGGCCCCGGAACCATCGGACGCATAGTGCATATCCACGGAGGTAGCACAATGGAAAATCAACTTGGCGACCTCGTTATTGTAATGTTCCAACTGGTCTTGCATGACATCATAGCAGTAATGCTGTTGAGCAAAATTGACGTGATAGGCGTCGTAATCAGTGTAATTGGTATGCGACCCCTGACCGCATTCGGGATAACGATAGTAATACATGATCATCGCCATGGCCACGGCAACACAACCGTTCGGGGTGCGATTGTCATAATAGGATCCTGACTCATAATCTTCCGGAGAATACTGGTTATAGAACTTGTTTTGGTTCCATCGGGCTGTCAGCAGAGGGGAGATGATAACCGTCGCATCCTGGACATCCTTGGAGGAAAGGGCTTGCCATTCACGCTGAACCTCGTCTGTAGGCTGGACATTCTGTTTTCTCATCTGCTGGATTTCCCGCTGATAGGATTCTATAAAGTAGCGTGCGCCAGGAGCAGCGGCATCCCAATCAAGCCCACTTTCAAACGAATAGGCCAAGACAGGGAAGGCGGCATCGTCACCGGAGACGACAAGAAATCCTCCATCGAAATTCAGGATTGCCAATGAGGGTTTTTTCGCATCACCCAAGAAGAAGACATCCTTCAACTCGGCAGAGACAGCTTCCGGATGAATCGCAGCCGCTTTTTGTCTGAAAGCAGCCTGGCCGAATGCAATCATAGCCCTCTTCCCAACAGGATTTGAAAACGAGGAAACAGCTGTCACAAGGAGCATAGAGAGAAGCAGAAACGTTTTTGATTGAACTTTCATATCCTAAAAATTTGGCTGGCAAAAATAAGAAAAATAAAAAGAGGATGCATTTCTGCATCCTCTAAAAAAAAAAAAAACGGACAATTTTTATCAAAATTCGTCAATGTCCGACATCGGCCCCATGGGATTCTCTGTCTTATCCACCGCGGCAGAGGAGCCTATGCTGCGCTGCAACGAGGAGATCAAGGAGCCGATCATTTTCGTCAATTCCATTAATTGAATGCGGGAATGTTCATACATTTCATCATCGAAGATGCTCACCTTACGGGATATTTCTGTAAAAACGACGCACTCCCTCACCGCGCTCTTAGCCAATTTCATGTAATACAAGAACTGCGATTTGCTTCGGGAGGATCCTTCCGCCGTGTTCAAGGCGATTTTGCTGGCGGATTTAAGGAAAGCGGCTATCGGGAACCGCACTGTCACTGCATTGTCGCAGGGAATTTGTGTCATCTTTCCATATAACCAATCGATATATTCCATCGATTTGTCATAAATTCTCAAATCTTCAAATCTGAAAAAACTTACATTGTTTTCTAGTTCATTCATCATAAAAAAAAGTATTAGTTTTCACGCCACAAAGATACAATTATTTTCGACATGAGTCATGCTAAACGAAGAAAATTCACCGATTGTCGAACACGAATAATCAATTACTTTTTTTTGTACTTTTGCCAACACTTTGAACAGCTATGCAAAAGCCTTTGGCAGAGATATTACGTCCTCGGACACTGGATGCATACGTCGGTCAGGAGCACCTGATGGGCAAGGGAGCCGTATTGCGCAATGCCATTGAAAACGACAACATCCAATCCATGATTTTCTGGGGGCCTCCGGGTGTGGGCAAGACCACTCTGGCGCTGCTCATTGCCGAGCTTACAGGCGCCGACTTTTATCTGTTGAGTGCCATCAACAGCGGTGTAAAAGACATTCGCGATGTTATTGAGAAGGCCAAAAAATCGGAGCACCGGTCCCTGCTTTTCATCGATGAGATCCACCGTTTTTCCAAGTCCCAGCAAGATTCCTTGTTGGGTGCTGTGGAGCAGGGGGTCGTCACGCTCATCGGTGCAACCACGGAGAATCCATCCTTCGAGGTCATCTCACCCCTGCTCTCCCGGTGTCAGGTCTATGTGTTGAAAAATTTGTCGCGCGTGCATTTGGAGCGCATTCTGCAAACCGCCGTGGACTATCAAGAGAAACAGTTGGGATGCAAAATTGTCATGGAAGACACGGAGGCCTTGTTGCGTATTTCAGGCGGCGACGCCCGAAAGCTCATCAATGCCGTTGAGTTGGTGACTTGGATGACACAGCCGACGGACGGTGTGCTCACCGTCACCCGAGAAGGCGTATTGCAGGTGATCCAACAAAACTTAGCACTTTACGACAAGAACGGGGAGCAGCATTACGACATCATCTCTGCCTTCATCAAGTCGATGCGGGGCAGCGACCCAAACGCTGCAGTCTACTGGATGGCGCGCATGCTCATCGCCGGCGAGGACCCGCTCTTCATCGCGCGTCGCATGGTCATCCTGGCCTCCGAAGACATCGGGAACGCCAATCCTAACGCACTGCTATTGGCCAACAATTGTTTTCAAGCCGTGAACGTCATCGGCATGCCAGAAGCGCGAATCCCCCTGTCGCAGACAGCCATCTACTTGGCCTCGTCGCCCAAGAGCAACGCTGCCATCATGGCTATTGACACGGCATACGCCATTGTCAAGCAGACCGGCGACCTGCCTGTGCCGCTGCATATCCGCAACGCACCCACCAAGCTGATGAAGGAGTTGGGCTACCACAAGGGATATCAGTATGCTCATGACTTCGAGCACAACTTCGTCGAGCAGGAATTCA
This sequence comes from uncultured Bacteroidales bacterium, assembly GCA_947167635.1. Lineage (GTDB taxonomy): Bacteria > Bacteroidota > Bacteroidia > Bacteroidales > WCHB1-69 > F23-D06. Next base: position 48,928 of record CAMVIT010000005.1, on the reverse strand, counting down.
TGCCACCGCAACTGAGTGGGGTGAAAATTTACGAACCGCAGGACAACCCGCGTGAAAACGAGCTCCGAAAATATCTGCGCCGTTGCTGGAACGAGAAATACAAATATGTCATCCTGCTTTTGACGGCACTGTGTTGTTTTTTTTTCTCCGCACGGGGGCAGAATTACCACTTTTCCCAGTTCTATGACCAGCCCATCACGCTGAATCCTTCCCTCACAGGGGCTTACGACGGACTTTTCCGGGCCACCGCCGCCTATCGTACGCAGTGGCATTCCGTAACGGTTCCCTTTCAGACCATGGGAATCAGCCTTGACGGATCTGTCTATCGCAACAACCAACGGCAAGAACTCATCGGCATCGGTGCGGGCTTTAATTTCGATCATGCCGGCGACCTCAACTACACCTCTATACAAGCCATAGTCACAGCATCGTACATTAAGTATTTGGGGCGGCGTGGCAAGCACAAAATCGGACTTGGAATCTATGGTGGAATCTTGCACAACAACGTCGATTTCAGCAACGCACGTTGGGACGAGCAATTCCATAGCGGTCATTATGACCCGTCCCTGCCCACCAGCGAGTTGTTTCCAGACAACCGGCAGTTGTTTTTTGACATCGGGGCAGGCTTTTTCTGGAGTTTTTCTCCCGACAAGCACAACACCTTCCAATTGGGCACGTCAGTGGCACACCTTAACCAACCTCGCGAAGCTTTCAGCAATGACTTGGAGCAACTGCCCGTCAAATACAGTGTCCACTTCCTCTCGCGCATCGGGCTCACCTCTGATCTGGCCTTGGAACCCATGCTTTATAGCAGTTGGCAGCGGCGCTTCAGCGAGTACACCTTCGGTGTCAATGTAGAATATTTCCAACGAAAAAACAGCTATACCACCATATACTCCGTGGGTGGCGGCCTATTGTACCGCTGGAACGATGCCATCATTGCCGATGTCTTCTTCAATTGGAAAGACGTGCGGCTCGGTGTCGCCTACGACATCAACGTTTCCCGATTTGTGGCAGCGACACATGCTCGCGGCAGTGTGGAGCTGACATTATCCTACATTTTCCGCAAAAAAACCATCAAACGAATCGGCAAGGAACCTTGTCCATACGACCTACTGTGATGCAGCTGCGGACAATCCATATTATCCTTCTGCTCAGCATTGGTGTGACCACACAAGCACAAGTGGGCAAGCTCACGGAACAGCAACGTGAAGAGCAGCGCTATTTCATCCGTCACGACAGCCTGCCTGTCATCGTGGAGGCTCTCCCTGACGAGGTCAACACGCATTTCTCGGAGTTTTGCGGACGATTGCTTCCGGACTCAACTTTCTATTTCACATCCTTGCGCGCCAACGCAGATGAAGATATCGACCATATTTTCGAAACAAGCTGGTATTGCAATATTTATCAGTCAACATTGTTACCAGAGGGCAGCTTCACGCCTGCGGAGCCGCTGCCTTTCTCCATCAACGCACGCAACACTTTCAACAGCAATTTTTGTTTCAACGAAAAACAAAATCTGTTGATCTTTTCCCGTTGCACCCGCAATCATGACGGAGAGTTGCGATGCACCTTGTGGCAAAGCAGACGCGACGGCCGAAGCTGGCAAAAGCCCCAGAGATTGCCTTCCGTCATCAATGCTGAAGGCACCACCTCGATGCAACCTTACCTCGCGGAGACGGATAACTTCGATGTGCTCTACTTCGTTTCCGATCGGGAACAGGGTGTCGGCGAGTTGGACATCTGGTATTCCATTGTCAAGGACGGCCATTACCAGACACCCGTCAATGCCGGCACTGCCATTAACACAGAGGGCAATGAAGTGACGCCCTTTTATGACAAGCAAAAAGGAGTGCTGTACTTCAGCTCCGACGAGCACCTTGGCATCGGCGGATACGACATTTTCTATTGTCCGGGGTCGCTCAGCCAATGGGGCATTGTCTCCAACATGGGTGTACCATTCAACTCGGAATACAACGATTTTTATTTCACGCTCGATCCTGTCGGGGAGTGTGGCCACTTCTCCTCCAACCGGCCGCACGACGGCACCGATGAGTCCGACACATGTTGCAACGATCTTTTCCGCTTTCGCTGGGAATCATCCCCCGTCGCAGCCGACACCACCGAGTACGAGCCAAATATCCACGAGAAAATCGCCTCCGTATTGCCCATCACGCTCTATTTCCAAAACGACCAGCCTGACCCGCGTTCCCTGTCGGACACCACTGTCACGGACTACCCCACCCTCTACAACCAGTACATGACGCACAAAGCCCTCTATGTGCGCGAAACGGGCCGTGGGCTTTCCGATACGGCACGGCAGGCAGCCGAAGCGGAGATGTCGCGGTTTCTGCGCGATTCCGTGGCTACTGGCTACGAACGGCTGCAACGGCTGACCCGCTATTTGCGCGAGGCCCTTTCTGCAGACGAAACCGTGGAGCTCACCGTCAGCGGCTATGCCAGCCCGCTGCACAACAGTGGCTACAACCTCCACCTCTCCTCCCGCCGTATCTACAGCCTTCTCAACTATTTGCGACAGACGGAAGACAACTTTTTCGTCCCCTACCTTGATGGAGAGAAAGCGGGGCTCACCATCCACATAGACCCTCAGGGTGCTGTAAACCGAAGTTTTCAGACCGAAGAGACAAGAGAAACCGTTTATGGGGTGCAGGCAGCCAAAGACCGGAAAATCATCATCACCGGCAACAAGGATATCAAGCCTTGACCCATGGGAACGACCTGCTTTTTGTCACTGTTTATTTTCTATTCTTCATTTTCATTTATCCTTTTTTTGTATCTTTGCCGCCGTTTCGTAAACCACACCAAGATGTAGTAGTTTTCATAGTTTCTAACCCAATAAGAAAGGAGGTTATTTTATGGTTGACACCATTGACTTTGGCACTTTCAAATGGCATCATATCACCAATCCTACGGTCGAAGACCTGGACTTTTTAAGGGATAACTTCCACTTTCACCCGTTGGACATTGACGACTGCTCCAGTTTTGTACAACGCCCCAAAATCGACATTTACGACGACTATTTCTTCCTTGTCTTTCATTTTCCGTTGATGGACAAGCGCACGCAGCTTGTCAAGACCGAGGAAACCAAGATTTTCTGGGGACAGGATTATCTGATCACGGTCGGCAACTCGCACTATGTGGTGCAGGACCTCTTCAACTACACCAAGATTCATCCCGAGCCGGAAGACGAGGATGACATCAGCGGCACCAGCGATGCCATCCTATACCATATATTATATAGGATGATGAAAGAGACATTCCTGCTTGTGGAACGCATGGGCACAGAACTCGACTTCATCAACCGCGAGCTTTTCAGCAGCAAGTCGGAGACCATCATTGAACAGATTTCCCGATTCCGCAAGAACATCATCCAGCTCAACACCATGTTCAAGCCGCAGCTGCGTCTCTTCAAGCTCTTCGAATCCGGTGACGTCAGGGGCTTTGCCGACGACATGGAAGACTACTGGGGCAACATCCTCGACTTCTATCAGAAGATGTGGGATATGATTGACGACTACGGCGAGTTGGTGGACGGCCTGTCGAGCACATTCGACTCGTTGCAGACCAACAAGACCAACGAAATCATGCGCATGCTCACTATCATATCCACCATCGTGTTGCCATTAACCTTCATCAGCGGACTTTATGGCATGAATGTGAACCTTCCATTTGCAGAATCACCGTATGCATTCCTGATTGTTGTTGGCTTCTGCGCCGCAATTTTGATCGGACTGGTCATTTTCTTCGTAAAGAAACATTGGCTATGAAAAGAGGGGTGCATTCTTTCCCGGATTTGCAATGATTTCTTAAATCATTTTTTATGGATACAACAAAAAGACACAGTGTCAAGCTCCATGTCATGCAATTGGAACATGGGGATTATCACACCCTTGTAAGCGGTTCCATTGCAGGGCACCCCGTCCGTATCGTGCTTGACACAGGCGCCTCCCACAGCTGTTTGGACGCCACTTTCGCCAAATTAATCTTGCCTGAGCTGCAAACCGAAGAGCACGAAGGCGTCACCGCCGGCATTGGCGGCGATGATTTTGACGTGCGCGTGGCCGATGTACCCGACTTTCGCATCGGTCGCTATAGGATGAAACTGTTCAAAAACATGGCCCTGCTCGACTTCTCATATATCAACATGGCCTACGTCCGCCTGAACAAAAAGCCCGTGCAGATGATTCTTGGCAACGATTTTTTTGTAAAAAACCACGCTGTCATCAACTACGAGGAGGGTTTTCTCCATTTCACCACAGACAAGAAAAAGTAATGGCAGAGACGACCGAACACCGCATTCTGGGCATCGACCCCGGCACCTCCGTGATGGGCTACGCTGTACTGCACACCAACCTCAACAAGTCGGACGTGGAGGTGATCAGCGTGATACAAATGAACAAATTGTCCGATCATTATGCGAAGCTGAAATACATTTACGAGAAGACCAATGCCTTGATTGAGCAATATCGCCCCGACATTCTATCCATCGAAGCACCTTTTTATGGCAAAAATGTGCAGTCGATGCTAAAGTTGGGACGCGCGCAGGGGGTCGTCATCGCAGCCTGTCTGCACGCGGGCATGGATGTTTTTGAATACCCGCCCCGAAAGATCAAGCAATCTATCACAGGCAATGGCAATGCCGCCAAGGAGCAGGTGGCTGCGATGCTGTGCCACATGTACCCGCTGTCACAAGATGTCGAGTTCCTGGATGCCACGGACGCCTTAGCCGCCGCCGTGTGCCACCACCTGCAGTCGCGCGTCGTCATGGGCGGTGGCGGCAAGTTCAACGACTGGAAATCCTTCATCACCAACAATGAAAACCGAATCATCAAATAAAAAACTGGCAGACACGATTGTCCACTACTTGGGCTATCCGCCCGACGTCATGGTGGAGAACGATATCCTGCGTCGAATCGAGCATGCCGTGCAGGAGGTCGAGGAGTTGTCGGGGTTTCATTACCTATATGCGCATTTCACAGAGCCAATGCCGTTCATGCTCGCCAATCCCGCCTACATGGAGCACTTGTCAGGTGCGGATGGCTATTTGCTGTGTGCCACCACATTGGGGGCACAAGTGGACCGCCGCCTAAAGCGCCTGCAACTTACGGACATGACCAATGCTCTCGTCTTCGATGCCGCAGCTTCGGCGTATCTGGAGCAACGTGCCGATGAGTTTGAGCGCGAGCTTCCCTATGAACACATGGGGTTCCGATTCTGTCCAGGCTATGGCGGCACCTCTTTGGAAGACAGCCGCGAGATTGCCTTACGCTTGCGTGCCGAGCGCATTGGCATCACATTCCTCGATTCGGGGCTGATGGTGCCTCTCAAGTCCATGATGGGAATCGTCAAAATCGGTGGCAGCGAAAACCGTAAGAGCTGTGCCGACTGTGTTGTGCGACAAGGGTGCACATTCCGCGCACACGGAACAAAATGTTATGCATGATTCCACACTCCAATCATGAATCATTCCATTGAGAGATACGTTTTGCGGGGATTTTGCAAACTGTTCACCCAATCAAACAAGAAACCACGACTATCCGTTGTCCACCGTTGTATGGACATAGCTGCGCCATTTGTCGAGGACAGCCTGGAAGTCGGCGGGCAATTCCGATTCAAAAAGCGTGAACTTGCCGGTGGTGGGATGCACGAAACCCAACGACTTGGCATGCAGGGCTTGTCGCGGCATCAGTGCGAAACAATTACGGATAAATTGTTGATATTTTGAAAAAGTCGTGCCCTTCAAGATATGGTCACCGCCATAGGATTCGTCATTGAAGAGAGGATGGCCGATGGATTGCATGTGGACGCGAATCTGGTGGGTGCGGCCCGTCTCCAACTGGCACTCTATCAGTGTCACATAGCCAAAACGTTCTATCACTCGCCAGTGGGTCACGGCATGCTTGCCACGCTCGTCACCTTCGGGGAAAACCGTCATCACCATGCGGTCTTTCGGATTACGCCCCACATTGCCCACAATGGTTCCGGAATCCTCCGGGAAGTCGCCCCACGCCAAAGCATAATATTTACGCTCCAGGTCGTGGTCGAAGAAGACCTTGGCCAACCGCATCTGGGCCAGCTCGTTTTTGGCAACCACAAGGAGGCCGGAAGTATTCTTGTCGATACGATGCACCAAAAGCGGCTTCACGGGCGAGCCATCGGGCAGCTGCTGCTTGCCAAGATAGTGATACAGGGCATTGACCATGGTGCCCGTATAGTTGCCGAATGCCGGGTGCACCACCATGCCAGCGGCCTTGTTGACGATAAGCAGATCGTCGTCCTCGTACGGAATGTCGAGGGGAATGTCCTCTGGCAGAATCTCCGTGACGCGCGGCGGCTTTGGCATAAGCACAGAGATGACATCGTTGGGGTGAACCTTATAATTCTGTTTCTCAGGCTTGCCGTTCACGAGGATGCAGCCCGCCTTGGCCGCCTGCTGGATTTTGCTGCGGGAGGTGTGACGAAGCAGATTGAACAGATACTTGTCAATACGCAGCAGCTCCGTGCCCGGATCAACGTTGAAACGAAAATGTTCGTACAGTTCGCCCGACTCTTGCGGGAGGCTTTCTTCTATTTCTTGCATCGCGAAGCTTTAACGGTTACAGGCCTTGCATACGATGGCTTTGACCTCTTCGTTCTCGAACACACACACCGGCAGTTCGTCGAACAGTCCGCAAAGTCTCACGGCATTCTTCTCGGCTGCCAACTTGACCGCCTTGCCGAAGAGAGGTCCGAGGTAGGTCTGTTCACGGTGGGCTGCCATGGAGATGTAAGAGAAAAGGAAATCCTCGGAGATGGTTGCATCGCCAAGGAAAGGATCCATGAGGGAAAGCGCATACATATAATCGCGTTGCGAAGCAAAACGGGCAGCCAACTTATACGCATTTTGCCAACTGTCCATCACGGGATTGCGTATTTCCTTGATCTTGGCAAACGTGGAAGTCATCAACGCAGTGGTCTCCATGTTGGCAGGAACAGCGGAAAGATAGTCGATGATCATCATCTGGTATTCCATATTGATGGCATTCACGCGATCCTTGGGAATGCCCGGTATGGAATAGAGCTTGTCAATATTGGCCTGTGTCTTGGCGATATCCGCCGTGGAAGTGATCTTTCTTTGGAAAACATCGCAGACTGTCGTGTTATAAAGCAATTTCACATTAGCTGTGTTCAAGTTGAAAATTTCGGTCATCTCCTCTGACATGGCCTCCGTCAACTTCGGGGCAAGGTAATATTTCATGTAAAGGCGGTTGTTAAGCAAAGCCTGATTGTCCTTATGCTTGGGAATCACCATGTTGTTCAACGGAGTGGCGGTATATTGTCCAGACTCGACCTGATCGATGATGTAATTCTCAATAGACATGGCCAACGGGCGGTTTTTCTCCGACAAGGCCTTGTTAAACTTCCATACCGCAAAGGTCTGCTCTTGCGCTTTGGAATCCACCTTGTAGGTCACATGATATTTGATCTCGTAATAGCGGCAGGGAGCAAGATAAGCGCTGTCCAGATATTTCACTGTCCACGACTCGGCCTTGAGTTGTTTGGCGCATGCTTCCAAGGTCAAGAAACTCATGTCATAATACTCACCGTCGTTGACAATGTTTTTCTTGAAAGACTCCCAGCAATAGTCGTACGACACGGTCACCTCTGTGCCGGGATATTTGGCTAAAATGCTTTTCTTAAGGAAATCGGCGCGTTTTTCCTGGATCTTCTGGTAGGCTGCATCTTTATAATAGTTGGGAGAGTTGTGCGCAATGATTTCAATGCTATTAAGCTTGTATTCCGGCACATCGGAAGTTCCGAGCTGGCTCTCGTAGGCATCGGTTGTATAGTCGGTCTTTTTCAGGTCGTAAGGAAATGTGACGCTGAACTCGCCGTCTTCGGGCGCGGCCGTCCACTCACCCTTGGCCTTGATACTGGCCAAGTCCTTGATAAAATTGACTTTCTCCACATTCTCCGCTTTTTTGGTTTCAACCGCCTTGGTGATAACCGTGCGGCAAATGCGGTTGCCCTCTTTCAGGACAAGGATGTTGATGTCGAAATCATTGTTGACGGTTTCCGGCACATCGCAAAGCTTGGCAGTGAGTTTGCCGGACTTCAGGTTGCTGTTCTCATTGAGTTCCATGATTTTCTCAAAGGTAATGGGCTTAGTGACCGTGCCTCTGTGCGACAGGTCATAGTCCACCGTGAAGTCGTCACACTCGTATTGGGAATGCTGGACAAAATCGAGTGCGATGGCATCGCCATCTTTTCCGATCAATTTCTTCAAATTCTTGTAATCGTCCGTATTGATGTAAACCTCGTTATTTTTATTGACGCTAATCAGCTCGGAAAGCACCTCGAGAGCGGGGTCTGTGGAACATTTCTTACAAATTTTGTCGTCATAGCTCTTGAATCCAGCCTGACCTTTCGTATAGGGAAGGTCTCTTTCTCCATAGGACGGCTTGTAATTGTTGAATGTGCGGTCGTTGCCAAAGACAAACGAAATATACATGCTCTTCATCATGGCATCCGTGTTGAAGCCGATACCCAAATAAGAATATTGTTTGTCGAGGAGGACCTCTGCGGTCTTGGGGCTTTTGAGGATGGACTGCACGGCGGCGAGGCAGAGGTCGTAATAGCTGTATTCCGCTTCACCGAGGTAAGCTTTCACTTTGGTCACCAACTCATTGCCATTGCCAGCCAGGCCATATTTGCGCAGGCGGAAATAAGTGGTTTTGTACGGTGCAAAATTGTCAAGCGTCTTCTCGTCTTTCTGAGCCTGGTAGGAAGCTTGGAACATGGCGGTGGAGTCCATGCGCTCATCCGATTTGAACACCGGCAGGAAAGCATACTGGGCGCGGGCGGCATTGACCACGTCGGCCATACAACTATACAGGACTTTCTCATCATAGGTGTTCGGCGCGAAACTCCGAGCATATTTAGCATTTTCCTTCAGTGTCTTCGGATCAAAGTCAGCATACGGATTATCAATCTGACAAAACGACATCTTACTGATCACTAATAAAATAGCCGTCAACAGGAGGGTGATTTTACTACTCATGGCGTTCAGTTTTTTAGCATTGTATTTTGAAAAAGCAATAATAAAAAAAATTTCGGACATTTCACATGCCAAAGGGAGATGTTTTTACTGTTTATAACTTTTTTTATTAGAGAGTTGGATGATATTAAAAAAAGTGTACCTTTGCGCCCTCAAAAAAGCAAGTAAAAATATAACGCAATAGAAAGATGAAAAGAACATTTCAACCCTCCAACGAGAGACGCAGAAACAAGCATGGTTTTAGAGAGAGAATGTCCACTGCCAACGGTCGCCGCGTGCTGGCTGCACGCAGAGCCAAAGGCAGAAAGAAACTGACGGTTTCCGACGAAAGTCTGGGCAGAAAATAATTTGCTTGTCTGCGATTAAACATTTAAAAGAAGGCATAAGTCTTCTTTTTTTTGTATTTTCGCCCCCTGTTTCAAAAACTCACCTTAGGCAAAAAATGAATAGGACCTTCAAAAAAATTGCGTGCATGATCATGTTCGCCGTGTTGCCGGCGGTCGGCTGGACCCAAGGCGGTGGTGTGCCCGTGGACGGCATCATCGCCGTCATCGGCAAGGAGATCATCATGCAGTCCGACCTTGAGAAACATTACATAGACTACGCCTCGCAATTCAAGACCGTGGAAGATCCTTTCGAGACCAAATGTTTCATTTTGGAGACCCTCGTGTTCAACAAGCTGATGGTCAACCAGGCCGATCTGGACAGCATTGAAGTCTCCGACGAGGAGGTGGACTACCGCATCAACACGCGGATGGCCTATTTTCTCCAGCAAGTCGGTGGTGACGAAAAGTACATCGAGAACTATTTCCACAAGCCGATGTCGCAGATCAAGAAAGAGATGCGTGAGATGATGTACGAACAGGCCCTCATCGAGCAGGTTCAGTACAAGATCACGGGAAACATCACTATCACGCCGTCGGAGGTGAAGCAGTTCGCCGCCAACATTTCCGCGGACAGCATGCCCATGGTGCCCACGACCTTCCAATTTGGCGAGATCGTCAAGATCCCGCCCGTCAGCGAGGAGGAGGTCGAAGCGGTGAAGACACGGCTGAACGGATATCGTGAGCGCGTGCTCCGTGGTGAGAAATTCGCCATGTTGGCGCGTCTCTACTCCGATGACCCCGGCAGTGCCTCCAAGGGCGGCGATCTGGGCTTTGTGGAGCGCGGCACCCTCTATCCCGAATTCGAGGCAGCCGCCTTCAACCTCAAGACCGGCGAGATCTCCCACGTCGTCAAGACGCAAGCCGGTTTTCATATCATCCAGATGATTGAACGCAAGGGTGAGTCCATCCATGTGGCGCACATCCTCATCCAGCCCAAACCTTCCACAGACGAGCAGGTGCGCGCCATCACCTATTTGGACAGCATCCGCTCCATCGTCATCAACGAGAAGCTCGACATCACCGAAGCTGCCAAGCGCTTCTCCGAAGGGCCCTCCAAGGAAAACGGCGGACTGGCCGTCAACCCCTACACCAACTCCAACAGCTTCGACAAACAGTCGCTCGACGAGACCACTTTCATGACCATCAACAAGCTCATCCCCGGCGAGTATTCGGAATGCGTGCCTTTCGTCAACGAAGATGGCGTCATGGCCTACCGTCTGATTTACCTCAAGGAGAAAGTGGCCGAGCACAAGGCCAACATTGTGGAAGATTATGACATGATCAAGAACGCCGCGCTGGAGGAGAAGAAGTACAACGCATTGCAGAAATGGGTTGTGGACAAAGTAAAAGTTACGAGTATAAAATTAAACGAACAATATCGGGACTGTGATTTCGTTACCAAATGGCAGATTCCGTAAAACCCAAAACAAACTATGGATTTGAACACTAAGAACGATGTGGAAGCCATTGCAGCTTTCGTTGACAAATACAAACAACTCCGGCAGGAGATCGCAAAAGTCATTGTGGGTCAAGACGAAGTGGTGAAGAACATCCTCATGGCCATGTTCAGTCGCAGCCATGCGCTGCTCATCGGTGTACCGGGACTGGCCAAAACCTTGATGATCACCACGATTGCCAAGGCAGTCGATATGAGTTACAACCGTATCCAGTTCACTCCCGACTTGATGCCGTCCGACATCATGGGTGCCGAGATTCTCGATGACAGCCGCAACTTCAAGTTTGTCAAGGGCCCCATCTTTTCCAACATCGTCTTGGCAGACGAGATCAACCGCACGCCTCCCAAGACGCAATCCGCTCTGTTGGAGGCCATGCAGGAGCGTTCTGTCAGCATGAACGGCACCACATACGCCTTGCCTGACCCCTTCTTCGTGTTGGCCACCCAGAACCCCATCGAGCAAGAGGGAACCTATCCTCTGCCCGAAGCCCAGCAGGACCGTTTCATGTTCAACATCATGCTGGACTATCCTTCCGTGGAGGAGGAACAGCAGATTGTAAAGAGCACCATCCACGGTGCCATGCGGGAACCCGATCGCGTACTGACCGTTGAGGACATCATCTTCTATCAAAAGTTGCTGCAGAAGATTCCTGTACCGGAGAACGTCTATCGCTATGCCGTGAAGCTCTCCACACTCACCCGTCCGGGCACAAAGCTTGCCCACCCGTGGGCCAACGACTACCTCTCCTGGGGTGCCGGTCCGCGTGCTTCCCAATTCCTCATCATCGGCGCACGCACGCACGCTGTGCTCGACGGCAAGTACTCGCCCGACATTGAGGACGTGAAAGCCGTGGCCCACAACATCCTGCGCCACCGTATCATCAAGAACTACAAGGCAGAAGCCGAAGGCATCACTGTCGAACAGATCATCGACAAGCTGCTCGCCGCCGCAGAATAAGCCATCATGAACGACAAACTCCATACCACTCGGTGGAAATGGCTGCTCTTCATCACAGCGGCCATTGTGTTTGTCCTTATCCTTGTTTATTCCAACAAACTCATCGGCAATATCGCCCAAGAGGAGCGCAAGCGCATCGAAATCTGGGCTGGCGCCATCTCGTATAAAGCGCAGTTTGTCAACGAAACCGACCGTTTCTTCCACTCCATCAAGGTAGATGTGGGCAACAACGCCCGTATTGTAGCCGGAGCCATCAAGAAAGTCACGCAGGCCTCTTGGGATGAGGACCTCACATTCTATCAAGACATCATCTCCGCCAACACCTCCATACCCCTCATTGTAGTGGGCCGGAACGGAGACATCGATGCCGCCGTCAACCTTCCCGACTCCATCCTTCAGATGCGTAATGTGCGCGAACTCGGAGACCTCCGCTCCGGATTCGACAGTCTGCGGCTTGCCTACTATGGCCGCGATTATGTGACTGTCTATTATCAAGAGATGCCTGCCGTCGTGGACCTCCATGTTGTCATCGACACTCTGGTTAACGCTTTCTTCCAGGAAACCGTCATCAACTCCGCCACCGTACCGGTCATCATCACCGACAGCACCCAGCGCAACGTGCTCAACGCCGGCAATATCGACACGTTGACCCTGCAAGATCCCGTGCTCCTCAGCAAGCGGTTGAAGGACATGAAGGACCAGATTCCACCTATCGAGCTTGACTTGGTGGACAGAGGCCGGTGTTATGTCTTTTACGAAGAGTCATCCGTTTTGAAACAGCTGCGGTTTTTCCCCTTCATCCAATTCGGGTTCATTTTTATATTCCTCATCATCGGCTATTTGCTGTTCAGCACATCCCGTCGGTCCGAGCAGAACCGTGTGTGGGTGGGCATGAGCAAGGAGACCGCCCACCAATTGGGCACACCCATTTCCTCGTTGATGGCCTGGACTGAGTTGCTCAAAGAGATGCCCATTGACCAATCCGTACCCACCGAAATCGGCAAGGATGTACACCGTTTGGAGACCATCGCCCAGCGATTCTCCAAGATCGGCTCGGCACCTGTTCTGGAGTCCACCGATTTGGTGACCGTCATTGATGAGTTCAGCCAATACCTGCAGTCGCGTATCTCTTCCATGGTCTCCATCACATTCCACAAGCCCGAGCACAGCATTGTGTTGCCCTTGAACCGCTATTTGTTCGAATGGGTCATCGAGAATCTATGCAAAAACTCCGTGGACGCCATGGATGGCAAGGGAGCCATCACCATTGATGTCACCGAAGAGAAAAGCAAGGTGTTTGTTGATATCACCGACACGGGCAAGGGTATTCCGAACAAAATGCAGAAGCGCATTTTCTCTCCCGGCTTCACCTCCAAGAGCCGTGGCTGGGGACTCGGCCTGACTTTGGCACGCCGTATCATCAACGAATACCACAAGGGAAAACTCTTCGTGAAATCCTCCGTCATCGACCAAGGAACGGTGATGCGGATCCAATTGAACAAATAGATGGCTTGTCATAGCCAAAGCAGACTCCGGTCTTATCGTCTCTTTTCTATAGCTTCCACAAACTCCAAGGCAACCTTGGTGTAGCCATCGGCGTGAATTTCGTCGGCGATGGCCTGATTGAGCACCGCGCCGCCCACAAAGATGGGGCATTTCACGCCCTCGGCCTTGAGAAAGGCGATGGTCTCCTCCATCGAGAGCACGGTGGTGGTCATCAACGCGCTAAGACCGACAACGTCAGGATGATGCTCGAAGCAGGCATCGCGGATGATCTCCTTGGGCGTATCCTTGCCCAGGTCGATGACACGGTAGCCGTACGACTCGAAAATGACCTTGACGATGTTCTTGCCGATGTCGTGCACGTCGCCCTTGACGGTAGCAAGCACCACGGTGCCCTTTTGGGTGCCCTCCTGGGCAAACCGGGTCTTGATGATGTTGAAGGCCTCCTTGCAGGCTTCGGATGCAGAGATAAGCTGCGGCAGGAAGATCTTTTGTTTTTCAAAATCACTGCCCACCTCGTTGAGAGTGGGGATGAGCGTTTCGTTGATAATGGTCATGGGGTCTTGTGTCTCCAGGGCCTGTTGTGTAAGTGCGACGCTGTCTTCTTTGAGGCCACGGCGCACGGCCTCGCCAAGCGTCATCGTGGCGGGCGTGGCGGCAGGTGCGACGCTCTCCGCCGCAATCGCGTTGTTGACGAAGCTGTCAATGTCAGCGCTATCGCCGCGCAGAGCGTTAAAAGCCAAGATGGCGTTGGTCATCGCAGCGTTACAGGGGTTGATGATGGGCATGGTGAGTCCGTTTTCGAGAGCCATGACCAAGAACGTGCTGTTGATGAGTTCGCGGTTGGGCATGCCGAAACTGACATTGGAGACACCCAAGGCGGTCTTCACGCCTAACTGTTGGGTAACCATGCGCAGGGCCCGCAGCGTCTCCTTGATAAGCGGCTGCTGAGCGCTGCAAGTGAGTGTCAGCGTATCCATCATCATGCGATGTTTTCCAATGCCATATTGCGCGGCACCCTTCAAGATGCGCTCCGCAATGGCAAAACGTTCCCCGGCGGTTTGCGGGATGCCATTGTCATCCATCGTCAAACCGAGAACCACTGCGCCATACTTTTTCGCGATGGGGAAAATGGCTGCCATGCTCTCTTCATTGCCGTTGACAGAATTGATGAGTGGAACGCCGTTATAGTAGCGGCAACTCGCCTCTATGGCCTTGGGGTTGGAGGAGTCAATCTGCAGCGGCAGGTTGGTGATTTCTGCGAGGCGCGCCACCACGCTCTTCATGTTCGCCACATCGTCGGTTTTGGGCACGCCCAGATTGACATCCAAGAGATCGGCACCGGCCTCCTCCTGTTTGATGGCCTCTTTGAAAATATAGTCAAAGTCGCCGTTTATGATAGCCTCCTTGAGTTTCTTCTTGCCGGTGGGGTTGATGCGCTCGCCGCAGATTCGCACACGGTCGAGGGTCACGGCGCGGGTGGCGGAGGTGATGATCGTCTGGCGTTTCACCTCGCGTGTCGGCACAGGCTTGCCCTTGTGGACGGCTATGGCACGGATGAAGTCGGGATTGGTGCCACAACAGCCACCCAACACAGCCACGCCCCATTCTTGGAACTCGGCCATGTGGCGCGCGAACACCTCCTGTGTGAGACTGTATGTGGCGCGGCCGGCAAGGATGTGCGGCATGCCTCGGTTAGGTTGTACCAAGACGGGCTTGTCGCAGTATTGCAACAACTCCTTCACAATGGGCTGCAGATCTTGCGGCCCGAGAGAGCAGTTGACGCCGATGGCGTCGGCCCCCATATTGGAGGCCAGTTCGGCAAGAATGCGCGGAGGTGTGCCTGTGAGCGTGTGCCCCGTCTCATCAAACGTCATTGTGGTGAAAACAGGTTTGTCGCAGTTTTCTTTTACGGCCAACAATGCACATTTTAACTCATAGAGGTCGGAGAAGGTTTCCAAGATAAAGCCATCAACCTTGTCGCGGGCAACGACGACCATCTCCTTGAACGCCTCGTAAGCGTCGTCAAAGGTAAGCTCACCCGTGGGATAGAGCATTTTGCCGAGAGGGCCGATGTCCATCATCACATACTGCGATGTGCGATGGCGCGAAGCAAGCTCAATGGCGGCCTCAATGACCGCCTTGCGATCCTCGTCCGGCATCTTGACTCGATTTGCGCCGAAAGTGTTCGTGGTGATAAAATCACAGCCTGCCTCTATGTAGTTGCGATGAATCTCCGAAATCACATCGGGGTTGGTGATGTTCAGCATCTCCGGCATCTTGACCATGACGCCGCGCTTTTCGAGTTCAGTGCCGAAAGCACCGTCGAAAATCATCACCTCCCTGCCCAATTTTTCCAACATATTCCCCATTGTCCGTTATGTTTCTTATTCTTGATAATCTTGTAAAATAGTCCTGATGGTCGATAATTTTTCGTCCAGCATCTCTTGTGTGCGGGCCTCCAGCAGCAGACGCAGGTAAGGTTCCGTGTTCGAAGGGCGGATATTGAACCACCAATCTTGGAACTCCACGCGATAGCCGTCGAAATCCATGAAGCGGACGGGTGTCTCTTGGCTGCAGAAGAACTCCTTCACAGCATCCATGGCTTCCCTCTTTTTCTGGATGGTAAAGTTGATTTCGCCCGAGTTGGCGTATTGCTTGACGTTTCCGATCACCTGCGACACCGTCAAGCCCTTCTCCTTCATTTGGCTGAAGACGTGGAGCAGCACTTGCGAAGCAATCATGGCGGAGTCTGAATAAAAGAAGTCGCGGAAATAATAGTGCCCAGCAAACTCGCCGCCGAAGGCCCCGTCGATTTCACGGAGCTTGAGGGCTGCATAGGCGCGTCCCACACGCCAGATCTCCATCTCGCCGCCCATCTTCTCGATATATTCTGCCACGGATTTGGAGGTTCTGATGTCTTGCAAAACCTTGCCGGGATAGTGTTTCTCCTCGATAAAATAGTGTCCCAACAGGGCAATCATCAGGTCGGGCGGGATGAAATCGCCCTTCTCATCTACAAACATGACGCGATCGGCATCGCCATCGAAAATGACTCCGATGTCAGCCTTGGTTTCGCGCACCTTCTCTTGGAGAGCGACTACATTCTTGGGTTCCAACGGATTGGCGTCATGGTTAGGGAAAGTGCCGTCAAGGGCATCGAAGAGATAGGTTGGCGCGGTGCCGAAAATATCCTTCACAAGTATGGAGGCCATGCCATGGCTGCAATCCATCACGATGCGTAAGTTGGAGAGATCACTGTGGTAGCGCATCTGGAATTCGAGGTATTCCGCTTTCACATCATGGGCGATAATACGGCCCTTTTTCGCAGCAGGCACCACTTTTTCCTCCCGGATGCAGCGTTCCAGTTCGCCCAAACCCGTGTCATAACCGACAGGCAGGGCGTTGGTGCGAGAAACTTTCAATCCATTGTGATCTTTAGGATTGTGCGACGCTGTAATCATCACTGATGCGTCGAAGCCATGCCGCGCAGTGAAATAATACACCATCGGGGTGGTGGTCAAGCCCATATCATAAACATCGGCACCCGCATCAGTGATACCGGCAGAGAGGGCCTCAAACATCTGGGGTGTGGAAACACGCATATCGCGTACCACCAAAACCTTGTCGGCTTTCAAAAGAGCAGGCAGGAAGAAACCGAATTTATAGACGGTGTCTGTGTCAAAATCTTTTCCGAATGCACCACGGAAATCGTATGCTTTAAATGCTCCCATATTTTGTTATAATTGGTTAAAAAAATGCTCTTCCGAGGCGGGTTTCTCAGCCTGGCGCTGCACCATGTTCTCCCACCGCAGGAAAGCGTATGTCTTAATGTCGTACAACAGGTTGTAAAATGCACGGGCCCAATAGTTTCGAGTACCGAGCCCTCCCGGTGTCTTGAGGAATTTTTCGCACAGCGCCACCTTTCCATCTGCAGTCCTCGCGATTACCACCCATACGGATGCCATTTTGGTGGCATCGTCGAAGGACTCCACCAGGAACATCAGCGCATAACGATGTGTGTCAGGCAAATCAAGCGTGGCCATGTATTCACACACCTGATCATCGGACAACACATCCTTGATGTCGATATAGTGTTTGATCATGTGCGACGCTTTCAATCCCTTGTTGGTTTTGGTTACCAATGCAAGATTGTAGGCCATCATGGGCTTACGGAAGCTCATACGAATATCGTACTTCTTCTGATCATTGATAATCAATGTATTCCATTCCTGAAAATAACGCTGCAAGACCTCTTGGGTGAAATCAAAACCCTTTCGGGTGAAATGGGCCTTGGCAAAATTGATGCCTGTCCAAAGAATCTCTTTGACATCCAAAAAGTCTATAAAAAGCTCTTCGTCCAGGTACATGTTCCGTACATTTTTTTAAGGCGGCAAAATTACACAAAAAAATCTTATCTTTGCCGCCGATTTGAAAGGGGTGCCCGCATGGGCTGAGATTAGACCCGTTGAACCTGATGCAGTTAGTACTGCCGTAGGGATGTTGGATCTTCTGCTGATATTCAGTAACTTGTTGGCACTCTTTGCACATTTAAAAACAAAGATGATGAAACTGTTTTTCAACAACAAGGAAATCGACACAGAGGCCCGAACTCTCCAACAGCTGGCCCAAGAACTCTCCCTTCCCGACAAAGGCATTGCCGTGGCTGCGGACAACAAACTGGTGCCCCGCACTGACTGGGATGCCTTTCTTCTGACCGAGGGCACTCACATTGTCGTCATCAAGGCCGTTTGCGGAGGTTAATATGGATGATCAAGTGAAACTTCAGTTTATCACGCACTTCACGGAGCGTTACGGCTACCTTGACGGTGCCAAGATGGCGTTAGAGGGCGGTTGCCGCTGGATTCAGCTGCGGATGAAAGATGCCTCGCTGGACGAGGTGGAGGCGATGGCGTTGCCCGTACAGACACTCTGTCGCCGTTATGGCGCTGTATTTGTCATTGACGACCATGTGGAGTTGGTGAAAAAAATCGGTGCCGACGGGGTCCATCTCGGCAAAAACGATATGCCCGTGGATGAAGCGCGCCGCGTCCTGGGTTCCGACTTCATCATCGGCGGCACCGCCAACACCTTCGACGACATCCGTCACCTGCATCAGGCAGGTGCCGACTACATCGGCTGCGGTCCCTTCCGCTTCACCGAAACCAAAAAGAACCTCAGCCCTGTGCTTGGTCTCGACGGCTACCGCGACATTACACGCCAGATGCGGCAGAATGGCATTGATTTGCCCATTGTGGCCATCGGCGGCATCACTTTATCCGACATTCCCGAGATATTGGGCACCGGCATCACGGGCATTGCCCTCTCCGGTATGATGCTCCACGCCCCCGACCCTGTGGCGATGATGGAGCAGGTGGTGTCGGCGATGAGGTAAATGTTATGTTTTTATTGAAAGAAAGATTAAAAAACTACGAATATGAAAAAACTGATTATTGCAGGACGCGAATTTGAATCCCGCCTTTTTCTGGGCACGGGCAAATTCAAATCCAACGAAGTGATGGAACAATCCATCCTGGCTTCCGGCACCGAGATGGTGACGGTGGCGATGAAACGCATCGAACTGGCCGATCAGGAGGATGATATGCTCAAGCACATTGTCCACCCCCACATCCAGCTGCTGCCCAACACGTCGGGCGTGCGCGATGCCGAGGAGGCGGTCTTTGCCGCCCAAATGGCGCGCGAGGCTTTCGGCACCAACTGGCTCAAACTGGAAATACACCCCGACCCCCGCTATCTGCTGCCCGACTCTGTGGAGACTTTGAAAGCCACCGAGCAGCTGGTGAAGATGGGCTTTGTGGTGCTGCCCTATTGTCAGGCCGACCCCACCCTCTGCAAGCATCTGGAGGAGGCGGGTGCCGCTACAGTGATGCCCCTTGGTGCCCCCATCGGCACCAACAAGGGCTTGCAAACCCGCGATTTCCTGCGCATCATCATTGAGCAGGCCACCATCCCGGTGGTGGTGGATGCCGGCATCGGGGCCCCGAGCCACGCCGCCGAAGCGATGGAGATGGGCGCGGACGCCTGCTTGGTGAACACGGCCATCGCCGTGGCCGGCAACCCTCTGGAAATGGCCGTCGCCTTCAAGGAGGCCGTCATCGCCGGTCGCCGCGCATACGAAGCCGGACTGGGTGCCGTGAGCAACAC
This sequence comes from uncultured Bacteroidales bacterium, assembly GCA_947167635.1. GTDB lineage: Bacteria > Bacteroidota > Bacteroidia > Bacteroidales > WCHB1-69 > F23-D06. The sequence goes on along the minus strand of CAMVIT010000005.1, from coordinate 29,402 downwards.
CTTCGAGGCTGAGGCCAGCTCACCCCTCACCGCCTTCCTGTCATAAACACCCCCATCACCCACAATTAATCTCAACATCTTAATAATTAATAGTTTAATAATTTAACAACTTAATAATTCAGTATGGAAGACACCTATTACGCCAAGCGCGAAAAACACTATATACAAGGAAAAAAGTTCCCGTTCATCAAGGTGGGAATGCAGAAGGTGAACCTCACCCCGACGGTCAACATCGTGGACGGGGAGAAGGTGACCACCCCCAACGACCCAGTCTTGATTTACGACACCAGCGGTCCGTTCAGCGACCCCAACATCACCATTGACCTCAAGAAGGGATTGGCCCGTATGCGCGAGCCCTGGATACTGGAGCGCGGCAATGTGGAGCAGTTGCCCGAAATCAGCAGTGAGTACGGCCGTATGCGCCGCGACGACCATAGTCTCGACAACCTGCGTTTCGAGCACATCGCCCTGCCGTATCGCGCCAAGGCCGGCAAGCAGATTACCCAAATGGCCTACGCCAAGGCCGGCATCGTCACCCCGGAAATGGAGTATGTGGCCATCCGCGAGAATATGAACTGCGCGGAGTTGGGTATCGACACGCACATCACACCTGAGTTTGTGCGCGACGAGATTGCCGCCGGACGCGCCGTGCTGCCTGCCAACATCAACCACCCGGAGAGCGAGCCGATGATCATCGGGCGCAACTTCCTCGTGAAAATCAACACCAACATCGGCAACTCCGCCACCACCTCCACCATTGAGGAGGAGGTTGACAAGGCCGTGTGGAGCTGCAAATGGGGCGGCGACACCCTGATGGACCTCTCCACGGGCGCCAACATCCACGAGACCCGCGAGTGGATCATCCGCAACTGCCCTGTGCCCGTCGGCACCGTGCCTATCTATCAGGCCCTTGAGAAGGTGAACGGCGAGGTGGGCGACCTGACGTGGGAAATCTTCAAGGACACCCTCATCGAACAGTGTGAGCAGGGTGTGGACTACTTCACCATTCACGCTGGCGTGCGCCTCAAAAATGTGCATCTGGCCGACAAGCGTCTCTGTGGCATCGTGAGCCGCGGCGGCAGCATCGTCAGTAAATGGTGCCTCATCCACGATCAGGAGAGCTTTATCTACGAGCATTTTGACGACATCTGCGACATCCTCGCGCAATACGATGTGGCCATCTCCCTCGGCGACGGTCTGCGACCCGGCTGCATCGCCGACGCCAACGACGAGGCCCAGTTCGCCGAACTTGACACGCTTGGGGAACTCGTCACCCGCGCCTGGAACAAGAACGTGCAGGCATTCATCGAGGGTCCCGGACACGTGCCCTTGCACAAGATCAAGGAGAATATGGAGCGCCAGATCCAGGCCTGCCACAACGCTCCGTTCTACACGCTCGGACCGTTGGTCACCGACATCGCGCCCGGCTACGACCACATCACCAGCGCCATCGGGGCCACCCAGATCGGATGGCTCGGCACGGCGATGCTTTGCTACGTGACCCCCAAGGAGCACCTTGGTTTGCCCAACAAGGAGGATGTGCGTACTGGCGTCATCACCTACAAAATTGCCGCCCACGCCGCCGACCTCGCCAAGGGACACCCTGGTGCCCAGATCCGCGACAACGCCCTCAGCAAGGCCCGTTACGAGTTCCGCTGGCGCGACCAGTTCCACCTCGGTCTCGACCCCGACCGCGCCCTCGAGTATTTCCAGCAGGGACGCCACACCGACGGCGAATATTGCACGATGTGCGGACCCAACTTCTGCGCGATGAAACTCAGCCGTGACTTGAAAAACGTGAAATCCAAAAAATAACCCCTATGTTTTCCGAAGAATTAGAACAAATATCTTGGGAACAGACCTCGGAGGCCATCCTCGCCAAGACGGAGTACGATGTGATGCGTGCGTTGGGCAAGGAGCATTGCGACGTGGATGACTTTATGGCCCTCATTTCCCCGGCGGCCGCGCCCTTCCTGGAGCCGATGGCCCGCCTGAGCAAGAAATATACCGAGGAGCGTTTTGGCAAAACCATCTCCTTGTTCATACCGCTCTACCTCACCAACTCCTGCACCAACTCCTGCGTCTATTGCGGTTTCCACGTCAGCAACCCGATGAAGCGTACCATCCTCACGTTTGAGGAGATGGAGAACGAGTACAAGGCCATCAAGAAGCTGGGACCGTTTGAGAACCTGCTGCTGGTGACGGGCGAGAACCCTGCCAAGGCCGGCGTGGACTACATCGCCAAGGCCCTTGACCTCGCCAAGCCTTATTTCAGCAACCTCAAAATTGAAGTGATGCCGCTCAAGGCCGAGGAGTACAAGGCGTTGACCGAGCACGGACTGAACGGTGTGATCTGTTTCCAGGAAACTTACCACAAGGCCAATTACAACATCTACCATCCGCGTGGAATGAAAGCTGACTTTGAGTGGCGCGTGAACGGCTTCGACCGGATGGGCCAGGCGGGTGTCCATTCCATCGGGATGGGCGTGCTTATCGGCCTCGAAAAGGAATGGCGCACCGACCTCACGATGCTGGCCTATCATCTGCGCTATCTCCAGAAACACTACTGGCGCACCAAATACAGCGTCAACTTCCCGAGGATGTGCCCCTCCGAGAACGGCGGTTTCCAACCCAATGTGGTGATGACCGACAAAGAGTTGGCGCAACTGACCTTCGCGATGCGCATCTTCGACCACGACGTGGACATCTCCTTCTCCACCCGCGAGCCAGCCTATATCCGCGACAATATGGCGGGTCTCGGGGTTACCACGATGAGTGCCGGAAGCAAGACCGACCCTGGCGGTTATTACAGCTATCCCCAGCAGTTGGAGCAGTTCCACGTCACCGACGAGCGTGCCGCCGCGGATGTGGAAGCCGCCCTGAGGAAAATGGGGGTGGAACCGGTGTGGAAAGATTGGGATGCGTCGTTCGACTTGATAGGAAAATAGATATCTGCAGGCTTGCTCTTGGGCGCGTTTGAGTGTGTAGCGGTTATTTGCTCCCAGTGTGGTGACGGCCATACTGTTCACCTTTCGTCGGCCCCATTCGCCATCTATGGCATCACTACCGAGTAGCTGCCCTTCGCGTCAGTGAGAGCCACTCGCACTCTGACCTTGTCGCCTTTCTTCACCGGCAGACTGTGGATGGTCTCCTCGCCCGTCGCCATCGCCCTTTTAGGAACAATCACCTCTCCGTGCGATAGTACGGAAATCGTTGCACTGCCCTCCTCAAGTCGATTGGTGATGACCAGATCCGGCGCATCCTGCTTTGCCTTGAAGGTGCCGTTCAGAGTGCCGTTGATCTGTCTGAACTCGCTGCTCCACTTGTTGTTGGAATTCGTCTGGCGCAGGGTCCTCGCGCTGTAGGAGTTGCAGGCGCAAAGCAGTACAGCAATCACCACTACCGCAAATCCCATAATTAATGCATGTTTTTTCATTCTTGTACTTTTTAATTTTGACATCTTTATTGTTGTCATCCAATGACGCGGCAAAGATATAATAATTTTTAGTACCTTGTATTACAAAGTAATATTTTATTTCATATCATTCGCGTATTTCTTCAGAATCTCCCCCGCTGCGATTTCAGCAAGCAAACGAGGATGGCAACGGCCAAGAGCGAGAAACCGACTATGCCAAAAATCTTATTGAAAGGAAAATGAAACAAACTGAGCTCCATACAGATAACAAGAAACAGGCACCCCACCTCGGCAACTCGGATAACCGACCGTTCATTCGGGGCTATCCGCACCAGATGGCGCCCCGTCAACAGCACAAACACTAATCCTGTAACACCTGCCACCATAATAGTAAGGTTGCCAAAAGGCAAATGCCCTAACTTGAGGAAAATTAGGCTTATTTCAGATCGGCCATGCTTTCATTTTTGTCATACAAATTGGATACTGCAAAAAGTGGATTCATTCCGCCCCCTTTGGCTTAAAATACACCATCTGATTCGGGAAATCAATCACCACTTCACCCATGCGTTGCAGTAACCCGAAACCGAAATAGCCGATAACATCCTTGGAGGGAGCCTTGCTGGCGTGACCGGACGCGTCCGTATTCGCCCACGTATGCACGGAATCCACCACAAAGTTCGGCATCACCAGACGTTTCGCGTCAAAAACTTCGTTGGCGCTACTACCTGAAGCCCCTTGGGTGGTTCTTGAATCCTTGGCTATATCCAAACTTCCAATATCCAATTTCCGCACCACATCCGCGAAAAGGCAAAGATCCGTGCCCATCCCGGAGTCGAATAACAGTTTTCCGGAAATTTTCAGGCTGTCCGTCACAAAAAGCGTGGCAGGTGCCTCGAAATAATAGTCCTTGTCCCGATAAAACAGTTTCAGGGCGTGCCAGTTTTTCTGCACCGAATCGGGAACAGAAGGCAGAATATCGAACGAACGCGTGCCGAAATCAAACGCCCACACATTTTTTTTGATAAAGACAAGCCCTATCACCCCGTCAATGCTGTCATTAAACGTGCTTCGCAGGTTGGGAGCGGGAATAATCGGAAACTCTTCCCGCTTTTCTGCAATCGTGATGTTCCAATCCTGAAACGCCTTCACCACCTGCCGCCCTTCCGTACCGATTCCCTCAAATGCCATTGTCTGCTTGCTTTCGTAACCGTAGTGGTTATCTACAAACGTGCTGTCCAACCACACGAAAGGAGCGGCGCAATCGTAAACCAACTTGACGGGCAAGCTGTCGTTCAGGAATGCATCCACGTAGATGTGCGGAGTGAAGGTATGGAAACGGTAGGGGTATTTTTGAACGAAACGGCTGTCGGCATCACCGCCACTCGGTTGACCGGTGCACGACAGCAGACTTCCTAAAATTCCGATGAAAATGAGGTGTTTTTTCATTGCTTCGTTTTTTTTTTGTAATGTTCGTTTGGTGTGTAGTAGATTTTGTCGTTACGATAGTCGATTATCCAATTATAGAGGGATATGATGTCCAATCCAATTGAACCATCACAACCCCAACGTTTATAGGGGTCATCTGGTTGTCCGGTTTGCGAATTTGTCCAATGGGTTTGGTTCCGATTACGAATACTATTACAAAAAGTTATTAGCATTTGCGCAATATCAGTAGGATTTGGCTTATTATCATTTATGGTGATAATTTCTTTTAAATCATTGTCGAGATTAGAGGTGGGGGCACCAAAGTCAACAATCAAATTGTATTTTTTATCACCTTCAGATGTTGGAAAATTTACGGTAATGACACGATGTCCTTTCTTATTAACCATGTAATCCTTTTGAATATAACCAGGGATGCTGTCAGGCACTTTGTTCGTTATATACACCTCTTTTTCGTCAAAATTTATACAAACAACCTTCTCGTTGAATAATGGTTTCCCAATATATCCGTACCAGTCACTGTCGTTGTGCGAAATCACCTGAGACGTATCCAGCATGAAATTTTGATTTCCGATGGTGTATTGTAGTGTATGAATACTTAAAACAGTAGAGTATCCATCCTTAAATGAAGTGCGCAACGTTCCTGTAGTGTCGTATAATTCTGATATAAACCTCTTTTCTATGCAATTGTGTTTCCATTCAGGGTCCAGAATAAACAATTTGGTTTTGCCATTAACGGTACAAGGGATGTAAACGGATGTAAACTTAATAGTCATAGGTATATTTGCGAGGGTATCCACTGGTTCAATAATTTGAATCTCATCAATCTCTTCAGCATGCGTTTGAGAGTTGCAACAACCTATAATAGAAAATATTGCGGCGAGCAAAAGAATGGTCAAGATGGTTTTTCTCATAACGGTTAAAATGTTGGTGAACAATATTATAAAGATCAACGTGTTTCGCGGGAAAGATATTGCGTGAGAGGAAAAAAACACCTCAGAAATTCGTCCCCACCAAATCGACCAGCAACTGCGACCCGTCAATGTTGGTGTTGTCCATTTTCACAAAACCATAGGTATCGTTGTAATAGGCCGTGAGGTAGGTCTTTCCGATGCGACTTTTGGCCACGGCCTCCACCTTCACGCACGAAAGCGTGCCCATGGGCGTGACGACCTCGCAATCCGTGTCGGTGATCTTGTATTTGTACTTGTTGACGATGCCGCCCGTCCAGGTTTTCCACCGCTCGTCGCCCCAATGGCTGCCGATAGTGAGCTTCCACTTCCATTTTCTCCCTTTTTCGACGGGATATTGGATATACGGGAACGGGTTAAGTTCGAGAACTCTGAACAGACAGCTCCGGTTGGGATGCATCCATAAGTTCCGCTCGTTCTCCACGATGCCGGACATAGATAATGGCAACTTTGATCTCTGATCATCCAAGAGAAAGTAAAACTCCTCCACGGTTTGGTCATAATCTTTTCTGAATCCACGACCCGAGCAAGCAACTTTTAATAAATAACGATTGATGCAAGAATCTTTAGGGTTGAAGACATCAGAAAAGGAGAAATCCGCCATATAATAGGTATATGCGTTGGTGTCGCCGGTTTCCGTAAGTTCATATCCCTGTTTTGGAATACGTTCGTAACGCATATAGCGTTCTTTGCCCTGCGGGTCGAAATAGTGGAACTCGAAAGTAAACTCCCTGCCTGCCTGGTAAATTTTGTTGTCCTCAGTATAGCGACAAGGATTCGAGGTGTCGCTCCGCACCTCAAACCAAATGCCATCTTTGCCGCTCCGCGAATATTCGGTGTTTTGGGAAAACGCCGGGAGGCAGGCGCAGACTGTCAGAAAAACTATGGTGAAGAGTTTTTTCATATTGTTTTGGGGCTCCTTTGTAGATTAAATGGTTATATCAGGAGTGGACATTGCAAATCCAGACAAAAAAAAGAAATCGACAGGTCGGCTCTCTAAAAGGTCGTCACCGAATTGTGGACGTCTGTACGGACTGTTCCCCTATTGATTTCCAGCGGCAAAAATACAAAAATTTCTTTTCGTCACTGTTTTAGGGAATTTTATGCCCGATGGCACTCTGCATCATTTTTTTTATTTGGGCGTGCCGGCGCGGCGTCAGATTCACGTCACATTCGCATACACACTTTCAAATGCCGCCGCGCCGTCGGGCTTTCCACTACAATGATTTTGGCTTAGAACCCACCACCATTCCGCCGCCGACGATAGGAGATGGCGGAATCTCCGACTGGCAATGACACTCATTCTCGCCAAAATCATTTCCGTTTCAATCCCTCACGCAGGCTCGTCGAACACCACTCCCTTTTCGCGGCGAACAACGCACAACCTCGTCTCATGGTTCTCCCGTGCCGCGATTTTTCCCGCGCACCGTCCCCCTTCCAGGGGTTGCCGCGCTCGTTCCTCGCGCTTTAACCCCTGGCTACCGAGCTCTTGCCCCTAACGGGGCTGCTCAAGGAAAATGTTTATTTTTCTCACCGCAATCACCCTAAGCCGCTTTGTGGGAACGGGTGTGTGATGGAATGGAAGCGTAAGGATAAAGATGTTATCTTTGCCGCGTCGTATGAGAGAGTGGTGTTGTCCGAATTTCTCACCTCTCTATAGCGGTGGAAACGTCTGGAAAACAACAGAATTATTATTGCAAATTTTCAATTGATTACAAATGGAAAAGTCCGAAAGATACCTCCGACAAACTGTACTGCCCGAACTGGGCGAATCAGGCCAACAGAAACTGATGAACGCCAAGGTGCTCGTGGTGGGCGTGGGGGGCTTGGGCTCTCCTGCCTCCATCTATCTCACCGCCGCGGGCGTGGGCACCTTGGGCCTTGTGGACGACGATGTGGTGAGCATCAGCAACCTGCAACGGCAAATTCTCTACACTGAAGAGGAGGTGGGCCTGTCCAAAGCCGAGTGCGCCACTCGCCGCCTGCACGCGCTCAACAGCGACGTGAAGATTGAAACCTTCCCGTTTCGCCTCACTAAAGACAATGTGGCCGACATCGTGGCCCACTACGATCTGGTGGTGGATGGCTGTGACAACTTCGCCACTCGCTACCTGCTGAACGATGCCTGCCTCGAGGCGCACAAACCCTACGTCTTTGGCGCCATCAAGGGCTTTGAGGGGCAAGTGTCCGTGTTCAGCACCGGCGACAACCCTCGCTCGTATCGGATGCTATACCCCGAAGACTCCGTGGTGCAGCCCACCGACATCCGCGACAAGGGAGTGCTCGGCACCACGCCAGCCATCGTGGGCAGCGTGGCAGCCACCGAAGCCATCAAACTCATCACTGGCATTGGCGAACCCTTAATTGGCAAACTCTGGACCATCGACCTGCGCACGATGGGGTCGGCTATTTACGATTTTTAACACCTGATTCGGGTATGATGAAATTGATTGTAATCACATCTCCGGCATTCCTTGCCGATGAAGCCGCCTCCGTCAATGCATTGTTTGAGGCGGGTTTGGAGATTCTGCACCTTCGCAAACCCCACTCTTCCAGCGATGAGGTGGAGCATCTGTTGCAATCCGTGTCCGAGCCCTTCAGGAACCGAATAGTCCTGCACGAGCATTTTGAACTGGTGGAAAAATACCGGTTAAAAGGCATCCATCTCAATGCGCGCAACCCAGTGGCACCTGAGGGATACCACGGTCACATCAGCCGCTCGTGCCACTCGCTGCAGGAAGTGGAAGAATGGAAGCCTTCGTGCGATTATGTTTTCCTGAGTCCCATTTACGACAGTATCTCCAAGGAGGGCTACGGTGCGCACTTCACTGCCGAGCAACTGCAAGATGCCCGGTCGCGCGGTCTCATCGACAAAAAGGTCGTGGCCCTCGGCGGCATCTGTGCCGACAACATTCCCGAAGTCAAGTCCTTCGGGTTCGGAGGCGTGGCCCTGTTGGGCGACGTGTGGATCCGCAAAGGGGCCGAGTTTATACCTCATTTCCATCAATTATTGCAAATTATCCAATCCAAATAGCAGAAAAATGAAGAATCCCGCCATCATTCTCACCATCGCCGGCTCTGATTGCTCCGGCGGTGCCGGCATTCAGGCCGACATCAAAACCATCTCCGCATTAGGCGCATACGCGGCCTCCGTCATCACGGCCATCACAGCCCAGAACACCACCGGCGTGCAGGATGTGATGCCCGTGACGCCAGAAATGGTCTCTGCCCAAATCGACTCAGTGATGAACGACTTGTCGGTCGATGCCGTGAAAATCGGGATGGTCAACGATCCCGACATCGTGCATGCCATCGCCAACGGCCTGCGCCGCCATCAGCCGCGCTTTGTGGTCTATGACCCCGTGATGGTTTCCACCTCCGGCTGCCGCCTGATGGCCGAGGAGACCGTGGACATCATCAAGCAGGAGCTCTTCCCGCTCAGCACGCTGATAACCCCCAATCTGCACGAGGTGAGCTTATTGATGGGCAGACTCGTAACAGAAATATCCGAGATGGAAGCGGCTGCGGAAGAGCTGGCGTTGAGACACAACACCAGTGTGCTGGTGAAGGGCGGCCATCTGGATGGCAACGAGATGTGCGATGTACTCTTCGCCGACGGGCACTTGTCGCGGTTTTCTGATACGAGAATAGAGACAGCGAATCTTCATGGAACGGGCTGCACCTTGTCGTCGGCCATTGCCACATTCTTAGGCATGGGCAAGAATCTTAAATCGGCCGTGAAGTCCGCCAAGACCTATCTTACGGGAGCCATCCGCCACGGTTCCCGGATGGAAATAGGTCACGGTCAAGGGCCGGTGTGGCACATGCACAATGTCATGTTGAAAAAAAAGTTGAAATCGTATCTCCTTACAATGCAATAAAGTACGATTTACACTATGTTCTTTTGCCATATCCGGCATCTTTCTTTCAAGAAAAAATGTACTTTTGCGCCCGTCTTAATCCTATCTTGTTTTATAAATCAATTTAACATCAAGAGTTTATGGGCGGTTATTTTGGCGTGATTTCCACAAGACCCTGCATTTCAGATCTTTTCTACGGAGTGGATTACCATTCTCACCTTGGGACAAAACGCGGCGGTATCGTCACTTTGGACAATGGCTCTTTCCGCCGTTCCATTCATAATATTGACAATTCCTATTTCCGTACCAAATTCGGGGATGAGCTTGACAAATTCACGGGCAATTCCGGCATTGGGACCATCAGCGACACCGATTCGCAGCCACTGGTGGTCAACTCCCACCTCGGCCGTTTCGCCATCGTGACGGTGGCACGCGTCAACAATCTCAAAGAACTGGAGAAAGAGTGTCTTGACAACCGCCAACAGTTCACGGAGCTCAGTTCCGGGATCACCAACCAAACCGAGCTCATCGCTCTCCTTATCACACAAGGCGAGACTTTTGTGGACGGCATCCAGAACGTTTACCGCAAAATCAAGGGTTCCTGTTCCATGCTGTTGCTCACCGACGAGGGCATCATCGCAGCCCGCGACATCTATGGCCGCACGCCCATCGTCATCGGACGCAATGATGACGGTTATGCGCTCGCCTTTGAGAGCCACAGCTTTATAAACCTCGGCTATGAGCCTGAGTATTTCGTGGGGCCGGGCGAGATTGTAAAAGTCACTGCAGATGGACACCAGCAATTGCTTGCCCCGAACGACAAGATGCAGATTTGCTCATTCTTATGGATTTACTACGGTTATCCCTCCACCATGTATGAAAACATCAACGTGGAAAATTCCCGTTATTTAGGCGGTTATGAGATGGGCAAGAGTGACGATGTTGAAGCAGACTTTGTCTCAGCCATCCCAGACTCCGGAATCGGCATGGCCGTGGGTTACGCCAAAGGGCGTGGCATTCCCTACGAGCGTGCCATTGTGAAATACACGCCCACATGGTCACGCAGTTTCATGCCCTCCAACCAAAGCGCACGCGAGCATGTGGCCATGATGAAATTGCTGCCCAACCACACATTGCTGCAGGGCAAGCGCGTGGTTTTCTGCGATGACTCCATCGTGCGTGGCACCCAGCTCCGCGACAATGTCCGCAAGCTTTACGCCGCCGGTGCCAAGGAGGTCCACATCCGCATCAGCTGTCCCCCACTGCTCTACGGATGCTACTACCTCAACTTCTCGGCCTCCAAGACCGAACTGGAACTTATCACCCGCCGGGTCATTGAAGAACTCGAAGGCGACAGCACCAAGAACTTGCATCTATACATGGATGACACCACGCCGCAATACGCAAATATGGTGGAAGTTATTCGCCAGCATTTGGGAGTCGATTCCTTGAAGTTCAACACCCTCGGCACCATTGCCAAGGCCATCGGGTTGCCCAAGGAGCGCATCTGCACCCACTGCTTCGACGGTTCCTCTTTCGGAGAATAGAGACGTGCCATGGTGCTTCTCCACCAAGGCCATTAACCTTATGCGGTATCTTGCGAAGCGCCAGTCATGGGCATCACCCTTCCGTGAGTGATCCTGCCGCCATATAGGGCGACACCTGCTTGTTACGGATTTTAGGCAGAAATTCCTCTATGCGCTTCTGGATTTCAGGGTCGTTGTAGAAACGGTTCTGCAACGTGAAATTAATCCAGTTGTAGAAAATGTTGACGTTCTGCTCGGTGCGATTGCGCTCAAAATAGCCGTTGGCCCTGGTCAGCGTGACATACTGGCCAATAATTTCCCATACCTTGTCGATGGCGAAGCCCTCCAAGGCGGAGCATATCTCCACGGGGACGGTCCATCCGCTCTCGTTCATGGGAAACAGTTTGAGGGCAGCGCGATATTGGGCTTGGGCGGCCACCGCCTTGGACTTGTTGTCGCCATCGGCTTTGTTGATAACCAAGCCGTCTGCCATCTCCATGATGCCGCGCTTGATGCCCTGAAGCTCATCGCCGGCGCCGGCCAGCATCAGAAGCAGGAAAAAGTCAACCATTGACTTGACGACCGTCTCGGACTGCCCTACCCCGACAGTTTCCACCAGAATCACGTCGAAGCCGGCGGCCTCGCAGAGCACGATGGTCTCGCGGGTCTTGCGGGCCACGCCGCCGAGGGTGCTGCCAGAGGGCGAAGGGCGGATATAGGCATCGGGGTCCACCGACAATTGCTCCATACGGGTCTTGTCGCCGAGAATGCTCCCCTTGGTGCGCTCGCTACTGGGGTCGATGGCCAGCACAGCCACCTTGTGCCCTGAAGCGGTCAGCATTTTGCCGAAGGCCTCGATGAAAGTGCTCTTGCCCACACCGGGCACGCCCGTGATGCCGATGCGCAAAGAGTTTCCCGAATGTGGCAGACAACGCTCGATGATGTCCTGTGCCAACGCCAAATGATCGGGATTTGAACTTTCAATCATCGTGATGGCACGGCTCAAGACAGTGCGGTCTCCATCGAGGATGCCCTGGCAATACTCGTCCAACGACAGCTTGCGCCGCTTGCGCACCACGGGGTTAGGGTTCACATTCATGGGCTGTTCTATGCCCTCGCGTTCCGTCAACGCCGACTTGAAAAATCTTTCCATTCCCTTTGAATTTTGGTTTTCTGAATTACAATTTTGTCATCACTTGCCAAAATTAAAATCCACTGCATCCTTCATTGAAGTGAAAAAATGGAATGTCATCCCTGCAATCAGATTCTCCTTTATATCGTCAATATCCTTTTTGTTATCGGTGCACATGACGATATCGAAGATGCCGCTGCGCTTGGCGGCGAGTATTTTCTCCTTAATGCCACCCACCGGAAGCAACTTGCCGCGCAGAGTTATCTCTCCTGTCATGGCGATCTTGTCGCGGAGGGGCTTTCCCGTGTATGCGGAGACAAGTGCTGATAGAATCGTGATACCAGCTGAGGGGCCGTCCTTCGGAGTGGCGCCTTCGGGCACATGGATGTGCACTTTGTTCTTCTCAAAAGTCTCTTGTGCGATGCCGAATTCAGCGGCGTGCGCTTTGAGGTATTCATAAGCGATGGTGACCGACTCTTTCATCACATCGCCTAAACTGCCGGTCATGGTGAGCTCGCCCTTGCCGGGGCTGGTCAGGGCTTCCACAAACAGGATTTCGCCGCCCACGGCAGTCCACGCCAAGCCTGTAGCCACCCCGGGCACGGAATGGTCAATAGCCTTCTCCATCTGGAAGATTGGAGCTCCAAGCAGCTCTTTCAGCATGCCGGGTTCGATATTTTTATCCAGAGAACCCTCCTGCACAAATTTGGCGGCTTCCTTGCGGATGATTTTGGCCACCGTGCGCTCCAAGGTCCGGACACCCGACTCGCGGGTATAGTCGCTGATAAGCGCCTCTATGGTTTTGTCCTTGATATTAAGCTGTCCCTTCTTCAACCCATTTTCAGCCATCTGCTTGGGAATAAGGTGACGTTTGGCAATTTGAAGTTTCTCCTCGGCCAAATACCCGGCAATATCGATAACCTCCATGCGGTCGAGCAAGGCGGGATGGACATTGTTCAGATTGTTGGCCGTGGCGATGAAGAGCACGCGAGAAAGGTCGAATGAAGTCTCCAGATAATTATCGTAAAACGCGTTGTTCTGTTCCGGATCCATCACTTCCAACAGCGCTGCGGAAGGGTCGCCCTGGACGTTCATGCCCGTGACCTTGTCAATCTCGTCGAGCACGAAGACAGGATTGGCATATCCCGCCTTGCGCATATTTTGGATGATACGTCCCGGCATGGCACCGATGTAGGTCTTGCGGTGGCCGCGAATCTCGGACTCGTCCCGCAGTCCGCCCAAAGAGACACGCACATACTTGCGCCCAAGGGCGGCGGCGATGGACTTGCCCAAGGAGGTCTTGCCCACGCCCGGAGGGCCTGCCAAGCAGAGAATCGGCGACTTCATGTCACCCTTCAGTTTCAGCACGGCCAAATATTCGAGGATGCGCTCCTTGACCTTGTCGAGACCATAATGGTCTTTGTCAAGCACCTTGCGCGCCTTGTTGAGGTTAAAATTGTCATTGCTGTATTCATTCCATGGCAAATCCACAAACAGTTCCAAGTAATTGAGCTGCACGGAATAATCAGGCGCCATGGGGTTTGTGCGCTGCAATTTTTCCAGCTCTTTCTGGAAAATATCGGCCGTCTCCTGGTTCCACTTCTTCTTGGCAGCACGTTCCTGAAGCGAGCTGTAGTCCTTTTCGGACGGGGAACCGCCCAGTTCCTCCTGGATGGTCTTCATCTGCTGGTTAAGGAAATACTCGCGCTGCTGGCGATCGAGCTCGTGACGCGACTTGTCCTGGATCTGGTTCTTGAGCTCCACCAGCTGCAGGTCGCGTTGCAGGAGCTTGAGCACACTCTTGGCACGATCGACAATGTTGTCCATCTCAAGGATTGCCTGCTTGTCTTCCACGGAGGTGGAGAGATTTGTGGCGAGGAAGTTGATGAGGAACGGATCGCTGTCAATATTCTTGAGGGCGAAGGAGGCCTCTCGCGGGATGTTGGGCGAAAGCTTGACCATGCGGGAAGCCGTATCGCGCAGCGAAGCGATGAGGGCTTTGAAATTCTTGTGCCCCGTGATGGCAGGATCGGTTTCGTTGGTTTCAAAGGGCTCGGCCGAACATTTATAATAGGGCTCCGTCTGGGTAATCTCCTTGAGGACAAAACCGCGGAGGCCCTGCACGATAATGGTGACACCGCCGTCGGGCATGGTGATGTATTTGATGATGTGGGCCAAGGTGCCGACACGATACAGATCGTCAGCCGTGGGTTCCTCCACATCGTTGGCGCGCTGGGCCACGACCCCGATGGGGACATTAGAGCGAGAAAAATCCTGAGCCAGTTTGATGGACTTGGTGCGTCCCACATTGATAGGAATCACCATACCGGGGAAAAGGAGCGTGTTGCGCAAAGGCAACAGGGCGATCTCTTCGGGAACGGCCACCTTCCGGAGATTCTCTTCATCGTCAAGAGAGAAAAACGGTATGAAATTGGATTCGTTGTTAATAAAATCTTCTATCAGAGATATATCTTTCATATAGAATACGTTATAATAAAAAACTGACCTTTTTCGAATCAATCGGAAAAGGTCAGCGAAAGTACAAAAATATCACGAATTTATTTCGCTTTGTTTGCGTCCAAATGACGTGCGTATTTGTTGCGGAATTTATCCACACGGCCGGCGGTGTCAACCAATTTCATCTTACCCGTGAAGAAGGGGTGGGAAGTGTTGGAAATCTCCAGCTTCACCAACGGATATTCATTGCCGTCTTCCCATTGGATGGTGTCCTTCGTGCTGACGGTGGATTTGGTAAGGAATGCGTAATCGTTTGACATATCTTTGAAAACGACCGTTCTATACTCTTTCGGATGGATACCTTTTTTCATTTTCTCGCGTTTTTTAATTGTCTAAAATTTTGGAGTGCAAAAATACACTTTTTTTAATATAGTTCAAGTAGTTACGATAAATATTTATAAACAGGTTGAAAAAAATCACAACAAACAATATATCAGTGAATTACAAAATAATAGGCCGGATAGCATCCTCCACGGAGTAGTCACCGATGCGGGTTCTGCGGAGGGCGACAAGGTGACTTCCGCTGTCCAAAGCCGCGCCGAAGTCGCGTGCAAGCGCGCGGATATAGGTACCCTTGGAGCATCTGACGCGGAAGTCGATATCGGGAAGTTCGATGCGGGTGAGTTCAAATTCGCGGATGGTCACCTGCTTGGCGGCGATGGGAGCCTCGCTGCCCTCGCGGGCGAGTTCATAGGCACGCCTGCCAGCCAGCTTGACAGCCGAGAAGATGGGGGGCACCTGCTCTATCTGTCCGACAAACCGCTGTGCCACCTCCCTTGCCCTTTCGGGCGTGATGTGTTCGTATGGATATTCCTGATCAACAGGATGTTCCAGATCAAAACTCGGTGTAGTGGCTCCCAGGCGGAAAGTACCCGTGTACTCCTTCTCTTGCCCTTGCAGGGTGTCGATCTGCTTGGTCATCTTGCCCACGCAGATGATAAGCAAGCCCGTGGCGAGGGGGTCGAGTGTGCCCGCATGGCCCACCTTGACTTTATGGCCCGCCTGTTTCTGCACAATGCGTCGGACCTTCCCCACGATATCGAAAGAGGTGCATTTATAGGGCTTGTCGAAGAACAGGACATCGCCTTCGGGGTTCACCTCGAATTCCGGAAGTGCAAAGGTGGCCTCGTGAACAAGTTTTTTTTTCATGATTTAGGCAAAACAAATGGCCAAGATGCCGACAATAGCGCAATAAATTGCAAACCAAACCAATTTGCCACGTTTGACAATGTTGATCATCCATTTGCAAGCGAGACAGCCGGTGATGAAGGCTGCGACGACCCCCACGAGCAAAGCGAACGGGGAGACTCCGCTCATGGCCGTGGAAAAGCCAACCTCGAAGATGTCCTTCACATCCAGCAGGGCCTCGCCCAGCACGGGTGGGATGACCATCAGGAACGAGAATTGGGCAAGATTCTCCTTCTTGTCGCCCAGCAGCAAGCCCGTCGCGATAGTGGTGCCAGAGCGGGAGAGTCCGGGCAGCACGGCCACGGCCTGCCCCACGCCGATGATGAATGCATGTAGCAGGGTGATATGCTCTCGTGGACGCGGTTTGGCAAAATAGGAGAATGCGAGCAGCGCCGCCGTCACCAAAAGCATGATGCCCACGATCAGCAACCCGGACCCGAAAACGGATTCCACGAAGTCCTTGAAAAAGAAGCCCACAATGGCAACCGGAATCATGGAAACAAGAATGTTGAGCGCGAACTTCGTGCCGTCGTTCAAGCCGTCATAGCTGCGCCAGGACTGTTTGGCGAACAGATCCTTGAAGATCCACACAATCTCTTTCCACAGCACCACCACCGTACTGAGCACAGTGGCCACATGCAACGCGACCGTCACGGTGAGGTTTTCCTCGCCGGAAAGTCCAAAGAGATTGGACAGAATGGTGAGATGACCGCTGCTGCTCACCGGCAGGAACTCGGTCAGGCCTTGGATGATGCCAAGGAGAAGGGATTCTAACCAGCTCATGGATTATGCTTCGGTGTTCTCGTCAAGCTCTTTTTTAGAACGGGGATGCCACATGATGGCCACCACCTCGATAACGAGACCGGCGAACATCAGGATGGGTGCGACCACCAACCTGCGGGCGTTGAAGATCTCGCCGTCGAAAGTGTTGGGATCAGCCACGGCGCCGCCGCGCAAGCAAATGTAGCCTGCAATCAGGACGACAGCCCCGACAATCATCAGGATATAGTTGGTTTTTCTGAACAACGGAGGACGTTTGCCTTGGTTGTTTTCATTTGCGGATGACTTTTTCTGGGTGGAAATAAAGTTTGCCATTGTTAGGTTTGATTTTTATAGATAGAGTCTTTCGTCTTTGATTCTGATATAGCGGTTCACGGATATGGCGGAGATAATGACCGTGAAGACAATGCTGAACAAGAGGATGCCGGCAAGGATGAAGGCAATGACAGGCATTTTGGAGAAATCCACGAACTCGGGCATGGCCTGGTTGCCGAA
This sequence comes from uncultured Bacteroidales bacterium, assembly GCA_947167635.1. Taxonomy (GTDB): domain Bacteria; phylum Bacteroidota; class Bacteroidia; order Bacteroidales; family WCHB1-69; genus F23-D06. The sequence goes on along the minus strand of CAMVIT010000005.1, from coordinate 12,075 downwards.
ATAGAGGGCGGCGGCCAGCAGGAGGATGGCAAGGATGCCGCCCCAGATGCCCTGCACGAGCCCCTTCGTGACGAACGGTTTCCGCACGAAGCGAGGCGTGGCGCCCACCAGCAGCATGCTCTTGATGTTAAAACGCTTGGCATAGATGTTCAATCGTATGCAATTGGCAATCAAAAGCATGGAAATGATCATAAACACCAGACAAATGCCAATGATAATCCATTGGAACTTATGGAAATTGTTGCTCACGGATTTCACAATGAAGTCCGGATAATCCACATCCTGCACAATCTCATTGCGTTTCAGCTCCTTGGATATCTTTTTCAGGGAATCGCTGTTGGCATACGCCGGGGCCACGCTGATGATGATGGAGGCGTTGAGCGGATTGGGGATGATGTCCGTATAGTTGTTGCCAATAATCTTGATGGCGTTCCGGGTGTTCTCCTCACGGGACGAGACACGCGAGGCCGCGATATAGGGTTTCAACTTGATTTGCTGCTCCAGCGCCACAATGTCGGCCTCCTTGATGTCGGAATAGAAAAGCACCTCCATCTCAATTTTCTTGGAAAGATTTTTCAAATATTCCGTGGAAAAAAAGGCAAAGAAAGCCAACATTCCGATGAAAAACATCGTGAGTGCGATGCTAAAGATGGACCCGAAGGCCGAGAGACGCAGCCGAGCCTTGGTAATCCTGTCTATGGAGTCCGGATATTTCATCTTTTTATATAATTTTAGAACGGCGGCAAAAATACAAAAAATTGCGATAGTTTTTTTTCACTCCCCTTTGCTATTTGCTAACGGCCATTGACTAATAGCATTTCATCGTTTTTATCCCATTTTCCACATCCTATCCCCTATTTTTGTATTTTTGCGCCCACTTTTGAAAATATGAATCTGCTCAAGCGCCTATCACGATATCTGGGGAAATACAAGGGCAACATCGCGGCCGTGCTGTTGGTTAACGTGGTGTACGCTTTCTTTTCCATCTTCACGTTGGGACTGATTGTGCCGTTTTTGTCCGTATTGTTCGAACAGGTCGAGCAGGTGGCCGCCAAGCCGGAATTCTCCCTCACCTCGCGGTATGTAATTGACACATTCTACTATTACATGGGGGTTGTCGTGGCGCATCACGGGAAGCAGTCCGCACTGTTCTACATTGCGGGGGTCATGTTGCTCACCTCACTGGTTTCCAACACGGCACGTTATCTGGGCTACTATTGGCTGGCGCCCGTGCGTTCCGGCATCATGCGCGACTTGCGCAACGACATGTACCATAGCCTCCTCATCCTGCCGCTCTCCTTCTATTCCGAGCAGCGCAAAGGCGACATCCTGAGTCGCATCGGTGCCGACGTGCAGGAGGTGGAATGGTCCGTGTTCTCCTCCCTGCAGTCGCTCTGCCGCGACCCGTTGCTAATCGTCGTGTATGTCATCGCCCTTATCTCCATCAGCCCGCCCATGACGCTGATTGTTTTGGCAGTCATGCCGATCATCGCCTATCTGCTGGCCAACATTGGGAAACGCATCAAGCAACATTCAACGCGCGCGCAACAGTTGCTGGGGAAAATGAGTTCTCTATTCGACGAGGCCATCGGGGGATTGCGTGTCATCAAGGGATACAACGCCATCGAAAACACATACGAGAAATTCCAGCACGAGAATTTCCAATTCTTCCGTCTCAACAAGAGGGTGTTCCGAATCAACGAACTGGGGGCGCCATTGGTGGAATTCCTCTGCATCCTGGCCTTGATGCTCATCACCATCATCGGGCTGAAATTCTTCCCTGCCCTGTCTCTGGGCAAGAGCACGCTGTTCATGCTCTTTTTTGTTGTCTTCGCCCGCCTTATCGTCCCGGCGAAGGCCATTGTGACCACCATTTACACATTGCAGCGGGGCATGGCCGCCGCCACCCGCGTGTATGAGATCATCGATGCCGACGAAAAAATCACAGAGTGCGAAAAACCTCTTCCCGTCCAGCATCTGGAAGAGAAAATAGAGTTCAAGGACGTCTCCTTCTCTTACCGCGATGTAAAAACGGCCGATGAATGCGATGTGTTGCGTCACATCGACATTTCCATCAAAAAAGGGCAGACCGTGGCGGTTGTCGGGCCTTCAGGAAGCGGCAAATCAACCATTGTGGACCTGTTGCCACGTTTTTACGACGTACACTTCGGGAAGATCCTGCTTGACGGAGAGCCTCTCGACCGCTACGTCATTTCCGACCTGCGCGCGCTGTTCGGCATGGTCAGCCAAGACGTGATTCTTTTCAACGACACGGTTTATGAGAACATCGTGTTCGGGTTGCCCGACGTGACGGAAGAGCAAGTCGTCGCCGCCGCCAAGATTGCGCAGGCCCACACTTTCATCATGGAGATGGAGGAGGGGTACCAGACCCTCATCGGGGACCGCGGCACACGACTCTCCGGCGGCCAACGTCAGCGCATCAGCATCGCACGGGCCTTGTTGCGCCACCCCGAGGTGCTTATCCTCGACGAGGCCACCTCCGCCCTTGACAACGAATCCGAGTATCTTTTCCAAGAAGCCCTGATGCCGTACGCACGCAAGCACACGGCCATCATCGTGGCACACCGACTGAGCACCATCCGTTTCGCGGATGTCATCTTGTTTGTCCGCGACGGCCGGATCGTTGAAAGCGGCACTCACGAACAGCTGATGCAGCTGCACGGCGACTATTACCATTTCCACACTCTGCAACAGTGATTTTTATACACACGCACTTGTTCAAAAAAACGGGCGTCAGCCCTTGACATGCCTGCAGCGAAAACGTATTTTTGCGCGTTTAACATTAAAGATGATTAATTATGTACAATGTTGCAGTTATTGCTGGCGGAGACTCCGGTGAATATGAAATCTCGTTGAAGACTGGCGACAACATCTTCAACCAACTCGACCGCAATCGGTTTGTCCCCTATCTGATTCATTTCAAGGGTTCAGACTGGAGCTACACCTCTGAGAGCGGCCTTAAATACCAGATTGACAAGAACGACTTTTCCCTGCACATTGACGGGGAGCACATCACCTTCGATGTGGCCTTCATCGTCATCCACGGCACCCCGGGAGAGAACGGCAAGCTGCAAGCCTATTTCGAGATGATAGGGCAACCCTACACAGGTTGTGGCTGCTTCAGCTCCGCGTTGACTTTCAACAAATATTTCTGCAACATTGCGGTCGCGAAAGCGGGCGTGCCCATCTCGCCGTCGTTGCATTTCTACAACACCGACCCTGTCGATCCCGAGAGCATCGAGCGGGTATGCGGCTATCCCTGCTTTGTCAAGTCCTGCAATTCCGGTTCCAGCGTGGGCGTCACCAAGGTCCATAACCGCGAAGAGCTGGCAGATGCCTTCAATGAGGCCTTCAAGTACGACACCCAGCTGATGGTCGAGAAGTTCGTGCGCGGAAGGGAGCTGACCTGCGGCGTAACCTCTGTCTATGGCGATGTGCGCGTGCTTGCCGTCACCGAGGTGGTCGCTTCCAACGAATTCTACGATTACGATGCCAAATACACCGCTGTCGGCCACAAGCTGCTCACGCCTGCCGACATTCCGGAAGAAAAGGCCGCGCTCGTCAGAGAGTACGCCGAGCGCGTGTTCCGCCGTCTGGACTGCCGTGGCGTCGTGCGTGTGGACTTCATCCTCTCCGAAGACGACGGTGTGCCATACTTCCTCGAAGTCAACACTATACCTGGACAAACCGCCTTGAGCATAGTTCCCGCTCAGGTTACATACAATAAATTGGACCTCACGGAGTTTTATACCCAAATGGTACTTGAAGCGATAGGGGAACAGAGTTAAGAAATGAGCGTTAAAAGATTGGATGCAATGAAGATGAACAGAGGATTAGTCTGGTTTTGTTTTGTGTCGTTTTCTCTCGCGGCAATATGTCCGGGACGTGTCACGGCGCAATACAACGAGAAGGACATTTACGCTTATATCGACCAATACAAGGATGTGGCGATGCAGAAGATGGCAGAGTACAAAATCCCCGCCAGCATCACCATCGCCCAGGGCATCTTCGAAAGTGCGTGCGGCAAAAGCCGCCTTGCCACTGACGGGAACAACCACTTTGGCATCAAATGCCACACCGACTGGACCGGCGACACCATTCTTATCGACGACGACGAGCTGCAGGAGTGTTTCCGCCGGTATCCCACCGTGTCCGACTCATACACCGACCATTCTCTTTTTCTCACGCATCGGTCGCGTTACGCGAATCTCTTCCAGCTCAACATCCTTGACTATCCCGGCTGGGCGCGGACCCTGCGACAGGACGGCTACGCCACCAATCCGCAATATGCCGAGCGGCTCATCAGTTTGATTGAGAGATTCAACATCGCGCGCTTTGACACGCTTTGCCTGCGACAACAAGGCATTGATGTGCCCATGGCCACCTACGAACCCCGTCAACCGGAGCAAAAGCCCATCGCCAACAAGAACACGCATCCGAAGCCCGAAGACAAGGCCAGCAACATCTATGACACGCCCGTCGCGTCCAAGCAGAAGCCATCCAGCGGACAACTCAAGGTCTTCACCGCTATCGGCAACGACTACCCTGCGGGCAACAGTCCCTTCAGCTACCGCAAAGTATTCGAGAACAACCACACCTACTTCATCATCGCCCAAAGCGGCGACACTTACGAGCGCATCGCCACCGACGTGCAGGTCACGCCCGAGAACCTCCGCAAGTTCAACGACGTGTTCGACAGCAGCCAGCCCGTGGAGAACGAGATCGTCTATATCGAAGCCAAAGCCAAGACCAACACCACTCGCACGCATGAAGTCCAGGCTGGCGAAACACTGCGCTACATTGCCCAACGATACGGCGTGCAACTCCACTACATTCTCAAATACAACGCCATCGACATCAACACCATAATACATCCCGGAGACCAAATTCTCTTAAGACATTAAAACAAAAAGCTATGAAAAAGACCATTCTTCTCGCCATCATCCTGTTGGGCAACGTGCTTGCTTTCGCCCAATACACCCTCGATGACCAGATCTACGACTACATCGACATGTACAAAGACTTGGCCATGCAAGAGATGGAGCTCTACAAGATTCCCGCCAGCATAACACTTGCCCAGGCCATCTATGCCTCCAAGGCCGGCACGAATCGTATTGCAAAAGAGGCCAACAATCACTTCGGCATCATGTGCCACACCAATGAATGGACCGGTGAAAAATTTTACGAAACGGACAACCACAGCAGCGACTACTGTTTCCGCAAATACGCATCCGTGGAGGAATCCTACCGCGACCACTCCATCTTTCTCTCGCAGCGCAGCCGCTATGTAAAACTGTTCTACTATCCCATCACGGACTACAAAAGCTGGGCACAGGGGCTGAAAGAAGCCGGCTATTCCGGCAACCCCCGCTATGCCGACACGTTGATATCCATTATTGAGAAGTATTTTTTGATGCACTACGACCGCAAAGTGGCCCAAAAAATCGGAGATTCCAGTGCGCTACGGACTGTTGCCCCCCCCAAGCTCGAACGTATTGACCAGGATATCATTCACGGCATGCCCAAGGAGAAGCTCCCCGCACGCCCGGTCACGCCACAGCAGCCTGCCCAGCAGCAGCCACAACCCGTCCAGCAGCCGAGACCTGCCACGCCGGAGCCCGCTCCTTCGGTGCAAAACACAGCCAACGAGTCTGCAACAAGCACGCAAACGACCTCCACGCCAGAGAAGGTTCACGGAAAGAACGTCTTCACCCTCAACCCCTACTCCGTGCCCTACAAGTCGGCTTACTATCCTTACACCTCCCGTCCCGCCTACGAGAACAACAAGACGAAATTCATCATCGCCAAGGCCGGCGACACCTACAAGAAACTTGCCGCAGCCTTGCAGCTCAGCGAAAAGAACCTGCGACTTTACAACGATGTTTACGATGACTCCGAGCCTATTGAGGACGAGGTGATCTACGTGGAGATGAAAAGCACGAGAACGCCCGTGGAGTACCATACGCTTGAAGAGGGCGACACATACCGCTACATTGCACAAAAATACGGCATCCAGCTGAAGCTCCTCATCAAACGCAACAGCGGAGCCATCAGCAGCTACGGCATCGGCGACAAGATATGTCTCGGCTGCAAATAAGAAATCCTGAAACTCACCTCTATCCACAAAACACCAATGCCCAAGTCTTTCTATCGCTTTAATCCGGACACGCTCTCCTACGAGAAAGTGAAGCTCACTTTCAAGCAGGTGTTCAAGCGGGTGGCTTGGGTGTTTGCAAGCGGCTTCGCCCTCGCACTTATCTTCGTCTGGATCGCCTTCTATTTCGTGGACTCCCCGAAAGTGAAGATACTGGAACGTGAGAACAACGAACTAAAGGGGGAGGTTGAATATCTCACCTCGCGCATGGAAGTGATGTCGGATGTGTTACTCGACATTGAGGACCGTGACGACAACATCTACCGCACCATCTTTGAGGCAGACCCCGTGCCCGCCAACGAGCGTTACCCGCAGATTCTGGAAGACCGCCGTTTCGACAGTCTTTCACGCTCCGAAGCCTATGTCCTGCTGAAGGATGCCAACAAGCGGGCTGACAAGCTGACCGTGCGCCTGGCCGCTCAAACCAAGTCGCTGACCGAGTTGGAGAAGATTGTGAACAACAAGGCCGAGATGCTGAGCAGCATTCCTGCGATACGCCCTCTGAAGAACATGTATTCCATCACGTCCGGTTTCGGCCGCCGCTATCATCCTGTGTTGAAACAATTGCGCGCACACACCGGCGTGGACATCGCTGCGCCAAAGGGCACCCCTGTCTATGCCACCGCCGACGGCACCGTGTCGGGCGAAAATCCCGGCAGCGGATACGGCATTGCCGTAGTCATCAACCACGGCTACACCTACCAGACGTTGTATGCCCACCTTTCCAAAAAAGCCGTGCGTCCGGGACAGAAGGTGAAGCGCGGACAAGTCATCGGCTATGTGGGTGCCACGGGCTTGGCGTCCGGTTCCCACCTGCACTACGAGGTCATCAAAAACGGCCAACGCGTCAACCCTGTCTATTATTTCAACGTCGATATCACCCCGGAAGAATACAACAAGCTGCTGGAGTCTTCCAAGAAGGTGAATCAGGCTTTGAGCTAAAACTGGAAGTAAAGAGTTTTAAAAAAACACCATTCGTATAATTCGTGCAATTCGTGGATAAAAAGATATCACTGTTCCTATTGATTATTGCCGCAGTCCTTACGGGTTGCAACTCCAAGTACGACCACTCGGACAAGAAGATCTTCCATTACAACCAGTCTGAAGGCATACAAACCCTCGACCCGGCTTTTGCTTCCGGCCAGACGGTAATGTGGCCCTGCAACCAGCTCTACAACGGGTTGGTAGATATGGACGATTCGCTGAACATCGTGCCCTCCATTGCCAAGCGTTGGACCATCTCTCCCGACGGGCTCACCTACACCTTCTTTCTCCGCGACGACGTGACCTTCCACCAAACCGAGTTTTTTCCTTTCAAGAACAAGCGATACGTCACAGCCAAGGACTTTGTCTATAGTTTCTCGCGCATCCTCGACCCCGATGTAGCCTCGCCTGGTGCTTGGATATTCCAGAAGGTCAAACGGGACAAACAGGGCAATCCCGCTTTCAAAGCATTGAATGACACAATATTCCAAATACAATTAGCGGAAGCCTTCCCTCCCTTCCTCGGCATCCTCACAATGAAATACTGTTCTGTGGTGCCTCAAGAGGTGGTGGAACGCTACGGCAAGGATTTCCGCAACCACCCCGTCGGCACCGGCCCATTCAAATTCCAACTATGGCAGGAGGGTGTCAAACTGGTGCTTCGGAAAAACCCGGACTATTTTGAACGCGACAAAGAAGGCAAACGCCTACCCTACCTCGATGCCGTGGCCATCTCCTTCATCATTGACAAGCAGTCTGTCTTCATGGAGTTCATGAAGGGCACCCTTGACTTCATGTCTGGGGTGGAGGCCTGCTACAAGGACGCTTTGCTCACCAAGGAGGGCACGCTGAACCCCGAATACAAGGATCAAGTGAAACTCCTCACCGGCCCTTACCTCAACACGGAGTATCTCGGCTTCATGCTCAAGCCGGGCGACAAGAAGAATCCCCTGTTGGACAAGCGGGTACGGCAGGCCATCAACTATGGTTTCGACCGCGAGAAGATGATGAAATATTTGCGCAACAACGTGGGCTATCCTGGCACGGGTGGTTTTGTGCCGCGAGGAATGCCCTCGCACGACCCCGCGCGCACGGGCGGCTACACATACGATCCCGTCAAGGCCACGCGTCTGCTGGAGGAGGCTGGCTATCCTGGCGGCAAGGGGTTGCCTCCCATCTCGCTCACCGTCTCCGCCTCCTATGTGGACCTGTGTCAATATATCCAACACGAACTTGAAGAGATTGGCATCCAACTCAAATTAGACGTGGCCCAAGGCGCGCAACAACGACAGATGATGCGCAACTACCAACTCCCTTTTTTCCGAGGCTCCTGGATTTGCGATTATCCCGATGCCGAAAACTACATGGCCCTCTTTTATTCCAAGAACCTGCAACCGGTCGGCTCCAACTATACCTACTATGTAAATCCCGCCTTCGACAAGCTTTACGAGCAGTCGCAGCGCTGCGCCGACGGAACACAACGCACTGAGTACTACATCAAAATGGATTCCATCCTGGTTGCTGACGCGCCCTTCGTGGTGCTCTATTATGACAAAGTGGTGCGCTTTACCCGCACCAACATCACAGGACTCGGCACCAACCCCGTGAACATGCTGGATTTGAGGCGTGTGAAAAAAGAGTAGTGTTTTTCACAAAATCGGAAGAAACTTAAAAAAATTTGTTACCATGCTCAACTATTTTAACGAAGCGCCCTATTCCGTCACTATTTGCGACAAAGACGGAAAAATTTTGGAAATGAACGAGATGGCGGTGAACGTCCTAAGCCACGGCCAGCAGATTATCGGGCAAAACCTGCTGGACTGCCATCCGGAGCCCGCCCGCACCAAGTTGGCGGAGATGCTGAAGAACCACAATGTGAACGCCTACACCATTGAGAAAAACGGCGTCAAGAAACTCATCTACCAGGCACCCTGGTTCAAGGACGGCGAGTTCGCCGGCTATATCGAACTCTCGATGCCCATCCCGTTGGAGATGCCGCATTATGTGCGGAAACCGAAGCAATAAACATAGTTAATTCATTGTCTTGTAGTTTTTGATACATTTGTTACGTTATAATTATAGTAATTTACAACAAAAAATATAGCTGTATGAAAAAAATCTTTATGGCAATGGCACTCTGCCTTGTGTGTGCTTTTAATGTTTTCGCTCAAAACTATACGACGGTTCCCGTGGCACTTGTGGATAACCGTTTGTCTGTGAATGGTATTGTTCAACTCGTTGTCCCGAATTATGACCCTAATGAAATACAGATTGACCCTATGGGAGGTTTTGTGGCCGTGCCCAGCACCGACCAGGAATACACGGTGGCGGAATATGCTTCCCTTGATGAAGTGTGGAACGCCTGCAATTCTTCCACAGTCTGGTCATCCAACATGGTCACGCTGGACACCTATTCCGGACAAGGGATGAATATAGGCTATGCCGCATTGAAATTCGCGGGTTCCCCGTACAAGTATGGTTACGCCAAATTTGACAAGAGCGTACCGGGCGGTTGGTTAGAGTTCGGCTACTTCGTGGAAGGTGTGGGCGTTGAAGAATGGACGAACACCGTCTCGGTATCGCCGAATCCGGTTACGGACGCCATCCGCCTGAACAATGTCGAAGGTTCCCGCATTGCGGTTTACAGTGCAGCAGGCCAACAGGTGAAAAGTGTTGACAATGCACCTGCCAACACGGTAATAGGCGTCTCTGATTTGTCGTCGGGTGTCTATTTTGTGAAGATTACCAGCGGTGGCAAAGTGAACACGGTGAAATTCGTGAAGGAATAATTACAGTTTGCGAGGGGGCAAGAAGAAGCTCGTCTACAAGTCACCTTGGTTTAAAGACGACGAGTTTGCCGGATACATCGAAGTCTCCATGGAAATTCCGATGTAGATGTCGTGCTATGTGCGGAAACCGAAGAACTGAAGGTTTTTTTCGCTAATTCATCGCATTCTGTTAGTTCTTTTTAAGGCGTTGCTACAACGTCACATAAAACTTGTCCGTGTTGACCAACACGATGCCCGCTTTGTTGACGGCCCCGTTTTCGCGCAAATTGGTCTTGACTGTTTCAATGGCCGATTTTGAGATTTTCGGAAGCATATTGGTCCAAAACACCACAATCAGGTACTCGGAATCGTCGTCAATTCCATAAATGTCTCTGATTTTCGACAGATTCTGCATTTGCGGAGTGATGAGGACAGCCGTCGCCGGCGGGAACGTTTCAAACCGTTGATCCGTATTCCAGTTCAGGTTGGCGAGTCCGCCCTTTGCCGTGCAGTTGATGTGATAGGAAAGGAGCGAATCCTTTTTGAAATAGAGGATTTGAATCGGCTGGACGGCAGTCTGATGTTGCCATAAACTGTCCTGAATGCACGTCCGATAAGCGTCAAACTGCCCGTAATCACTGACTGTATGGTTGATTTTGAAATCCTGGTCCAAGACGGAAGTGATCATCTGGTCATAATTATTCTGGTCAAACTGCTTTAATGGTTTGTAACCGTACAGCATCCCACAGCCTGCCAGCAGTATCGGGATGGCAAGAAAAAGGAGGGCAAAACGACTTTTATTCTTCATCATTCTGTGATGTTTATTTGCCGCGTGCATTCCTGCGAACAGTAGCAATATCAGTGTTATACAGGTCTTTTTCATTGTATCTCAATATCACAAAACAGGTTTTCTCATCGTCGGACAGCCGTTTGTCGGCTAAGGCAATGCCCTTTGGCACCACCATAAGCTCATGCTTGCTCAAACAGTCGGGCATGTCAATTTCCGCAATCTGCTGGAAAGCAGAATCCAGCACCAGCAGCGACCAAGGTTTGTCGAGGACGTTGTTGCGTGTACCATCCCTGTTCTCATAGGGCATTGGTCTGGAAACGGTGATGTAGTACAGGTTCCGGTAGGAGTCATAAACCACGCCAAGGTATGAGGTTTTGGCACTTTCCGTGCGGGCTAATTCCGTGTAGTTGTACGTGTTGGCCGTGTCAAATTCTTCCTGGACATGCCGCTGGTGTTTACTGTGGATGTAGTGTTGCTCTTGTGTGCCGTCGCGGTGGATGACATACAGCGAATCGATGAAGGAGTATATTGCCACCAAATCCGTATCCTTGTTCATGGTGCTGCTGAAGTGGTAATTGTAGCGTATGTTGTCCTTGCTGCGGTGAATAGCCGGATAAGTGCCAAGGCCGCGAATCGGATTGAGCTGTCCGTCTTTATACGAAAAAACATGGAACATCGGACGGGAAAACATCCTGATCCGCACGTCAAGTCGATAGTCGAAAACATTTTTCAGGAAGGTACAACAATAAAGTAAACCCGAATCCGAAGAAATCGGCACATAGTAATGACTCTTAAAGCCTTGAACAACTACACTGTCCCCGTCTTCTGTCCAAAGATTCATTTTGACCATTCTTTTCTCATTTGAATGATTGTCAATAAGATACGCAAGAGAATCAAAGGCGCAGTTGTAAATCAGATTGTTCCGGTCGAGTGAAAAATAGTAGGTAAGGTGGCTAGGGTTTTGGAATGTGGAGATCGGTTTCAGCCCATTTATGCAGTAGTTCAGAATAACCTGTTTTTCTTCCGTATGGAACCAGGTGTTCACTTGCGTTTTTTCAGCAAAGGAGTAGAAAGAACGAGGCATGACCGTTTTGTGCGGGATGGTATATGTGTCCAACTGCGACACATCCGGCGCGTCCCCCTTTTCCCGTTTCTTGACCATGAGCTTCGGGGTGGTAACCTCCGCCCCGTCTTTTACGCAGCGCACGCTGTAGCCGTTATACACCTTCCCGAAGCAGACGTACGGACAAGGATAGTTGAAGTTCTCCAAATAGCGGCCCGTGGCGGTGCCGTCGTTTGAGGTCGTGGAACTCCACCAGAAGGATTCTTCGCCCACTTTCGAGTAGTTGCCGGGGTAG
>CAMVIT010000004.1:0-98188 GCA_947167635.1 uncultured Bacteroidales bacterium | reverse complement strand
GCTCGTTCTTGGTGTCGTCGTTGAGGGGGTTGGGGGTGCGGATACCGGCAACGACATCCTCGCCCTGGGCGTTGATGAGCCACTCGCCGTAGAACTGGTTGTCGCCGGTAGCGGGGTTACGGGTGAAAGCCACGCCGGTAGCGGAGCCGTCGCCCATGTTGCCGAACACCATCGTCTGCACGTTGACAGCGGTGCCCCAGTCATCGGGGATGCCTTCAATGCGGCGGTAGGAGATGGCCTTCTTGCCGTTCCAGCTCTTGAACACGGCTTTGATGCCGCCTTCGAGTTGGGCCTCGGCGTCATCCGGGAACTCGGTGCCGAGCACCTCTTTGATGCGCACCTTGAAATCCTCGGCCAGCTGCTGAAGCTCTTCAGCCTTCAGCTCGGTGTCGCTCTTGTAACCCATCTTCTCTTTATAGGCGTCGAGCATGTCGTCGAGTTGCTTGCGGATGCTCTTGCCGTCGGCGGGTTCGATGCCCTCGGCCTTTTCCATGACGACGTCGGCGTACATCATGATGAGGCGGCGGTAGGAGTCATACACGAAACGCGGGTTGTTGGTCTTCTTGATCAAGCCAGGGATGGTCTTGGAGCAGAGACCGATATTGAGCACGGTGTCCATCATGCCAGGCATCGACTTGCGCGCGCCCGAGCGGCAGCTGACGAGCAGCGGGTTCTCGGGGTCGCCGTATTTCATGCCCATGATGTTCTCCATATTCTTCATTCCGGCGTGGACTTCGTCCATAAGGCCGGCGGGAAGTTGGCAATTGTTTTGATAATAGGCGGTGCAGCATTCGGTGGTGATGGTCAGGCCAGCCGGTACGGGCAGTTTGAGCAGACACATCTCGGCGAGGTTGGCACCTTTGCCACCCAGAAGGTTCTTCATATCGGCTTTACCTTCGGCAGTCTTTCCTCCAAAGGTGTAAACATACTTTACATTACTCATACTTAATGTTTTAGATTGATTAGAACTAGTTTCTTTTAAGAGGCGCAAAGATAACAAAAAAACGCTTTCCAAGAAGTGTTTTTTGTGGTTTTTCATAAAGGGGCTGGAAAAAAGAGGATTCACCATTATGAACAAAAAAAACGACACCAAAGGTGTCGTTTTTTTGATTTGCAGTGCCCAGGACAAGAGTCGAACTTGCACGGGAGTACTCCCACTACCCCCTCAAAGTAGCGTGTCTACCAATTCCACCACCTGGGCTCGTTTTGCGGCGGCAAAAATACATTTTTTTTTGATATAGCTCATCACTTCTAAAATTTTTTTATTCGAAAAAATTTCGTATCTTTGCACACGCAAAATAATAAACATGGCAAAAAAGAAAGTCTTATTCATCACCCCGGAGATATTCCCCTATTTTCCAGAGGGTTACATTTCCAACATCTGCCGATACCTCCCGCAAGGCATCCAGGAACGCGAAAATGAGATTCGCACGTTCATGCCAAAATTCGGTTGCGTAAATGAGCATCGGCACATGTTGCACGAAGTCATTCGCCTCTCGGGGCAGAATATTATCATAGAGGATACCGACCATCCGCTCATCATCAAGGTTGCTTCGCTCCAAAATGTTCGCATGCAAATCTACTTCATCGACAGCGAGGACTATTTCAAGAGGAAGACGCCCTACTATGACGCGGAGGGCAACTTTTACCCGGACAACGACTCCCGCGCCATCTTTTATGCCAAAGGTGTGATGGAGACCGTCCGCAAATTAGGCTGGGAGCCCGACATCATCCACTGTCACGGCTGGATTTCCGCGTTGGTGCCACTGTTTATCAAGACCGTTTACAAGGACGACCCGCTGCTGCAAGGCTGCAAAATCGTCTATACCATCTTCCCGGACTCCTTCCCGGAGAAGTTCTCGACCAGTTTCGGCAAGAAACTCCGCCAGACCAACATCCCGCGCGAATGCCTGCGTCATTTCCGCAACCCCGGCTACGACCAGATCGTCCAAACCGCCGTGGATTTCTCCGATGCCGTGGCACTCACCACCGACATCAAGAAACGACTCCTCACTTATGTGGAACAGTCGGGAAAGCCTGTCCTGCAACACCCTGAAGACGACAACTACGTGGACCTTTACGATGAATTCTACGACGAATTGTTAGCCCAACGGGACAACGGATAGTCTATGAAAACACTTCGGCTTATCGGCATCCTTGCCGTACTGACATGCTTTTTGGCAGCATGCGACAACCAGACCTCCTCCATCGGTCTCGGGCTCACCGACCAGCTCGGCACCGATTTCAGCGACACAGTGACTGTGAAGGCCTATTCCATCTTGGAAGACACCATCAACACCACCAACACCAGTGCCAACCTGATCGGACATCTTCACGACCCCGTTTTCGGCGACCTTACGGCATCCACGTATGCCCAATTCGACCTCTCGGGCGCGTCTGTGAACTTTGGCGACAACCCCGCCGTTGATTCCGTGGTGCTCACGCTCCAGCTCTCCTCCTGGTACGGGGACACGACCTCGCAAGTGGGCATCCGCGTCTATCAACTCACAGAATCGTTCTCTTCCGAAGCCAATTACTACAACACCAGCACGTTAAGTTACGACCCCACACCACTGAACCATATCCAAACCGGCTATGACATCCAACCCTGCACGCCGGTCATCGTCGATACTGGCAACTACAGCGCTCACCTGCGCATACGCCTCTCGCAAGCTTTCGGACAATATCTCCTTGACAATCAAGACCGGATGGTCAGTTCCTCCTCCTTTCAGGAATTTTTCAAGGGTTTATGTATTTCCGCTGTTTCCCACACCGGACCCACGGGCTATGTTTTGCTCACAAACATGACCAGTTCCTTGAGCAGCATCGTGCTGTACTATCACAATGAAAACAGCGGCACCGTGAAATACACCTTCCCCTGCGATGCCGAGTGCACCAGGTTCACCCATTTCGACCACAACTATGCCGCCTCCTCCAACACCCACTTCATCCAAGAGGTGCTGCAGGGCGACCTCTCCGTGGGTGCCACCCGCCTGTTCGCACAGGCCACAGGCGGTGTAAAGACAAGGATTGTTTTCCCGCACCTCAAAGATGCCTTCGCCTCGCTTGACAACCGCGTGGTCATCAACCGCGCCGAATTGGTCGTCAAGGATCTGTCTCCTGACGAGGAAAGTCTTCTTCCTCCTGCAGCCCTTACCCTGCAGGGCATCAAACCCGATGGCAATGTCACCTTCCTCCCCGATGACGAGTACTACACCTCCTCATCCCATTTTGGAGGTTCCTACGACAAGATCGCCCATGAATACCGCTTTCGGATCACACGTTATGTGCAAGAACTCATTCAAGGCAACAGCGACTTGACAGACTCCATCAACTTGGTCGTGCGCGGCTCCGCCGTGCGCGCCAACCGACTCATATTCGGCGGCACCAACCTCGACAATGACCAACGCCTGCGTCTCGAAATCTCCTACACCACCTTCTGATGCCACAGCAAATTTCCGTCACCAACAAGGAGATCTGGCAGATCACATACCCCATCATATTCGGCAACCTGGCCCAGACCATAATAGTGTTTGTGAACACTGTCTTTTTAGGCCATGTGGGCAAGGCGGAGTTGGGGGCGGCCATGATGGCAGGACTCTACTACCTGATCTTCACCACGATTCTGCAAGGATTTTCCATAGGGGTGCAGATCATGGTGGCCCGTCGTCTCGGCGAAGGCAACCTCAAGCAAATCGGTTCCATCTTTGAACACGGATTCCTCTTCAATCTGCTCTTGGGCGCGGTGATGCTTGTCATCATCCACTTCTGCACGCCGGCCCTGCTCGGAGGCATCATCCACTCCCCGCACATCCACGAGGCGGCTCTGCGCTTCATCGATTTCCGACAATGGGGCATCCTCTTTGTCAGCATGAACTTCCTGTTTCGTGCACTCTATGTGGGCCTTTCCAACACGACGATTATCACTTACACGACATTGGCGATGGCAGTCGTCAACATTTTCTTCGACTACAGCCTGATTTTCGGGCACTTTGGGATGCCACAGATGGGTGTGGCCGGTGCCGGTCTATCGTCCGTGCTCGCCGAAGCCACCGCATGCATATTTTTCTTCCTCTACACCCTCCTCAAATTGCCATACAAGACATACGGCATCTTCACCTTCCAGTCCCTTGAATGGCCTTTACTCGGGCGGGTGTTGCGCATCTCTGTGCCCACGATGTTCCAACGACTTTTTTCCTTTGGCACCTGGTTCCTCTTTTTCGCCCTGATAGAGCACCTCGGCGAGGAGCCGATGGCTATTTCCGGCATCGTGCGGAGTGTGTTCCTGCTCGGCACGTTGACCGCCTTTGCCTACGGTGCCTGCGCCAACACCATCACCAGCCGCCTCATCGGGGCCGGACTGCAAGATGAGGTGCCCCACACCCTGCGCCGCATTCTCAAGCTCTCGTTGCTCACCCTGCTGCCCATCCTGCTGTTGCTGGTTGTTTTCCCCAAACAGGTTGCCGCCCTCTACACGGAAGACTTGGCCATGGCGGCACGCTCCGTGCCCACGCTCTATGTGGTCTATATCACCTCCGTCCTCATGTCGGTGACCATGGTCTATTTCGAGTTCATCTCCGGCACAGGCAAAACACTCGTCGCCCTGTATCTTGAAACCGGCGCGCTTGTTTTTTATACCATATACATATACCTTGCCACGGAAGTGTTCCACTTCGACATCCAATGGGTTTGGACCGCCGACTGGATTTACACCTCCATTATGCTCGTTGGCTCGATATTATTCCTGAAACTATATCCTTGGAAATCGAAAAGCAACACATCAGGAAACTGACATCAGCATCTACTTTTTGAAAAATGATGAAAAAAAACATAGAAACCATTCCCGAGCGGGCGGCATTGATGGCCGTATCCACTCCCTCCGTGTCAGAGGAAAAGACGCGCGAGTATCTTGACGAGTTAGCCTTTCTGGTTGACACAGCCGGTGGTGTGGCCGTGAAGCAGTTCACCCAAAACCTTCCCTACCCCGACCCGCGCACCTATCTCGGCTCCGGCAAAATCAAGGATGTCGCCGACTATATCCATGAGAACGGCATCGACCTCCTTGTGGTTGACGATGAGCTAACACCCAGCCAACAGCGCAACATCGAGCAGATCGTACACTGCAAGGTCATGGACCGCACGCACCTCATCCTCGACATTTTCGCCAAGCGCGCACAGACCGCCCACGCCAAAGTGCAGGTGGAGTTGGCGCAATACAAATACCTGCTGCCCCGGTTGACAGGACTCTGGACGCACCTCGAAAAACAGCGCGGCGGCATCGGCATGCGCGGACCGGGCGAGAAGGAAATCGAGACCGACCGCCGCATCATCCGCCAACGCATCTCCCTGCTGGAAAACCGTCTCAAGGAGATTGACCGCCAAAAAAGAACCCAGCGCAGCCACCGCGACCAATATGTGCGCGTCGCCTTGGTAGGCTATACCAACGTCGGCAAATCGACCATCATGAACATGCTCTCCAATTCGGAAGTGCTCGCCGAGAACAAGCTCTTCGCCACCCTCGACACCACGGTACGCAAAGTGGTCTTCGGCAACCTCCCCTTCCTGCTCTCCGACACAGTCGGCTTCATCCGCAAACTGCCGCACAGCCTCGTGGAATCCTTCAAATCCACCCTTGACGAGATCCGCGAAACCGACCTGCTGCTCCATGTGGTGGACATCAGCCACCCCGACTTCGAAGAACAAATTGCCGTCGTCAACCAAACCCTCTCCGAAATCGAGGCCGGTGACAAGCCCATGATCATCATCTTCAACAAGATCGACCAATACACCTGGGTGGAAAAGGCTGAGGACGACCTGACACCCAAAACAAAAGAGAACATCACCTTGGAGGAGCTCAAAGCCACCTGGATGGCCAAAAGCGCCCACAAGACCTTCTTCATCTCCGCCAAAACAAAAGAGAATGTCAACGAAATGAAGGAGATGCTTTACGAGGAGATCAAGAAACTGCACATCCAGATCTACCCCTATAACAATTTCCTATATTAAGTTTTGACCCTACTCGGCGTGGAACTCCTCAATCACCCCGGAATGAGGCAAATGCATGCCGGCCACCACCAATTTATGGTCCTGGATGTAATCATAGACCTCCTTGCGCGTTTTGGCCGCCAATCGGGGCTCTTGGTCGTAGGTGGGACAATACTCGGGATGCGACTGTTGCAAAGCCAAAGCATGAATCAGATCCCCGATAATCAGCAGATTGCCAATTTGGTACAACGTGTGGCCGGGTGTATGGCCCGGCGCCAAAATGGCATCCACACCCTCAACCACATCGGGGCCGCATTTGAATGGATGCGTATGTCCTTCGTAAGCATCCAGCATGCGTTGCACACGCCCGTCGCGCTTCCACGCATTCTGCTCTTCCATCGAAAAATAGACCTCCGCATTCGGGAATGTCGCCTTGCCACCCGTCAACATCCCGCCAATGTGGTCACCGTGAAAATGCGTCAACATGACCGTGTGAATCTCCTCGGGCTTGATGTCAAGCATGGACAATTTTTCCATCAGGGCACCGCCCTGATCAATTCCCAAGCCGGCATCGAAGAGGATATAGTCATCACCCTTTTTCACCAAAAAACCATTGATAGCGGACTCGGCCTCGCCCGTAGGCACCAGTTTCTTGATATCAGCGGGCTTGGCATCCGGAAACAGGTCCATCGACATGCCGCGCACCATGTCTTGCAGCGTCCATAACTCAAAACCGTCAAACTGATAGTGATAGACGCCTTCCACGATGGTAGTGTCCTTCGCCTCTTGAAGCTCCGGGGTCGTCTTGTGCTCTTTCTTGTCCGACTGACAACAAGCCAGCACAAGCAAGGCTGCCACAAAAAGAAAATGTATCTTTTTCATAATCATTGTTTTAAATTGTTTGCTATACTTATCAAAATAACATTCTATGATTCCACAACACTCGTCACCTCGCCCTCATAAAGCTGGGTCACGATGCGGTCGCCCGCGCGCAAGGCCTCCGCGCCCGTGACGGCGCGCCCCTGCAAGCGAGTGATGCTGAACCCCCGTTTAAGGATGTTGTCGGGATGCAGCAACCGCACTTTGTCCTCCAACGTGGCAACCCGTTCCTTGCGATTTTGCAGCAGCTGGCTGCCCAGCGTCGCAAGTTTCTGCGCCGCCCTGTCAAGCTGGTCACATTCCTGTTCCATGCGTTCGGCATCGAGGCGCACCAGCTCCTCCCACAGCTTGGACAGCGCATTGCCCTGTGTGAGTAGCATCTCCCTGGACTTGAGGGTCACCTGTTGGGCAAAGTCGCGCAACTGCCGCTTGTGCTCTGCCACGATGCGCGGGGCTGCAATTCGGCGCGCGGCATCCATTTCCAGAAGACGCCGCTTTTCCTGCGCAATCACCTCCGTTGTCCGGCGGGCTATGGACTCAAAGAGCAGCTGCACCTTTGTGTCGAAATCATGGAAGCGCTCAATGAGCGAAAAAGCCACGTCTGTGGGGGTGATGTTGAAGCTGTATGCCACCATGTCGGTCACCGTCTGGTTGGTAGAGTGGCCGATGCCGGTAAGGACCGGCAGCGGGAACGTGGCCACACGATGGGCCAGTTGGTAATCATCGTAGCAGCTGAGGCCGACATCGCCGCCGCCACCGCGCACAATAGCCACACAATCGAACTCCTTGCTCCGCATCTCGATTTCAGACAGTCGCGCAGTCATCCCTGTGATAGCCTTGTCGCCTTGCAAGATGGACGGAAACAGCTCCGTCTCAAAGCGGTAGCCGTAGCGGTTGCTCTCCAACGTGGTCATGAAGTCGCTGTACCCCTTGCTGGTCTCCACGGAGATGACCGCTATCCGCTTGGGCACCAATGGCATGGCAAGAGACTTGTTCTGAGCAAAGACATTCTCCTTTTTAAGCCGTTCGATGACCGCCATCTTGTTGCGAACCATCTCGCCCAATGTATAAGAAGGCTCAATATCCTGGATATGCAAGGCCAACCCGTGTTTGGGGCTGAATTCAACGGAAGCCAGACAGAGGATCCTGATGTCCTCCTTCAACTTCTCACCCGTGATCTGTTCAAACCGTTGGTTTATCCTCTGGTAGTTGGAGGACCAGATGATGGCCCGCATCTCCGTTTTGATGGCGTTACCTTCCTTTTCCACCAGCTCC
Organism: uncultured Bacteroidales bacterium; assembly: GCA_947167635.1. Taxonomy (GTDB): domain Bacteria; phylum Bacteroidota; class Bacteroidia; order Bacteroidales; family WCHB1-69; genus F23-D06. Next base: position 90,049 of record CAMVIT010000004.1, on the reverse strand, counting down.
GGATAACAGTGCCCGCTGTAGGGATAGAAATTGAGTTTGAGGATTTCGGCCTTGATGTAATAGGGCTGCGGATACGTTCTCTCCACAACACGATGAATGCTCATCGCGATCTCGGAGAGCGAGTAGATGGGATGGTCGTTGAAAGTCTCTCGGGCGTTGTCGGGCATGGCAAATTTCCTATGGGATCATTATGCTGAAAAATGGACATTGAAGAATAGGGGCTAAAAGTTTTAGCCCCTATTCTTTTCTCGACTCCATGAGGGAGTTTTTTTCGGTTCCGGCGCTGCTATTTCTTCAGCAGGTCGCGAATTTCGGTAAGCAGTTTCTCTTCGGTGGAAGGCTCGGGAGCGGGAGCGGCTTCCTCTTCTTTCTTACGAAGCGAGGAGAGCTTGTTGATACCCTTGATCACCAAGAAAATACACACTGCCACGATGAGGAAGTCAATGGTTACTTGGATAAAGTTACCATAGTTCCAAGTCACGGGATCCAGCGTTTTCTCGACAACCTGAGGGAGTCCGTCCGGACCCGTCACTGTTTCCATCACCTTACGGGCGGGGAATTTGAGGCTTAATTTGGTGAAATCGGTACCACCGAGGACCCAACCGATGGGAGGCATCAGGATGTCGTTCACAAGAGAGGTGACGATTTTTCCAAAGGCACCGCCGATGATCACACCGACAGCCATGTCAATGACATTGCCTTTCAACGCAAATTCTTTAAATTCTTTCAATAATCCCATAATAAAGAGTTTTAATTAATACTTTAAATTTATCAATGCGCAAAAGTAATAATTTTTTTCAGACAATATCCAAGCCACACATTTTTTTTATATTTTCGCCGCCTCAATGCAATCCGTATGAAAATCCAAAGCAATACAGAGACATTCCGCAACGCCCAGGAGGAGGTGTACGACACCCTGGTGAATTTCACCAAACGCATCCAGGTTCCCGCCGTGCCACAAATCTCCAACTGGAGCGTCACTGACGACACCTGCAGTTTCACGCTCAACGGCATGATAACCTGCCAACTCCGCCTGACCGAACAGATCCCCTACTCCAAGGTTTGTTACCACATCGACACCGACAAGCGCATCGCCGCCGATGCGGTTGTGAACATTGCGCCAGCGGGCGAAGGCTCCACCGTGCAAGTGGAGGCCGAAGCCGATGTGCCCTTTTTCATGCAAGCGTTGATCAAGGGTCCTGTGGAACAAGCCCTCAACCAAGCCATATCCAAAATCAAAGAGATGGCAGAAAGGGGAGAATATGGAATATAGGATCCGTACAGAAGGTCTGGTCAAGAAATACAAAAACCGGACCGTGGTTGATAATGTCTCCATCAATTTCACGCAAGGCGAAATTGTGGGATTGCTGGGGCCAAACGGTGCCGGCAAGACAACATCGTTCTACATGATTGTCGGTCTGATCAAGCCTTTTGCCGGGCGTATCTTTCTAAACGACACCGACATCACGGAGATGCCGATGTATCGTCGCGCCCAGTTAGGGCTGGCCTATTTGCCGCAGGAGGCCTCTGTGTTCCGCCAGTTGACCGTGGAGGACAACATCAAAGCCATCCTCGAGTTCAGCGGAAAGAGCAAACATGAGCAGAAAGAGAAGTTGGAGAGTCTCATCGCAGAATTCAACATCGAGAAGGTGCGGCACAACAAGGGCAACAACCTCTCCGGCGGCGAGCGGCGCCGTGTGGAAATAGCCCGCTGTCTGGCCTCCGACCCTAAGTTCATTCTGTTGGACGAGCCCTTCGCCGGCGTCGATCCCATCGCCGTGGAGGACATTCAAAACATCGTGGCCAAGCTCAAGGACAAGAACATCGGCATTGTCATCACAGACCACAACGTCCACGAGACCCTCTCCATCACCGACCGTGCCTACCTGCTCTACGAGGGGCGCGTGCTCAAGTCGGGCACAGCCGAGGAGCTGGCCGCCGACCCGATGGTGAAGAAAGTATATCTCGGCTCCAACTTCGAGTTGAGAAGATAATCCCTGCTTTATGCAAAAATGAGTGCGAGAAGCACAAACAGCCAGTGGGCCGCGATGCCGGCGACAAGCCCGCCGATAGTGTGCGCGCCAATAGCCTTGCCGATAAGCTTGCGATACCCCAAGGAATCAAGCATGGCGGTGTGTGTGCTCAAGTAACCGCTCCAACACATTCCCATGGCGGTGAAGACAGCCACGGCATTGTTGTCAATAATGCCTTCCGCAACGAAGCGCGGCACCAGACCGAGCGCAGCGCCCACGGCACCCAACGCCGTGATCGGGAACGAGATGAGCTGCGGACTGGTGAAGCCAAAGAGCCAACGAAAGACAAAATCCATCTTGTCGGCCGCCCAAGTGATGACAGGAACGCCTTCGTAAGCCGCCCCCGTATAGACACCACCCTCACCACTCGGACCGAAGGTCATCATCATCACGATGGTGGAAATGACCAACACACCGGGAATAATGGCCAACCCGATGTTCACGCCATCCTTGCCGCCATCCAAAATGGAGTTGAGAAAACGCATGAAAACGCTGCCTTCGCTCTTAAAGGAAATCTGCTGCTCATCGCCCGACTCCTCGGAGACAGGAACATCCAGCTCCGGATAGGTCTTCAATGCCGAATGCTGCATCAGGCGCGTGGAGACAATACTGCCGATAATGGCGCCGAGGATGCCCACCAAAGCGCCCTTGCCAAATCCGAGACCCGTCATGAAGGCCAACACTACCAAGCCCATGCCGAACGCCGTGCCGAAGTTGGTCAGCGACACCAGCTGGTACTTCTTGAAATAGCGGCTGAAGTTCTTGTCCTTGGCCAACGTGATGATGGCGGGATTGTCGCTCAAGAAGGTCATGACTGCACCCAAGGCGGCCACCCCGGGCAAGTTATAGAGCGGACGCATGAAAGGTTTGAGAATATTCTCCATCAAACGAACCACGCCGAACTCAGCCATCAACTTGCTGATGGCACCCATCAGCACACAAATGGCCATGATGTAGAACACCGTCTCCAACAGCAAACGATAGGCCGTCTGCATGAACGTGTTCAGCATCATCGGCAACGACATTTTGTAGGCCAACAGGCCGAAAAAGCCTATAAACAGAATCAGGAAGAGGACAGCCTCGATGGAACGTTTGCTGGTAAACTTCAATGGATTTTTCAGTTTGAGCTTTTGCTCCAACTTCTGGAATACCCGCTCAATGGCCTGGGTATAATCGAGGGTGTTCTTGCGTCTTATCTTCATATCCTATTTGTTTCTGAAATATTTTGCAATGTCTATTTTCCACGTCACGCCAATGTTGGCATAGAGATTGTGCTCGGCTTGGACATCGGGATCCTGCAAGGCCGGCGCATAATCATTGACTATGGCAATGTCGGTCACAAAGCCATGCAAACGTATGTCGGAGTATTTCCTGGGATGCCATTCAAAGCCTATACCATAATATATATATTGTTGGCCAGGAAGCGCCAAGCAGTCCCAGATCTCGCCCGTGGTGTTGAAATTGGCGATCTCCTCTTCATCAAGATTCTGTTCATAGCCTGCTTTGACAAAAAGGTTGGCAAGAGGATTGAACTTGAAATCGGCGCGTGCAACCACGCCAAAGTCTTTGAACAGCTGTCGCGTGGAGCAGGCATGATGCATCAAGTCCAGATAAACGCTGAAATGGTCGTAATCAAGTTTGTTGCCCAAGGCGATGTAGTTCATGAAGACACCCCTTTTTCTCTCGAACATATTGAAGGAATAGAGTGTCTTGAAATGGCCGAAGTCGCCGGACCAAAGCAGGTTGTAACTCAACAGGGAGTTTCTGAACGGGGAACCGTAGTGGATGTAGGGAGAGTTGCCCACTTGCAGCGTGAGGGTGTTTTTCTCGTTGTTGGAATGGAACGACACCCCTGCAGAGAGCTGGAAACAGTAAAAATTGTCCCAATAGTAGGACCAATAGAGCACATCGATAGGAGGTTCGTCGTACTCAAAGCCGCCGACAGCCAAGGCTTCCTTTCCCACTCGCAACGACCAGTTTTTATGAAAACGGTAGTTGAGATAAAGAAAATCCGTGTTGTCGAAGAAGGAGTTGCTGCCCGGGTTGGCCACGATGCGCTGCCGGAAATAATACGACAAGTCCTTCGTGAGATTACCGCCCATGTGCAGGTTGAAATAACGGCCCACAAATCCGTATGTGCATTCACCGATGTTCGTGGATTGCAAACCTTCCAGCTCATTCAAGACGAAAGGCTGGTTGAAGGTCATGTCGGCACGCACTTCAAGGAGCAGTTTGTTGATCAGATCAAAACCGCGCTTGTTTTCATGGAGGGTGTCTTGCGCCAAAGACGGGATAGCAAAAAACGCAAAGAGGGCGCAGCAGAGGATGGATTTCTTCAAAAGTGTCATCTTGGCAAAAAAAAGAGCAACCCTAAGATTGCCCTTTGAATCTATTCTGATTTATGATTAGTTAAATTTCAATTGGTTGGAAGATTTGTCTATGGTGTACGAGCCCCATTCGTTCTCGATGAACTTGTCACCGACCACGATGGCGGCGGGCAGGTTCTTCTTGACGATGACCTTCACATTCTCGGAGTAGTCATCACCAATACGCAACTCTTCGAGATAGAGGACCGAACCTTCGATAATGCTACCGTCCTCCTGCTTGATAGCACCTGACTTCTCCTCGAAGTCGTTAAGGGTGATGAAGGATTCCTTCAGGAAGCGGGTGGCGTCAGCGTAGTTCATCATGACTTCTTCACTGTTGTCGCCGATGACAAAGTTCAGAGATTTACTGTTGGCAAAGCAGTTGCCCATGACTTTATCGCCATCGACAGTGACAGGAACCGTGCGTTGTTGCACAAGGGCGATACCGCCGCCTTGACGCACGCTGTCAATATTGTCGTTGCTGGGCACATAGTCGTCACGCAGGATGATGAACTCGGTACGACGGTTAAGCTGGTGGGCAGCCTCCTTCTCGGCTTTCGTGGGCTGAGACTCACAGAAAGCCTCTGTCAGCACAGTGCCTTTCGGGAAGAAATACTTCTTGCCGTTATAGGTAGAGTACATGTCCTTCTCCAATTTACGCGGCACGCGCTCACCATAGCCCTTGGCCACAATACGGTCGGCGGCAATGCCCTTCTCCTTCACCAGGAAATCGACACACGACTGGGCACGGTTCTGGGAAAGGATGTCGTTCTTCTCCTCCGTGTCACGGGAGTCGGTGTGGGAACGAAGCTCAATGACGATGGTCGGGTTCTTGACCATAATATTATAGAGGTACATCAACGAGTCTTTGTACTGGGGTTTGAGGTCCCACTTGGCCACATCGTACAGAATCTCCGGCAGCAAGATAGGCTCCTTCGGAATCGGTTCGAGGGTGAAATCCTGTTTCAAATCAGTGTTTTCAGACAAGCCCACCGTGGTGGCCGTGGCCGTGTTGCCGCTCTCCCAATATCCCTTCTTGGCCACCTTGATGGCATAGGTCGTAGCACCCAAGATCTTGGCCTTGTCGAAGTGGTAATAACCCTTCACGTCAGTGGTTGTCTTGTAAGAGGTGCCGTCGGAGCCGCTGATTTCAACCTCAACGCCATCCATGTACTGTCCGTTGTTCTTGTCGCGGATGTAACCGGAAAGCGTATAGACCAGCGGACGGAGGACAAAGTAGTAGATATCGTCGCCGCCACGGCCGCCGGGACGGTTGGAGGAAAAATAACCTTTGGCAAGATACGGTGACTTGGATTGCGGGTCGATGGCCTCGTTCTCATCAAAGATGATGCCGATTTCATCGTATGAAGAGTTGATGGGCACCATAAGGTTTTCTGCAGGCTGGAATTTGCCATCTTTAATGCGGGAGAGGAAGAGGTCAAGCCCACCGAGGCCCGGCCAACCATCGGAAGAGAAGTAGAGTTCATTCTCGTTGCGAAGGATGGGGAACACCTCCTGTCCCTTGGTGTTGACATTCGGGCCGAGGTTGGTGATATTGCTGAACTTGGCGGACTTCTTGGCACGGGTAGCCATGTAAATGTCATAGCCGCCCTCTCCACCCGGCATGTTGGATGCGAAGTAGATGGTCAGCTCATCGCCGGAGATGTAGGGATGGACATAGTTGTAGGCGGAGTCGCCCAGGACCACCAGCTCGGGTTCGCCCCACGATTTGCCTTTTTTCAGCGTCTTGTAAATATAGCAACCCTGCACCTTTTTCTTGTCTTGGGGGCATTTTGTCATGTAATAGACAGAGCCTTTTCGGTTGGAGCAGGCCTCGCCCTCGTTCACGCCTGTGTTAAGGGTGCCGCCTTCGTCAAGGGTGGTGACGGGAGACCATTCACCCGGCCAGTCCGTGTTTTTGCTCTTGGGCTTGTTGGTGATATAGATGTCGGAGAAGGAGACACCCGTCCATTGGTCGGTGCCTTTTCCCACCGAACCCTCACGATTGGAGGTGAAGATGATGGAGTTGCGTTTCTCTTCATTACCCCAGCGCGGTGCCCATTCATCGTCGCGGGTGTTGAACTTCTTGAGATTCTCCACCTCGTAGCGGGTGGGGTTCTCGTTCCACATCTTGGCGTTGTTACAGCCCTCGATACGCATATCCACACGCGGATCGTTGGGCTCGCGCTTTTTATAGTTCTGATAATACTTGAGCGCCATGTCGTACTCGCCGCGCATGTTGTAGATGCTGGCGAGGTGGAACAGGATGATGGGATTGTCTTTCTGATAATTCTTCTTCTCCAAGCGAAGATATTGTTGTTCGGCCTTCTTCACATCACCCATGATGCGATAACACTCCGCGATCTGGAAAGTGGCACGTTGTATCTCAACCCTGTTGGAGGAGAGCTTCTTCATACCTTTCTTGTATTGTTCCAACGCATTCCCATACTGACAATCGCGGAACAGATTGTCCGCATCGCGCAGAACGCTCTGCGGAGCCTGAGCATTCAATGTCAAACCTCCTATCATTAAGAGAGTTACGAGGACGGCAGTAAGCTTTTGTATATTCATATTTATGATAATTTACCTTATAAAAATTGCGGCTGCTAAAATACAAAAAAAAACGGAACGATATAGCATCGTTCCGTTTTTTTTATGTAACCGAAAAACTTTACTTCGCAATCTCGGCATTGGCGCGCTTGACCTCGCCGCGTTTGAGGCGGAGCAAGTCGTATGCGAACGGGTTGGCCACGAGAATACCGGAGTATGTACCGAACAAGATACCGATGAACATGGCGAACACGAAACCGCGGATCACCTCGCCGCCGAACAGGAAGATCACCAACAAGGTCACCAACGTGGTGAGGGCGGTATTGATGCTACGGCCCATGGTGCTGTTGATGGCGGTATTGAAGTTCTCGTAGTTGCTGCGTTTCGGATAGAGGGCCAAGTTCTCACGGACACGGTCCATGATGACCACGACATTATTGATGGAGTAACCGATCACCGTCAAGATAGCCGCGATAAAGTTCTGGTCGATTTCCATGGAGAACGGCATGATCTTGTAGAAGAGGGAGAACATACCGATGGTCAGGAAGGAGTCGTGGAACAAGGCGGCGACACCGGCCAAACCGAACTGCCAGTTGCGGAAGCGGATGGCGATGTAGATGAAAATCAGCACCAGGGATGCCAACACGGCCAAGGCTGCATTTCTCAACAGCTCGCGGGCCACGGTGGGCTGGATCTTCTGGGATGACTGCACACCACGGACATCGTTGGTCAAGTGGGTGAAGTCGTACTCGCTGAGATCCTGTTTCTCGTAGAAGCCCTTCAAGCAGTTGTAAAGTTTCTTCTCGCAGAGTTGGTCATCCTTAGGATCGTTGCTGTCGATGCGGAAGTTGGTGATGATACGGATCTGGTTGTTGCTACCGAAAGTCTTGACTTCAGGGTTGCCACCGAATTCTTTGGAAACGGCATCACGCACATCTCTTGTTGTGACATCCTTGTCGAAACGGACCACATAGCAACGGCCTCCGGTGAAGTCGATGCCGGGTTGCAATTTCAACGTGAAGAGGGAGATGATGGAGATGGCGATCAAGGTCAGAGAGAGCGCGTAGAAAATCTTTCTCTTTCCAAGGAAGTCGATGTGCAGGTTGGTGAAGGCGTTCATCGTAATACTGTTGCCCACGGTGAAATCCTTGCCCTTCTTGAGGCGGGCCTCGATGATAAGACGGGACACGAGGATGGCGGTGAAGAGGGAGGAGAGGATACCGATGATCAACGTGGTGGCGAAACCTTGGATCGGACCGGAACCGAAAATGTACAGGACGATAGCGGTGATCAACGTGGTGACGTTACCGTCGATGATAGCAGAGTAGGAATGTTTGAAGCCTTCGTCCACAGCCACGCGGATACCCTTGCCGGCGCGCACCTCTTCGCGGACGCGCTCGTAGATAATCACGTTGGCGTCAACGGCCATACCCAAGGTCAACACAATACCGGCGATACCTGGCAGCGTCAGGACAGCGCCCATGGAGGCGAGCACGCCGATGATGAAGAAGACGTTCATGAACAGCGCGAGGTCAGCGACCAGACCGGCGCGGCTGTAGTAGAAGAACATGTACAACACCACGAGGATGAAGGCGGCGAGGAAGGAGAGCAAACCGGAACGGATGGACTCCTTACCGAGGGTCGGACCAACAACTTCGGATTGGACAATGTTGACGCGGGCTTCCAAGTTACCGGAGTTCAACACGGTGGCAAGGTCTTTGGCCTCTTCGATGGTGAAGTTACCGGAAATCTCGGAGTTGCCGTTGGGAATCTCGCTGCGGACGGTCGGTGCGGAATAGACAAACTCGTCAAGCACGATGGCGATGGCCGTGGGGTTCTGTTTGTTCTCAGATGCCTCGCGGGTGATCTTACGCCACTCGTCGGCAGCCTGGCTCTCCATGGACATGTTGACGACCACGCGGTTGTTCTGGTCCACATCCTGGCGGGCGTTGCGAACCACGCGGGCGCCACCGATGGTCTCGGAGCTCAAGAGCGGTCCGATACGGTCGTTTTTCTTCTTGAGCGGATAGAGCGGATAGGCGTTGTTGTAGTCCTTTTCAGGAGCACCCCAGTAGAAGACCACGCTGTTGTCGCCCAACAGACGTTGCAACTGCGGGAGCATGCTGTTGATGGCGGGCATGTCGGACTCCTTGAAGTAGCCGATCACATAGCTGCCCGGGATGGCGACCGCCTTGCTGAGGATGGCACCGCCGGCGGCGTCGAGTTCTTCTTCCTCCTCATCCTCGTCAATTTCGGTGTTGGCAGCGGCCAAAGCATCGTTGACAGCACTGTCGGCAGCAGCCAAAGCGGTGTCGATGGCGGCAGGCGTGAGGGACTCCTTGTTCTTCAGCATCTCGGCCAGCTGGGCGTCGGCTTCCATGAAGCGTTGCACGATGGGCTTGCCACCCACGATGTCGTTATAGACCTCCCAGAATTCCAGCTTTGCGGTGCTCTTCAAGAGGTCGGTCACACGCTCGGGTTCCTTGATGCCAGGAAGCTCGACCAAGATACGGCCGCCTTGCAACATCTGCAGGTTGGGCTGAGCCACACCGAAACGGTCGATACGGGTGCGCAGGATCTTGAAAGTGCGTTCCACGATTTCGGAAGACTCCTTCTTCATCCAGCTGATAATCTGTTGATCAGAGGCATTCTTAATACCGGAACGCTCGCCGAAATAGGTGCGCAGGTTGGCGTTGTTCATCTTCAACGCACTCTTCTGCTTGTTGAAATTATCAACGAAAATATCAATGAAATCGCCATTGGTGGTTCTCGCGAACTCCTTCTCGGCATTCGCAAAAGCCGTCTTGAAGAGCTCGTCCTCCTTGTTGGAGGCCAGACTTTGCACCACATCCGGCATGGAAATTTCCAAGGTGACGTTCATACCACCCTTCAAGTCCAAACCTAAATTCAGCTCTTTGTACTTACACTGCTTGTAAGTGTTCCCCATGAACACGGTCGAATCGTTCTTGTTGGTCAGATACTGGCGGGTTCTGGCCTCGACGAGGGAGTCCGTCAGGTGTTTCTCCAACATCACGTCGCCATGTGCTTCCTTTTTCACGCTCTCGATGGCAGCGGGATCGTTGGCAAATCTGTCGGCTTTCTTCTCCACACGCCATGTGGCGTAGGTGAAAGAGAGGCAGTACAGGCAGACCAATGCCAGGAGAATGGTGAAAAATAAAATAAGTCCTTTGTTTTTCATCTTTTTTATTTAATTGATTTTTAAATATTTATACTTATTTCAACCTAAATTTTTCAAGGTTGCAAATATACACTTTTTTTTTATTGGCAAAGGACGTTTTTTTTATTGTTGTTTTTCCAGCCTCAAGTATGGCTCAACTCCATTTTTTACCTTTCAGGGACTTGATTGGTTTTGACGAAATTTCACACAAGAATCTCTCCTTCGCACAACGATTTGTTGTTTATTGTCCAATCGAAATAAGAGAGACACCCAATGCAGCGGAAATCTTTGCCAATGTTGCCAGCGTGAAATTGTGTCCGCCGCCAACCCAGTGCGATACGGCCGCCTCAGATGTGCCCACCATCTTTGCAAACTCCTTTTGTGACAACCCACGACTTCGCAGCAGATTGTCAATCCAATCAGCAATTTCGTATGACCACTCCACCTGCAACTTTAAAGCTTTTGGTGTTTTGTCAAGTGTCTGCTGGAAAAGCTGTTCTGTTTCACTCGAATGTTTCATATACCAAATTCTTTGTCGTCCACGCCAGAGAGGGAGGCCTCCTCAATGGTGATTTCCCCCTTTGCCTCCGCCAATTTCAATAGGTCATCCAATTTTTGAAGTTGAATCACATATCCGTTCAGTTCCGAATCTTCCTCGTAAGTATTAGTGGTTTTAGGACCACCGTTTCCTACAATCAGCACGCTGTCGGACAGTCGCAGACAATAAAGCCTTAACTTACTGCTCTGTATGGGTAGTGCCGCCACTCGGTCGCGCATTTTCCCTTCTGGTCTGAAATACCTGTCAAGAAACCCCATTGCATTCATCATGTGTTGCAAGGCGTTCAAAATTTTTTGCAAATCAGGCTGGAGAGTTGCATTCTCATGGCCTTTAACGATGAATTTCTGGAATTCGGTGAAGCTCTCGCCCTCAAAACAGATGGTAAACAGCCCGGCCTTCTCAGTTTGTCTGACGGATTGGATAGTTGCTTTAGTCATTCATTTATATGGTTTAGTTTCAGGCGGCAAATATACATTTTTTTTTGCAAAAATTATCTTTCAAGATAATTTTTGTAATTACCAATCTCCCATATCTTCCGCCCTATAGATTGTTGCGGTAGTCGTTCGGCCTGTTGTACTTCAACACATCCTTCAACACGGCGGCCTTCACATTGATGGTGAAACCCCATCCCTTGCGGTAGCCGAAGGGTATCCAGTTGAAACTCATCTCCCAACAGTGCATGTCCCTGTAGATGTCTATGGAGGTGTATGACATCGACTTCTGGACGAAATCGTAGCCTGTGGCGAAACCGATTTTCCACTTTTTCGTGACATGGATGTCACCGGTGACATTGATGGTGTGCACCATATTGTTCACATAGCGGTTGGTGTCGCGCAACATATAATAGTATATGTTGTCGTTGATGCCGTAGGTGAAGGTGTAGTTGAAGGTCAGCGACCAGGGCAGTCTGTCCTTGTCGTTGCGCTTTGCCGTGCTGCCGCCGGCCGTCTTCTTCCGGAAGGTGTTCTGATCAAGGCGCAGGTTAAGCGCGACACTCAACGTGGTGGAGGAGAAACGGAGCAGACGGCGGTTCTCCTTCCACTCGAACCTGTTGACATTGCGGCCGTTGGGACCGATGATATAGGGGTCAAAGGCGAAATTGTATGTCAAGTACAGTTGTTTGAACAGCGTGCTCCGGCCGGTGAGCGTAAGCTTGGACAGTTTCAAGGAGTCGGCCGCGAAGTTGTAGCTCATCGAGACATTGAGGTTGTCGATGATGGGTATTTTCTTGTATCCCGTGATGGTGTCGCGTCGCGAGCGCACCTTGATTTCCACATTGTTGCCGAAGGAGAGCTGAGCCAGCGCCTGTGTATTGGCGGCCACGGAGCCGAAGATGGCATTGTCAAAATAGGAGTACTCCACTTGCTCGCCGGTAATGGGGTTGAAGTAGGTCCCGCGCGTGCCTCCCGACAAATTGGGACGATAGGTGAAATTCAGCAGAGGCGTGATCACGTGCCGGATAGCCTGCAATCCGCCCTTTTTGAAAGAGTACATCACATAAACCTTCGTGGTCATCGATGTGGAGAGACTGATGTCGTGCAAAGCATAGAAGCCGCGCCGCAAATTGCGGTTCACCATTGCCGACGGCACATCGGCCAGCGTGTCCACCGTCATGTCACAGGCGTACGACTGCAAGTACCATTTTTCGATGAGCATGGCCGTCGTGTTCCAGTTGATGAGCTTGGCGATCTTGATGGGGATGGTCAACGGGATGTTGTGCTGCATGCCCACATTGAAGTTCTCCCATGTCTGCGGCCTGAAGAAAATGGAGTCGTAGGTGTTGATCTGTCCGGTCAGCTGCGAACTCCACTTCATGGAAATATTGTCGTACCACTTCAACGAACCGGCCTTGTTCTTTTTGCGGAAAGGATAAAACTGGATGACCGACATGCTGATATCGGGCAACTTGAAGTTGATGGTGTGGTGGCCCGTGTTTTGCGAATACGAAAGTGTGGCGTCGAAATAGAAGATATCGGCGGCCGAGGTGGAGACGTTGACCGAAGAGGTGAACTGGTTGGAAAGGTAGTCGCTGGCAGATGTGAGGTTGTATTTGGAGTAGTTGGAGCTGACCACATCGATGTGGGCGTTGAAGCGGGTGGTGGGATGCGACTTCACATCCTGCTTGTGATCCCAAAAGATCTTGAAGTCGTTGGAGACACGGTAGGTGGAGTCGAGCTTGTCGCCCACACGGGTCTGGTAAAAGCCCAGCTCGGCGTTGCCCTTGCATTTGTAGCGATACGCATAATTGGACTTGGCCTTGACGGCCCAACTTCCACGGGTATAGACATCCGCGCCGAGCAGCAGGTCGAAATTATCGGTGAGAGCGAAATAGAAGCCGATATCCTTGATATAGAACCCCAAGCTGTTGGATTCACCGAAAGTGGGCATCACCAGTCCCGACTTCCTGTCCTTTTCCAAGGGGAAAAACCCGAAGGGCAGAACCAGCGGGGTGGGAACGCCTGTAAAACTCAGGTAGGCGGGACCGATGACGATCTTGTCGTGCTGGATCAACTTCGCCTTGGAAAAGAAGATCTCGTAGTGGGGGTGGTCGAGTTCGCAGGTGGTGTACTTGCCCCTCTTCATAAAAGCCACATTGTCGCCCATCTTCTTGACCTGTTCGCCATGGATATAGCCCTCGTCCTGAGTGGTGATGACGTGCGAGATCTTGCCCTTATGGGTGGTGAAGTTGTACTTGATTTCGCGGGCCCTGTATTGGTCGGCGCCCTGCACGAAGACAGGATTGCCGTGCACGTTGCCGGAAGAATCGGCCACCCCCGAAGCATAGAGCTGGTTGTTCTTGAAGTCGATCTCTATATAATCCGCATACAGCTCCATGTCCTCGTATTTCACCACAGCATCGCCGAAAAGATAGGTATAACGCCTCTCAAGGTCGTTGACGGTAGAGTCCTTGGCGCTGTAGGTGACGACGGAGTGTATGGCATTGGGTGAGATGATTTTGACGGAGCGAACCGTCTTCTTATTGGTGTCGCTTTGGACAATAACAGCGCGCGCAGAATCGTTTATCACACGTGCAGTCGTGTCAACTGCAGACCTGCGGTTTCTCGTCTTCACACCCTGTGCTTGGGACGCAACACACAAGCAACTGACTATAAACAAGATAATCAGCTTTTGAAAATATGAAAAACGAGATGTGTATATTTTTTTCAACAACACCTTAACCTCTACAAATAATACGTTTATTTTTGCAAGTTTAAAAAACGGCAAAAATATCAAAAAGTTTCAAAACGATGAACTGTAAAATTCGAATCTTATTATATGTCCTGGCATTTTTTATCTGCGGCACGGCTTGGGGGCAGGAAAACGCCCGTCCTTTCAAGGTGGTCATCGACGCCGGCCATGGTGCGCACGACCCCGGCTGCATCGGTTCCCAGGTGAATGAGAAGACCGTGAACCTGAGCATGGCGCTCAAGGTGGGGAAGCTCATCGAGGAGCACTGTCCGGATGTGAAGGTCATCTACACCCGCAAGACCGATGTTTTCGTGGAGTTGTACCGCCGCGCCCAGATTGCCAACAACGCCCATGCCGACCTGTTCATCTCCTTCCACTGCAACGCCTCCGAGAATCCCGCCGGCAACGGTGTGGAAACATACGTGATGGGATTGTCCAAGAGCGAGGCCAACCAAGCCGTGGCCCGCAAGGAGAACTCCGCCATCCTGATGGAAAAAAACTACCAGAACAACTACGATGGTTTCAACCCCAACTCGCCGGAATCCTACGTTGTCTTCTCCCTCTACTCGTCCGCCTACCTCAACAAATCCATCATTTTGGCCGACAAGGTGCAGAAGAACTTGGTGGCCACCTCGCATCTCAACAACCGTGGTGTGAAACAGGCCAACTACTGGGTGCTCTACAAGGTGGCCATGCCCAGCATCCTGATTGAGATGGGATTCCTTTCCAACCCGAAAGACCAGGCCTACCTCATCCAGCAGGCCAACCAAGACAAGCTGGCCGCCTCCATCTACAACGCCTTTGTGGACTATCTGGATGTCGTCAACAACACCAAGCACGCACACCTGCCCGTCAGTGGAAGCACACCCGTCACGCCTGCCGAGGATCCGGTCCCGCCCGTGGCCATCGACACCACTGTCACCACACCCGAGCCCGCCGTCCAGACACCGCCCATTGTGACGAACCATGACAACAACAGCAACACCGGAACCGTTCCCGCCAAAGAAGAGGAGGTGCGCTTCAAGGTGCAGATCCTCGCGTCGCCCGTCAAGCTTGAACTCAGCGACAAACGCATCTGGAACATTCCCGACCTCGGTTACTATCAGGAAAACGGACTGTGGAAATATACCGCCGGGAATGAAACCACATACGAAGAGGCCAACAAACTGCTCAACAGCATCAAGCAGACCCATCCGGACGCCTTCATGATCGCCTTCCAAGGCGACAAAAAAATATCCGTGTCCGAGGCACGGAAATTGACGAAAAAATAATATCTTTGCCGCTCATTTTCATACGCCGATGAGCAACGACAAAGACAACCAACAATATTCCGAAAAGAACATCAGGAGCATGAAGGTTGGCATCTTCTGCATTGCCGCCCTCGTCATCTTCTATTTCGGATGCAACTTTCTCAAAGGACTTAATGTCTTGAATCGAAAAACCTACTATTACGCGGTTTTCGAGGACGTCGGGGACCTGCACGAGAGCACAACGGTCGTATTCAACGGCTATCCCATTGGCAAAGTGAACGACATCACGCTGTTGAGTTCCAATCCGCCGCGCATCTGCGCCGAGATTCTCGTCACCGAAAAAATAGACATTCCCTCCGACAGTCATTTCGAGGTGGCCCAGAAAGATGTGCTGGGCGGCATGATTGTCCGGTTGGTCATGGGCAACTCCCCCACCCTGGCGCACAAGAACGACACGTTGGCCTGCATGCTCGCTCCGGGCATGTTTGACGGCCTCGACGGTCTCAAAGAGCAATTGGCCAGCGTCATCGCCTCCGTCGATACCATAGGCCTCTCCCTCAAGAGCGCCTTCCAGCCCCAAGACTCCGTCAACAGCGCCCTCATGATCAAGAGCACGCTCGCCAACCTTGACGCTTCGACCCGCCACCTTGACCAGATCCTCTCCACCAATGAGAGCAAAGTGGGGCGCGTGGTCACCCAACTGGAACAGCTGACCGCCACGCTCAGCAACGCCACTCCGCAGATCCACAACATCGTTGACAACCTTGACAACATTTCCGACTCGATCGCCAAAGCCAACATCCGTTCCTTAGTCAACGATGCCCAAAGCACCATTGCCAAACTCAACGCCGTGACCACCAAAATCGAGAATGGCGAAGGCACCGCCGGCATGCTCATCAACAACGAACAGCTATACAAGGATGTCACCCAGACCCTTGAAAGCCTCAACACGCTCATTCAGGATATCAAAGCCAACCCGTCCAACTACATCAACGTGACTGTCTTTGGCAAAAAACAGAAAAAAAAGGACAAAACCGACAACTAATATCATATTTACAATAAAATTATAACAACACTATGTCTTTAGAAATTACCGGCAGACTTATACAAAAGCTCGAAATGCAGTCGGGCACCAGCGCCAGGACCGGGTCCACCTGGCAGAAGCAGGAGTTCGTCATTGAGACCAACGACCAATTTCCCCGCAAGATATGCGCGAACCTGTGGGGTGATCGTGCAAACCAGCTCAACGAATACAACATTGGCGATCAGATGAAGGTCTCCTTCGATCTGGAGTCGCGGGAGTTCAACGGCAAGTGGTACACTGATGTGAAGGCATGGAAAATCGAGCATGTGCAGGAGGGCGCGCCTTTGCAGCCGCAGGCCTACAATCCTGCCGGCATGGCACCGCAACAGCCGCAGTACAACCCTGCCGCCGTGCAGCCGCAGCACACGGCCTACACGCCGCCCGCCGGCACACCGCCACCCGCCAACGACCTGCCCGGATACGGTCCTGCACAGGACACCTTCACGGACGACGGTGCTCCCGACGACCTTCCGTTCTAAACCTTTTGTCAAATCCCAACGCCCGCCCCGCGATCCGAAACCAAACGCCAGCGGGCGTTGAAACTATATTGCCATAACCTATGAATCACGGAATTTGCCTTTGGATGGCCGCTGCCCTTCGCGCCGAGCCTTCCCACACCGCCGAGATGGTGTCGCAACTCCTTTTCGGAGAATCATACACAGTCATGGAAATACTGCCCGAGTGGGTCAAAATCCGCACCGACGACTGCGGCTACGAGGGGTGGCTGCAGCGCAAGCAGTTCGTGCCCCTTTCCGACGAGGAACATGCCAGCCTGCAATCGCAGCCGCACCGCATTGTTGACACCCTCTTTCAGTTCGTCCGTGACCAACAGAGCCACATCCCCACGCTGCTCTGCATCGGGGCTCGCCTCCCCGAGCCGGAAGAGGGCGTATTCTCACTCGCAGGCAGGACGTTCAAATTGGAGCCTGCAACGCCACTCGCGGTGCCGCATCACGAGGGGCTCACCGAACAGCAAGACCGTCTGCTCGCCTTTGCGTTCCAATACCTCAACGCGCCCTACCTTTGGGGCGGACGCACCCCCGCCGGCATCGACTGCTCCGGCTTCTCCCAGATGGCCTTCCGCAGCATCGGCGTCAACCTGCCCCGAGACGCCTCCCGGCAAGTGGAGTTGGGCACCCCTGTTGACTTCGTTGACGAGGCACGGATCGGCGACCTCGCCTTCTTCGGCAACGAGGAGGGACGGATCATCCACGTGGGCATCGTATGCGGCCACCGACAGATTCTGCATGCTTCCGGCCACGTCCAGATCAACACCCTGGACGACACCGGCATCTTCCACGCACCTTCCGGAAAATACACACACTCTCTACGAATCATCAAACGCCTCTTCTAACCGAACATGAAAAAGAAGATTCTCAGGTTACTGCTCCTCCTTTTCGGCATTGCCATTGTCGCGGCCGCCTACGCGGCATTCGCCCTGTTTGGCCCCAACACCGCCATCGGCGGCGAGGTCAAGGTCACCGTGCCACACGGGGCCACCTACGAGCAGATGAAGGACTCCCTGCGCGCACACCATGTGCTGCGCAATGAAAAGACTTTCGACCGCACCGCGCAGCTGATGCGCTTCAAGACCATACGGCCGGGTCGTTACACCATCCAGCCCAACAGCAGCAACATCGAGCTGGTCAGACTTCTGCGACGGGGACAGCACTATGCCGTGCGGTTTTCCTTCAACAACGTGCGCACCATCGACCAATTCGTCGAAAAGGTGGGCAACCGTTTCTTCTTCACCCCTGAAGAGTTGGCGGCATGTCTTGGCGACAGCGCGTTCATCGGCCGTCTGGGATTCGACAAATACACCCTGCCAGCCCTTTTCATCCCCAACACCTACGACCTCTTCTATGACATCACCGCCGAAGGGTTCGTGGAGCGGATGCATGAGTTCCACCAGCAATTCTGGACCCGGCAGCGCAAGGCGCAGGCCAAAGCCATCGGGCTGACGCCTGTGGAGGTGGCCACGTTAGCCTCCATTGTGGAGGAGGAGAACCACCGTCCTGCCGAGAAGGCCATCATCGCGGGACTCTATATGAACCGACTGCACAAAGGCATGTTGTTGCAGGCCGACCCGACCGTCAAGTTCGCGCTCGGCGACTTTGCCCGCAAGCGCATCCTCAACGCCGACCTCGGGGTGGACTCACCCTACAACACCTACAAATACAGAGGGCTCCCCCCAGGGCCCATCCGCATTCCCGAGGGGTCCACCATGGACTCGGTGCTGCATTACACGCACCATGACTACTTGTACATGTGCGCCAAGGAGGATCTCTCCGGCTATCACAACTTCACCTCCAGTGCCGCGCAACATGCGGCCAATGCCGCCCGCTACCGTGCGGCCCTCAATCGCCAAAACATCAAACGATAAATTCAGCAACCTCATGAGCACCTACTCCATCGGCATTGACATCGGAGGCACCAACACCGACATCGGCATTGTGCGCGACGACGGAGTCATCGTGCGCCGCGACAACCTGCCCACCGACCGTTACGACACGGCAGAGACCTACATGGAAGCCATCGCCGGCCAAATCCAGCGCATGCTGGATGCCACGCATCTGACCACCGTACAGGGCATCGGCATCGGCGCGCCCAACGGCAACCACCAGACCGTTCGCATCGAAGCCGACACCGCCAACCTGCGCATCAAAACCCCCATTCCCTTAGGCGATTTCCTGACGGAACAGTTCGGGGTGCCTGTGCGCCTGGACAACGATGCCAACGCAGCCGCCGTCGGCGAGATGGTGTACGGCGGGGCGCGCGGCATGAAGCATTTCATCATGCTCACATTAGGCACGGGCGTGGGAAGCGGCCTCGTGGTGGAGGGCCGGCTGCTGCACGGCAGCCATGGCATGGCCGGTGAGCTGGGCCACGCCATCGTCTCCCCGGACGGGCGCGCATGCAGTTGCGGGCGCAACGGCTGTTTGGAGACGTATGCCTCCGCGCGGGGCATCTGCCAAAACTACCGCGAAGCTCTCCGAAAAGTCCAGCCGACGGCCAATGAGCCGGAAGGCCTCACCTGCCGGTTTGTCGGTGAGTCGGCCCTGCGAGGCGACCCCGTGGCCATGGAGGCGTATGACACCACTGCCCGCTGGCTGGGGCTGGCCTTGGCCAACGCCGTGGCCTTCTCAGAGCCGGAAGCCATCTTCCTCATGGGCGGTCCCACCCGTGCGGGCGAGGCGCTGATGCGCCCGCTCCGCAAGTATTTCGAGGATAACTTGCTTTTTCTCTACAAAGGGAAAGTCCAAGTCCTTTTGTCGCAACTGCCCCAAAACGATGCCGCCATCCTCGGTGCCGCCGCATTGGGGACCGCATGGTGATCCGGGCGCAGGCCGGAAGCCTTTGGGATGATGGCAGCATTGTCCATTTATCCAACCACCAATCACCAAAATCCAACTGCCATCCCCGCACACCTACGGCGTGCGATGGGGTTTCCGTGCCCGCATTTCCTACCAACACCGGCAGACCTGACGGCCTGCCTGCGGCGAAGGCCGGCGGAACCTCCTACCAACCCCCAACCGCGGTGTTCGTTTTTCGTTTTACGTTTTTCGGAACAAGGTAATCGTAAATCGTAAAACGCAAACAACCAACCACCTTGTCAGGGATTCCGCTCGCTCACTGCGTTCGCGGCGGAATGGTGGTTGCACGCTGACGCGCAGGGAAAGGAAAAGATGGGCGGCGGCGGTTGGGGAGTGTAATTCGTAAATCAGCTCCCGCCGCCGCCCATTATCTTTTTTTCGCGGTGACGCGCACCATTCCGCCGGCTGTCGCCGGCGGAACCTCCCACCTACCACCAAAAAAAGGGCGCAGCCCCGCGGCCACGCCCTATATTGCCAATTGCTAACTATTTTTAATCTTTCAGACAGCGGACAGAACTATTATGCCATCTGGAAACATAAGAAAACAACAGAGAAGTATTATTGTAATAAAGATGGTAATCACAAGCTGATAAATCTCCGTTACTAAAGGTAGAAGAAGTTGCGCTCCAGAAAACAGCCAGGTATTGATTAATGTTTCCTGTATAGTTACCCGTACATATAGCTGAAAATCCTGAAGCATTATTCGTGCTTTGGTCACTACCCACAGTACAGCTGTTGTCGTTATCGACAGGCCAGCCCGAAGTGTAAGCTAATGATTTTGCTGAAAACTCACCGTCACACTGATATTCAGGTACAGTGGACATGTAAGAGACCAATTGACGTACTTCTTCTTGAGATGGCAGATGCCAGCCGTCCGGACAGGCTATTTGGGCTGCTTCCCAATTATAATAATAGCCATAGATTACGGGATCTTGTCCTGAATTAATATAGTAATAAGGGGCTATGTCGCTCGAGGGATTACCGTGACTGTCACCCTCATTTCCAACTCTTTCGTGCAGGTTGCTCTTAGACCAGCACTGGGTGCCGATTTGCACAGTCTCATACTCGTTGCCACTGGCGGCTCTCATCTTGGAAGTGCCGCAAGTGAAGTCTTTCTCGTCTCTCTTGACGCAGCGGACGCTGAAGCCGAGGCCCTTCATGTAGTCCTTGATGAGCATCTCGGGGCAGACATGCGTAATCTCGACGCAGGTGCCCTTCTGTACCGTAGGTCCAATGGTGCTGGTCCAGAAGTCCGTCTGGCCGAGCAGGTTCATGTAACGGTCAATATAGCTCTCGTAGTAGCCTGCGCCCTTGGCGTTGAAGCCGCTGCCGGGGGCAATGCCGGCGAGACCGGGCAGCCAGGTGGTCTGGTCGGACGACTTGACGTTCTCGATGGCGCCGGAGATGTTCTTCATGGAAGTGTAGATGCCAACAGCAGGCACAGCCCAGCCGGCGGGGCAGACGCCCTGCACATAGCGGCCCACGGGGCTGTTGGAGGTAGCGGGCTCGGCAGTGTCATCGCCTTCCGTCACATGCATGGCGGAATACCAGCTGTAGAGACGGCCGAACTTGGCCTCGTTCTCGGCATCGTTGGGATAGTCGTCGCTATGATAGACGTTGGATGAAGGAATGTCGGTGTCGTCGGAATACTTGGTGCTGCGCAGGTTCTCGGCAGTCCAGCACTCGCAGCCGATACGCACGGTGTGGTATGAGACACCATCGGCATCGACAGCGTAGAACGGCTCCGTGTAGTTGGGATCCGCATCGCCGCAGTTCGGATAGCGTACGATATACTTCTTGTCGAAGTAGATGTTGTTACCGCATTCATCCGTGAAGGTCCATCTGATGGTATATTCGCCCGGAGCGATACGACCCAGCAGGGTGCCGGCGTTGACACTGCCGCCCTTGTCGTTGGTCAGATAAACGGCAAGATCTGCGGGAAGGATGTTGTTGTCGTATGTCGGGGTCTCCACATAGTACAGCGTGTCGCAAGCACCGTACCAGAGGGTGATGATGACATCGGCATCGTCGAAGTTGGTGATGGCCCCGTCGTTGGTGACCTTCGGTCTCACTTTAACCGTCACCGTGAAAGCGTCACCCGTACAGCTGGTGACTTCCGTGCCTTCAACTGTTGTGACCGTGGTGGGAACCACTGAGTAAACCACCGTTTGCATCTCCAAGGTGGTGTTGGTCAGCGTGCCCGTGGTGAAGGCGGCTTGGTTCGTGCCTGCGGCAGCACCGCCCACACCGGTATTGGAAACGATGGTCCAAGTGTAGGTGGTGGTGTAGTTGAAGGTAAAGGGATCTATTGTGCTGTTTCCTGCCGGCACCTTGTCGCCAGTAGCAAGGGACATCGTGGCGGCATTGTCGGCGCAGATGGTGTATTCCTTGTCGGCAACGTATGCCTTCGGCATGGTATAGACAGTGAAGTTACCTGTTCCGGTACAGCCATATTTGTCGGTCACCACAACAGAGTAGTTGTCCGCGTGTGCGACCACATCCTCAGCCGTGTAGGCGATAGTAGTAGCCGTGGCAGCCGAGCCCAATGATGAGGGATCCCATGTGTATGTGGGCTCCTCCGCTGTAACATCTACGGTCAGCGTGGTGGTCTCACCCGGGCAGAGATACACATCATCAGCGGTAATGTTTACCGCAGAGGGAGCGGCCGGTATCACAATGTTGATGGTGACAGGCTGGGTAAGGGTGTTGCCGCACCTGTCGGTAACCGTAGCCTCCACCGCGGTAGGACCAGTAATTGGACTTTCAGCCGCGGGGGAGATATTGCTCAACGTCACTGTGTTTCCACAAGAGGAGGTGAGGGCCGCATTGACAGCCGCTGTCAGGGCTTCTTCGGTGGGAATGCTGAAGCCACAGGCACCATCAGAGAACGCAGTCAGATCGGTGATAGTACCGATGGTCAAAGCCGGGGTGGTGGTGGTGAAGTTACCAGACACCTCCTCACTTTCGCAACCGTTCTCATCCGTCACCTTAAGGGAATAGCTGTAAAGATGTCCACACTGATAACCAGAAGGAACAATTTGCGCTGTTGCGCCCGTATTACTGGTAACGCCCGTCCAAGTGTAGGTAGAGATATCTGCGCTGGACGTGATGTTTGCATTCAGGTCATAAGAGGACTGGCCCGGACACAGATTCGTAGGAGCCGTGATGCTGTTGACCACAGGAAGCGCGTTGACCGTAATCGTATAAATGTTATTGGAAGGAATGCCACACGAAGCCGTGTAATTCACAATGTAGCGCACGTAGGTGGTGGTAGTGACGCTGGTCATATCTATGGTATAAGTATTCGCAGTAGCGACAGTTGACCAGTTACTGCCGTCGGTAGATGTTTGCCAGTCGACATTTCCTGAATATGTTTTGGAGAGGGTAATGTTGACAGGATCACCGGAGCAGATCACTTTTTCGATTTTCTCGTTACCATCTTTGAGAGTACCGGGGTTGATGTCGCTCGGACGGGTCACATAGACAGATTCTGTGTAAACCGTGGAGCAGCCACTGACGGCATAACCTCTACGATAGTAACCAGTAGCAGTAGCTGTGTATTGTTCAGCATTGGCATCGGAGATATTATTGCTCCAGGATGAGTTGTCGGTAGAGTACTGCCAAACATAAGTGCCCGCGTTGGTGCTTGAAGCAACTGTTGTACTGGTAATTATAATCGCTGTATCACCAGGGTTGCAGACCCATGTACTGGCTGCTATTGCACCCGCAGCGACATCGCAGGCCACTTCCAACGTGAAGCGGACACCGCCTACCGCGCCATTTCCAGGATACACAGCTACGATAAGTCCCCTATTCGGGCAACCACCACCGCCACCGCCGGGAGCAGTACCGTTATCGCCACCACTATCAGCAAAACCATTATCTCCGCCGCGACCACCGGAACCGGCACCATTCGTACCTGTCCCGCCATTTCCTCCGGTAGCATTAATAGCATTCGTATAGCCATCATTTCCAGAAGCACCGACACCAGACGCACTGCCAGCAGCACCGCCGCCGCCACCTGCTCTCATTCCTACACTTCTACTTCCCGAGCCGCCGGAGCCGCCATTATTGGTCACCTGTGACGAGTAGCCTGAAAAAGCCGTATTTACGCTTCCTGTACCGCCAGCACGACCATAGAACGAGGCATCACCGCCACAAGAGTAAGTGCCGGTATGTCCACCGCCGCGGCCACCGGTAGCCTGCACCATCCAAGTGCCGCCGTATGACACAGTCGTGGTACCACCCGGGCAGCCTAAGGCATCTTCCCCGCTTGCAGCTGAACCGCCATCACCAATGGTAACGTTAAATGTGACAGGTCCTACCAAAGAGCCGTCCAAGTTAATACACGCGTAACCGCCGCCACCGCCGCCGTCACCGCAAATGGTGGAGTTTCTTTCGCCACCGCCACCGCCGCCCCAGGCTTCAACCTTGACGACCTTGTAGCCATTTGGCACAGAAAACGAGGTGCCGGAAGTGTACACTGTCCCAGATGTTATTACCGTCTGGGCAAAGATCTGGTTCAC
The DNA here is from genome assembly GCA_947167635.1 of uncultured Bacteroidales bacterium. GTDB lineage: Bacteria > Bacteroidota > Bacteroidia > Bacteroidales > WCHB1-69 > F23-D06. The sequence goes on along the minus strand of CAMVIT010000004.1, from coordinate 65,940 downwards.
AAGCAGACCCAACGACAAAATTGCTGTCAAAAACAGCGTGCTTAAAGTAAATTTTTTCATAATCATTATATTTAACAATTTAATAATCAGATTTTTATGTAACTATTGCTAATATATATATTACCCTAATTCAAAAACATGCAAAAATACATTTTTTTTTTAATATACGCAAGTGAACAATAAAATGTTACAGGGGCTAAAGCTCGGTAGAAAAGGGGTGCGCGCGGAAAAATCGCGGCGCGGGAGAATGTCGAGACGAGGGTGTGGGTTGCTCGCCGCGAAACGGGTGTGGGGTTCAACGAGCCTGCGTGAGGGATTGAAGTGGAAATGATTTTGGCGGGAATGTGTGCCGTTGCCAGTCGGAGGTTCCGCCACCTCCCATCGTCGGTGGCGGAATGGTGGTGGGCTCTAAGCCAAAATCATTGGAACGGAAAGCCCGACGGCGCGGCGGTATTTGACGACGTGTGCGAATGTGACGCGATTCCGCGCCGCGCCGGCACGCCCAAATAAAAAAAAGGATGCAAAAGCCCTGATCTGTGCCATCAGGTATATAATTTCCACATTTTTTACGCCACCATTCCGCCGGCGCCAGACAGCGGAACCTCCCCAAACTACCAACCACTAAAACTGGAAATAGATAAACGGCTGCAGGTCGGCGGTGACGAACTGGTAGAGCACGAACACGATGACCACCACCACGATGCCCATGAGCCAAACCGGCATCAAGGCGAAGTTGACGCGATACCATCTTTTCCATCTGTCGGGAAGCCAGTGGATGACCATGCCGGCGGCGAAGAGCGCAAAAACACGCCAATAGTTGGACAGGATGTCGGGAATCACCGCCGTGTTCCATGCCCCACCGATGCTGTTGACCATTGCGCGCGCCGTGTTCCACGCCGTCTCGTTGGCCACAGCAGGATCCAAATTCGAGCCAGAGCGGAAGAAAAGTCGCGTGAAAGAGATGAAAACGAAGGTCATCAGGATGTTCCAGCTGTTGTTAAGCCATGCGATGTCACGGTTCGGGAAAATGGCGGAAAAGAGGCAGCGGACAAGCGTCCCCACAAAAAAGATGCCTGACCAGACGGTGAAAATCACCAGCACGGGAGCCGGCCACAAGTAATTGCACACAAAGAAGATGACAAACACACAGCCCGACACGACACTGCGGATCCACTGTTTGAGATGTCTCCATACCTTGAACCCCAAGATGCCGATGCCGTTCAGCCCGCCCCAGATCATGAAATTCCACGAGGCACCGTGCCACAGACCACCCAACAGCATCGTGTTCATCATGTTGATGTTGGTGCTGATTTTCAGCCGCGCGGACCTGGAAGCCAACGAGACAATCAGCAGGATGACCGCCAACGCCACAAGAATACTGGCGATGACCGCGCTCTTGGTCAGCATCACTATGACCGCGGCGATGAAGAGGATGCAGAAATAGGTGCCGAATGTGGCGTTGCGGTTGCCGCCGAGTGGGATATACAGGTAATCCTGCAGCCACTTGGAAAGCGAAATGTGCCACCGCTTCCAAAAGTTGGACGGCGAATCGGCCTTGTAAGGCGAATTGAAGTTCTTGGGCAGATAGAAGCCCATCAGCATGGCCACGCCGATGGCAATGTCGGTATAGCCGGAGAAGTCAGCATAGACCTGCAAAGAGTAGATGAACAGTGCCGACAGGTTCTCGAACGGCGTGAACAGCGACGGGTTGTTGAAGACGCGGTCCACGAAGTTGACCGCCAAGTAGTCGCTCATGATCAGCTTCTTGGCCAAGCCGTTGAGGATCCAGAAAACCGCGATGCCGAACTGGCGGCGGCTGAGGAAGAAGGGCTTGTAAAGCTGCGGCACGAACTGGTCGGCACGCACGATGGGACCCGCCACCAACTGGGGGAAGAAGCTGACATAGAAGCCGAAGTCCAGCATGTTGGTGACATGCCGGATTTTTTGCTTGTAAACATCCACCAGATAACTGATGTTCTGGAAGGTGTAGAATGAGATGCCCACCGGAAGCAGGATTTTGGACGCATCGAAATAGTCCTTTCCAGACAAATCGTTGGTCCACTGCGCCAGCCAGTTGATCACCTCGTGGTCGCTACCCACCATCGTGTTATAGGCATCTGTGAAGAAGTAGGCGTACTTGAAATAGCAGAGCACCGCCAAGTTGACCGCCACTCCGACAATCGCATGGAATTTCCGGAATCCCTGCCGCTTGGAGCGGTCCATGAGGATGCCAAGGAAATATCCGAGAAACATGTCGAAGATGAGGATCAGGACAAAGAGCCCGGAGGTTTTGTAGTAGAAAAAGAGGCTCGCGAAAAAGAGAAAGCTGTTGCGCAGCAGTCTTTTTTTATGGAAAATTGTAAAGAAGGCGAAGACAAAGGCGAAGAAAGCCCAGAAGTTGAACTGCGTGAACAGCAGCGGGTACTCCTCGTTGAAGGAAAAGATGTTGGTGAAGAATATGCGGAGATTGTCGAGGTTCATCGCGTCTTGGGTTTGGTTTCACGAATGAAGGCCTCGAAGAAAAGGTCTCCGATAAGGTTGTATCCGGCGGCGGTGAAATGGACGCGGTCTTTCTGGGCCAAGCCCTTTTTGCGCCAAGTCTCCATAGACTTGAGGCCGCCCATGATGGCGAACTGGTCCCACACGGCACCGCCGGTGAGGTCTGCGAGACGGTACATCACCTCGGCCACGGCTGGTCCCGTGGGGTTGACATAATATTTGCCCTTCCGTCCCTTCTTCCAGGTATCATTGTTGGAGAAGAAGATGAAAGCGCAGTCGGGGTTCACGCTGCGGATGCGGCGAACCAGCTCCAGATAGTTGTTCTTGAACGCCACAGAATCGAACGAGCTGCCGTAGGCATCGTTGACACCGATGCCAAAGATGACGAGGTCGGGGCGGAGCAGTTCCATGTCACGGGTGAAGTTCCGGCAACGCAGATAGGAGCCCGTCTGGGCACCATTCACGCCGATGGAAGAGACCGTGACACCCGGGCGTCCGTTGCGCAGCAGAATGCCGTTGACCACAAAAGTGTCGCCCTTGCTGCACGGGAGAAAGAGCGTGAAGTCGCGCACGGGATGGTCGAAATAAAAATGGTAACGTCCGTTCTGGTAATCAATACTGTCAGGAAAATGATAGATGGTATCCTCCTTCAGGATGGGGTCGATAGGCCAGCCGTGGGCGTCGCCCAGCAGGATGATGGTGTCCGCCATGAAGTCATAGCCTTCCGCATTCATCTTCACCGTGATGGAGTTGAGGGTGTCGCTGTTCCAGACGGCGATGCCGGCGGCCCCGAGGGGGAAGGTGTAGTCCTTATAGACATTTCGGATGAGGTTGAAGGTTTTCAGCTTCGAGACGCGGTAGTCAACGGGATTGTTGCACTTGTTGGCGGTAGAATAGGGGAAAATGAACCCTCGTGCGGCAGGCGGACCGCCGTACTCATCGAGCAGATGCTTGCGGATGCGGTGCGTCATGGTGCCGGCCTGTACATGCGAGCCACCGATGTGGACAATGTGCAGGTTGCCCTGCCGGGTGGCCATGAGCCGCTGCCACTTGTCGAAAAAGTGTTTCAGCGTGGTGGAGTCGCCGCCCCAATAGAGTGTGTCGATGCCATACTGGATGCTTGTCTCGCCAGGCTCGTAAAGGTCCTCGGCGACGACCGTGTCCACCACCACGGTGTCCGGCACTGTTGTCAAGTCGATGCCGGTCGTGTCGGTGAAGGTGGGAATCTCCGGAATGGAGTCGGACTCGACGACCACCTGGGCGGATGTGGCACACGCTGCGAGCACCAGCAGAAAGAGCAAGACTATCGGGCGGAGGTGTTCCATAGCGTGTCGAATTGGTTTTGGGGAATATTCTTGCGGGTGCGGTACAGTTCGTAGAGGGTGGCGAAGTTGTCGGCCAGGGCCTTGCCCACGCGCCGTGCCCCCGCCGGGGTGAAGTGTACATAATCGGGGCCGGCCAGTCCGTTGCGTTGCCAGGCAATCATGGAATTGTGGCCGCCCATGTACTCGTAGATGTCCCAATAGGCGGCATGGTTGCGCAAGGCGATGGTGCGCAGGCTGTCCACCACACGGGGCAGCATGGGGTAGGTCTGCAACACACCGCCACGCCGCGTGCTCATGTCAGAAGGGCCGATGAACAGCAGCGTCGCCGACGGACAGCTGTTGCGGATGCGGCGGATTTGCCGCTCAATGCTCACACAATACCTTTCAAGCGACTTGTCATTGTAAATCACGGGCATGGAGTTGCCGCCGAACTGGAGGATGATCATCCCCACATTGGCCTGCCGGTAGTTGGTGCGCAACAGGGTGTCGGTGATGAGGGTGAACTGCTCGCCGGAAGAGCCCCGCAGGGGGATGTTGTCCACCGCGACACCATATCCGTCATCCAACATGATGCCGTAGAGGTCGGCGTTGCCCTGCATGGAGATCTGCACGGAAGTGGTGGCCGAATCCAGCTGCCAATGGCATGCATGAATGCCCATAAGCCCATTCGAGCATGTATCTTTGTAGGAGCCCATGCGGTCGCGGAGGGTGGCTTTGAAGTGGCCGTCACGGTCGTTGTAGAGCAGGGTGATGTTGGAGAAGCGCTTCACACGCAGGTCGGTGTCTTTGTGGCGGGAGGCGTAGGCCGTGAAGGTGGCGCCACCCGTAAGACGGTAGCACTTGCACATGAGTCCGTAGTTGCCTTTCGTGCGCGAGCCCTCGCCGTAGGACGAGTAGAGCGTCAGCGCACCGCTGGCCGACTGGCTGACAGCAAAAGAGGGGATAGTCTGGATAACCGGCACCAGTCCGGGGCCTCCGCCGCCGAAAAGCCGCTGGAAATAGCTGCGCAAATTGCAGGAGATACGGTCCATCTCGATCTGCGAGTCGCCGTAGTGCAGCACACGGACCACCTCCTGGTTGCCACGCGCCCGCTCCATGCGCCCAAACAGTCGGTCGAAGAAGGTGACGTCGTTGTCGGGAAGGTAGAATTGCCCTGCCTGCTCGGTCAATGCAGTCTGGTAGTGGCGAAGTGTGTCCTTGATGTCGTTGAGCCTCTTTTGCGCCACGGAATCGGCCTCCTTATCCTGGATTTTCAACTCGGGCTCGTCGGGGCCCACCAACACCTGTTCCATCGTCGGAAAGTGCAGTTCTTCCTTTCCAATGCGCACGCCGTCTTTCGGAAAAAAGAAGACCACAGCACCTAATGCACAGATTATTAGAACGATGAAAATCAGTATCTGATAGGGTTTCATGCCATTTTTTTGAGGGCGCAAAGGTACAAAAAATTGTAGAGCCGTGATATAGCGAAACTCTACATCTGCGCTGGCATGCCCGATTGGCGTGATTCCCCTCTGATAAACATGGAATGCGGATCAGGTTTCTGGCTATCTATCACATTCATCTTGCTCACATTCAAGAGCATGCCCACGGCGCATCCCGAAACGAAGAGAGAGGCGCCGCCCGTGCTGATGAAGGGCAGCGTCTGGCCAGTGGCGGGCAGCAGCTCACAGTTCACCCCGATGTGCACAAATGCCTGGCAGGTCATCCAAAAACCTATGCCAAAGGCCAGCAGCGAGCCCATTGCCGACTTTGAATTGCGCGATATGTGCCACGATCGGTAAAAAATGGTCATGTAGATGAAGATGACAATCAATCCGACAACGAGGCCCGTCTCCTCGAAGAGGGAGGCAAAGGCATAGTCGGTGGAGTTTTCGGGAAGACGGTACTTGATGACGCCGCGGCCCGGCCCGGCGGGATGGAGGCCGGAGCGCGCGATGGCGGCCCGCGACAGGATCATCTGGTCGCCATAGCCGTCCTGGTTGTCCTTGGTGAAATAGTATTCCCAACGGTTGACAAACGTGGAGATACGTCCCACATTGTCCAACTTGCCCGTCGCCACCAACAACGTGACAATCAGCACCAATCCGCCCACAAGCCCGACCAGCGAGAAGATGCCGCGCCATTTGAAGTTGCCCACAAAAAACATAGCTAACCCCGTGAGGAACAAAATAATGGCCGTGGACATATTCAGAAGTGCGATGCCACCGCAGAAACCGAGCAACACGATGGACGCATACACCATCTCCTTGTTGTCAAGCTCGGTCTGCCCATTATCAAAACGGCGACCTATATAGTTGGAAATAAACACAATAATCAAAAAACCGATAAAATAGAACGTTTGCAGGTCGAAGCCAAAGAGCGTCACGCCGCGCACTGCCGAGGAGCCCAATGTCCAAACCAACAAGACAATAGCCAACAACAGCCCTAACAAAGAGAAGTTGGTCACCAGTTTCTTGTAGTTGATGAAATAGAAAATCCCCAACCCCGCATAGCAGAACAGCAGGTGAACGATGTGCGTCACCACCCGTTTGCCCTCCGTGCTATACACCAGAAGGATGGATATCAGCGACAACCCCACCACCAAAATCAGGATGATCTTGTCGCCGCGAAAACGCCGGATTCTCTCTATAATGCCAAGGCTCATGGATAAAACGGTTTATAGTTGTCCTACTGCCTCCTGGAACTTGTCGCCACGCTCACGGTATGTCATCTGCGGAGTACCGTTCACGCCCGGGGAGAAGAGAACCGCATAGTTCCTGTCGCAAGCATAGAAGGCTTGGCGCACGGCATCTTCACAACTCATCTCCACATAGACGGGAATATCCAACGAGGAGAGGAAATCATAGACATCCGTGTTGTAAACACTCTGCAACACGATGGCCTTCACATGCTGGCGCACCTGTTCCACCAGATCCTCGGATATTTTCTCCACATTGTCGATGCTGGTGATCCACACTGTCGGCTTGGTCATGCTCTGCAAAGCATACCAGACCGAATTGACGTTCGTGGAACGGGAATCGTCGATAAAATCAATGGTGTTGATGGTCTTGACGCGCTCTAACTTGTGCGAGCTGCCCTCGAAGTCGGACAACGAGGCGGCGATGTTTTTCTTGCGGATGTTGACCAGACGGCTGGCCAAGGTGGCCACCATGGGATTGTCTTTTTCTCTTTCTCTCTCGAAGAGGCTGAAACTGTTGGTTTTTTGGGTCGGCATAGGTTTTGGTTTTTAGTATTGAGGTTATTTTGATCTAATTTTTTTTTTTGCGTAATGATTATCTGATCTTGAGTGTGACAACGGTGAGGACAGCCAGGAGAAGGCTGATGATGATGAAATGCTGCACGATTTTGGATTCGTGCACGCCCTTCTTTTGGAAATGATGATGCAGGGGCGCCATCAGGAAGATGCGGCGACCCTCGCCATATTTCTTCTTGGTGTATTTGAAATAGGAAACCTGCATGATGACAGAAACGGACTGGGCCAGATAGACGCCGCAGAGTATCGGGATGAGCAGCTCCTTGCGGACGATGATGCAAGAGACAGCCACGATACCGCCCAGCATCAGACTGCCGGTGTCGCCCATGAAGATCTGTGCGGGATAACAATTCCACCAGTAAAAGCCCAGACAGGCGCCAATGACACCGGACACAAAGATCACCAACTCCCCGATATTGGGTATATACATTATATCCAAATAATTGGCAAACACCACATTGCCAGACACGTATGCCAGTATGGCGATACCCACCGCGATGACGGAGGTGGTACCCGTCGCGAGCCCGTCCAAACCATCGGTAAGGTTGGCTCCGTTGGAGACCGCCGCGATGATGAAGACAATGATGGGGATGAAGAGCAGGAACGACCACTTGCCGGTCTTGTCGCCCATCCAACGGGTGAGGGAGCTGTAGTCAGCCTCATTGTTCTTGAAGAACGGAATGGTCGTCTTGGTGGAGTGGTGCGCTTCGCCGAAAATCCTGGGGGTCTCGGCGTTGGCTTGGTTTTCCACCTGCAAGGCGGATTCGAGCGGCGTCATCACGTTTGCAGTGGCGTTCTTCTCGCAAATCACGGCATCGGGATGGAAATACATCACCGCACCGACCATCACGCCGAGGACAATCTGCCCAATCAGCTTCTTGCGCGGGGAAAGTCCCTCCTTGTTTTTCTTGAAGACCTTGATATAATCGTCGGCAAAGCCCAAGCCGCCGAGCCACACGGTGGTAAAGAGCATCAGCCGCACATAGACGTTGTTCAGCTGGCAAAAGAGCAACGCCGGAATCAGGATGGCCGCGATGATGATCAGTCCGCCCATGGTCGGGGTACCGGCCTTCTCAGCCTGCCCCGCCAGTCCCAAGTCGCGCACCGACTCGCCGATCTGCTTTCTGCGCAGCAAGCGGATGAAAGGCTTTCCAAAGAAGATGGATATGATCAAAGCCACCACGAAAGCCATGGCAGACCGGAAAGAGATGTATTGGAAAATACCCGATCCGGGCATTCCCAACTTGTGCAGCCATTCAAAAAGGGTGTATAACATATTCTTGCAGGTTAATGGTTTCTGGTTTGGATTTTGTCTTGTTTTTTAATTCATCGCGAAGCAGTCCCGCACCTCTTCGCTGTCATCGAAATGGTGCTTGACGTGGTTGATTTCCTGATAGTTCTCATGGCCTTTTCCGGCGACGAGCAGCACACCGTCTTTGGGCAGCATCATGCAGGCGGCCTTGATGGCCTCACGGCGGTTTTCGATGACCAGGATGTTCTTCTTTTTGTTCTCGGGCACCCCAGCGAGCATCTCGTCAAGAATCGCCCCGGGATTTTCCGTGCGAGGGTTGTCGGAGGTGAAGACCACACGGCTGCTGTATTTGCAGGCGATGGCAGCCATCTCGGGGCGTTTGGTCCGGTCGCGGTCGCCGCCGCACCCCACCACAGTGATCACCTCGGCACGGTTGCCGATGGTCTCGCGGATGGTCTCCAGCACATTCTGCAACGCATCCGGAGTGTGGGCGTAATCCACGATGGCGGTGGCCCCGTCCTGGCGGTACAGCAGCTGGAACCGTCCGGCGGCGCTCTCCAACAGGCTCATTCGTGTCAACACCTCGTCCTCATCGGCGCCCAAAAGCACCGCCGCGCCGTAGATGGCCAGCAGGTTGTAGGCATTGAAGCGGCCGCAGAGCTTGAAGAAGACCTCCCTGCCGTTGACACGCATCTGCAAGCCCTTGAAAGAATCGTCCAAAACCACGCCCTTGAAGGTGGCGGCGGTGAGCAGACTGTACGTACAGACCCGCGCCTTGCAGTTCTGCACCATCACCATGCCGTTCTTGTCATCGGCGTTGGTGAGGGCGAACGCATTCTTGGAGAGTCCGTCGAAGAAAGCCTTCTTGGCCTTGATATAGTTCTGGAAAGTCTTGTGGAAGTCGAGATGGTCGTGGGTGATGTTGCTGAAGATGGCGCCAGTGAAATGCAGTCCGGAGATGCGGTGCTGGCAGACGGCGTGGGAGCTGACCTCCATGAAGCAGTACTCGCAGCCGGCCTCGACCATGCGGGCCAGCAGCGTGTTGAGCTCCACCGCGTCGGGCGTGGTATGCGTGGCGGGCACCTCCTCCTCTCCGATCTTGTTGACAATGGTGGAGAGAAGGCCGCACTTGTGGCCGAGCAGCGTGAAGAGACGGTGCAGCAGCGTCACGGTGGTGGTCTTGCCGTTGGTGCCTGTGATGCCGACCAGCTTCAGCTTGCGGCTGGGGTTGCCGTGAAACGCGCTGGCTAAGCAGCCCAATGCCACGGAGCTGTCGCGCACCTTCACATACGTGACGCCGGGATGCGGTTCTTCCGGAAGCTCCTCGCAGACAATCACCCGACCGCCGGCCTCCACGACCTGCGGGATGAAGCGGTGACCGTCCGTCTGCGTGCCGCGTTGCGCCACATAGAGCGGCAGGCCGCCCTCCGCCACCATGGCGGCCACCCGGCGGGAATCGAACACGATGTCGGTGACATTGCACTCCACGTCGCCAAGAATCTCTTGCGGCTTGATGCTCTTCAGCAATTGGGTTAACGGTTTCATCATATAGGTTTCTTAATAGGTTAATGGGTTTTCATTGAGGGTCAACGGACCGGTTCCAGATAGAGGCGCACGAGCTTGCCGGATTCCACTTCGTAGCGTTTCACCACGCCGCGTCCCTGAAGGGCGGTGCGGTAGCCCTTGCGGGTCAGGACGGCCACGGCGTCGGAAGCTATCATGCCCCGCAAGTCGGGCAGCCCGTTCTCCTTCGCCATCTGCAGCGGCTGCACCAACACACACCGCAGGGAGTCATCCGTGCGGACAGAATAGAAGTCCTGCGCCTCCGCGAAACGCACCGTGTCGTAGCCCATCGCCAGGAATATCGGGTTGACAAGGCGGCGGTTCACAGGACCGGTGTTCTTCAAGGGCCGAAGCTCATACTCCTCGATGTTGTGCATCGCGCTGTAGTTGTTGCTGTTCATGATGCTGCGTGCGATTTTTCCGAAGACATCCACCGCGACCTCGCTGTGCTGGAGCACGTCGTAGATATAGACAATCATCGTGTATTTGGGGTTGTCCTTGGGGAAGTATCCGCAGAAGGAGACAGCGTTGCGGTCGTAGTTGTAACTCTTGGTCTTCTCGTCCCACAGGTCGCGTGTGCCGGTCTTGCCGGCAAAGGGACAGGTGGGGTCCTTGTAGCGGCGCCCCGTGCCGTACTTGCCCCATACCACGCTGTCAAGGTAGGCGCGCGCGATGCGGAGAGTGCGGTCGGAGACCATCTTTTCCATCACGACCTCCGGCACAAAACGCTCCAGCGTGTCGTAGCCGTTGGTGATATATTTCACAAACAGCGGGGCCATCATCCGCCCATTGTTGGCAATGGCGTTGTAGTACATCAGGGTGCGGAGCACGGGGATGTTGAAGCCGGCGCCGAAGCAGGTGGCGTAATAGTTGTCGAAACGCCCGTCGTTGCGGATGCCCGCTGGCATGAGGTCGCCCATCTGCGTGTGGATGGTGTCGAAGAGGCCGAACTTGGCCAACTGCGCTGTGTAGGCGGGGAAGTTCTTCATCCCGAAGGCATGGAAGATCATCGAGGCGATGCCGATGTTGGAAGAACGCTGGAACACCTCGTTGGGGGTGCCGAGAGCCTCGCCGCGCACCTTGCTGTCCGCCTTGTAATAGGAACGGTAGCCGCCCGACTTGAGCGGATATTTGAAGGTGTGGACGAACATCGGGTAGATGCACTCGGTGTCCGTTGGCATGGTTTCCAAAAACGCCAGCAGAGAGGCCAACTTGAACGTGGAGCCTGGCTCCACCTTGGCATTGAGGGCATATTCCATGCTCTCGTCATAAACCCAGTTGTCCTTGTCCTTGCGGCGCAAGTTGGTGACGGCCTTGATCTCGCCCGTGCGCGTCTCCATCACGATGGCGCAGCCCCACTCGGCGCCAAGCTCCTGCAGCTTGCGTGACATCTCGTTGTGAACCGCGTTCTGGATCTCCAGGTTGAGGGTCGTGTGAATATTCTTGCCGTCCACGGGGTCGATGCGTGCATTGAGGGGCACCACGGCATGGTTGAGTTCCAGAAACTTCTTGCTCCCCTCCTCGCCGGCCAGGATGTCGTTCAACTCGGCCTCCATGCCATACTGGCGGTCGCCCAAGCTGATGCCGAGCGTACGGCGCGCCATTTCCCCGTAAGGGTTGATGCGCACCGGGAAGGTCACGAAGTTCAGGAAACGGGTGCTCTTCACCGTCCGCACAATCTCGCCCGTCTTCTTGTCCTTGATCTTGCGCTGCAGATAGGGCAGCCTCTTGATCTGCGCCGTGTCGATGCTCGACACCCACGTGCGCTCATTCCAGACATTCACGGGGAACAGGGTCTCATAATGCCTGTTCTTGTAATTGCGGGTGAAGAAGTTGTAGTAAAACTGCTCCGAGCGCTTGGGATAACGGTCCTTGAACTGCTCCTGAAAGTCCTTGGCAAGGCGATGGAGCATCTCATCGACCTCGGCGGAGGAGTATTTGGTGCTGTCGCCGTACTCCTTGGCGAACTGCTTGCCATCGAAGGCCACCTCGAAGACGTTGTAGTTGCCCACGAGCAGGCGGCCGTGGTCGTCGTAGATCTCGCCGCGCGCCGGACGCAGCGTGTTGGCCCGCACATAGCAGAGGAAGTTCGTGTCGCGGTCGGGGTCGAAGTCGGGGGAGGTGGCATCCACGCACTCCTTGCTGTCCGTGCCGGAAGCGATGCCCCGTTCAAAGAAGGAGAGATAGCAGACTTGCACCACACACAGCACCCCCAAGAAGAGCATGGCGAGCACCGCCACCGTCATCCTGATGGGGTGAATGCCGCCGTTCTTGCCTTGTTGTCTGCCTCTCTGAGCCATTTTTATTTGTTGCTTTTATATTTACTATTGTATAATCTCTTCATCATCCCGGTCATCCGTCACCGCCACGGAATCGGGCGCGGCGACCTCCTTTTTCCTGTTCTTCCAGAAAAAGAGCACATGGCGTTTCTCCTTCACAGGGCGCGGCACATGGATGGTGTAGTTGTGTTCCTCGTCAAGCACATAGCCGCGCTCCTTCATCTTCTCGATGAGAATCTGGTTCTCCTCGTATGGGATGAACTGGTTGTTGGCCTTGAGCCTGCTCAGTTCCGACTTGTACTCGTTCTCCAGCCGGCCGATCTCCGCCTTCTTTTCGTTGACCAACTGCTCGTTGAGCACGAGGATGGCGGCCAACAGGAGCACGAAGGCGATGTAAGGGTACCACGGGCGCATCTGCTCGCTGAGCAGGAACTCGCCGCCGAACACCTTTCTCAGCCAGTGCTTGCGTTCCCGTTTTTTGCTGTCATTGCGCTTAGTGGTCGAGTCCATGGGCTTGGTTTTCTATTTTTTCGGCGACACGCAGCTTGGCACTGCGGGCGCGCGGGTTGTTCATGATTTCCGCCTCGTCGGGCACGATGGCCTTGCGGGTGATGAGCTTGAAGGGGGCGAGCGGGTTGCCGAAGAAGTCCTTCTCCACCTCGCCGGAGAAGTTGCCGGCGCGCATGAAGTTCTTCACCATCCGGTCCTCCAAAGAGTGGTAGGAGATGATCACTAACCGTCCGCCGTTCAGGAGGGCGTCCGGCGTCTGCGACAGCAGGGCCTCCAGCACCTCCGTCTCGCGGTTCACCTCGATGCGGATGGCCTGGAACACCTTGGAGAGGCTTTTGTTCTCGCGGCCACGGGGAAGGCAGGGCTTGAGGGCCTCCACCAGTTGGAAGGTCGTGTCAATGGGCTGCATGTCGCGGGCGCGCACAATCCGGCGGGCCAGACGGCGTCCGTCGCTCAACTCGCCATAGGCGAAGAAGACCTTGGCCAGCTGCTCCTCGTCGTATTGGTTCACCACATCGTGGGCGGAGAGATCCGCGTCGGCGTTCATCCGCATGTCGAGCGGCCCGTCATGGCTGTAGGAGAAACCGCGCCCCGGCGTGTCGATCTGGTGGGAGGAGACCCCCAGGTCGGCGAGGATGCCATGGACGGGATAGGCCTTGTGATATTGCAGGAAGCGGGTGAGGTTCTTGAAATTGGACGGCACGAACCGGAAACGAGGGTCGTCAATGGCGTTGGCGCGGCTCTCGGCGTCCTGGTCGAACGCTATGAGGCGGCCGTCGGGCGAAAGACGCTCCATGATGGCGCGGGAGTGACCGCCGCCGCCGAAGGTGGCATCGACATAGATGCCGGAAGGGTCTGTCACAAGATGGTCAACGGAGGTTTGCAGGAGCACAGGGTCATGATAGCGCATCCGAGGCCTCCTTTTCCGCTTGAAAATGTCCGGTGTGAATCTGTTCGTTGAGGGCTTCCAGCTCCTCGGGCGACATGTCGAACTTCTCATGATACTTCTGGCAGTTCCATATCTCGATGCGGCCATTGTCCAGCAACAGCACAATCTCCTTCTGGATGGCGTACTGTTCCATGAGAGGACGCGGGATGACGATGCGGTCCTGCGCGTCGCACTCCAGGCATGCGGTGTTGCGGATGAAAGCGTTGCGGTAGCGTTTCACGGTCACGATGTTGCGGTCGAGCGAGTCGAGGTAGGCCATCTGCTCGAGGTAGGCCTTCTCGGACCAGAGCATGATGTGTTCGCCGAAGCCGTGGGTCACATGGAAGACCTTGCGCTCGTCTTCCGGCAGGGCACGCAGCAGCGCCGTGGGCAGCTTCACGCGCCCGCTCTTCTCGATGGATGCCTCCCAGTAGCCGTATGCCAAGTTCGTGGTCATTGTTCAACTTTAAAAAACGAGCCAAAAATAGCATTTTTTCACATCACTTCCATAAATTCACACAAAAAAGTTATTAACATCCTCAAAATCGACATAAAATACTGATTTACAATATGGAAAAAAATGGATAAAATTTTACAGACACCATGTTATAAATAACAAAATGTTGATAACCCGATGTTTATGTTCCATTGTATGCCACTAATTATTATATAACTGAACAATAAGTATTTAGCATAAAAGATATGAAAAATGAATGTTCATATCCCTCTTTCACACCTCAAAAATTGGAATTTTTTGGAAAAAAATGGAAAATCGCAACTGGGAAGTTTCGCGGCGAGCAACCCCCAACCTCGTCCCAACCTTCTCCCGCGCCGCGACTTTCCCGCGCACGCACCCCTCCCAGGGGTTGCAGCGCTCGTTCCTCGCGCTTTAACCCCTGGCTACCAAGCCCTTGTCCCTTTTTCCCAAAAAAATATAAAAAAAAATGAAAAGATGTTGGAAAAAATATTATTTTTGCAAGTTTGATGAATACATATAAGGAATTGTAAGGGAATAGAAAAATAAAGTATTGACTTATTGATAATTATATGATAAAACAATATTACAAACTAAAAAAAGAAATTATGAAAAAGTTGCAATTATGCGTGGGAGGCTTGCTTCTCACTGCAATTTTCGTGCTGGGTCTGTTCATGAACCAGCTCTCTGCACAAACTGAAGTGCCGTTTACAACGGGTGTCTTCTCCACAGGACCTTCCGATGCAGAAACCGGGCCAACTACTACATGGACCGTTCCCGCCGGTGTCACCTCTATTGACATCATCGCCATCGGCGGCGGCGGCGGCGGCGGTGCCATCCACTCTTCAATTTTTTCTGATGGCACTACAGGTTCTGCTGGTGGCGGCGGTGGTGCTTATGTCAAGACGACCAATTACCCCGTGAACGCAGGCGATGTGCTGACTATTCACGTCGGTTCCAAAGGCAGTGGTCATCATAGCCAAGGCGAGTATCACCCTGGCTGGGGCGGTGACAGCTGGGTGAAGATAGGTTCCACTACCATTGTCTTGGCCAAAGGTGCCAGCGATGTGCCAGACCAGCATTTTGATGTACCTGGCACAGGCGGACAGGCGTCTGCTTGTATCGCTCCCAGTGGGAGTGTGATACGCAGCGGCGGCAATGGCGGCAACGGATCCACCGGTGCTTGGTGCGGTGCTGGCGGCGGCGGCGCGGCCGGCGGCGGAAACGGCGGAAACGGCAGCGTTATGAGCGGCGGGGATGGAGGCACCACTTCCCTTACCCACGCTGGTAATGGTGGTCGCGGTTCTGTAAGCTCCAATTTTGTTTCTAATACTGGTGAAGATGGTAAAGACTATGGCGGCGGCGGCGGCGGCGCGGCTACTGATGCTGGTCTTATAAGTGCCAACGGTGGTAACGGTGCTCCTGGTGCCGTGTTCATCTATTACACGGCCAACAACTGCAACAACCTCACACCCGGTGCCATCGCGGCCGGCACATGGACCTGCAGCAGTACCGACACTGCCGTGGTCCTCAACAACGTCACAGCCGCCACCAGCGAAGTGACCGGCACCTATATCTGGCAAAAGAACGGTACCACCATCTCCGGTGCCAATGGCGCAACCTACACGGCTACCACCTCCGGCACCTACCGCAGAGGCTACCAGGTGACGGGCTGCAGCACCGTCTATACCACTGCTGTCACCGTGACCCGCCCGAGCGACGTCAACCCCGGCACCCTGACCGACAATGAGAACAAGACCGTCAAGAACGTCTGCAAGAACAGCGATGTGAGCGTCAACCTCATTGCCAGCAACTCCGGCAACATCACCTGGCAACAGTCCACCGACAGGGTCAACTGGACCGATGTCACCTCCGTAACCCCCTTCACGGTGAACAATATCACACAAGACGTCTATGTGCGCTTCGTGTACAACTACACCACCACTTGCGGTGTGCCTTCTAATAATATATATACAATTCATGCTTACAACCGTCCTGTGGTGAACAGCCTCACGGCTCCCACGAACCTCTGCCCCAACCAGAGCAGCTATAGCATCGTAGCGGACGCCACAGCGGGCGGCGACGCCATCATCACCACCTACAACTGGACCGGCGCAGCCGGCAGCGAGACCGGCACTATCGTACCGTCCGCCAACGATTGCGGCAACACCTACAACTACTCCCTGACCGTCACCGACAACAACGGCTGCACCAGCGATTCCAAGTCGGGCAGCTTCACCGTAAGCGACGATGTGAACCCCACCGTGGGCACCATCACCGCAGCACCTGCTGCCGTGGATCCGTCAACCTGCAACTACCTGGTTCCTGACCTCTCCGAAGCAGTCAAGGCTGCCACCGGCACCGGCGACAACTGCACCTCGAACGACGACCTGACGGTTGTTCAAAACCCTGCCGCCAACACGCCCATCACAGCGACCGAGACGACCGTGAACTACTGGGTGGTTGACAAGTGCGGCCATGAGAGCGAGCACAAGCAGCTCACGCTGACCAGACCCGACATCACGACCAGCGATGCAGCCAACATCACCATCGCCCCGACGGAGGTCAACGTAACCCTCTACTTCGGCGCCTGCGACACGGCATACACGTTCCCCGAGCCGACAGTGACCATCGACATCCCCGAGTACAGTGGCGCGCTCGAACTGACGCACACCGCTCTGCCCACCCGTCTTGAGCCCGGCACCTACAACATAACCTGGACCATCTCCGATCCTTGCGGCAACTCTGTGCAACGTCCGCAGACCATCACCGTGGTCTATCCCGACTGTCCGACCGCTACCATTGACGGCTACACCTACCAGTCCGTCCGTATCGGCTGCGAGTGCTGGACCACTGAGAACCTGCGCAACACCAAGTACTCCAACGGCAACTCTATCGCTGTGGCCAACATCTACAACAGCACCGATTATCCTGACGAGACCGCGAACCTGAACAAGTTCGGCCGTCTCTACAGCTGGTATTCCGCCATGAACGTGCCCGAGGGCAACAACAGTGCCACGCCCACCACGACCAACAGCCCCGTTGGCCCATTCGTGCAGGGTGCATGTCCCGAGGGCTGGGCTATCCCGACCGAAGCCGACTACCTCACGATGAGGAGCATTGCCGGTTCCCTCCCCAATGTCAAGTCTCCCGATGTGACCACCTGGCTGCCCGGCCATGCTGGCAACGATCCCGGCAGCGGCTTCAAAGCCAAGGGCGCCGGCTACTATGACGGCAGCACAAGCCAATATATGAACCTGCTCGGCCAGACCGACTTCTGGACCAGCAGCACCACCTCTGATGTCACGAAGGGTGTCTGCAGCGAAATCACGCACGTCTGCCCCGAAATGCTCATCATGAACTATGACAAGGGCCTCGGCTTCAGCATCCGCTGTATCAAGAGATAAGAATAATTTATCATTCATAATTGCAAGGGCGTGGCCGCGAGGCCGCGCCTTTTTTTTGGCCATTTGGGGTTGGAGTGGAGGTTCCGCCGGCAACAGCCGACAAGGGTGTTGGTGAAGGTTCCGCCGGCTGTCGCCGCAGGCAGGCCGCCAGGTCTGCGGGGGTTGGCGGGAGGTTCCGCGCGCAGAGCGCGCGGAATGGTGCGCGGCGGAGGGGGGGGGTAAAAAGAGGGAAAAGATGGGCGGCGGACAATAAATTCCCAATTTCGGCACAGCCTCCCGCCGCCCATCTTTTCCCTTTCCCTGCCCGTCAGCGTGCAACCACCATTCCGCCGCGAGCGCAGTGAGCGAGCGGAATCCCCGGCAAAGCGGTTGGCGATTGGTCGTTAGTGATGTATTCAACGCGAGGAACAATGGATAAAACACAAAATTACATTAATCCATGCAAAATATAAAATATGGTTTAACTAATTATTATTAAATTATTGTATCTAAAAATTTCATAGCATTGATTCTTAGTCAAATAAAAAATTTTTAAAAAATATTGACAATAGCTTATTTTTATTGTATATTTGCAATCTGATAAAACATAAAAAAGACAAGGTTATGAAAGATCCTATAGAGGAAGCACAGCGCTATGTGGCCAATGCCGAGGAGGTCATCAAGAAGGCCAACTATGACCCGGACCTGAAAATCTACATGGACAACAAATATGTAAAAATGGCGGGAAACACCTTATGGAATGGATGCCTGATTGCCCTTGACGCTGTATTGCAGATACGCAAGGGCAAAGGCCGCCCCTCCATCGATAAATACAAGGAAGCGGCCGGCAAGCGAAACAGAAAACTTTTGGCAGCTATTCTGGCCGGCTACAATATAATGCATTTGACCATGGGCTATGATGGCACACAAAGCAAAAAGACCTGCGACGAAGGCTTTGAGTGGGCCAATGCCATCATCGACCACTGCGCCAAGCTGATGCCGGTGACGGAAGTGGTGTAAGAACGCGATCTTTCTCATGCTGCCCTGTCAGGGGCAAGAGCTCGGTAGCCAGGGATTGCGGAAACGGCTTCTACAAATGCTCCAAAATATATTTGGCCAGTTTATTATAGAGGTATGTTCTGGTGTTGCCGCCCATGATGAAATGGTTCTTGTTGGGGAAGAAGAACTGGTCGTACTCCACGCCGGCCTCGTTGAGGGCCTTCACCAACTCCATGGCGTTCTGGAAGTGTACATTGTCGTCGGCGGTGCCGTGTACGAGCAGGTAGCTGCCCTTGAGGTCCTTGGCGAAGGTGGTCGGTGAATTGAGGTCGTAGCCGTCGGGGTTCTCCTGCGGGGTGCGCATGAAACGCTCGGTGTAGATGTTGTCGTAGTAGCGCCAGTTGGTGACCGGGGCCACGGAGATGGCCATCTTGAAGGCACCGTCGCCGCGGAACAGCGACAACGCGGAGAGGTAGCCGCCGAAGCTCCAGCCCCAAATGCCGATGCGGTCGCCGTCCACGAAAGGCTGCTTCTTGAGCCAGTTGGCGGCGGCAATCTGGTCGATGGCCTCGTACTTGCCCATCTGCTGGTAGATAACCTTCTTGAAGGCATCGCCGCGGGTGGCGGTGCCGCGCCCATCGACACAGACGGAAATGTAGCCGTGCTGCGCCAGCATCTGGTAGAAGGCAAGGTCTTGTGCGCCACTGTAGGCGTTCATCACCTGCTGGCTTCCCGGACCGCCGTAGCAGTTCATCATCACCGGATAACGCTTGTTGGGGTCGAAATTGGCGGGCTTCATCATCCAGCCGTACAGCTCGGTGCCGTCATCGGTGGTGAAATGGATGATCTCGCGTTTCACAAAGCCGAATTTGTCCATCGTCTCCTGCACGTTGTGGTTGTCGTTGAGCACCCGCAACTCCTTGCCTGTCCTGTCGTTGATGGTATATTTCGGCAGGGTGTTCAGATCGGAGTATTGCAGACGGTAGTAGTTACCATTCGGACTGAACTCCGTGCTCGCCCAACCGTCGCCCTTGCTCAGCAGCTTTTTCTTCTTGCCGTCGAAATTGATGACGTAAAGGTCGCGGTTCAGCACACCGCTCTCGTTGGAAAGATAGTAGATGAGCTTCTTATCCTCGCTGACATATTGGATCTCGTTGACTTCCCAATTGCCGGAGGTGAGTTGCTGCAGGCCATCGCCAAGGGTCACCTTGTAGATGTGGTTGAAGCCGTCGCGCTCGGAGGTGACGATCATCGTCTGGCCGTCCTTGAGGAAATAATAGTTGTCGGTGACATCCAGCCACTTGTCGTTCTCGTCCGTATAGACGACATCCTGCTGTTTCGTGACGGTGTTGTAGCGGATGAAGTCGAGACGGTTCTGGTGGCGGTTGAGCTTCAAGATGATGGCGTCGCGGCTGTTGGGCATCCAATAGACGCGCGGGAAGTAGCAGTTGGTGTTGTCGCCGAGGTCAACTTTCGTGAGGGAACCGGTGGCGACATCGTAGATGCAGACATCCACCAAAGAGTTGTCCTCGCCGGCCTTCGGGTACTTGTACTTGAAATCGGTGGGATAGAGATCGTCATAGAGGGCGAAGTTGTACTCCTTGACGCGACTTTCATCGAAGCGCAGGAAGGCGATCTTGGTGCCGTCGGGCGACCAGGAGGCGGCACCCGACATGTCGAGTTCCTCCTCATAGACCCAGTCGGCATAGCCGTTGAGGATGGCGTTGGGCTTGCCGTCATGGGTGATTTGGGTAATCTTGCCGGTAGCCATGTCTTGGTAAAAGAGGTCGCAATCGCGGGCGAAGAGCACCTTGGTGCCGTCCTCGGTGAGCTCGGCGAAGTGGAGCTTGGTTTCCGTGCCGGCCACGCGGGTCAGCGTCTGGGCGGCAATGTCATAGACATAGTAATATGCGAGGGTGGAGCGGCGCCAGATGCTCTCCTCATCGATGGCGAGCACGATCTTGGACTCGTCGGATGTGAACTTGTAGCTGCTGACGCTGCCCATATTCACGGCACCGTCGCTGAGACGTGTCAAATCCGCGTTGGAGAGCAGCATGTCAACCATCTCGCCCGTGGCAAAGCTGTAACGTTCAATGCCACCGCGCTTTACGACAGTGTAATAGTCGCTCTTGGGCATGGCGGTATAACCGGCGACTCCACGAGGGTAAAAGTAATAATCGTTCCAGATTCTTTCAACAGTGATTTTTTTGTCCTGGCCGAAAACGGTCATGGCGAAAGCCAACAAAAGGAGAGGAAGCAGAATTTTTTTCATATTGCGGGGTGTTTTTATTATCCGTCACATTCGGGCGGCAAAGATAGTAAAAAAGCTCTTTGCCGCCATCGGGATCGCCGGCACGGTTAACCGCGAGCTGTCCGCCTGACACCTGAGACTTTGGCAGCATTATCTTTTTTTTGTACTTTTGCACGCTATAAACAACGTTTTTGCGTTATGTCCATTCAAATGCACCACAAATGAAGAAGACCTTAATCTTGTTATGTGCCATCATCCTGTCTGTGACATTGCGTGCGCAGTACGACGCGCGCTCCATCCAGCTTGAGAACCGCATCTACGAGGAGGGCATCCGGAGTGTCACGCTCTCCACCGGCCACCTGCAGGACCACCCCGTCATCACGCTCTCCACCGGCGAGCTGTATCTTGATTTCGACGACTTGGTGGAGACCTCGCGCTACGTCAAATACACGCTCATCCACTGCACGCACGACTGGAAGCCGTCCGACCTGAACCCTATCGAATACATAGAGGGCTATATCGAGGACGAGATTTCGGCCTACGACTACTCATTCAACACGATAGAGCACTACATGCAGTATCATCTGACCATTCCGAACGACAACCTGCGGCCCACCAAGTCGGGGAATTATGTCCTGTTTGTCTATGACGACACGCCGGACCATCCGTTGCTGACGCGTCGTTTCATGGTGCGGGAAGACGAGCAGGCCGGTGTCACCGGATCCGTGCACAGTTCCTCCGTGGTGGCCGACCGTTTCACGCACCAGGAGGTGGACTTCGTGGTGAACAGCGGTCCCTACATTGTGCGCAACCCCGCCATGAACCTGCATGCCGCCATCCAGCAGAATGGCCGTTGGGACAACGCCATCTTGGGGCTCACCTACCGTTCCGGGTTCCCGGGGGAGTACAGCTTCGACTATGACGACGGGCGCAACACCTTCCCCGGCGGCGCCGAGTTCCGCACCTTCGACACCCGCACCCTCCGTAGCAACGGCGACCGCATCATCGGCATCAGCTTCGAACACCGGCAGAACCACGCCTACGTGCTGGAAGACGAAGCCCGGCCTTTCGGCGCATACGAGAGCCGCAACACCCTCAACGGAGGCAGCTACTATCACAACATCGACATGCAAAACCCCTTTTCCGAGGACTATGTTCACACCCACTTCACGCTCAAGAGCCCTTTCCCCTTCGACCAAGGCGATGTCTATGTGTTCGGGCAGCTCACCGACTGGAACATCCTGCCCGAGGCAAAACTCCATTACAACGAGCAATACCAGTTCTGGGAGACCGACTTCCTGTTGAAGCAGGGACTGCATAATTACCAGTACGTCCACGTACCCCACGGCACCCATACCATTGACCCGTCCTACATCGAAGGCAATCACTACGAGACACACAACGACTACACCGTTTACATCTATTTCCGCGAAGACGGCGGCACCTACGACCGCCTGATCGGGGTATGGTACTCACAACCCTAACATCTAACATCTAATATCCAACTTCCAACCTCCAAAATATAATCTTGCCAATTGACATAAAAAACGTATATTTGCAAGTTTGACTTACTATGGTTAAAAATATATTCAACATATTGGTAATAATGCTGTTAGTTGTCGCAGCAGCCGGTCGCGGCGAGGAGTCTCCCCTGCCCTGCGTGCCAAACGCGCCGACTTCATGGTCGGTGCAGGACACCACCAAGCCTGCGAAGGGGAACAAAAGAAAGGACAATCAGGCCTCCAAGCGTATCAAGAAAGTCACTTTCGAGAACTTCGACCAGTGCTATGAACGTGCCATGAAGTTCTACGACAACCGACAGTACCTTTCTGCCGCCACGCTATTCGAGGAGCTTTATCCGCTCTCACTCGGCACGCCGCGCGCGGACACCATCCTCTACCGCTTTGCGGAATGCTACTACAACAACAAGGACTACAACATGGCAGCCTTCCATTTTCGAGACTATGTGAGGCGCTATCCCAACACCGACAAGACGGAAGACGCCTATTACTATTGCATCTCCGCCATCAGCAAGACCTCCCCGGACTACAGTCTCGACCAATCCAGCACGCAATATGCCATTGACGAGATCAAGGCCTTCCTGCTCGCCTATCCCAACAACGCCCACATGGAAGAATGCAACGTGATGTTGGACGACCTTCGGCTCAAGCTGGCCCGCAAGGATCTGGAGGTGCTGAAACTCTACTACAACACCGACCACTACGAGGCATGCCAGATTGCGGCCAAGAACTTTTTCAACGAATATTCATACTCGCCCCTGATGCCGGAGGCAGTTTATTATTTGGTGCTCAACAATTACGAGTACGCCAAGCGAAGTGTGGAGCGCAAACAGCAAGAGCGCTACAAGGCCTGTTTGGAAGCGTGCGACCGCATGGAACGCGACTACAAGGACACCAAATATTTCAAAGAGACCGAAAAAATCGCCAAAGAGGCAAGAAAACATATTGTAGAAACACAAAACAATTGATATTTTATGAAAGCAGCTGATTACAAGAAACTCAAAACCGACCTTTACGCCAAGACCAAGGACATTCGCCAATACGACAAGGCGACGGGCAACTTTTACAAGAGCATCGTCATCATGTCGAAGCGTGCCGACCAAATTGCTGCCGACTTGAAGCAGGAGTTCCAGGAGAGTTCCCTGCAGTACGCCACCAACGCCGACAGTCTGGAAGAGGTCTTCGAGAACCGCGAGCAGATCGAGCTCTCCAAGTTCTATGAGCAACTCCCCAAGCCCACGCAGTTGGCCTTGTACGAGTTCGAGCACGACCAAGTATATTTCCAGGACACTGACAACGACTAAACAGGGCCATGGATACCGGGCGCAACCACATTGTCATTGGCATCACGGGGGGCATCGCAGCCTACAAGTCGCTGTTGCTCATCCGTCTGTTCAAGAAGCACGGCTACGAGGTCAAGGTCACGGCCACGCGGCACGCCTTGGAGTTTGTCACGCCGTTGACCATCGAGACGCTGTCGCAGAACAAGCTCTACACGGAGCTTTTCGACCCCACGGAGCATCGCGACGTGCAGCATGTCAGCATGGCCGACTGGGCGGATTGCGTGGTGGTGGCGCCGGCCACGGCGAACATCATCGGCAAATACGCCCATGGCATCGCCGACGATGCGCTCTCGACGCTTCTGCTGGCGGCTCGCGGCCCTGTGTTCGTCGCCCCCGCGATGAACGACCGCATGTTTGCCGAGCCCACGGTGCAGCACAACATCGAGTTGTTGCGCCAAAAAGGTTGCCGCATCATTGAGCCGCAGAGCGGATTCCTTGCCTGCGGCACCACCGGCACAGGCCGCATGGAGGAACCGGAGCAGATTTTCGCCATTGTGGACCAATTCCTGCAAGGCGGGCAAATCCTTGCCGGCAAGCGCGTCATGATCACCGCCGGGCCCACCTACGAGCCTATCGACCCCGTGCGTTTTATCGGGAACCACTCCTCCGGGCTCATGGGCTTCTCCATTGCGGAGGCCGCCGCCGAGTGGGGCGCCGAGGTGACCCTCGTCACCGGGCCCACCAACCTGAGCACCCGGCACCCGGCCATCAAACGTGTTGACGTGACCACCGCCGCCCAGATGTTCGAGCAGTGCATGGCCGTCGCCGACCGGCAGGACATCATGGTCATGTCTGCCGCCGTCGCCGACTTCACACCCGAACAGACCGCGCCCGAGAAGATCAAGAAGACCGCCGATCACCTCGACCTGCATCTGGTCAAGACCCGCGACATCCTCGCCACTATCGGGCAACAGAAGCGCGCGGACCAGTTCCTCGTGGGCTTTGCCCTCGAAACGGAAAACGAAAAGGCCAACGCGCTCAAGAAACTGCACACTAAAAACGCCGACATGATCGTTCTCAACTCGCTGCGCACAGAAGGCGCGGGCTTCCGCACCCAGACCAACAAGGTGCTGATGATCACCCGCGACGAGCAGACCCGCGAGAGCGAACTCAAGGACAAGAAAGAGATCGCCCGCGACATCCTGCGCTTTGTGCACGAGCTCACAAACTCCAAAGAAGCATAACCAACGAACACTATGATGAAAAAAATCTTGATACTGACCTGCGCGCTCCTCATAGGCTGCATGTTGCACGCCCAGGATTTCCAATGCCAGGTCTCCGTCAACGCCCACCAAGTCACCGGTGGCGTCAACCAACAGCGGTACAACGACCTGCAACAAAAGTTGTATCAATTCATCCACGACCGCAAATGGTGCCAATACAACCTGAAGATGACGGAGCGCATCGAGTGCGCCCTGCAAATCAACCTCACCAAGGTATCGGGCGACGTATTCGAGGGCACGATGACCATCCTGTTGCAACGTCCTGTCTATAAGGCCAGCTACAAGACCACGCTCGTCAACTTCCAAGACAAGAACATCCAATTCACCTATGCCGAGGGCGATCCGTTGGAGTATGCCGACGACCAGAACCTCTCTCAGTTCACCTCGCTGATTGCCTATTACCTCAACCTTTTCTTAGCTGTTGAGTTTGACAGCTTCTCCCCGAACGGCGGCAGTCCATACTTCAGCAAGATGCAGTCCATCGTCGATCTCAACCAATCTTCCAAGGAGAAGGGCTGGACACGTGCCGACAACGGCCAGAACAACCGCTACTGGATCATTGAGAATTTCACCAACAGTTCCTACAGCAAGCTGCATGACTTCTTATATCAGTACCATCGCCTCGGGTTAGACGTGATGAGCGAGTCACCCGATGCCGGTCGCGCGGTCATCCTGGAAAGCCTCAAGTTGCTGCAACAGGTGGCGCAACAGCGTTCCAACCTTGCCATGGTAAAGGCTTTCGCCGCTGCCAAGTGCGATGAAATCATCAACATTTTCAAAGAGGGCATGCCAAGTGAGAAGTCGCAGGTCGTCAACATCATGAAACAAATCGACCCCACCAACTCTTCCCGTTACGACGCCATCAACTCCGCATCCAAATAGCCTCTTATGCTCCGCGCCCTGCAGATAGAGAACTATGCGCTCATCCGGTCCTTGCGGATGGCGTTCGACCGGGGCCTGACGGTCATCACGGGCGAGACAGGTGCGGGCAAATCCATCCTTATGGGCGCGTTGTCGCTGATCTTAGGCAGCCGCGCCGAAACAGAGGTGCTCCGCGACAAGACACGCAAGTGCATCGTGGAAGGACTTTTTGACATCGAGGGTTTGGAGCTCCGGAATTTCTTCGAACAAAACGACCTCGATTACCAGCCGCTGACCACACTGCGCCGCGAAATCAACGAGAGTGGCAAGTCGCGCGCCTTCATCAACGACACGCCCGTGACTTTGGTCATCCTGCGCACATTGGCCGGCAAGCTCATCGACATACACTCCCAGCACCAGAACCTGCTGCCGCGCGACTCCTCATTCCGCCTGCGCGTCATCGACCAATATGCCCAAAACGGCGACTTACGCATCCGTTATCGACAAAATCTTTCCCAACTTCGTCAGTTGGAACAACAACATGCGGATCTCAAGCAAAAATGCACCGAGGATGCCTTGCGGCAGGAATTCCTGCAATACACGGTTGAGGAGCTGGACAAAGCGCAGCTGCAACCCGGCGAGCAGGAGCTGACTGAACAGCAGATACGACTGCTCAGCCATGCCGAGGAGATCAAATCACACCTCTACGCCGCCGCACAGCAGCTCTCCGAGCAGGAGGAGGGCAACGTGCTGCAACAACTCAAGGCCGTACAAGCCGAATGTGAATCCTTGCGCGACTTGGGTCCCGATTTTGAAGAGATCCGGCACCGCCTCCACGAGGCCGCCGTGGAACTCACGGACATCGCATACGAAATCGCCCGCAAAGAGGACGAGGTGGAAGTCAACCCGCAAGAGCTGGACCGCCTCAACGAACGCATCGACCTCATCTACACTTTGCAACACAAATACCAAGTGGACAACATACCCGAGTTGCTCGCCTTGGCTGACCGTCTCCGCCAAGAACTGTCGCAGCAAAGCAATGACAAGGAGCAGCTCCAGGAGTTGGAGAAAGCTTGTCACGCGGCACGGAAAGAGACGCTGGCGTTGGCGCAGCAGCTGTCGAAAAGCCGTCAGCAAGTCATCGCAAAACTCCAGAAGGAGATTGAACACCACCTGCGGGAGTTGGGCATGCCTGACAGCCGCATGGAGATTGTGCTCGAACCCGTGGACGAGATGCAGGAGTCGGGCATGGACCGCGCCACATTCCTTTTCACGGCCAATCCCGGCATGGAGCCGGCTGATCTGGGGAAGGTGGCCTCCGGCGGCGAGATGTCCCGTATCATGCTGGCGCTCAAGTCGGTCATCACAGACTCCACGGTATTGCCGACCGTCATTTTCGATGAAATCGACACAGGCATCTCCGGGGAGACGGCCCACAAGGTGGGCGTTGCCATGCAGGCTTTGTCGCAGCGCCACCAAGTAGTCGCCATCACCCATCTGCCGCAAATTGCCGCACGGGGCAACCGCCACCTCCTGGTTTTCAAGGAAAACCGCGAAGGCGAGGCGGTCACCGACCTTCGTCCTTTGGAGGGGGAGGAGCGTGTGGAGGCCATCGCCACCATGTTAGGGGGTGCCGGCACCACCGAAGCCGCCCGCGCCACCGCCCGTGAACTGCTGAAAAAACAATGACCATTCTTACAATTATTATATAATGCTAATTAAACACCTTTTTGATATGCGAAACCCGAATTTCATGAAACATACCGCTCTCCTCCTGCTCCTCGGCCTCCTTCTCGCCGCGGCCCCGAACGCACAAGCCCAACGCAACAAAGTGCAACAACAAAGAAGATTCACCTTCATGACCTCCCTGGGCTACGGTGGCGGCGTGGGTGAATTCCGTCTGGCCGCCCACGACTGCCACGACCTCCTCCTGCCGCCGGTACTGGAGGACGACGATGTGCTGAAAACGGTTCGCAACAAGAACTTCAACATCCAGGTCGGCCAACTCATTGCCTACCAGTTCAACAATTTCTTCTACATGGGCGTGGGTGCCGGCATCGACTTCTGGAACAGAACCGCATTCGTGCCGTTGTATCTCAACTTCAGCGTCAACATGATGCAAAGCAAGGTGGCGCCCATGGCATTCATCAACCTCGGCTGGGGCTTCAAATGGTATATCTCCTCCGAGCCTGACAAGGACCATGTGATCCATGGCAGCAACTGGGGTCCCATGGGCGAAGGGGGCATCGGCATCAACATCAACCTCACAGACAAGGTGTCGCTGATCCTGGCCGGCACCTACAAGGTGCAGTATTCCAAGATCCGCTACACCATTCCTGTGGAGGGCGAGACCGACTATTCCGCTCTTTTCGCGAACAGCATCCAACCCGCGCTCTACCATTTCGCCGGCTTCAAGGTCGGTGTCAAATACTAACCTTTGTTTTGGAAGAGATGAAAGAAAACCTGACCTATACCGAAGCATTCGAAAAACTGCAGCAGATTGTGAAACAGATGGAGGATGCAGACATCTCCGTGGACGACTTGGCTGACAACATCAAGACTGCCACCCAGTTGATCAAGATTTGCAAAGACAAGCTCACCAAAACAGAAGAAGAGGTGAACAAAACCATAGCAGAACTATCATAGACATGTCCACGTTCGACCTGATTGACCACGACATCGAGGAGTATTGCGAGGCCCACAGCTCACCTGAAAGCGGCTTGCTATATCGCCTGAACCGGCAGACGCATCTGGAGACCATCAATCCAAGGATGCTTTCAGGACAGCTGCAGGGATTATTCCTGACAATGGTGGCCCGCATGTTGCATCCCCGCCACGTTGTGGAGGTGGGCACCTTCACCGGCTACTCGGCCCTCTGCCTCGCCGAAGGAGTTGCATCCGACGGCACGCTGCACACCATCGAACAAAATGTGGAATACGAAGACCGCATCCGCGGCTATTTTTCACAATCCCCGCTGTGCAACCGCATCGAGCTGCACATCGGAGATGCCCGTGATATCATCCCCACTTTGGACTGCAACTGGGACCTCTGCTTCATCGATGCCGAAAAGGAGGACTACGGCACCTACTACGACTTGCTGCTGCCCCGCACCCGCAAAGGCGGTTTCATACTGGTGGACAATGCCCTTTGGAATGGCAAGGTCGCCGGGAAGGTGGCCCACAACGACCGCGACACGCACGCCATCCTCGCTTTCAACGACAAAGTGCAAAGCGACCCGCGTGTTCGCAACCTGCTCCTACCCTTTCGGGACGGGATTATGATGATTGAGAAAATAACGGATAACTGATAATTCATGCGCATAGACATACTCACTTTGTTTCCGGACATGTTCGAGGGCGTTTTTGGAAATTCCATTCTGAAACGGGCTGTGAACAAGCAGCTATTGGAGTTGCACACCCATGACATCCGGGCCTACACGACCGACAAGCACCACAAAGCTGACGACTACCCTTTCGGGGGCGAGGCCGGCATGGTGATGATGATTGAACCCATCGCACGCTGCATCGAGCAGCTGAAGAGCGAGCGCACCTACGACGGCATCTATCTGATGGCACCCGATGGTGCGGTCTTCAACCAACACAAGGCCAACGAGTTGTCGATGTTGAACAACATCATTCTGCTTTGCGGCCACTACAAGGGCGTGGATGAGCGCGTGCGCGAACTCTATGTCACCGAGGACATCAGCATCGGCGACTACGTGCTTTCCGGAGGCGAGATCGCCGCCATGGCCATCACGGACGCCGTGGCGCGCGTCATCCCGGGCGTCATCGGCGACGGCACCTCCGCCCTCTCCGACTCCTTCCAAGACGGATTGCTCTCCGCCCCCGTCTATACGCGCCCCGCCGACTTCCGGGGCCACCGCGTGCCCGACGTGCTGCTCTCCGGCAACGAGAAGCTCATCAACGAATGGAAACTCGAGCAACAGCTCATCCGCACCAAAGAGCGCAGGCCTGACCTCTTAGACAAATAACCATGCCAAACCCGAAAGAACTGTTCTCTGACAACAAACACTTCAACGTGCTCTATGCACTGTTGTTGCTGGCCATGGGCACCCTGCCTTTCACCAACTGGCTGATGCTGCCCATAGCCGTCGCCATGGTTGTCAACTGGATATGGGAATGGAACTGGCGGGAAAAACGCGACCACCTGCGGGCTCGCCACACTCTCCCCGCTGTCATCATCTTCTCCGCCCTATACCTGCTCACCATCGTGGGATTCCTCATCTCCTCCCGGAAAAGCACCGCGCTGGCCGCATTCGACTGCGATATATGGTTCTTGGTGGCGCCTGTTGTCATTCTCTCCTGCAAACCCGAACTCTTCACCCCCGCCCGGATGCGCCTCCTGTTCGGAGTCTTCGCTGCCAGCTGCGTGCTCCAATGCCTGATCATCGTGCCGTTTGGCTTATACCGAGTCGTCTATAGCGGAAACAGCAAATACCTCTATTATATCTATCTATCCCTCTTCAAGCATCCCTCATACGTGGCGATGTACATGACTTTTGCCTTCTTCTGGCTGCTGCGAGACATGCATCTGTATTGGCACTCCTCCACCACAAGATACAAGACGATCTCCGTTCCCGCACTCGCGATGCTGGCACTGACTGTCGTCCTGTTGCAATCCAAAGCCGGTCTGATTTGTATCTCCCTGCTCTCCACCCTTTGGATCCTCCTCTATTTCGCCATTCGCCGGCATCATCCTTTCATCAGCCTGCTGATCCTCGGCGCCGTGGTGGGCATCTCCATCTTCGTCTATCAATCCGGCATCATAAGCAACAACCGCGCCCTCATCGCGCTTGAACAAATCAAGAACCACAAGGACGAGCCATACGGCGAGGGAAGCGGCGAGATCCGGCTCACCATCTGGAAATCCTCTTGGGAAGTGGCCGTGAACAACCTGCCTTGGGGCACCGGCACCGGCGACGCCACCGAAGACCTCAAGCTCAATGCCCTCCAGAAAAACTACACTAACCTCATCGAACACAACTACAACGCTCATTGCCAATATCTGCAAGAACTTGTCGAAACCGGCATCCTCGGCCTGGCCATCCTCCTCGCCTACTGTCTCTACCCCCTTTTTGAGAGTATTCGCCGCAAAGACATCCTGCAGTTCTCCTTTGCCATTCTCGTCATGCTGAACATCACGGTGGAGTGCATGTTCGAGACCCGCTCCGGCGTCGGCTTTATCGCCTTGACCAACGTGCTGCTTTGGACAGGCGCCCCACGGCCAAAAATTAACAAATAATAGTTATTTTTAATTTATTATAAATATTTACTTGATTTATTGTTAATCGTATTGGTATTTTTTATACTTTTGCCGCATGAAAAAGAAAAACGGCATTTCATGTTGCAAACAAAACATATATATATCAATATCAATTAATTAACAAGAATCAAAATGAAAAGAAAAACATTTCTCCAAGAGGAGACCAACATAAGGAAGGGAGCCAAACGGCTCCCTTTTTTATGGATTCTGATTTTAACAATTATTTCTTCATTTTGGACAGATTCGTCCTTAATCCATGGACAATCAGTATGTAACGTCCGATTGTCTGTCGCCACAGAAGCGGCCTCGTGCCAAGCAAACGGAAGGATCAGCTGCACCCTGTCGGACACTGCGGGGGCGAGTCTGGAGCAGATCCGTTTCAGCTACGTTCCCATTGACAACGGCAGCGATTCCATCGTGGAGACCACTGATGCGCACATCGGCCACCTGAGGCCCGGCAGATACAAAGTCAAGGTGTCAGCGCTTTGTGCCACGGGATTGTCGTATGGAGATGCTTACACCATCGTGACGGACTCCATGGAGGCTGAAGTGGAAAACTCATACAGGATTCCCACCGCCGGCGTTCTCTACAACCTGTTCACCTACAGCACGCCATACGGCATTGTGCCCTCGTTGAGCTGCAGCCCGACCGGCAAAGTCCAAGTGCGCATTGAAGAGGGTTCCTTCCCTTACACAATCGATGTGTGGAGGTATTCCGCCCACGACACCATCCTTGTGCGCCGTGTTGTCTTTGATGCGCCGCAGCAGAACGGTGAGGATCCGCTACGGTACGATTACCGTCACTATTACACGATTGACAGCCTCGAATCCGGAGACTATCGGCTGCTCTGCCACGACGGATGCGGATATTACACTCCGCAGCTCTTCGTCAGTGTGCCGACGGTCCGGCACGACACGCAAGAGGGGCATTTTCTGCTTCGCAACAGCTCAGGCATCCCGACCAGCCGCAACATCGTCGTGTTCAAGGAGGTTTTCGACCTGCACACCATCGACGCCCACAACGACGAGTACTATTTTTACATGAACGACACGACGCCCATGTTCGAATATCGTTTCGTGAATCCCACAAAAGGTGCGGACAAAGACACCACACGATGGTACGACATGCCGCGAGCCGTTCAGAACATGGCCTTCCTGTACGACACCATGAGCGTTCTGGGCAATTACGGCGAGGCGTGGTTCAAGGAGATCATCTTGCAGACCCGCTACAAACTGTGTCCCGACACCATTTGGAGTCTCAGTTACACCATCTACCCGCAAGGACGGATTGGCGGAGGCATGTACGGGTACAACGAGACTTTGGAGCAGGTCTCTACAATTTTCGATTATTGCGGGCTTCACACGCCAGGCTATCGGTATCGCTACCACTATAGTTATCACTACTACTATCACACAGCGGACCACACGCCTTCGAATGCCGACAGCACCAACAACAAGAACGACAATTTCTACACGCATAGCGGAGGCATCCCATCCATTTCCGACGGCATGAGTCGCCATTCCTACCTCACACTCCCCGTGCATTGCAAAATCACGGACATCACCCGCGACAGCGTTGTGTACATCTTGACGGACAGCAGCATGACATACACATGGTCATTTTTCTGCCTGAGGGACACGTCTCTACGAGGCGACACCCTCTTGCTGGAGTTCTATGACGACATGGGGTGTCCCCTTTACACCAGTCGCGTTTATTTCAACTACGATACAGCGCTGCACTATAGCGAGCCCATTGACAGGCACAACTACTGGATGATCGGCGACGCAAACGAAAACATCTGTTCCGACTTGCCACGGTCAATCGGCTTGTTCCAATACTCCTACACGATTTACTCATACAATTATCAAGGAAGAAACATCTACTCTTATTTTGGCGACACCTTATATTTAGTTGAAAGTCCGCGTGATAACTTTTACAATTTGAAAATCCACACTGTCGGGCCTCAGCAGTTTGCGATGGAGAAAGAGCGGTTGGACAACCCCATGGTGCTGGAATACCAAGAGTATTATCACGAAAACTCATGGCGGCCAGGATTCAAATTGAGCAGCATCGGCTTGACGCCGGGCTTGTATGTATGGGTCATCAAGCACGCTTGCGACCGGCCCGACGACACAATCCGCCAGGAAGTGGACTTTCTGCCAGACCCCGTGGTCTCCGAACCGCCCAGCTATGTTTTCGACAGGCGGTGCTCACAACTGGAGATCATGCCCGTCGCAGGACAGCTCAAGTTGGAGGGAGCCGACATCGCCACCTTCTTCCAGATCCACCAGGAGGAGAGTGTCACCCACTCGGCAAACTCCGTCACCAAAGGGAATCCCATGTATGTCGGCATACCGGGCACTTATATCATCAGCATGTACGCTTTGCCCCAAAACAACGACGGTTTGTTGCAAAACGACCTTTGTTATATCAAGGACACGGTCATCGAGTGGGACGGGGCCACCATCCAGTTCGACTACCTCTACTCGCATGTCTGCAACGAGGGAGACTCCATCGGATTTGTGCGGGCAAGGGGCAAAAACGGCACACATCCTTACACATACACGCTTTATGACGCCCCCGATAGCGAAGGGAACATAATCGGCCAAAACCAGACTGGTGATTTCGACAACATTCCGATACACTTTGGGCAATCGCTCTCCATTGAGATGTCGGATGCCTGCAACGCGCACTTTCTCACCAATTTCTCGGTCAGCGACATGAGCAAGATCCGCAAGGGGTGGGCGGAAGAGAACATGAATGCGCTTTCACTTTGCGAGGGCGCCACCTGCCATTTCTTCGGCATCGCATTGGGCGGGGCCACCTACCATTGGACGGGGCCGGCAGGCTTCGATGAGAACAGCCAGAACGCCGAACTGTTTCTGGCACGCGGCAGTGCCGCCGCCGGAACCTACCATGTGGAAGTTTCGGGCGCGGGATGTTCCAACCTGCGCGACAGCATCCACTTGGACATCATCTCCGCACCGTGGGCTGAACTGCTCGGGGACACGACTGTTTGCCCCGGCACCGAAGTCCCCGTGCAAGCCATCGTCCACGGCTTGGCACCCATCAGCTACACCATTGCCTGCCGGGATTTGGAGCAAACCGCCCTGACACCCTTTACCAACCGTGGCGACGGCGACCGCGACACATTGTTCAGGACTGTCGTCCACCACGGCACATACTGCTACATCTCTGAAATCCAAGACGCGCGGTGCAGCTACCATATTCCCGAAGACACCGTCACATTGCAGTTGTCAAGAGGCGACCGGGAGATCCGGCTCACCTGCACTCATGACACTGTCTGCCGCGGCACGGCAGCCATGGTGACGGCGCAATCCGATGCCGCCGCCCCCTACTGCATCCAATGGCAGGAGACTCACTCACACGAGATCATCAGAACCGACACTATTGATTCAGATGGAAAATTTGCCTCCTTCATCTTCGATGCTCTGACAAATGACACCACGATAATTGCGGCGGTGGAACATGGCCGGGCATGTCCATACAGCCCCTCTTATCTATACGGGGCCATCCATTTATGTGACGACACTTTGGAAATAAGTCCGGGCGAAAGCCTGCTCGTGTACGACAGCGGCGGCCCTGACGCGTCCTATTCCGCCTATGAGTCCCACATCCTGACCTTGCGGGCCACGGATTCGAGCACAACGCTCCGTTTATTGACCGACTATTTCGCGTGTGCCGGCCCCGCGCCTGGGGACACCGCTGACGTGTTGTACATTTTCGACCATGAAGGTATTTCCGGCACGCCGGTTCTGACCTTGAGAGGCACACATGTCTCCATTCCCGAGCTGATATCGGAAAGAGGGCTGTTCACCTTGCTTTTCCAGTCGGGACAACACACGGCGGGCAGCGGGGCGTATCAAGGCTGGCAGATGCGCGTGACAGCGCCGCCCATCACCCACACCGTCAGTGCAACAGCCTCCGTCGCGGTGCATCCGAACGGCATCAAAGACACCACGTTGCGGCTGACCGTCGAGGAGGACGAGCTGCCCTACGCATGGGACGGGATTCTCTTCACCCAAGCCGACAGCGTCACGCACCTATATGAGGGCGCCTACGGGTGCGACAGTACGGTGACAAGGATTCTGAGCATTCACAGAGAGCCCGCCTGCTTGGAGGCCGTTGATTACGACGGAAACCGCTACCCATCGGTGCGCATCAACCACGTCTGCTGGATGCAGTCCAACCTCCGTAGCCGGCATTACAGCGACGGCCGCGCCATTCAAGGGGCCGCGCCCTACTACTCGGCACTTCATCCTGACAGCACCGGAAACGAGCGGGTCTTCGGGCTGCTGTACACCTGGCATGCGGCCGTTGACACGTCGCAGACGCCCGTCTTGACGCCGGCGGGGCACCTGCAGGGCATTTGTCCGGAGGGATGGTTCCTGCCTGAGCCGGAACATTACGCCGCACTTTTCGCACACGGCAATGCGGCCATCAGATCCCCGCACCTTTGGATCAACGGGACTGGCGGCCACAACAGCACAGGCTTCACCGCCCTGCCCGCCGGATTTTACAACGGACTCACCCAACGCTTCGAAAACCTCCTGGGCGACACGCGATTTTGGTCCACCCGTAACGACTTCCGCTTTGAAAGTTCCCTTTCTTTCTGGATAACCTACTACTGCGAGGAGGTCATGACACCCCGTTCCAACCCGTCAGACAGGTACTCTATTCGCTGTATTTTAGAAGAATAGGCAAATAAACATTTTTTTTGTAAACATTGAATTGTGGAATCAGAAAAAAGTGTACTTTTGCCGCCCAATTCAAAAATAGATTTTTAACATAAAAAACAATAGAGAAAATGTCACGAGTTTGTCAAATTACAGGAAAGAAAGCGATTGTCGGCAACAATGTTTCCCATGCCAACAACAAGACAAAGAGAAAATTCAACCCGAACTTACATACCAAAAAATTCTATGTTCCGGAACTTGATGAATGGATTTGGCTCAAGGTGTCCGCACACGGCATGCGTCACATCAACAAGAAAGGTGTTTACAAATGCCTTGTTGAAGCATCCGAGAAGGGTATTTTGTAATCCATCCGTTGAAACGACCCTTAAGCTGCTGTAGTTGCAAAACATCACAGCAGCTTTTTTTTTGACATCACACAATAATCAGGGTTTTCATTCGTAATACTAACCTTAACAACAACCCTTTTCCAGCTTGACAAGAAAAATTTTCGCCATCTTTACGATTTTAAGTCTGTTTGTCCATGTCGTGCATGGGCAAAAGGCAGTCGTAAAGGGCACTGTGCAAGACGAAGAGGGCTATCCCATCGAGCATGTGGTCGTGCGCGTGTTGGACCACAACTATCAGACGCTCACCAACGACTATGGCCAATTCACGCTCAATGTTCCCGACGACCAGGACATCCGGTTGTTCTTCCAACAGATCAGCCACAAGGACACCGTCTTATCCCTGCACCTGAAAGCCAAGGAGACGAAGGTGATCACGGTCGTGATGCCGACCGTCGGCACCCGTCTGGAGCAAGTGAACATCCAGGGGTCTTCCAACAGCGGCTATATCCAAGTCAATCCCAAGTTGAGTTTCCAGATGCCGTCGGCCAGCGGCGGCATGGAGTCGCTCATCAAGATGCTGCCGGGCGCCTCCTCCAGCAACGAGTTGAGTTGGCAATACAACGTGCGCGGGGGCAACTACGACGAGAACCTGGTGTTTGTCAACGACATACAAATCTACCGTCCATTTCTGGTGCGCAGTGCGCAGCAAGAGGGACTGAGTTTCATCAACACCGACCTTACGGGAAACGTGCAGTTTTCGGCCGGCGGTTTCGAGGCCAAATATGGCGACAAGATGTCCTCCGTGCTGGACGTGCAGTACAAGACCCCGACGCAGTACGGCGGATCGGTCTCCGGCAGTCTGATGGGTGCCTCTGCCCATGCGGAGGGGCGTGTGGACAGCTGTTTCTCCTTCCTGATCGGCATTCGTTTCAAAGACAACTCTTTCTTGCTGAAAACACTGGACAGCATTGTGGACTACAAGCCCCGTTTCTTCGACTCGCAAATGCTGTTGAAATGGGACGTGTCCAAGAAATTCAGCATTAGTTTTCTGGGCAACTTCGCCCTCAACAGCTACCGCTACATACCCACTTTCCGCAGCCAGCGCAGTGGCTCGGTGAACGACATCAAGTGGCTGCGCATCTACTTCGACGGGCAGGAGATGGACAAATACGAGAACTGTCTCGGCGGCTTCACCTTCGCCTATCGCCCTTCCGACAACACGCTGCTCCGGCTGATATTATCCTCCTATTTCGCCAAGGAGAGCGAAACCTACGACATACAGGGCCAGTACTTCTTGAGTGACGTGGAGGCCGATCTGGGTGCCGAAGACGGCAACATCGCGCAGGAGGTCTCCGTGCGCGCCTACGGCACCTATCTGGAGCACGCGCGCAACCACCTCACCTCTATTGTCTCCGCCGCCAATTTGCTGGGCGAGCACAAGCTGCCGTTCGCCAACACGTTGAGTTGGGGTTTCAAGGTGCAGAACGAAGTGATTCGCGACAGGATTGACGAATGGACCATGCGCGACTCGTCGGGCTACTCTCTGCCTGTGGCCCACGGCACGCCCGGAGAGGTCCTTCCCCTGGACGACCCTTCGCGTCTTCTGGCCTTTGACGAGAACGACATCCTCGTGGCCGCCAACGATCTCAACACTTTCCGCTTCACGGGGTTCATCCAGGATGTCTGGAAAATCGACGGCGATTCCATGCCGCACTACATCCTGAATGCGGGCGTACGCTTCCACTACTGGACCTACAATCCCAAGGAATTCACCGTATCCCCGCGTATTGCCGTCATCTTCAATCCACGATGGAAACACGACTGGATTTTCACAATCCGGACAGGCCTCTACTATCAGCCGGCCTTTTACCGCGAAATGCGCTACCGCGACGGCTCTCTCAACCCTGACATCCGTTCGCAACGATCCTTCCAGATAGTGGCCGGTGCCGAATACAACTTCAAAATGTGGCGCCGTCCCTTCAAGTTCACTGCGGAAGTCTATTACAAGTACATGGACCGCCTTATCTCCTACAACATCGATAATGTGCGCATTATCTATAGTGGCCGGAACGACGCCATAGGGCACGCCGCCGGCCTCGACACGAAAATCAGCGGCGAGTTCATCAAGGGTTTGGAGTCCTGGCTTTCCGTCTCCATCATGAGGACGGTGGAGGACATCATCGACGACTATTACTACGACAAGGACGGCAACCTTGTGGAGCCGGGCTACCTGCCGCGTCCGACCGACCAGCGCGCCTCCATCAACCTCTTTTTCCAGGATCACATCCCCGGCTACCCGCAATTCCGTGTACACCTCAACTTCGTGTTTGCGTCCGGCCTGCCGTTCGGGCCGCCCAACTCGCCCGCCTACAAACGCGTGTTGCGCACCACCTGGTACCGCCGCGTCGATATGGGGTTCTCCTTCATGCTCCTTGAGCAGAGCCGCGACCGCATGCGCCACAAGTCCGCTTTCGTCCGCAGCATCAAGAATGCCGGCATCTATGTGGAGGTCTTCAACCTGCTGGGCATCTACAACGTCTCTTCCTATTTCTGGATCAGCGACCTCAACAACGTGCAGTATCCCATGCCCAACTACCTTACCGGAAGACTCATCAACGTGAAGTTGGCGGTGGAGTGGTAAGGAGATATTCAATTTTTTTGTACTTTTGCCGCGCCATTTGGGAAAGGATTTGTCACAAGAGCAAATCCAAGGGAAACAGGTGCGAGACCTGTACAGTACCCGCTGCTGTGAGTCTCATCCGTTTCCGGGACAACATGGCCACTGTCGCAAGACGGGAAGGCGTTCCGGAAGAGACAAGTCAGAAAACCTACCATCTGGCATGACTGTAACCGCTTCGGGAGTTAAGGCCGGTTGAGACCATCGCACGGTTCTCGTGCGAGTCCTTCCTCTGTTCCGAAGCATATTGTAAGAACTAAAATGCCGAGGAAATGCATTTGAGAAAAACTTCTTCCTTTGTGTACGCCCTTCTGGCGGCGTCCATGCTTTTATTGACCGCCTGTCCCGGCCCGGTGCCGCCCGACCCAACACCCCCTATTAACGCCCACGCCAACGGGCTTTATGTGCTCAACGAGGGCACCATGGAGCATAACAACAGCTCCATCTCCTATTACGACATCCAAACAGGCACCTTCACCCCCGACATATTTCTCACGGCCAACCACCGAGGATTGGGCGACACCGGCAACGACCTGCAACGCTACGGTGCCAAGCTCTATGCCGTCGTCAACGTCTCCAACCGTGTGGAAGTGATGAACTTCGCGGACGCAACGTCCCTGAAATCCATCTCCTTGGACGGCAAGCAGCCACGCTACATCTGTTTTCTCAACGGCAAGGCCTTTGTCAGCTGCTTTGACGGCGATGTGGTGCGCATCGACACCGCCACGCTCGAAATCGACGGCACCGTGCGCTGCGGACGGAACCCAGAAGGCATCTGCGTCTGCAACCACAAGCTGTATGTCGCCAACTCCGGCGGATTGGACAACCCCAACTACGACAACACTGTCTCCGTCATCGACCCGAGCAGCATGACCGTTACCAAGACCGTCACGGTAGGCATCAACCCATACCTCGTCGAGGGCTACAACGACCAATATGTCTATGTGAACACACGCGGCAACTACATGACCGTCCCCTACGATTTCTACAAAATCGACGCCACCACCGACGAAGTCGTCAAAGACTACGGCATCGAGACACTCAATTTCAAGATCCATGGCGACAAAGCATACGTCTATTCTTACAATTTCACGACATTCGACTCCTGGATCAAAGTACTTGACCTGCGCACCGACGAGCTCTCCAACGGCAGCTTCATCACCGACGGCACGACCATCGAGACCCCATACTCCATCTCGGTCAACCCGCTGAACGGGGATGTCTATATCACGGATGTCCATAACTTCACCGTCACAGGCGATGTGTATTGCTTCGGGCAGGACGGCAGGAAGAAATTCTCCTTCGAGGCCGGCATCAACCCCTCCAAAATCGTTTTCAATTCCGACATAAATTTAATCACAAAACTATAAACAAAACATCATTCCTATGAAAAAAGTCATTTACTTGTTTGCGTTATTACTCGCAACCGGTTTTGCCTTCGCGCAGAACAATTATGCACACCAAAACGGTGGTACAGATTTCCAGCCCGTGCGCGGCGTGCAAGTGAACATCCCCACCGACAGTGTCCAATACTGGATCGGCACCGGCGCCAACCAGATTGTTACCGCCATCTTCTATTGCAACAACGAGAATCCCGTCGGGATTGTCTATGGTTATCGTTGGGATGGCACCAAAACCATCAAGGACATGTTCGACGACATCGCCGCCGAGGACAGCACCCATCTCTCCGTGTCGTACAATTCCACGAACACACTCTTCGATGTGATCTCCTACCACAACACAGATTTGGGGCTGAACCTTACTTTCCCTTCCGGATACTGCATGTACACCATGGATGGCAACTACAGCAGCGGCATCACAGACCCTCTCGTCAACAACGCCTATTTTGAGTTGCAGGAATGGTCCATGGATTGTGACGACTACGACGACGCCACCATCTATTACCTCGCCGCACCTGCCGCACCTTACGCCCCTGTTATCGACCCTGCGAACATCAACTTCTGGATTGGCTCCGGCAGCCAGGAGACCTACGTTACCTTCGCATGGTGCCAGAACGACGTGCCTGTCGGCATCGCATACGGTTACAGATGGGATGGCAACCAGGACATCCAGACGATGCTCAACGCCATCGATGCCGCCGACAGCCGTCTGACCATCACCTACAACGACTGGGGCGTGAACAACTACACCTTTGTCGATGACACGCACAACTACACCCTCGCCAATGAAGGCTGGCTGTCCTACACCATCAACGGCGAATACTGCATGGGCCTCACCGACCCCATCGTCGATCACAGCTACTTCGACATGACCGAGTACGCCTCATGCACCTTCACCGACTTCAACGTCCTCTACGTCAGCGAGCCTGTCGGCATCGCCAACCACAGCATGGATGCCTCTCTGAAGGCCTATCCCAACCCGACCACCGGCAGTGTGCGTGTCACCTCCGACAACACCATCCAACAGGTGGAGGTTTATGACCTCTTCGGCAAGTTGCTGCAAAGCGTCAATGGTCAGGACAGCCATGAGGTGAACGTCAACTTGGACGGTCTTGCCAACGGGCAATATCTCCTCAAAGCCAACAACCAGACTCTCAGAGTCGTCAAGCAAGACTAATCTATGAAAAACATACTCCTCTCCCTTCTGCTGCTGTTGTGCGCATTTGCGGGCACGGCACAAACCGACACCCTCTTCGACGGTCCTGTGGGAAGTGCAGACTGCCAGGCCATCTGGTTCGAGGACAACGCCATCCTCGGCTGGGCCACGGGATGCACCATCACCCGAGGCTACACGGACATCGCCGACGCCACGACCTACGTCAGCTACGGTGCCGATTCCGACGGCATCGGACCCTCTTCGCAGTCCACCACCGACGGTGTGGTCAGCTTAGGCGACGGCGGCATGGCCGTGCTCACCTTCGACATTCCCATCCAGGACGGCGACGGCTATGATTTTGCCGTGTTCGAAAATTCCCTGAACGACTATTTCCTGGAGATGGCTTTCGTGGAGGTCAGCTCCGACGGCGTGAACTATTTCCGTTTTCCGGCCACCTCCCTCACCCAAACGGAAGTTCAGATCGGCAACGGCGGTTCCGTGAACCCGCGCGAAGTGGACAATCTCGCCGGCAAGTACCGCGTGGGCTGGGGCACCCCGTTCGACTTGGCGCAGCTGAGTGGCATCCAGGGCCTTGACATCAACCATGTCACCCATGTCCGCCTCATCGATGTCGTGGGCAGCATCGACCCGCAGTACGCCACCCGCGACCAGTACGGGCACATCGTCAACGACCCCTACCCCACCCCTTGGGCCAGCAGCGGCTTTGACCTCAGCGGCGTGGCTGTCATGAACGGCTGGCGACCTTCCGCCATCGAGAGCCACACGGCGGATGCCCGCCTCAAGGCTTGGCCGAACCCCACCGCGGATGTCATCACCCTTTACAACGAAATCAACGGCCTCCACGAGATCACCGTACATGACATCTACGGAAAAACCGTGCAGTGCATCCACGCCGGAGGCGACATCAGCGTCACCCTCGACCTCGGCAGCATGCCCGCCGGCATGTACCTCATCAAGGCCGACGGCCAGACAAGGAAGATTGTGAAGAAATAATCCCCGTCACAACATTTTGGAAAGGAGCCCGTGCAACACAGGCTCCTTTTTTCTTATTCCCGAATATGAACATCAGATAAAAACCATTGCAAAAGGCATGGAAACCTGTTGTTTTTTTTTGTACTTTCGCCCCTTGTTAGAATAGAAGAAATATATATAATTCATTACAATATAAATAACTAAATTACAACAACTTATGACAATGCAAGATAAAATCAACGAGCTATTGTCCCTGCGGGAAAAGGCTCGTTTGGGCGGAGGTCAGGACCAGATCGAAAAACAGCACGCCAAAGGCAAGTACACGGCGCGCGAGCGCATCCTGATGTTCCTCGACGAAGGCAGTTTCGAGGAATTCGACATGTTCGTACAACACAGATGCACCAACTTCGGCCAAGAGAAGAAGAAATTCCTGTCCGACGGTGTGGTCACGGGCTACGGCACGGTGAACGGCCGTTTGGTCTATGTTTTCTCCCAAGACTTCACAGTCTTCGGCGGCTCGCTTTCCGAGACGTTTGCCCTGAAGATTTGCAAGGTCATGGACCAAGCCATGAAGGTCGGCGCTCCCGTCATCGGGTTCAACGATTCCGGTGGTGCCCGCATCCAGGAAGGCGTGAACAGTCTGGCCGGCTATGCCGAGATTTTCCAGCGCAACATTCTCGCCTCCGGTGTGATTCCCCAGATTTCCGCCATCTTCGGTCCTTGCGCCGGCGGTGCCGTCTATTCTCCGGCATTGACCGACTTCATCATGATGACCAAGAACACCAGCTACATGTTCGTCACCGGTCCGAAGGTTGTGAAGACGGTGACCAACGAGGACGTCACCACCGAGGATCTCGGCGGCGCATCCATTCATTCCAAGAAATCCGGTGTGGCCCACTTCGCCGTTGATAACGAGGAGGAGGGTATCGCCATGCTGCGCGAGCTCATCGGCTACCTGCCCTCCAACAACATGGAGGAGCCTCCCTTCGAGGCCACTGAAGACCCCATCAACCGTTTGGAAGACAGCCTCAACTCCATCATTCCCGACAACCCCAACATGCCGTACGATGTGAAGGATGTTATCAACGGCATTGTGGATGATGGCAAGTTCCTTGAGATCCAACCGCTCTATGCGCCCAACATTGTCATCGGCTTCGCCCGTTTCAACGGCATGTCCGTCGGTATCGTGGCCAACCAGCCCAAATATCTGGCCGGCGTGCTCGACATCAACGCATCCCGCAAGGGTGCCCGTTTCGTCCGTTTCTGCGATGCCTTCAACATTCCCATTGTGACATTGGTGGACGTGCCCGGCTTCCTGCCCGGCACCGGCCAAGAGTACGGTGGCATCATCCTGCACGGCGCCAAGCTGCTCTACGCCTACGGTGAATGCACCGTCCCGAAAGTCACGGTCATCCTCCGCAAGAACTACGGCGGCGCTTACTGCGTGATGAGCTCCAAGCATCTGCGCGGTGACATCAACTACGCATGGCCCACAGCCGAGATTGCCGTCATGGGCGGCAGCG
The DNA here is from genome assembly GCA_947167635.1 of uncultured Bacteroidales bacterium. GTDB lineage: Bacteria > Bacteroidota > Bacteroidia > Bacteroidales > WCHB1-69 > F23-D06. Next base: position 22,195 of record CAMVIT010000004.1, on the reverse strand, counting down.
GCGCTGCCGAGATCATCTACGGTTCCCAGATGAAGAAAATCGAGGATCCCGAAGAGAAGGCCAAATTCCTCAACGAGCGTGTCGAGGAGTATCGCCAGATGTTCTCCAACCCATACGTGGCTGCCCAGTATGGCTACATCGACGATGTCATCGAGCCGCGCAACACCCGTTTCAGAGTCATCCGCGCCTTGGAGTCTCTCAAGAACAAACGTCTGGAGAATCCCGCCAAGAAACACGACAACCTGCCTTTGTAATATTATCCGCAGAGGCGCACTGCCATGCGTCTCTGCACATTAACCCAAATATCAGAACATATATATGAAATCATTTTCAAAATACATCATCTTGTTGGCCGCCGTGCTCCTCACCGGAGCCGCCTCCGCCCAGTCGGTGCGCGACCTGCGCTTCAACGAGATTCTGATCAAGAACGTCGATAACTTCGACGACGAATACGGACGCCATGTACCTTGGATTGAGGTCTTCAACACGGCCTACAACTCCGTGAACATGGCGGGTTGCTTCATCACCGACGACACTACTGGCTACGCTGCCGGCAGAAAGAAGGGAGGCAACATTCCCGAACATTGGTACCGCATCCCGAAAACGGACATCCACACCAACATGCCACAGCGTTCCTACTTGGTGTTCTATCTTGACGCGCAGCCGCTCTACGGCACTTTCCACGTCAGCTTCGACCCGCGCACGTCCAAGACCAACTACATCGCCTTGATCTCTGCCGACGGCAAGGACCTTATCGACATCATGTACTATCCCAAGCAAGAGTTGATGGACAGCGTTGTTTCATTCGGCTATGAAAAAGACGGCATCACCGAGGACAAGGCCGTTTTCATGGAACAGTTCACCCCGGGCTGCAGCAACGAGGTCAAGATGACCGTCTCCAAGCAAGAACGTCTCAAACGCGATGACCCCTACGGCATCGGCTTGGCCATCATCTCCATGTCCGTGGTCTTCACAGCCCTTGTCTTGATTTTCCTCATGCTGAAACTCTTCGGATACAGTTCCAAGAAGATTGCCCAGCGCAACGCCAAGAAGAGCGAAAGCGAATCCGGAGCCAAGACCGCTCTGGCAAGCACAGAAGGGAAAGACGAGGATGTGCAGATCAGCGGAGAGCAGATTGCGGCCATCACCATGGCATTGCATCTGCATTTCAACAGCATGCACGACGAGGAGAGCGAAGTGATCACCATCGACATGCCGTCCGCGCACTACTCTCCATGGGCGCAGAAAGAGCTTACCATGAAGAAAACACCCACATTAAGAAGAAAATAATTTAAAAAGATATTGAAGATGAAAAACTATAAATTCACGATCAACGGCAACAAATATTCCGTAGAAGTAGGCGACATCAACGAAAATGTCGTCAATGTAGAAGTCAACGGTTCCGCATACAAGGTGGAGTTGGACACCGAGCTCAAGGCTCCCGCGAGGGTAAAGCCGGTGGTGCATGTCAACACCTCCGCCAACAGGCCCGCCGCTCCTGCGGCAGCCACGGCCAATGTCAAGAACGCTCCCGCAGCCGCCACCGCTGCCGGTGCCACCCTGAAATCGCCGCTGCCCGGCACCATCCTCGATGTGTTCTGCAAACCCGGTGACGCAGTGAAGGCCGGCCAACGCCTCTTCCTGCTCGAAGCCATGAAGATGGAGAACAACATCGATGCCGAAAAGGACGGCGTCATCAAAGAGGTCAGGGTTCACCGCAGCGACTCCGTCATGGAGGGCGACATTCTCGTCGTGTTCGAATAACCCCGTCTAACAAAATATATCCATAACCACAATTAAAGTCAGAGAGATATGTTTGATTTTTTTAAAGAAGGTCTTATCCAGTTCTTCGGCTATTCCGGCTTCGGGAACTGCACGTGGGGCCACATCATCATGATATGCGTCGGCTTGTTCTTCATCACCCTCGGCATCGTGAAGGAATTCGAGCCCATGTTGCTCGTGCCAATCGGATTCGGCATGATCATCGGCAACATCCCCTTCACCGACGGTCTGCAGATTGGCGTTTATGAGAACGGAGCCGTGCTCAACTACCTCTATTTTGGTGTCATCAAAGGTTTCTACCCACCCTTGATATTCCTCGGCATCGGAGCCATGACAGACTTTTCGGCGCTGATATCGAATCCCAAGCTGATTCTGGTGGGTGCGGCGGCGCAGTTCGGCATCTTCGCTGCCTACGCCATCGCCCTGCTGCTCGGTTTCACGCCCATGGAGGCCGGTGCTATCGGCATCATCGGCGGCGCCGACGGTCCTACCGCCATCTTCCTGTCGTCCAAGCTGGCGCCCAGCCTGATGGGTGCCATCGCCGTGTCCGCATATTCCTACATGGCCTTGGTGCCGGTGATCCAGCCGCCCATCATGCGCCTTTTCACCAACGAGAAGGAGCGTCTTATCCGTATGCGCCCGCCCCGCGCCGTCACGCATCGTGAGAAAGTGCTCTTCCCGCTGTTCTGTATCCTGCTCACCGCTTTCCTCGTGCCGTCCGGTATCCCATTGTTGGGTATGCTCTTCTTCGGCAACCTGCTCAAGGAGTGCGGCGTGACCAAACGTTTAGCCAACACCGCTTCCGGTCCGCTGATCGACATCGTGACCATCCTCATCGGCCTCACCGTGGGTGCCTCCACACAAGCCACCAACTTCCTCACACCGAAGTCCATCCTGATCTTCGTTTTAGGTGCTTTCTCCTTTGTGGTCGCCACCGCTACGGGTGTGCTCTTCGTGAAGTTCCTGAACCTCTTCCTCAAAGAGGGCAACAAGATCAACCCGCTCATCGGCAACGCCGGCGTTTCCGCCGTGCCCGACGCCGCCCGCGTCTCATACGTGGAAGGCATGAAGTACGACAAGACCAACTATCTGTTGATGCACGCCATGGGCCCGAACGTGGCAGGCGTCATCGGCAGCGCAGTCGCCGCCGGTATCCTGCTGAGCTTCCTGTACTAAAGAAATTATATACCCCATATCCAAGAAGAGACGCACGGTTTGTGCGTCTCTTCTTTTTTAGCGCATATCGTTCACCTCGACACCCGGATATTTGCTCTTGTCAAAAGTAAACAAGGCATCCGGCAAGGTGACGTTCGGCGTGAACTGCTCGATGTAGTATGTGTAAACCGTGTTGTCTTTCTCATACATTGCGACCCGCAATATCTGCTTGTTTGATTTGTTGATATACAAACGGATACGATAGAAGGACTGCGTCACTTTCGGAGTGAGATCGACCAAGGCCACGGAGACATTGTTGATAAACTCATCGCGAATATATTTGGCACGGAAGTTTTTCTCCCAGTTTTTCAGGAGGAGTTTCGGGTTCAACAGATTATCGTCATCCTCTGCGTCATACTCATAAATGGAAACCTCGTTGGTGGCTTTCTGGTAGTTCCAGACGGAGACGCCGTCGCAAAAGAACTCCTGGCCGGCATAGACAGCATGGTATTTGTCGCCACGCAGGGCAAAGTCGCCCTGTGAGCTGCTCAAGGTCTTGCTCTCTTTCGTGGCCTTCAAGGTATAATGGAACTTCATGGAGGTGTAGGCCTGATATTTGGCAGACACGGAGCGCACCAAATCGGTGCCGCCGGCGTCGGTGTTCTGGGCCATGCAAGCACCGCAAAACAGGAACAGACAGAGGGATAAGATGGTTTTGTACCGCATTGCTATAAAAATTCAAATCAGAAAAACAGCAGAGTAGATTCTTTGGCGGGATGAAAGTTTAACGGGCGCTACAGCATCCCCTTGTCGGCGAGCATCTGCCGGAGCTGGCTTTCGGTCTTGACGAGCACCTCGCGCGGTTTGCTGCCCCTTGCGGGCCCCACGATACCGAACTCCTCAAGCTGGTCCATGATGCGGCCGGAACGGTTGTAGCCGAGTTTCATGCGACGCTGGATATTCGAGGTCGAGCCCTGCTGGGTTTGCACCGTGAGCACAGCGGCATCCACAAAGAGGGGGTCGATCTCGCCGGAAGAGGGCTCGTTGTCGAAATCGTCCTTGGGTTCGCTGCCGGGCTCGGGCACATCAGGCAGCTGGTATGGTTCCAACAGCGGAGAGACCAGCGACTTCTGCTCGATATAGGTGGAGATTTTCTCCACTTCGGGGGTATCGACAAAAGCGCATTGCAGGCGCACGATGTCGCTGCCGGTGGAGATGAGCATGTCGCCCTTGCCGATCAGCTGGTTGGCGCCCGTGGTGTCGAGGATGGTGCGCGAGTCGATACTGGACTGCACGCGGAAGGCGATACGTGCCGGGAAATTGGCCTTGATGCTGCCCGTGATGATATTGACGGACGGTCGTTGCGTGGCGATGACCAAGTGGATGCCGATGGCGCGGGCCAGCTGTGCCAAGCGGGCGAGCGGCTGCTCCACCTCACGACCGGCGGTCATAATGAGGTCGCCGAACTCGTCGATCACCAACACGATATAGGGCAGGTAACGGTGCCCCATGGCGGGCGACAACTCGCGGGCACAGAACTTGGCGTTGTACTCTTTGATGTTGCGCATCTTGGCGAGCTTGAGCAGATCGTAGCGGTCGTCCATCTCCTTACAAAGCGAATTGAGCGTGCGCACCACCTTCTTAGTATCGGTGATGATGGGCTCTTCATTATCGGGCAATGAAGCCAAATAGTAGTTCTCGATGACCGAATAGAGGGTAAACTCCACCTTTTTGGGGTCAATGAGCACGAATTTCATCTCGCAGGGATGCTTGGTGTAGAGCAACGAGGTGATGATGGCGTTGAGGCCCACCGACTTGCCTTGTCCGGTGGCGCCGGCAACCAACAGGTGGGGCATCTTGGCCAGATCCACCACAAAAGGCTCGTTGCTGATGGTGCGTCCCAACCCGATGGGAAGAGCGTAGTTGTTGTTCTGGAACTTGTCGGAATTGATGATCTCCTTCATGGAGACGATATTGGCATTCTTGTTAGGCACCTCGATGCCGATGGTGCCGCGTCCGGGAATGGGGGCGATGATGCGGATGCCGAGTGCAGCGAGGCTCAGGGCGATGTCGTCTTCCAGGTTTTTGATCTTGCTGATGCGTACACCTTCGGCGGGCACGATCTCATACAATGTGACCGTGGGCCCCACGGTGGCACTGATGCGCTGTATGGGAATGTTGAAGCTCTTGAGGGTGGACTCGATGCGCAACTTGTTGTCAAGCAGTTCGCGGCGCATCAGCTCCTCGTTGGCCTCCTTGGCAGGATAGTCGTTAAGCAGGTCGATGGGAGGAAACTCGTATGTGGGGAGCTCCGCGCGGGGGTCGAAGGGCGGCAGATTGCGCACCTCTTCCGGTGTCAGTGCAGGGTGCTCCTCTTCCGGAACCTCAGCGGGAAGGGCTTCCTCTTTGAGATTGACGAGGGCGGTTTCCACGGAGCTGTTCGGGGTAACCAGCTCAAAGGGCACTTCATCGGGGACATCCATAGCCACACGTTGCTCGTCCGCGTCAGCCTTGGGCTCATCAGAACGCTCGATTTCCCATGTGTGGGTCTGGGCGCCATACTCCTTGCTGAGGCAGCCATGGTCGGAAATGTAAAGGTCGTCAAGATCCTCCCGCTCGGAGCTTGCCTCCTCCTTTTTGCCCTTTTTCCGCTCACGGCGCTTGCGGCGCTCATCGGCCACCTCCGCATCCGGGTCACGCTGTTTAAGCTCGACAAGCGACTGTTGGAGTTGGTCAAAAGAGGCAATGGAAAGCTCTTTCAAAGCCATCACGAGCGGCTTGTAGAACAGCACCAGGATGATGGCAAAGAGGGCGACAATGATGAGAGCCGCCACAAAAGTGCCGAGACGCATCAAACCATCGGCGGCGTAGTTGCCAAAGGCACCGGAGACAAAGGAGTGGTTGCCGTCGCGGAAAAACATGCCGAACAGCAAGGAGAGCCATGCCATGGTCAGCAGCACGTTGAGCGTCGTCTTCAAAAGGGGCATCGGACGGAGGCCGAAGGTCATGGCCAGTCCATACAAGAAGAAGAGGAAGGGGAAACCTATGGCGAAGACACCGAACATCTGGTCCACGAAGAAGTATGCCAGCCAGGCGCCGACTCCCAAGGCGACATTCTGGGGTTCCACGGCATGGTGGTCGCCCAGCACGTATGTGATGTTGTTATGGGCATGAAAATAGAAAGAGACGATGGAGATGGCCAGCAAAAGGGCGAAGGCCATCAAGATGACGCCATATACCTGTACGGCGCGCTGTCCGGTGATGGTTTTCCAAAAGCCGTCGCCGTTCCTCTTGGTCTTCTGCTTGGGTGCCGACTTGGGCTTGCTTTTCTTCTGCTTCGGGGCGGCGGCCTTCTGTTGGATCTTGGCGTGGCGCGTCAAGGTCGTGGCCCTGTTTTTTGATTTTGATTTGCTTGATACAACGTGGTTTGTGACTTTCATCGCGGGAAAGGGGGTTGACAAATGTGGATTTTTCGCTAAGGAAAGCAAAAATAGACAATTTTAATGGAATCTTTCCGTTAATCCCAAAAGAATATAAACAATGCCATGTTAGAAAAAAAGGGCCGTTCCTTTTTGATTTTTAGGAAATAGATACTATTTTTGCTGAAATTTTTTAGAAGCTATGAATCACCTTATGTTATTGCAGGTTGCCACCGAGACGATACCTGTGGCGACCGAACAGACCGCCGGGGTGCAAGAGACATCCTACTTCAAATTGGTCTTTGCCCTCAACAGCCTTTGGATCATGATCCCCTTGTTTTTGATGCTGGGATTTGCCATTTATCTTTTCATCAAGAAGCTGATGGTTCTCAACCGTGCCTCGCGCGAGGAGTACAACTTCATGAACAACATCCGCGATTTCATTCACGACGGCAAGCTCGACTCTGCCGTGGCATTGTGCAAAGGCACCGAAAATCCTTCGGCGCGCTTGATTGAGAAGGGCCTGTCGCGCATCGGGCGTCCGTTGGACGACATCCGCACAGCCGTGGAGAACGAGGGCAACATCGAAGTGGGCCGTCTGGAGAAGGGCGTCTCCGCCTTGGCCACCATCGCCGCCATCGCCCCGATGATGGGCTTCTTAGGCACCGTCGTGGGTATGGTTTCCGCCTTCCACAACATGGCCGCCGACCCCAACAACTTCAACATCGGCACCCTGTCGTCCGGCATCTACACCGCCATGATCACCACCGTGGCCGGTCTGATTGTCGGCGTGCTGGCCCTCGTGTTCCACAACATGATTGTCTCCAAGATCTCCAACGTGGTCTATATGCTCGAAATCCGCACCACGGAGTTCATGGACCTGCTCCACGAGAACGTCTAACCCATAACACCCTGCACTATGGCAATCAAGATGCAAAACAAGATCGACACGACCTTCAGCGCCACCTCCATGTCGGACTTGGTGTTCTTGCTGTTGATCTTCTTCATGCTCACCTCGACCATGGTTTCGCCCAACGCCATCAACCTGGTGCTGCCGAAGAGCGATTCCGACAAGCAGTTGGTGTCGAAGAACATCGAGGTGTATATCAACGAAGACCTGCTCTATTTTGTGAATCCGGAAGGTTCCAATGCGCAGCCCATCCCATACGACATGCTGCTGCCCGCCCTGCAGGAGGCGGCCGCACGCGACGACTCCGGCATGCGTTCCATCATCCTGCGCGCCGACAAGAGCGTGCCCGTCGAGAACGTCGTGGCGCTCATGGACGTGCTCAACCAGCTCAACGAATCGTTTCCGGAGGACGACCGGTATAAAATGGTACTTGCCACTGAAGGAAAATGAAAAAAGAACTCGACCATAACACCAAGGACGACCTGATTTCGGGCAGCGCATCCATCGGTGCGATGATATTGATCATTGTGCTGTTGCTCACCTTCGGGCTCAAGTCCGTCATTCCCCCACCCCCGCCCAAGAAGACCTTCTACGTCGATATTGCGGAGTATGCCGGCGGTGGCGGCGGTGGCGGCACACCCGAGCCCACAAAGACCTCCTCGCGCACGCCATCAGGCCAGACCTACGCCACACAGAACGCCCAGGACGCCCCCTCCGTGGCCCGTTCCGACAAGCCCTCCACCACCAACAGCCAACCGGCCGTCTCCACTCCCAAGCCCGACCAGTCGGCGATGTACAGGGGACGCGGCGGCTCCGGCTCGGGCGGCGGCTCCGGCTCGGGCATCGGTTCCGGCGAAGGCTCCGGCCTCGGTCCCGGCACCGGCGGCGGCCATGGCGGCGGCGTCGGCTACGGCACCGGCTCCCGAGGGATGATCAACAACATCAACACCACCGTCAACGAGGAGGGACAGGTCTGCGTGGAGGTCCACGTCACCGAAGAGGGCAACGTCATCAGCGCCCGTGTCATCAACACCTCCAAATTCAAGACCACCATCACCAACAGCACCATCCAGGCGCAATGCCTCGCACAGGCCAAACAGGCCCGCTACAAGCCCGGCAAGGAGGAGCTGCGTGTGATTATTTTCAAATAATTACTACAGAAACTGACCTGACGCTCCAGTTGGTTTTCGTCATTCTCATACGTCTTCGCAGGCTTAGCGGCCTGTAGAGAGCGCGTGCCTCCGGCACGCTGTCACACTCGACCGCGCGTCTCGACCCCACATTTCATGCGGGGTTACTGAGAGATGCTCCCTCCGGGAGCTGCCCGAGTATGCAAAAAAGTCCACAAAGTGGCAACCTGATGTTCTTCACTGTCCTTTCGCCCTCAGCACCCCACACGACAGTATGGGGCACAGCAGCCACACCACGCCATAGAGTGCCGGAGGCACGCACTCTCAGTAACCCCACACGACAGTGTGGGGCACGGCGACCACACCACACCATAGAGTGCCGGAGGCACATACTCTCAACCCCACACGACAGTGTGAGGACACAGCAGCGACACAGAACAATGGCGTGCCTCCGGCACGCCATCTCAGTAACCCCACACGACAGTGTGGGGCACGGCGACCACACCACGCCATAGAGTGCCAGAGGCACATACTCTCAGTAACCCCACACGACAGTGCGGGGCACGGCAGCAACGCAGGACAAAAGCGTGCCGGAGGCACATACTCTCAATAACCCCACACGACAGTATGGGGTACAGCGGCCACACCACGCCATGGAGTGCCGGAGGCACGAGCTCTCAGTAACCCCACACGACAGTGTGGGGCACAGCAGCCACGCAAGACAATGATGTGCCGGAGGCACGCACTCTCAGCAACCCCACACGACAGTGTGAGGCACGGCGGCCACACTGAACAATAGCGTGCCGGAGGTACACACTCTCAGCAGCCCCAAACGACAGTGTGGGGCACGGCAGCAATACAGGACAAAGATGTGCCGGGGGCACATACTCTCAGTAACCCCACACGACAGTGCGGGGCACAGCAGCCACGCAGGACTCATCAGCTGGTTTATCACCGCTCTTAGTTTCCACATACAGAAATTATTTAATGTGGATTTTTTTTTACACAATAAATAAATTAATATTTCGTTAACGAAATATTATGAGTTACATACAATCTATATACCATCTTGTTTTCCGCACCTACTACAGTGAACCAACAATTAACGAAGAGCATGAGCGCGAGCTCTTTGCTGTGATTATGAAACAGACCGAAACGCTTCGGGGTAAAATCATCCGCATAGGCGGCATGCCAGAACATATACACATTCTCGTCTCTTTGCCATCCGACATCTCTTTGGCGAATTATGTACAGGCCATCAAAACTTTCACCAGCAGATGGCTTCGCGAGAACCCTCATTTTCCAAGCTGGAACGGATGGGGCAGGGAATACGCAGCCATTTCCTATAATGCCCGCGACAAGAAAATGATAGTGAATTATATCCGAAATCAGAAAGCACATCACAAGAGAGTGAGTTTTGCCGAGGAGTACCGCGCATTTTTAGAGGAAAATGGAATTCCTATCAGGGAGGAGTATTTTCTGAAGGATTGATACATGGAGGGCGCGTGCCTCCGGCACGCTGTCACACTCGACCGCACGTCTCGACCCCACATTTCATGCGGGGTTACTGAGAGATGCTCCCTCCGGGAGCTGCCCGAGTATGCAAAAAAGTCCACAAAGTGGCAACCTGATGTTCTTCACTGTCCTTTCGCCCTCAGTAACCCCACACGACAGTGCGAGGCTCAGCAGCCACCCAGGACAAAAGCGTGCCGGAGGCACGCACTCTCCTTTTATTGCCATCCTCTACTGGAACGCGTTCTCGCTGAGACCGTCGCCGGTAATGGCAAGGCGGCTCATGTAGTCGGGACACGGACGGCCGAGGTACTTATCGACATAGATCTTGGCCAAGTACTGCCCTAACATGAAGCCGTGGCCGCGCATGCCGACGAGCAAGCCATTGTCCGGGTCCACGATGTAGCGCGGCTCCGTGTAGTAGCCGGCCCAGGTGGCCTGGAAGCTGACATTCTTCAGCTGCGGAATCCAATCGACGAACATCTCGGCACACACTTCCAAGAACTCCTTGGTGTTGAACTTGAGCTCCTTGCCGGCCTCCTGGTTCTCGAAGGCGGGTGAAGCACAGCCGATGATCTGGCCGGTCTCCGCAAACTGCTGGCCATAGACAGCCGAGAATCCTTTGTATTTGCGGCGGTCGATGAGCATGTCAAGCGAATCGCCATTGATGCCTAACATCGGCAGGCGGTGCGTGATGAAGGCCTGGTGTTTGATGGGATAGAGGCCAATTTCAAGGCCCAACTGACGGGCGAACTTGCTGGCGTTGGGTCCCAAGGCGTTGACGAAGTGCTCGCAATGGTATTCCACATACTCCTTGTCGTGCGTGAGCACCAAGGCCATGAAACCCTTGGCGGTGCGCTGCACCTCCAACAGACGGCAGTCCTCGAGAAGCGTGCCGCCGTGCTCGATGGCGATATTGCGGATGTAGTGAATGGTCGGGCCGGGCGTGGCCTGCCAGCACTCGGTGGTGATGCAAGCAGCCTGGTAGGTGTCGAGGTTCGTGTTGAAATAGGGGGAGACCTCCTTCACAAAGTCCTTCTTATCGACCATGTAGCCGTTTGACCAGCCGAGGGATTTCTCCAACGCCTTATAGTTGGCCTCGTCATGGGCGAAGCTCACATAGCGGGTGGGCTTGTAGTGGATGTTGTAATGCTTTTGGATCTCCTCGAAGATAACGCGGTTGTGGACGGCGATGTCGGCGATTTCAGGCACAGAGAAGCCAGGACGACCGCCACCGATGCAGCGCCATGAAGAGCCGCGCTCAGCGTTGCAGAGCACAGTCTTTTTGCCGGCTTCGGAGAAATAGCGGAACAGGCCGCTGCCGGTGATGCCGCCGCCAGCCACAAAGACATCGCATTCCACCTTGCGGGTGGGCGCACCGTTGACGTTGGTGACGAATTCCGCCGGCTTGTCGCCCGGACAGAGCTCGCCGATGTTGAGTTGCGAAGAGAGCGGACCACGCGGGGTGGCGTCGCCCACCACTTCCACGCCGTAGCCGGCGAGAAGCTGCTTGACGCGCGGGATGCACCGCTTGCCACGGCACGGACCCATGCCGATGCGCGTGATGTGCTTCAGCTCATCAACAGAGATGATCTTCTTGCCCTCCACAGCCTTGAGCAACGTCTCGATCTGGACATCATCACAGTGGCAGACGTAGGCGGGAGCGGCCTCTTTGGCGTCAAGTTCCTCCCAATGCAGGGGCTTGGGATAGCGGTCTTTCAGCACAAAGCCGGTGACATCGATCAAGGCCTCGCCCGTGAGGTCAAGAGCGCGCACGCGAGCCACGTGGGTTTTGTTCTCGCCCTTGGTGATGCGCTCGATGACACCCGTGCCGATGTTCTCGCCACGGTCGTTGACCAAGACCACCTCGGCATTCTCCTCCGCTTCGTACTCGAAAGGCAGGAACAGCCAGTTTTTGGGCAGGTTGTATCCAAACAGAGCGAGGCCGGGACAATGGTTGACGCACTTCATGCAGCCAATGCACTTGTCGTAATCGATTTGGGGCACGCAGTTGGTCGCCGACTTGGTGATGGCGCCTTGCGGGCAGGCGAAGGAGCAGGGATTGCAAGCGAACCCATAGAGGCAATCGGCCATGACGAAGGGTTTCTGCAGGCGTTCGCCGGTAGGGCGGTTGGGCTTGTCAAGCACACGCACGGGATGCTGTTGCGAGTCGGCGTAGTCCTTGGTGACGGCTAAGTAGTCGTCGTAGTTGAAGCGCACGCCGGCCTCCATGGCGATTTCAAGGGCGGCTTGTCTGCCGCGGAGCACGGCACAGGTGCCTTCACCCACACGGGTGGCGTCACCGATACCGAAGGTATGGAGACCGAAGGTAACCTTGCCCTTGCGGAGCAGCTGGTCATCGGGCTTGAGGCCCGTACAGATATTGATGAGGTCTATGTCTTTGATGATGCGCTCGGTGCCGGGCACGGGCTTGAAGTTCTTGCACTCGGCAATGACGGCACCCACCACGCCGGTATGGTCCTCATTGGGAACAGCGCGCAACAAGGTATGTGACGTGAGGATGGGGATGCCGAGACGGCGCACGCGGTTGGCCTGCACAGGGAAGCCACCCTCGTGGTCCATGGCCTCCACAATGGCCACCACCTGCGCTCCGGCCTGCATGGCCTGGTAGGAGGTGAGGTAGCCGATGTTGCCGGCCCCGATGGTGAGGATACGCTTGCCGAGCAGGGTATGTTGCAGATTCATCATCTTCTGCACCACAGCGGCGGTATAGACGCCGGGCAAGTCGTCGTTCTCAAAAGTGGGCATGAAGGGAAAGGCGCCAGTGGCGACAACCAGATAGTTGGCATCGACATAGAAGAGGGAGTTGTCCTCCATATTCTTTGCCGCCACGCGCTTGCCCTCGAGAATATCCCACACGGTGCTGTTGAGCAGAATACCCGAGTGGTCGTCACCGGCGAGGGTCTTGGCGATGTCGAAGCCACGCATGCCACCGTATTTCTGCTCCTTCTCGAAGAAGAAAAACTGGTGGGTCTGCATGGTGAACTGGCCGCCAATACGGTCATTGTTGTCGATCACAATGTTAGGGATGCCGAGTTTGTTGAGTTGCTCGCGGCATGCCAAGCCTGCGGGACCGGCACCGATGATGGCGACCTCAGTCTTATAGATGCGCACCTGAGGTTTATCCGGGGAGTCGGAAGCCGTTTCGGAGAGATAGTCATGGCTGATTTCTTCCACCTTGCGCACGCCATCGACCTTAGTGATGCAGATGCGCTTCACTTCGCCATCAACGAGCATTTCGCAGGCACCGCACTTGCCGATACCGCAGTCCATGCTGCGCTCGCGGCCCGTGAGACTGTGGCTGTGGATGGGGAAACCGGCTTGGTGCAACGCTGCCGCGATGGTATAACCTTTTTGTGCTTTTACTTGCTGGCCTTTAAATTCAAAGGTCACTTCATCACCGACAGGGATGGAGAGAATCGGGTGACTCTGAATCTTGTACATGTTGAGAAAGTTTTGGTTTTTATGCAGTTGTTGTTGTATTGTTTCGCCTGTATCACGTCAATTCCCGCTCAGGAAAAGCGGGGGCAAATATACAAAAAAAACTTCCAAGGATTCACCTGTGAGAGGCAAATCCTTGGAAGTTTACAATACGATGCGGAAGACTACAAGTTTTTCACGCAGCGCAAAGGAATGTAGCTGGTCTTGTCAGCAGCGTAGTTGGACATATCCGGACTGTTGTAGTTGAGGTCGCGGACATTGGCCTTGTCGGCACCGGACTCCGTGGCGGTCCAGAAGTTGGTGATGTTACCGAAGCCGTTGCAAGCAGGATTGTCGCCACCCACAGGCATAGCGTTGAAGTGGGTGTTGTTGTTGTTTGCAGGCTCGTTACCGACAGCGCAGTTGACAGTGGAGTTGATCCAGCCGAAGGTGGAAGCCATGGCCTTGCCGACCGTGTTGTCGCACACGTTGGCAGGCTCGTTGGCGAAGTTGCCCTGGAGCTCGTCCCACTCTGCGGAAGTCGGGATGTGCCAGCCCTTCGGGCAGATACCTTGGACATTGTCACCCGGGGTTTCACCGTTCATGATGGAGTTCCAAGTGTAGAGGTAACCGAAGATTCTCGGATCCATCTCGTTGCCATCCTGATCGACGACGGGTTTGAAGTCATCGGTGCGGAAACGCACGTTCTCGGTCATCCAGCACTGGTTGCCGACCTGCATGGTACCATAGCCGTTGCCTTGCAGATCGCTGACACCGGTCACACCGCATTCGAAGACGGGTTCTTTCTTGACACAGCGGATGCTGTAGCCGAGGCCCTTGTCTTCAAGATTCTCGAGACCGTTTTCGCAGTAGTAGTTCAGCTCGAAGTTCTTGGCCATCATGGCTGTGCGGGAAGTGTCGGAAGCCCAGAAGTGGGTCTCACCAAGCAGGTTCTCGTATCTCTCGATGGTGGGAGCATAGTAACCGGCACCGAAGGCGTTGAACTTGTTCTCGGCGATACCGGCGCGCTCCGGCAACCAGACGAGGGATGAGGGGCTCTTCACCAGGCCGGCTTGACCACCGGAGACATTGTACATGGTCCAGAACTCGGCCATCTTAGGCAGTGCCCAGCCTTCCGGACAAATGCCTTGCACGTATGCACCCGTGGTGGTGATAACCTCGGCAGGAACAGCCATGTCGTCATCCTCGGTCACGCCAGCGGCAGAGTACCAAGTGTAGAGCTTGCCGTAGATGTTCTCCAAGGAATCGCTGTCTTTGTAACGCCAATACTTGTTCACAGGAGTACCGTCGCTGTATTGCGTGCTTCTGAGGTTGTCCACCGTCCAGCAATCGCAACCGATACGTTTTGCACCGTATCTGAAGCCATCCAGATCTTCCACCGTGTCGCACGGCGGGTAGCTCACCGTCACCACTTGGGTGCAGTGTGTGGAGGCCATCTCTACGCCGCAAGCATCGAGGACAGACCATGTGATGTTGTAGGTTTGGCCCGGCTGCAACGGATTGAATTCATCAATATTGCTGACAAACTTGACATCCGGATAAGCCACATTCGGGCTCAAGGTCGGGAAGGCCGGCATGTATGCCACGGTGTCGCAGCGACCGTACCACAGCACGATGTCGTATTGCGGCGGACAAGTCAGGTTGTCGGCAGGAATGTCCGTCACAGAAAGCTCACCATCCACATACGTGATGTTGTAGCTGTTGTTCACTGTGACATTGTCGGAACGATGTTTGATCTCCGCATTGGAAGGCACATTGGCGCTTTGGCCCACACAGACCTGGGAACCGGTCACCGTGACAGTCGTGATATCATCAGTCTCGGCGAGGTTGTCATAGGAATAAGTGGAATTGGTCAGTGCCGTGCCGTCGTATGTCTTCGTGGCATCGCCACCCGTGATTGTGATGTCTCTCGGAACGATAGTACCATAAATACGGATAATCACATTGTAATTTTCGATACCATTCATAGTCTGGAACGGAACGACGATGGAGGCTGTGCCGTTGTCGTCCATCGTGCCGGCGACATAGCTGCCGCCGTCAAGCACAGGATAATTGTAGGTGTAGTGACCTGCAATATAGTCGTCGGTGATCACTTTACCAGCTACCAAAGCATCACCGGTAGCCAAGCCGATCTTTTTGGCAATATCGCTGTAGTCCAGCACCAAAGGTGTGCCGTCATAGATCTTGTTGAAGACGCTGTCGATAAGAACGAGGTCGGTCTTGTCCACGGTAAGAGTACCGTTGACCTTGTTGATGACGTAGTATTCAGTCATGTCTTCAGAACCGCGCACGATGGTGACATTATCGACCACATTGGGCACAGAACCAGCATTGGTGATGGTGCCGGTGATGACAGCCGTCAGTTTGTCGTTGTTGGGCAGATCAACGGGCGTGCCGGAGGTGCCATTGGAGACAAACGTGCCGGAAGTCAACACATAGCCGTTGTCGGTGTGAGCGGTGCCGTCGTAATCAAAATGCTCGGAGTTGGCCGTCACGGTCACTTGGGCCTTGACGATCACATCGAAGGAGCACTGATCGGTAAGATCGCTGTTGTCAACGGCCGTCCAGGTGACGGTGGTCTTACCCACATTGAAGGTCACATTGTCCAAGGAGGTACCATTACCGGAAGTGGCACCCGTAAGATTGTAGGTCAGGGACTTGATACCGTCGTTGTCGGCAGCGGTCACATTCCAACTGTTGTCACTGTGAGTGTAAGTGAACTCACCGGCAGCAAGTGTGATGTTGTTGGTTTCGGAAGCGATAATCTTGGCACAGCTGTTTCCGTCCGTAGCCTCAGGATCCAAGTTGCCGGGAACGCAGCCGATGCAAGGCGGTTGGTTGTCAATCACCGTAATGGTAAAGCTTTTCACCACTTCTTCAGGACAATCGTTGGAAGCCGTATATGTAATGGTGGTCGTGCCAACCGGGTAGTGGTTGTCCGTAGGCAGGGCGTTTGCTGTCGTGCCATCGGGATATTCAACCAGGATCGTCATCGTCGCATTGTTGTCGCTCGGTCCGAACGTCGGAGCGGTCCATGTCACTGTGGCATAACCCTTATCAGGATCACAGAATTCAGAGACATTGTCGGTCGGGAAACCGTCGATGTGGAGGGCGTCGGGTTCGGTAACGGTCACCGTGATTGGGGTGGCAATTGTGCAGTTGTTGGCGTCCTTCACCATCACGCTGTAGGTACCGGCAGTCAGGTCGGAGAAGGTGTTGCTGGTTTGATAGGCACCACCATCACGGCTGTATTGGTACGGCGTTTTGCCGTCGTTTGCCGTAACGGTGAAAGAACCGTTGTTGCCACCATGGCAGGTGACATTGGTGATAGCCGACTCACCCGTGACATTGGCTGTGACAGGGGTCGGGACCGTGACTTGCACATCCGTGGAGCTGCTGTTTCCGGCCTTGTCAGTCACCGTCACCGTCACAGTCGTGGTCTCCGTAATTTGAGTTCCAACCGTGGGATTCTGTGAGACGGTGAAATCGTTATTGTCCGTTGAGCTGCAGTTGTCCGTGACAGAGCCGATCACATCGGGAGTCAAGTCGGGCACATAGAAGGTACAGTTGGGTGTTTCAGGCACTGTGGCCGGTTTCGTGGTGATCACGTCGGCATTGAAAGTGGGGTCGGTCTGGTCGTCCACGGTGTACACAAACTGCCAGTCATTATGGCTTCCGTCGCAAGCGGTGTAGCGATAGGTGTAGGTCACCGTGCCCTGGTCCACAATAGGATTGGGGCTGACAACCGTGCTATACAGCTCACGGGTCGTGGCCTGGCCGCAGCCGTCCAGAATTTGAGCGCCGGTAGGAACTGCAGTCGGCTCCGTGGCGTCAGCCTGGCATTCCACGTTGGCAGCGCCTGCCGGGAAGTTGGTGGCGTTAATGGACCATGCTGGAATTCTAACCTTAACTGTAAATGCATCGGAGGCCGTGCAATGGCTTGCATCCGTGTATTCCACCGTGAAGTTGTAGGTCTCTTTACATGGCGTGGCGGGCACGCTGAAGGTATAGCTGTCGGACGTGGTGGCAGCCGGGATGTCGTTGGTCGTCTGGACCGCCGTCGTACCCTGCTTCCAAACCACGCTGTGGACGCTGTTCACGTTCGAGAAGGGAGCGGTGAGCGTGATGGTACCCGCATTCGGACATACCTCTTGGTCAATGACATCGACGGTCACCAAAGGATTGATGGTCGCGGCGGCATTGATCGTCACGCTGCTCGGAGTGGCATTACCCACGCAGACACCCAACTTCGGAGTAACCGTGTAGGTAACCACAATCGGTGCGTTGGTGCTGTTGGTCAGCGTACCGTGGATGCGTGATTCGTCTCCAGTGGATGCAGCCAGTCCGCTGATACCGCTGATGGCAGCAGGCTGAGGCCAGCTGTAGGTGGTTCCAGTAGGAATGGTGCCATCTGTGCCGTTCGCAGGAACGTATGAGAACTCATAGCCGGAGCAGACCGGCGGGATGGTGATATTGTCCATATCCAACGGGTTGTCGAGCGTAATGGTGACAGAGCCGGGGCTTGAGCTGGTAGGAGTACAGCTATTAGCGTCGGTCACGTTCACCGTGTAGGTCTTGGAGGTAGTCGTTGGGGCACCGCTGGTGAGGCCGGTAGCCTTGTATTTGCCGTCTGATTGGAGGGTAGCGTTGATGGTGTTGCTGCCATCCACCAATGTGACAGTGTAGGGGGTTGTGCCGCCCGTCACTTCAATCGTGGCGGTGGCATCGTTAGCCGGGTCGCAGCTTTCCGGTGTGAAAGTGATGCTTGCGACGGCCAGGTCGGCGGCAGGTTGGCCAACCACAATGCCAGTGACAGTCGTGGGACAGCCCTTGGAGCTGACCTCAGCGCTGTAGGTGCCGGCAGCAAGGCCCGTCTTGGTATAAGTAGTGCCGGTAACGGTCTCGGCTGTAGTAGCGCCATTCCATTTCACCTGATACGGAGCCTCAGCGTTGCTGATGGTAAGGACCACCTGGCCGTCGGTGCTGCCTTTGCACTTCGCAGCCGTCACCGCAGAGGTGACAGTGGGTCTCGGGTTCACCGTGACGGCCTTCTCGCCAAAGCTCTGGCAGCCGCCGCTGGTCACGGTCACCTTGTACGTACCCGTCTCGTTGACGGTGATGCTTGCGGTTCCTTCTGCACCTGTGCTCCACTTGTAGGTGTTGCCATTCACTTCCGGCACAGAGAGCGTTGCCGTCTCTCCGGAGCAGATCGTGGTGGCAGACGCCGTGATCTCAGCAACGGTCGGATTCTCTACAGTGATTTGCTTTGGGTATGTCTGGGCGCACGTCATGTCGTTCGGCCTGAAGGTGTAGGTTGTCGTGCCCGGGGTGGTTGTATTCACCGTGGCAGGGAACCATGTACCTACAATTCCGTTATCATCTGTGGTGGGAAGCGTCACCGTAGCACCGTAGCAGTAGCTGCTCTGCAAATCGCTGAAAACAGGATTTCTCTTGGGATTCACGATAACATGGAAATCCTCCTCCGTTCTAACAGCACATTTGGAGTTGTCGGGCACATTTTCGACGTTTGATGCATCTGCCACGAACATGCGATAGTAGCCGGCATTGCCTGTCGTTGCGGAACTGCTGACAACATAATTGGCATCAGCTGTTATTACACCTCCAGAAATGACAATATTTTCTCCTTCAGTAATATCTAAAGTCAACCACGGACCATCTGGTGAGGATGACTTCTGCCATTTGAATCTGGGATTTGCAACAACAGTTTGAGGCACTGTCACTGTCGTCATCAATTTAACTTGTTCTTCCTCGCAAACCGTGATGTCAGGATTATGTTGTACAACATCTACGCCACAGAAGGACACCTTGATGTCATCGATGCCGTAGTCGTTGCCCATACCGTTGTCCTCTCGGTTGACCAAACGGAAAATGACACTTTCCAGACCAGCAGGAATGGCATATTTCACGCCAAACTGATGCCAAGACTGTTGAGCCGTACGCGCCGGGGTGCATACGCTTGTCTGGACTAAAATCTTGCCGGTGTTGGGGTTGACGAGCTGCATGTCAAACTTCGGCGTGGCAGCTTGTGCTTCTGAATGGGTAGCGTCCCACATGTCAGAGGCCCAGAAGGAGAAGGTGAGTTCGGAGTTGTCGCAGAGATTGTCGATAGTGGTCTCTGCCACCGTCCAACCTATGGAATGGTCTATCGGGTCAATGAACATGAAATAACCCTGGTTAACATTGCCTGCATGTGTATGGTCGGAATTCCCCGCCACAGGAGTAAATCCTCCGAAGTCCTCCGGAATATGTTTCAGGACACCATACCAGCCACGACCAGGCATACCATTCGGCTGGAACTGCAAATCCGAGTGGAAGTTGCCGGGCGTATTGGAAAAATTATTGTCGGAGGTGCTGTTTCCGCCGAAGTCCTCATAGTAGAGGATAGTGCCGGCTGTACCGTTCTCGCCACAAGATTGATCCGAGGTGCCACCGCCGCAGAATGCACTGGGAAGCACGGGGACCGCAAGTCTGTCACCCACGTTTGTGCCATTTGTGATAGCCTGCACGTAGGCATATTCTGTGGAACTGTTGGTTTTGTTGAAGAGGGTGTGATCAGAGCTGTTGCTGTACGTTCCACCCGTTGCCGACGTATAAATGGCGTATGTGTAGCCTGCGGTTATGCCTTCCACCTCGACCTTGACACTTTCACCGGCACAAGCCATGTAGGCATCTGCCTTGGGAGTGAGAGTAAAGAGATGGACCGTCACGGATTTGTTGCCATTCTTGGTGCAGCCGTCCTTATTCGCAGTCACTGACACAGTGTATTGCGTTGTTTCATCGGGACTGACCGTGCGGGTTTTGCCCGTCACTCCATCGTTCCAGTTATAGGTATATACAACGCCAGACTGCTCGGTAACATTAGCCGTCAATGTAGCTGACTGGCCCGGGCGGATGTATTGGTCTGCCATGTCGCCGACAGAGAAGGTGAAATCTGTGACATTAACCGTCACCTGATTACTTACAGCAGTAGCCTGACAGGCGCTGGGAGAGGTAATTTTATCAGTAATCGTCACTTTGTAATTTGTATTCTGAGTCGGGCTGACGCTCGGATTGACACTCGTAGAGTTGTTGGACCATTTATAAGTGACATCACCCAAACTATTAGACACAGTGCTGTGAAGCTGTGTTGAACCTCCACTACAGATTGTAGAATTTTCCGCAGTTGCACTGACTGTGAGTTCCTTGGAGATGTGGTACCAAACGCGGACAAAACCGTTACCGCCAGCACCACCGTCTTTAGGATCGTCATTGTCACTAAGAATGGTTGAGCTATTGATTCTAGCGCCTCCACCGCCGCCACCAGGGGCAACACCACCGCGGCCCGCGCCCCAACCGGCATCAGTTCCTCTACCACCACCGCCATTACCGCCTGTCAACCAATTTCCACCATTAGGCGCTCCTGATAGACCTGTACCGCCAGCACCGCCATCGGCATCGTCCATGTGCCAAACACCAAGAGTCGAAGTATGAGTAACAGTACTACCATTACTTCCGTTGTTACCACCGCCTGCGGCTCCACCGCCAGCACCCGATCCTCTACGATTAGGTTGAGTACTATTACCCTCGTGAACAGCATCTGATCCATTTCCACCCTTCCATGAAGTACCTATACAATCAGTTGTTTGTCCACCAGTACCTCCTCCATCATTATTTAGACTCACACTGGAACCACCAGCAGCTTTAACAAAAATGCTGCCAGATGACCCTATTTTTGCAGTACTGGCTCCACCGTTGGTTGTCGAACCATTTGTATAAGACGTGCCACCTGCACCGACAGTGATATAAATCACCTGATTAGGGGTCACCGATATGGTAGCTCGAGAATAAGCACCGCCGCCACCACCGCCAGCTTCATCTTCTGTTCGTGCAGCACCGCCAGCACCACCGGCACCGATGGCTTCGACGGTGATTTCCGTACACCCTTGGGGTACAGTAAATGTCTGATTTGCGCCGGCATCTGGATAATCCTTATAGCACCAAGTGTTCCACTGGGCATACACCTGGCTCACTCCGCCCAACAGGAAGAATGCGAGCAGGAGTGTCGCGCAAAATGTGTGCAGCGCGCCGCGTTTGCGGTTGCCGCCTGTAATTGATAATTTTTTTAGCATTGTTTTTGTATTTAGTTAATATTTAATATTTTACGTTTCTAATTTAGGTTTTTTACATTCGCACAAAATCTATCTTTTCACAATTATACAATTAACCTGCAAATAAACAACTTTTTTTTTAAATATCCAAATGTGTTTTCAAAAAAATTATAAAAAAAAAGACCGAAGACAGGCGGGAAAAGAGAATGGAGGGGATACAATGTATTATATATACATTTATATGATTTGCGGTTTGCGATTGTCAACTATTACCTCTTATCTATCAACTATTATCTGTTGTGGAGGTTCCGCCAACAGAGCTACGAGGGTTAAGAGAGGGGTTCCGCCAGCGGAGCTGCGAGGGGTAAGAGGGAGGTTCCGCCAGCGGAGCGGCGTGGGTTAAGGTGGAGGTTCCGCCGGCGGGTGCTGCGTGGGGTAAGAGGGAGGTTCCGCGCACAGAGCTGCGAGGGGTAAGGTGGGGGTTCCGCGCGCAGAGCGGCGAGGGTTAAGAGGGAGGTTCCGCCAGCGGAGCTGGCGGAATGGTGGTGGGCGCGCGGCGAGGGTAAAAAAATGGGCGGCGGCGGGTGGGGAGTGGTAGTTGGGGATCAGCTCCCGCCGCCGCCCATTATCTTTTTTTTTCGGCGACACCGCACCATTCCGCGAAACGCGCCAGCGTTGAGCGGAACCTCCTGCCAATCTGATCGAGGCGGCGGAACC
>CAMVIT010000003.1:0-105065 GCA_947167635.1 uncultured Bacteroidales bacterium | reverse complement strand
GCAGGGGCAAAAGCTCGGTAGAATAATGGATAATGTCTTTCCTTGAGCAGCCCCGTTAGGGGCAAGAGCTCGGTAGCGCTGCAACCCCTGAGAGGGGTACGTGCGCGGGAAAGTCGCGGCGCGGGAGAGGTTTGAGACGAGGTTGTGCGTTGCCCGCCGCGAAACGGGTGTGGGGTTCGACGAGCCTGCGTGAGGGATTGAAGCGGGAATAATTTTGGTGAGAATGCGTTCCTCGGCGAGACGGAGGTTCCGCTTGACGCTTCGCGTCCCGCGGAATGGTGGTGGGTCTTAAACCAAAATTATTAGAGCGGAAAGCCCGACGGCGCGGTGGCATTTAATGGTGTATGCGAATGCAACGTGATTCCGTGCCACCGCGCCGGCACGCCCAAATAAAAAAAAGATGCAAACGCCCTGATTTGTGCCATCAGGTATATAATTCCTAAAAATTTTTAACATAGAAACAAATGAATCATATTTGAAAATCCGTATTTTTGCCCCGTAAAATATTGCATTTTATTAAAATAAATACTATTATGAAAAACAACAATTTACTAATAGCTATTTCATTCTTGACTATGGCTATCTTTCTTAATGGTTGTCAAAGAGATAACAAAAACGTTATTGTGGGTACCTGGCAGATTTGTGGGATGTCCTCGTGCAATGAAGAACCTGTTTGTTCAGGTGAACAAGGAGACAGGATTGTCTTTCAATCAAATGGGCTGATAAAAGACAAGGAAGGCCTTTACGATAATGAACACTATCTGTTGGTGGGAGACACATCTCTTTTGGTAGGGGCATCAAATCAAGAACACAAAGTAAAATTCTATAACAATTATAACAATATGATTGTATATGAATGGGTGTGTGGTAGTCCGAACAGTTTAATTAGCACAGTTCACAACATTAATCTCAAAAAAGTCAGATAATGATGATGTCCAACGTCCCCCTTTCGCGGCGAGCTGGTTTCAGGCATCTTGGATGCCGGCTCCCGCGCCGCGAGGGTTGTCGGTTGCGCGCCTCTTCCCCATATTGCGCTCCTTTCAGTCGCTTATATGGGGTTAATAAGATTGTGTCCCTCCGGGACAATGATTTGCGTGGTACGGTTTGCGAGGTACGATTATAGTCAATTATCAGAGATAGCAAACAGTGTTTTGTCTTAACCCTTCACATTGATATCAACAGCTCTCCAAACAACGCTATCCTTACCAAAAAACAAGGGGTTAGTTCTCACACTAACCCCTTAATCACTATTCTCTATTCACTGATCACTCTTCACTGATCACTGTTCACTTCCCTGCTCCTTCCGCAACTTCACCGTCGCGTACATGGCCACGGCGAGAATTGCGAAGAGGCCGAGACTGCCGGCCAAGAGCGCGTAGCTTTCCAATTGCAGCAACACATAGATAAACACATATAGCAGCGAAAGCAGGCCGCCGACCATCAACGCCGTCTTCCAATCCTTGAGGATGGCACCCATGAATGTCGTGATAAGCCCTATGGTCATGGCTGCCGAGATGAGATACGAGAAGGAGAACGGGATATGCTCGGAAAAGGAGAGCAACAGGGTGTAGAACAGCATCAGAGCAATGCCGATGAGGATATATTGCACGATATGGACATTCGTTTTGCGACGCACCTCCACGAAGAAGACCACGGCGAAGGTGAGCACGATGATCAGCAGGGCATACTTCACCGTGCGGGTGGTCTGCTGGTATTGGTCGATGGGAATGCAAAGGTCCACACCCAATTCGGAATCAGACATCATGGAGTGCCAGGAGGTGCTGCTCGTGGCCACCTGACCATATTCACGGTTGAGGGAGAGCACCTTCCACTCAGCCTTGAAGCCATCTTCGGACACCTCGCGATGCATGGGCAGGAAATTGCCCTGGAAACTCGGGTCGCCCCAGTCGGAAGTGAGTGTCACCGTGGAAGTGTTGCCCACCGGGGCAAAATAGAGGCCATCGATGCCCCGGAGCGGAAGCGTGATCTCAAACTGGATCTTCCCCTTTTCCAAAAGAGTGTTGAAATCTATGGTACAAACCAGCCCGTTGTTGGAGGGTGACTCCGCCACAATCGAAGCCGGCTCCGCCTCACACGTGCTTCCATCCCATACAACCTTGACATTGCTGGACAAGCCTCGAAGATCCTTTATGCCCAAGAACAAAAACGCCCTTTTTTTGCTTGAGTCGGCCAACGAATACTTCAACAGCTCCTTGGGACAATCAAACTCGCCCACCAACTTGACGGGCGCATTATAGACGCTGAAGTCATAAATGCCCCGCTTGAGCACCTGCGACTGCAGGTTTCCCGTAATGCTGATGTTCTCGGGGAACAGGCAGATGTCCGCCTTGTCCTTGCCCATCGGTATAATGATGGCCGGACCGCTGATATGCTGCTCCATGCCCCAACTCTTGGCCAACTCGCTCTTGGCCTCGTTGCGGGTGCTCTGCCTCTCATCCACTAAATTCATGATGAGCATCTGCGGGATGAGCAACAATAGACTGATGATTGCAATAAGCAAAAGCTTGATGCTGAGACGTGTACCGTCGCGATGAATGACGGATTTCAGATTTTCTTCCATAATTTGAATTTTTATAAGGTTTTATTAAACGTGAAAAGAATGTTTTTATTTTAAAAAAGTACTTTGTATTATAAAGTATATAGGGCAAAAAAAATCAGGTGTTGTTCTTGAGAAAAGATTCAAGGGCGGCCACGTGCGCCATAAAGGCGCTTCTGCCCATCTCGGTCACGGAGAAAGAGGTGTTCGGCTTGCGGCCTATGAATCTCTTTTCAGACCGGATGTAGCCCAACTCCTCCAAGTTGCGCGTATGGCCGGCCAAATTGCCGTCGGTCAGCTCAAGCAGTGACTTCAGGGTGTTGAAGTCTGCCGACTCATTGGCCATCAGGATGGACATGATGCCGAGACGCGCCTTGCTTTCAAAGGCCTTGTTGAAACCATTCAGTTCTGTAATCACTTTATTCTGTCGTATTTAATGGAGTATAGAACACCAAAGATGATATGCAAGACACCGAACCCTAAAAACCAGAACAGGAGGGCGTAATGCACCGAGAAGCAGTCGATGAGGCCGAGGACAATCTCACCGTAGCCAAGGAAGCGCAATGCGGGATAGGTATAATGCTGGCAGTTGACGAGGGCCAGTCCGTAGAACAGCAACATGATGGACGAAGTGAGGCCGTAGTGCCCCTGATGGATGAGTGCGATGCAGAGCAAGGCTCCGATGCCCAACGGCAGCATGAAGTTAAAGGCCATCTGCATCATGCGCTTGTCCACCACAAAGCGCAGATTATGGCGCCGCGACTTGAGATAGGCCATCAGGGTGACCGTGAGGAATGAGAGCAGGAACAGCGCAATCGCCAACAGCATGGCCCAACGGATGCGGAGAGGTGTGTTCAGGCGAAATCCTTCGGATTCCGGAAGAAATGTGAGCCAATCTGTCAAACCGAGAAGGTAGCCCGCCACCACAGAAACGATGCAGGCATAGATGCCGACAATGATTATGGAAATGCCGCTAATAGCCTGAAAACGAGATGATTTTTCCATCATCCGTTTAATTTCTCCCAAGACTTCAAAAGCTTCGTTGTCTTTCATAATTTCAAAAAGTACTTTACGCCGCAAAGTAACAAAATTATTTTGACAAAATCAATAGGGCGGAAAATTTTTAGGCGGTTATATACATGATGGCACGTGCCATCATGTATATAACCGCCTAAATTTTTTGATAATTGTTCTCTTGCCATCCCTATAGGTCAGGAAGTACATTCCTGCCGGCAACTCCGCCACTGGAATCCGGCAACGGCTTCCTTCGGCATTCTGCTGGTGGCATACTCTGCCCAATATGTCTGTAATGGTAACAGAACCATTCATGTCTTCTCCTGTGCTTAAATCCAACATCACATATTGGGCGGCGGGATTGGGATATAGGTTCATTATGAATGGCGGTGAATATTCCGGTAGGCCAACGCATGCCTGGTAACAACCAAGTCTTTCATCGGCCATATACACCAAGGAATCATCCTTATGTACACAAAGTGTCAATGTCAGATAAGGCTGGGTGAGGGGCTGCGTGTATGGACCGAGCGGGAAACTTGCTATTTCGTTTCCTGATATAATCCCGTATGTGGGACCAATACCCTCTATAAAGCGGATGGAGAAAGGGTAATCAGCATGTTGGTCTGCATACATGGTACCGAAAAAATAATCATCCTGATGGTCGAGAAGGGACAGACAAATTGTTTTCCTTCCCGAATAATACCGTACACTATCCACCAAAAATGTCCTTGGGCCAAAGGAGCTGTAATAACCATGCGGAACAAATGTATCCCCTTCTGTCAAAGACATATCACAGATTATCTGATCATTAGAGTACAAGCGTCCATACACAGTGTCTTCACGTATGGCAGCAGGACAATTTTGTGCGTAACCCGGGTAATGAGGTAGGAAAACGGGTCCTTCTGACGTATAGTACGTTCTTAGAGTATCATAATAGAGATTTAATTCTCTGGTACGATTTTTGTTAAACCGCAATGCAAATGTACGGCAATATATTCCCAGCATGTTCGGCTCTTCTTGGGGATTGTTCGGATACAGTTCGGGGGGCTTCGAAATCGCCATCACTCGGTACTCCCAAGTGCTGTCGCCGAAGAAAGACATATACTGCCCGTGTGCGGGCAAGGCGGAGAGCAACAGCGCAACAAAGGCCATAGAGGTGGAAAAGCGTCCGTGTTTTCTTTCTGTGCGTGTCATAATTTCTATCTCCTTAAAAATGGGTCAGAAGGACCTCTCTTTTTACCCTTTTCGCGCCATATCCCCAAACCCTGCGAGGCCCGATGGACAAGATCTGGAGGTATGGCGCGGCAAAGTTACATTAAAAACAATTACAATTTAATTTTTTATTATTCCGTAATATCATCTCATTCATTCGCATACAACGGGGTCTTTGTCGTGCCCCTATTGTTTCACAATCTTCCGTGTAGCATGCTCCCCGTTCGGGAAGGAGAGATGCAGGAGGTAGAGGCCTGCAGGCCAGGTGGATACGTCGAGAGCGTGTTCTGTCAGGCCGTGCAAAGAGACATTGGAGACGGGCTGTCCCAGGTGGTTGTATGCCACGATGCTCTGGATCGGGCAGTCGCAGGTGACGGTGAGGCTGTTCGTGGCCGGATTGGGAAAGACTGTCACATGGAAAGAGTCGCGTTGAGGGATAACGTACACATACGGCTCTTGACAATCGATGGTGTCATTTGGCTTATAGATCATATCTTTATTCACATATTCGCACAAGCCTGCAAAGAACTGATCATGAAAAGCAGTTTCCATGGGAAGTAAAAAACCTGTGGCACCAATGTGCTCAATGATTCGGGCATGATCGGCCCCGTTGATATCAAAGGTCCAGAACAAGGGAGGATCCTGGTGACTCACCGAAGAGGTGGTCACATAGAAGACGTGGAGAGGCTGGTTGTCGATAACTTCAATGCGTACAGAATCCACAGACACCCGCATTTGATACATCGTGTCACCCATAAAAGGGAACACCGTATAGGAGTCACCTGGAGCGGCAGTGTAGTCATACAGCACTCTGGACTCTTGCAGGATATCATCCCAATAGTAGATGCCCGTGCAGTCTTCGTACAGCATAACACTTCTATTATTGTTGTAATTCACATCCGTCATAAAGAAGTCGGATTTGCGAAAAGTCAATCCCATAAGAACAGTGTCTTCATTCAGGGCGAAGCTTTGAGGGTAATAGACAGGCTCGGTCAGAGCTACATCCCAGTAGGT
This sequence comes from uncultured Bacteroidales bacterium, assembly GCA_947167635.1. Classification (GTDB taxonomy): domain Bacteria; phylum Bacteroidota; class Bacteroidia; order Bacteroidales; family WCHB1-69; genus F23-D06. Next base: position 99,268 of record CAMVIT010000003.1, on the reverse strand, counting down.
CCATTGTGGGCGGTCAAGGTCTTTTGGGGAATAAAAACAGTCGTATTGGGAAAAAGCAAAATATCCCAACGACAAAATAAACATTAAAAGCGATATTTTTTTCATATTAGTATTTTTCAGGGACCTCTCTTTTTACCATTTTCCCCGCCACATCTCCAGACCTTGCGAGGTCCGTTGAACAGAATCTGAAGACATGACGCTGCGAATTTACAAAATATTTGTTGAATGACAGTTGGTTGCGTTTTTTTTCATATATTTTACGTTGGCATGGTAACCAACTGTACCCCGCCCCGCCGGTTTCATGCGGGACGGGCAGATAGGGGATGTGCTTTGTGGGGTGTTCTGCCCCGAAAATGTATAGTCATGTCAGGTCATTTTACTCGTTTTCGTACGCCGCCGTTTCACTGAAGAACAGCCCCGTGAAGGTGAACTGCAGGGTGGCGGTGTCGCGATAGACCATCTGGCCGGGGATGTTCAGGTAAGTGCTTTTTCCGCCATAGACAGCCACTATGCACAGAGAGCGTGCAGGCATCAGAAAAAAATCCTCGTTGGTTAAGTCTGTAATATCCTCCACAACAGCATTATAAGTGCTGTCGGCTTGTATCTCCAACGACACCGCAGCCGATGCCGCACACTGATCGCCACGTCCCATACAATCCACATGTATCAGCTTCCCATTTCTAAGGACGCACCCTTGACATTCTGCAGAGGTATGCCCGACATACATTGATAATTGATACATGTTTCCCGTTCTGCAGCTGTCTGAAAGAAGGTACGCATGATCGGGTGGAATGGGATTGACGCTTTCTTTTAAATCCTCGTGTTGGCAGGAAAACACAAACATTGCCAACAAAAATACAAACAAAAATGTCTTTTTCATATTTTTTTTTGACAAAAATAAACATTATATTCTTTCAAAAATCGTACTTTGCCCCTATATGACGAAATTATGACGAAACGGAAAAAGTGAGACTGCCTTGTTTTTGAATTTATGCATAAACGGTTAAAAATCAGTATTTTAATGTTGTTTTGTTTATATCTTAAAAAAAGTGAAAATATGACGAAAATGAGAGAGCCTTGCAGAAAATGAGAGAGCCTTGTCGCCAAAACACTTCCAAAAAGGGACAAAATACAAGGTCTTTTCCACCCGTTTCGAAATAATTTTATACTTTTGCCGGATTGTTACAACAACATGAAAGGAAGCTCTTCATTTTGGAATATTGCCGGCCATGCGGCATTCTGTGTGTTCCTCCTCGTCTTTTTCGGGAGAAACTGCCAGCTTCGTCCCGCCGCATTCGGAGCCTTCTACAAGGAATACCTCTCCGGCCTTATCCTCATTGCGATGATTTATGCCAACTACCTGTTCCTGATACCAAACCTATACCTGAAAGGGAAACGCTTTCTGTTCTGGTTGTTCGCCCTGATAACCGTTGTCGCTTCCGGAATGGTGGAAATGATCATGGTGAGCCCCAACATACAACATTGTTTTGTGGGAGAAGAAGACCGCATCCTCCTTGGGGAATGGTTTCATTACTTCTCCTTGGTTGTGCTCAGGAATTTCGGCTTTTTCTGCTTCTTTTTCATGCTTCGCATCTTTGAACATGAACGGAGACAAAACAATGAGCTGTGCCAAGCTGTCAGAAAAAACAACTTTGTTGATGCCCGCAACGAAGATAATGTATGCACGACTGTTCACATGGGATCTATTCTCTATTGTGAGCAACAAGAGAATTACACGCATATATACGATATACAAGGACAATCCTTTTCCCGTTATTGTTCCTTGAAGAAATTTGCCGATTTTTGGGGAGAGGAGTTCTGTCTTCGCATTTCCAAACGGCATCTTGTGGCGCGAGAGTACATCCAATCTTGCTCTTCTGAAAATGTAACACTGTATGCTGAAAGCACGTGTAGAATCATCACTCTTCCGATATCGTCCGGCATCAAGGAGAAGTTAGATCATATTATTGAAAACAAGGAGGCTCCGACATCCGAGACGGATCTTGAAAAGACTCCACCTGCGGTTTCCCACCCACAAGAAAAGGTCATAAATCCTGATGACATGGGGAAGAAGGCCCGGACGGTTTACGAATACATCAAAAATCACCCCAACTGTCGTAAAGAAGAAATGCTCAAAGACTTGCGTTTTTCGGACGGTACTATGACTCGCTACCTCGGCCTGTTGAAAGCCAAGGGTTTCATCCAATTCGAAGGAAACTGGAAGACCGGCGGCTACAAGGCTGTCAACAATCCGCCGGAAGAAAACGACGAACCGACAGCCAACAACCAATAGCCAACCCCCAACTACCAAATCAACCCCAACTCCAATTTCGCCGCTTCCGACATCTTGTCCATGTCCCAGGGCGGGTCGAAGGTGATGTCCACGACCACGTTGCCCACGCCGGGGATGGCCGACACCTCCTTGCGGACCTCCAAGGGCAAGGACTCTGCCACGGGACAGTTCGGTGCCGTGAGCGTCATGAGGATGTAAACGTCGTTGTTGTCGTTGACTTCCAATTTGTAAATGAAACCTAATTCCCAAATGTTCACGGGAATTTCCGGGTCGTAGATTTTGCTTAACACATCGATGACTTGTTCTTTGGTCATGGTTGTTGAATCGTTAATGATTAGTGGCAGTTGAGTTTGAACTTTGGATTGGAGTATCAATTCAGTGCTTTTTCACGGAGTGAGGTGAATCCGTTGCCGAGTGTTTCGGAGGCATCGAGGATGGAGACGAATGCTTTCGGGTCTATTTCGTGGACGAAGTGGACGAGCATAGGCAGTTGTTTACGGGAAATGGAGGTGAAGATGATTTTCTTTTCATCGTTGTTGTACATACCTTCGCCATGGAGAAAGGTGCCGCCGCGGTCGAGCTCGTCGAAGATGTGCTGGCGGATTTCATCATAACAGTCGGAGACGATGAACACCACCTTGTCGGAGTGGAAACCGACGATAACCTTGTCCATGACGATGCCTGTGACGTAGATGATAAGCCAGGAGTAGAGGGGAATGGTCCAGTCCTTGAAGGCGGCGAGGGCGGCAAGCACAATCGTGGAATCAACCATGATGAGCAGGGTGCCAAGGGGAATGTGCTTGAAGTATTTGGCGATGATCATGGCTATGATGTCGCTGCCCCCGGATGTGGCGCGCGTCTTGAAGATCAGACCTAATCCAATACCGATGATGACACCGCCGCAGAGGGCAATGATGAAGTTGGCCGCCGGATCGGGTGTCATGGGGTCTCCCGGCAGGGCGATGAGCGGTGCGTAACCATAAATTTTCTCCCACAGGGAGATAAACGCCGGCAATGTGATCACACCTACGATGGTCTTGGCCCCGAACTTGGGACCGAGCCACAGCGTGCCGATAATCAGGAGTGGAATGTCCAGACAGATGCCCGACAGACCGATCGGGAAGTTAAAGAGGTGGTGCAGAATGATGGCGATACCATACACTCCGCCAGGTGCCAATTTCAGCGGCGACACAAACACCACATATCCTATCGACATGATGAACGTGCCCACCACAATCAGCGAGTAGGTCTTTATAAATTCCTTCCAGTCAATGTTCTTCCAATCAATCTTTTTAAAAAGTGCCATATATAAGAATTACAAAAATCAACCTGTTGTTTTCTTCTTTTAATATCCAATGCCGTGCGTTGGCCCTACCGGCTCACCACACGGTTCAGTCGTTTCGAAACTTCGTTTCTGCATTTATCCAATAGAACAATGTGAGACAATATCATGTCTTGATCTTCTTCCGTATAATCCGGATGCGTAAGTTCGTTTCTTAAAAAGGCGGTTCTTTCTTCCAAGATACGTAGTTTTAGAGAAAGAAGTGTGTCTTGCACCACCTGTTGCAGGTTTTGGATGTTGTTTTCTGCAAAATGGGTGTACATGTCATATTTTTCTTCCCATCGGGGACTGTAAGGATAGCTTTCGCCTTCCAAATTCTCGATGGCAAAGGAGTATTCATCTTGGTCTTCGCTATAGACGAGGGTGCGCTGCAGGGTTATGGGGTCTTGCAGCACGGCGGCCCTTTCAGCGTAGTTTTCGAACAGTTTGTGCAGGATGGGATCCTGAATGGCGATACCGTCGTTGTAAAGGTCGTTGAAGACAAACTCGTCCACACGCTGCTTGGCATAGCCGTTTTCGTTGTCGGCCTCCACAGCGATTTCATAGAGGCCGTATTTATAGAGCATGACAATCAGTTCCTTTTCAGCTTCGCGGCGGAGGTTGGCCTGGGGGCGCAGCTGTTGCTCCGCTTGTCGTTGCTCACGTATCTGCACCTCTTGCAGTGGTGTGGGTTCTGGTGCGGGTACCGACTCGTTGCGGCGACGGTCGTTGCTGGCTTTCCAGAGGATGGAGCGGATTTTGCTGCCAAGGGTGGCCTCGGGCAGCTCGAACAGGCGGGCACACTCCTTGATGTAGAAAGATTGCACAATGTTGTCCTGTATCTTGGCGATGCTGTCAAGGATGTTGTTAACCACGTTGGCACGTTTGAGGGGGTCGTTGCCAGCCTCCTCGAGAAGGATCTGCACCTTGAAGAGGATGAAGTCGATGGTATTTTGAGAGAGATACTCCTGCAACTCGCTGTCACGGTGTTTCTTGGCGAATGAGTCGGGGTCTTCGCCGTCGGGCAGCAGACATACGCGCACGTTCATACCCTTTTCGAGCAGCATGTCGATGCCGCGCAAGGATGCCTTGATGCCGGCGGCATCGCCGTCGTACAGCACCGTGATGTTCTTGGTGAGCGAGTAGAGCAACTTCACCTGCCCGTCAGTCAGGGAAGTGCCGGACGAGGCCACGACGTTTTCCACGCCCGACTCGAACATCGAGATCACATCGGTGTAGCCCTCCACGAGATAGACGTTGTCCATCTGGCGGATGGCCTTCTTGGCCAGATAGAGGTCGTAAAGCGTGTCGCTCTTGTGGTAGATTTCGTTCTCCGGGGAGTTGAAATATTTGGCAACCTTCTCGTCCTTTTTGAGAATGCGCCCGCCAAAGCCGATGACCTTCCCGACCGTGTTGTGGATGGGGAAGATGACGCGCCCGCGGTAGAAATCGTAGAGCTTGCCCTTTTCGCTCTTCTTGGTGAGACCCAGTTTGAGCAAATATTCCTCCTTGTAACCCCGCTTGAGCGCCTCTTGCGTGAAGGAGTCCCAACCGCCGGGACAGTAGCCGAGGTGGAATTTGTCAAGCGTGGAATCCTTGAAGCCGCGTTCCTTGAAATAGTTGAGCCCCATCATTTTCCCCTCATCGCCGTTGCGCAGCTGGTCCATGAAATATTTCTCCGCGAACTCGTTGACAATGAAAAGACTGTCGCGCTCGCTGCGCAACTCCTTCTCTTCTTGGGTCTCGGGACGGTCGTACTCGACGGTGATGTTGTATTTTTTGGCTAAATACTCCAACGCCTCGGGATAACTCATCTTGGCATGTTCCATCAGGAAATGCACGGCATTGCCCTTGGCGTCGCAGACGAAACACTTGTAGATGCCTAAGCGCGGCGTGACGTGCAACGAAGGGTTCTTGTCGTTGTGGAACGGACACACCCCCACGAAGCTTTGTCCCTGCCGACGCAAGGTGACAAAGTCGCCCACCACCTCTTCAATTTTGGTGGCGAACATGATTTCGTCTATGGTCTTCTTGGATATCACTATTCGTCGTCTTCGTTGTAGAGTTTGTCGCCCTTGCCAAAATAGACCTTGAATTTCTTAAAGATCTTCTTGTTGTGCATGATTTGAAGGGCTTGCTGGAACGTGTCGTCACTTTCAAGGAAAATACGATAGGCATCGCCGTATCCATACAGGCCGCGGGCTATTTCGAAACGCAGGTAATCTTTGATGAAATGGTCGGCATGTGCCTCATTGCGCAGCCGCATGGCTTCGCCGTAATTTTTGTCCACATAGTGGATGAACATCGTGTCCAACATGTGGATGTTGATGTTGCGGGCAGAGGTGAACAGAGAGTCAAGCCTCTCTTTGTTGGTTTTGAGGAAAGCGTCTGCATAATTGGAAAATTTGAAGGCTGCACTGTCGCTTACCCCTTCTTTTTTGGCAAAAGCCATAAATTCTTGATAAAACTCGTCGGTAATTTTATAGTTTTTCTCAAAATCCTCAAATTCAGGATAGACAGCTTTCAGTTTGTCGCGGTTGTCCTCCAAGAAGTCCATCACGAAGTTTCCGAAGACACCTTTCCGGACGATTTCGTTGTAGAGGGTGGAGTATTTGGTGGTGTCCAACGGGATGAAGATGTCGGGCATGATACCGCCACCGCCATAGACAATTCTGCCGTTCGGGGTTTTGTATTTGAGGGAGTCGGGGAACTTAATCTTGTCGGCGGTGTAGAGTTCGCCGTTGTTGGCGCGGGTCTGCAAGTCCTTGTAGTAGGCGTCGAGGCCGTCGTCGTAGGGTTTCTGGATGCAGCGTCCCGTGGGAGTGTAGTAATGGGAGATGGTGAGGCGTACTTCCGATTGGTCAACCAGCCGCAACGGCTTCTGCACAAGTCCTTTGCCGAATGTGCGGCGACCCACCACGAGGCCACGGTCCCAGTCTTGAATGCATCCGGAGGTGATCTCGGAGGCCGATGCGGAATTCTCGTCCACCAGCACGATGAGTTTGCCCTCCTCGAACAGGCCGTTGTTGCCGGAGTAGAAGCTTTCGCCGGTCTTGCGAAAATTGTCCGTATAGACAATCATGCGTTTGCCGCTGATAAACTGGTCGCATATCTCGAAGGCCACATTGAGGTAGCCGCCGCCGTTGCCGCGCAGGTCGAGGATCAGATCCTGCATGCCGCGGGCCTTGAGCTTGCGGAGGGCGTCCGTCAGCTCTTTGGTGGAGGTGGCCGCGAAACGTTCCAACTTGATGTAACCGGTGGTCTCATCCGCCATAAAGGAGACATTGATGCTGTACATGGGGATGGCACCGCGCGTGATGGTGAAATCAATCAGCTCGGGATTGCGTCCGCGCTTGATGGAGACCTTGACCTTGGAGCCCTTGTTGCCCCGCAAATGCTTGCGCACCCAGTCGTTGGTGATGTTATCGCCACAAGCCAATGTGTCATCAACCTTCACAATCTTGTCGCCGGCCAACAACCCCACCTTTTCAGACGGGCCGTTGATGATGACCTCTATCACGTTGATGGTGTCCTTGATCAGTTGGAAGGTCACGCCGATGCCGTCAAAGGAGCCCTGCAAAGGTTCCGTCATCGCCTGCACATCCTTTTTCTGGATATAGGAGGTGTGCGGGTCCAACTCTTTCAGCATGGAGGAGATGGCCTTGTCCACCAATGGATCGAAATCCACGGAGTCCACATACATCTGATTGATGGAATTGATGACTTGGTCCATCTTGGTGCGACAGGGTTGGAAATGCTGGTTCTGTGCAGGCAGATGTATTGATAATAAGCTTATAATCAGAATAATAAAAGCAATTTTTTTCATAATTCGGAATGAAGTTTAAAAAAACCGAAGTCCTTAGGTTAAAGGGCCGCAAAAATAGTCAAAAAAATGACATCTTTTGGGATGTCATTTTAGTGATTAAGGCAAACATTGTGCGGAGGCACAGACCTGTTCAATAGATAATTCACGAAGGGGTGTCTCTATGAATTGTTTTCGTTTTTGGCCGTGCGTTTCACAGCGTTTTCGAGGGTGGATTGTTCGACGATTTTGGACATGTTCACACCTGTGGCGTCGGCCACGGTGTCCATGGTCTGCTTGATGACGGCGGGCACTTGTCCGGAGACTTGGGCAATGCCGTCTCCTGTGTTGCCGTAAATGCGCACGTCCTTGATGGCACCAATGGGGTCGGCCACGGCGCGGGCGATTTCGGGCAGGCGGTCGATGACCATCTGAGCCTTGGCGGCGTCGCCGTAGAGCTTGAAGGCGTCGGCTTTCTTGCGCATCGCCTCGGCTTCGGCCAGACCTTTCTTCTCGATGGCGGCAGCTTCGGCCAAGCCCTTCTGCTCAATGGCATAGGCCTCGGCATCGGCCAGTTTCTTGCGACCGATAGCCTCCTGCTCCATGCGGAACTGCTCGGCTTCGGCCTGGGCCTTGATCGCGCGGGCGCGTTGTTCGGCCTCGTAGGCTTCAGCCTCGGCCTGGCGCTTGCGCTGCTCCAACTCGGCGGCAGCGGCAATCTCCATGTTGTACTTGTCGGCATCGGCCTTCTTTTGGATTTCGGCCTCCAAACGGTTCTGCTGGATCTTGACCTGCTCGGAGGTGAGCTCCTGCTCCTTGCGGGCCTTCTCGGTTTCGGCCTCCACGGCAGCGGCGTTGATCTCCTTCTGCTTCTCCTGCATGAGGATGGACTTGGTGGCCTCGGCCTCCACCGTCTTCACATTGACGGTCTTCTGCTGTTCCTGTTTTTGGATCTCGTATGCGGCATCAGCCTTGGCCTTCTGGGTGTCTTCAATCACCTTGAGGTTGGCCACCTTGACGGCTAACTCGTTGTTCTTCTCGGCAATGATGGTTTCGTTGAGCACGCGGGCATCGTTAGCCTCCTTGGCAGCCTCCGACTCGGCGATGGCAATGTCGCGCTCAGCCTGCGCCTTGGTGATGGCAGCCTCCTTGCGGATCTTGAAGGTGTTGTCGGCACCGAGATTCTTGATAAGACCTTCATTATCGGTGATGTTCTGGATGTTGCATGAGATGATCTCAATACCGAGTTTGCCCATGTCGGGAGCGGCTTTCTTGGCGATTTGGTCGGAAAAACCGTCACGGTCGATGTTGAGCGACTTCAGGTCGAGCGTGCCGATGATCTCACGCATGTTGCCTTCCAAGGAGTCCTTGACCTGCATGGCGATGTCCTTCTCCGTCATGTTGAGGAAGTTCTTGGCGGCCAACCGGATGCCGTCTGGCGTGTTGATGACGCGGATCTTGGCCACGGCATCCACCACCACGGAGATGAAGTCGTTGGTGGGCACAGGCGTGGTGGTCTTGATGTCAACAGAAGTTTGACCCAGGAAGACCTTGTCCACACGTTCCAGACCCGGTATTCGGAAACCGCCCTTGCCGATGAGGATTCGCGGTTGGCGCGACAAGCCGGAAATAATGAACGCATCTTTTGGCGGTGCCTTGACATAGCATATTGCAAGGAATACAACGAATACGACGACTAAAGCTAAAATCAGGAAAAACATATTGGCTGACATGATATTTGGGGTTTTAAATTAACGAATGCAAAAATAAAAAAATTAGTAATTGAACATTATCCTCTAAACAGTTCTATCAACTTCAAATAAAAAAGAAACTCGTACTGTGCTTGCGCACAGTTGGAAGAGGCCTGCATATAGTTCTGTTTGGCCTCGTTAAACTCCGTGATGTTGGCCTTGCCGTTCTCATACCGGGCGGTAACCACGTTGAAAGCTTCGCGGGCACTCTCCTCGGCGGCACGGCTGCTCACATATTTGTCACGCGCGGCCACGGCACCGTAGTAGGCTTGTTGAACCTCCTTATAGAGCGTCTTCTTAACAGTCTCAAGCTGCAATTCCTGCGCACTCTGCTGCAGTCGGGCGCTGCGCACGTTGTCACGCGTGGCCAGCCGGTCGAAGATGGGCACATTGAGGGAGATGCCCAAATATGGGCTGAAGTTGTTCTTAAGTTGCTCGCCAAAGCCACGGCCTGTGTGCCCCAGAAGGGCATAGTAGTCGGTGGAGAGGCCGCCGCTCAACGAAAGGGAAGGATACCAGCCGCTCTGGGCCAAGGTGATGTTCTTTTGGGCCACAGCCACCCGCAGTGACTCCGCCTGCACCGAGGGCATGGTGCGCAATGCGTCGGCATAGACCGACTCGGCGGCAGGGATGGCGGCACCCTCTATGGAAGAAGTCTCCGGCATCACCACGGAAAAGCCCTCGGGAGAGGGCAGCTCCAGCAGCTGGCTCAGCTCCAACAGGGAAAGCTTCAGGTTGTTGGCGGCTTGCGTGCAGGTCAGGCGGCTCTGGGCCAGCGCGGAACGCTGGGCATAAACCTCGGCAGAACTCGCCCGCCCTGCCTGTGCCAAGGCCTCCATGCGCGCCACCTGCACCGAGTCGATCGCAATTTGCGACAAGGCCACTTCGTGGATGCGTATGTTGTAGAGCACCTGCACATAGGCCTGCGTCACCGCGACGCGCACATCGTGACGTGCCCGCTCCAAGTCGGCAGTGGCCGCCTCCAGATTAAGTTTACCCATGTCAATGCGGCTCTTCGTCCGCAAACCCGTGAACAAATCGACACTGGCACCCAACCCAAACGAGGTGTTCGCCGTGTTGGAACTCACATACGTGTTGTCTTCGGAGATGCCGCGCCCAAACGACATGCTCTGTGTGGCACTCGCGCTGACAGCCGGCCATACGGCATTGCGCGCCGTACTCAAGTTCACCCGCTGCTGCTGCACATTCAGGTCACCCTGTTTTACACTAAGATTGTGGTCCAAAGCATATTGTATGCACCGGTCCAGCGTCCACGCCCCCTCCTGAGCCATAGCAAAAAGAGGGAGAAATATCATCAGGGACAGTATTATCTTGCGCATAACCTTTTTATTATTAAGTTATTAAGTTATTAAACTATTAAATTATTAGATATTAAGATTTTAAGATATTAAATTATGGGATTGTGATGAACTACCGCAAATCATATTTTCATAATTTAATGATTTAATAATTTAATAGTTCATAATCTTGTTTCCTCTCACCTTCTCGCCTTTTTTGAGGCCCTCTTTGATTTCAATGTTGAGGCCGTCGCTGAGGCCGGTGGTCACCTTGCGGCGTTCATAGTTGCCATTCTCGCCGCTTTTAACATAGACGAAGGTGTCGTCGCCCTCGTACTCCAAGGCGCTTTCGGGGACAGAAAGCACATCCTCGACGCGTTGCAGCACAATGCGGGCGTTCGCGCTGTAGCCGGAGCGGATGGTCTTGTCGTCGGAGGCCTTCACTGCCGCACGAATCTCGAACTGGTTGGCGCCGTTGCTTTCCACGGCTTTGGGCGCGACATATTCGAGGGTGGCGTCAAAGGTGTAGTCCTGCAACGCCCCGATGGTGATGGTCACAGGCATGCCCTCTTTCAGGCTTCCCACGGAGGTTTCGTCCACCTTGCCCGTGAAGATGAGGTCGTTCATGTTGGCGATGGTGGCCACGGTGGTGCCGTCGTTGAAGGTGTTGGCCTGGATGACGGAGTTGCCCACCTTGACGGGCACGTCGAGGATAAGACCGGAGATGGTGGCGCGAACCAGCGTGGAAGAGGATTTGGAGTTGGAGGAGGAAACACCGTCGCGCACCACTTCCAATGCCTCTTGGGCGGCACTGCGCTCCTCACGCGCCTGGTTGTAAAGCTGCAACGCATTCTCGTACTCTTCGTCGCTGATGAGATGCTGGTCGTGCAGCCCCTTCTCGCGCTCGTAGTTGGTCTTGACCTGCTTGAGGTTGATCTCGGCCAGGCGCAGACGGCTCTGCGCCGCGCTGAGCTGCCCCATGTCGGGGATGACTTTCAGCTTCGCGATGACGTCATTCGCCTTCACCTCCTGTCCCGCCTCCTTGTAGAGTTCGGAGATGATACCGTTGATCTGCGGCTTGACGGCCACTTCGTCTCGCGGCCCGATTTTGCCCGTAATCAACGACGTGCGCTCAATGGTCCGGGTTACCACCTCGATTTCCTCGAACATCTCCTTTTCAGGCTTCGACTTTTTGAAAAGAAACATGAACGTGCCGATAAAAACAATGGCAATCAAGGCGAAAACGATGTATTTCAAAATCTTTTTCATAATATAGATGTTTTATTTCATTCACTTCCAGACTCTTAACCTCTTCTCTTCTGAATCCGATTACAAATTGACAATTTAATATTTTAGTATTTTAGCAACTCACTCATCCCTCATGGCATCCACGGGCTTGATACGCATGGCGCGCAGGGCCGGCGGCAGTCCGGCGAGCACGCCGAGCAGCAGCAAGAGCAGTTCTGCAAGAATGGCGGTGGTGAAACTGATCTGAAACGAGGGGTGCATATCCTGCATATTGATCTTTTCAAAGATGTTCAGCACAAAGACGGAAAAGACAATGCCAAAAGTGCCGGCGGTCAGCGTCAAGGCGCTGCTCTCCATCATAATTTGAACGAGGATGTCGCGAGGTGTGGCACCGATGGCCCGTCGGATGCCAATCTCCGTGGTGCGCTCGCGCACGGTGACCATCATAATGTTGCTCACCCCAATGGAGCCGGCCAGCAACGTGCCGATGCCGATGAGCCAAATGAAGAAGTTCAGTCCGCGGAACAGGGTATCCACGATGTTGAAAATCTGCTCGCTGTTGAAGATTTCCAGAGCATCGTCGTCGGTGGGGTCGAAGAGATGCTCGCGTGCCAGAATACTGCGAAGGCGCTTTTCCAAAGCAACCATCTTAACCCCCTCTTTTCCGACCATATATATCAATTCAACCTCCTCTCCGAAATTGTAGAGCCGCTGGGACACCGTGATGGGCACGCAAATGTTGTCTTGCGCATTGCCCGTGATGTTGACGTTGGAAACGCAGTAGTCCACCCCCACAATCTGGAAGAAGATGTCACCGATCTGGATGAATTGCCCGCAGGGATTGCCTCCGCCGGGGAAGAGTTGCTGATAGATGCGCTTGCCGATGACGCAGACTTTGCGTTCCTGCCGCACATCCTCTTCGGTGATGTAACGGCCATACCGTATGTCGGGGGTTTGTATCTGCGCATACACGGCTTCACGCCCGCTAACCTGACAGTTCGCCGTTCGGGAACCGACCGTGGCGGTCTGGCCCCACCTGGACACTTCCGGCGTGACCGTTGCCAACTCCGGTATCATCGACTTGAGCCGCTGCACGTCCTTGGTCGTCAACACAATGTCGCGACCCTCCTGGAAACCCTTGTAGGGCTTGGTTGTGCGGTCGGCATAGACAATCATGGAATTGGTGGCGAAGCCCTCGAAGTTCTGTTCCAGCATCCCCTTCACGCCTTTGCCGCCGCCCACCAGGAAGAGCAGCATAAAGAGGCCCCAGAAGATGCCGAAGCCCGTGAGGAGACTGCGCCGCTTGTTGCGCGTCAGCGAATCAGTAATCTCTTGGAAAAAGTCAATATCCAGTCTCATCCCTTGCCCTCCCGCAATGCTTCAATAGGTCTGACTTTGGCGGCCTTCATAGCAGGTGAGAGGCCCGCGATGGTACCGGCGACGATCAGGACAATAGTGGCTTCTATGGCCACGCCCCATCCCACGCGGGGGTTGTCAAGCAGCTTGATGGACTCGCCGAAGATGTCCATGGAGGTGCTGCCGATGGTGGCGTTCATCACCTCGCAGGCCCCCAGGCCGAGCAACATGCCGAAAATGCCGAACAGCGCCGTTATGGTGATACTTTCTGCCAAGATCAGCTTGGTGATGTCCTTGGGCTTGGCCCCGATGGCCTTGCGGATGCCGAACTCGTGGGTGCGCTCCTTGACGGTGATGAGCATAATGTTGGAAACGCCGACAATGCCGCCCAAGAGCGTGAAGATGCCCACCACCCAAAGCGCTTTGGTCAGAATGTCGGTGCCCCGGTTCATCTGCATATTCTGCGTGAAGCGGTTCCAGACATAGAGCGCTCCCTCGTCATCGGGGGCGGCACGGTGCGCCCGGTTCAAGACCGCCCGCACACGCTTTTCAAAGGCTTCGTTCTCCTTCTGGGTGCGAAGGCCGTGGAAGGTAAACGTGATCTTGTTCACGAGGTCATCGTAGGCGAATATCAGTTTGTAGGTTGAAAAGGGCACATGGATGCGCGTGTCACGCCACTGCCGGTCGCTGCGGCGCACGCCCACCACCGTGAACACTTGGTCATCCACGGTGATGGCCCGTCCCAATATGGCTTTATAGTTGTCGCGCCCGCCCATCAAGTCCTCGGCCTGCACATCAGAGATGACGGCCACCTTGCGACGTTCGTTGAGGTCGTTCTCGTTGATGTAGCGTCCCGCCAAAATCTTCTCCCCATTCATATCCTTGTTGGCAGGATAAACACCATACAATGTCACTGTGTAAGTTCGTGTGCCTTCTATCAATTTATTGTTGCCATCGGCAACGGAAGCGGAGACCTCGTCGATATGATCAGAGAAGAGCGGGCCCTGAAGGATTTTGACATCCTGCTCGGTCAGCGGCACCCAGCGGCCCTGTTGCAACCCGTCGTAGGGTTTGGTCGTCATGCCGCCGTACAGTTCCATAGTGTTGGTGGCGAAATCGTGCGATTGCTTCATAAAGGCGTTCATCAGGCCGTTGCCCGCCCCCAACAACAGGATAATGATGAAAATACCCCACGACACGGCCAATCCCGTCAGGATGGTGCGCAGCTTATTACGGCGTACGGAAGACCATATTTCAGTGAAAAGATCGTGCATAGGGAGTACTTGTTGTCGAATAGTGCGTTATTTGATGTTGTTTTTATCGAATGTTGAGGCGTGGTGTTGGCTGTTGAGTTCGATTTCGCCGATGAGGCCGTCCTTGATGTGGACGATCTTGTTGGCGCAGTTGGCCACGCCGCTCTCGTGGGTGACCACGATGATGGTGACTTGCTCTTCGCGGTTGAGCTGGCCGAGGAGGTCCATCACCTCAACGGAGGTCTTGGAGTCGAGGGCGCCGGTGGGCTCGTCGGCAAGGATGATGCGCGGGTGGGTGATGAGTGCCCGCGCGATGGCGACACGCTGCTTCTGGCCACCCGACATCTCGTTGGGATAATGTTTCGCCCAGTTGGCCAGCCCGAGCTTGTCGAGCAGCTGCATAGCCGCCTCGCGACGCTTTGTGCGCGACACACCCTGATAGAACAGGGGCAACTCCACGTTCTCCACCGCTGTCTTGAAGGGTATCAGGTTAAAAGACTGAAAGACAAACCCAATGGTGCGGTTGCGGTAGTCCGCCGCCTCGCGCTCCTTCAGTCCCTTGATGAGGTGACCGTCAAGATGGTACTCACCCTCATCATAGTTGTCGAGAATGCCCAAAATGTTGAGCAACGTGGACTTCCCCGACCCGGAAGAGCCCATGATTGAGACAAACTCACCATTGTCAATGCTGAGGTCGATACCCTTCAGCACATGCAACGGCTGCCCGTTGTCGTATGTTTTGTGGATGTTTTTCAGTTCTATCAGCATGTCGTTTGAAGAAAAAAGGGGCGAATCGCAAGAAGACAACCGCCCCTTGGTAACGAATTTTCAATAGTCAATATTATCGTGAAAACATTTTTTCTGCAGCACGTTTCAGAAGGTCCAGCATGTTGGAATTGTCATTGACTTGGCAAGTGACTGTAGCAGGCACATAGACGGTGGTGACGACCTCGCATTTTTTTGGGGAATAGAGACCTCTCTGCATCTCCACCACCACACACGGGGTGCTGTTTGGATAACCCGCAATCGAAGTGGCCACTATATTCTGCGTCCTTTCCGTGGCCTGCGCCTTGCTTTCGCCATATCCTGTAATGCGGACCTCACAACGAATCACATCTCCTTCGCACTCCCGAACAACCACCTTTCCCACTGCACGCAAGTCAAATTCGTTGTTCGTGTTTTTCAGTGTGAAGGTCTCTGCTCGAACAACCTTGACAACTTTGGAGGACTGTGCCATGGCAATGCCCCACGCAGAACAAAGAAACAGGCAAATTATCAATATTTTTTTCATAGTATTCCTCCTTTTCCATTAGAAAATTTGGATACCGACCTCCCACTTGGGCAGGTCCACGCCGTTTTTGAGAATCGGGGTGATACGATACTGACCGTAAAGAGCACAGTACTTGGTGAAACCGATGCGCACACGCACACCGCAATCCAGCTTGTTCAAGCCTTCGCGGAAATAATGCCGCTCCACGAAGCTGTTTCTCCGATTGTCTATCTCAGTCTTGGTCTTCAGACGGCTGCCCGTGATCCAGTCGCCGAACACACCCGTTTCCAAATAGAGGCTGGTGGTGGAGAGTCTGGCAAGTGTGAAACGTTGGAAGAGTTCCAAATCGAACTGCGAAGTCTTGAGGTTGTGCTTTTTGATGTACACATCCATATCCGAATTGGGATCGGGACCCAGCGGTAAAGCCGGGGTTCCGTACTTGGGGTCGGTGTAGTCCTGCAACGCATACCAGGAGGAGCCGAACCCGATTCTGAATCCCAACCCATACACCTTGGCCAGCTGCCAGTTGTTGACATAGCTGAACGAGAACGAGCGCGACACCCTTTGTGCCTGGTGGATGTTGCCCGTAGGTGTCCACATAGAGGGAACCATAAAAGAGGCGTTGAGCACCAAGTTGCCGGAATATTTCTTTTTCTTATGGGTGTAAATGGTGTTGGAGGGTTTCTTGTTTGAAGAGCCGCAGCCGAAGTCGTACTTCACATCCGGCACGTTGGCCATCACAACGGAATCGGCAGCCGCAACCTTGTCCTTGCCCACCACATATTTAGCATACTGGTCGTTATACCAGATGTTTACCGTCTGGCCATTCTCCAAATCGCTTTTGTTGATTCGGAACGATGATTTGGAGGTGACAATCTTATCCGTGAGGAACTTCTTGACAAAATAATCGTTTATGCTACCGTCTCCGTTCTGGTAATTGTAGAAGACCTTCAGATTCTCGTAAGGGTTCACGGGCACAATGTAGAGATATTTCTCGTCCTCCATCAGGTCGAAGGAGTGCTTGGCCGCCTTGGGGCCGTCGGTGAAGTAGCCAGCCTGTGGCACGCCGTAACCGAAAGCATAGTCGTAGTAGGGGTAATGGTTGGCCGACTTCTCGATCTCCTCCAGCAGCTGCGTGGCGGTCCACTCGGGGTGCATCTGCTTCACGCAGGCGGCGAAGCCCGACGTCATCGGGGTAGCGAAGGAGGTGCCCTGCGCGTAGGTGAAGTTGCCCTTGCCGGAGGCCACCATATCGTTGCCGCAAGCCACCACATTGGGTTTGCGACGGCCGTCGGCGGTGGGACCGAACGAGCTGTAGGACTCCATCGTCTCCAAGGAGCTCACCGCACCCACAGAGAGCACGCCATCCACATCTGCCGGCGTGACCATCATCTTCCAATCGCCGTCGCTGCCCTCGTTGCCCATGGCGGTGCAGACGAGGATGCCCTTGGCGGCAGCCATGCTGGCGCCCTTGGCCACCACGGAGGTCTTGCCGTCCATATCCTTGAGGCTGTGCAGGTCGATGCCATAGCCGAGCGAGCTGCTCACGATGTGGGCACCGTTCTGGTCGGCCCACTCCAGGGCCTGCACCCACCAGACCTCTTCCTTCAGCTTCTCGGCCTCCACTTCGGTGCGGGCCAGCAGGAACTCCGCGCCCGGAGCCAAGCCTAACATCGTGGTGTCGTTCATAATGCCAGCGATGCAGCTCAGCACCATACGGCCGTGGGAATTATAACCATACACATGCTCCTTCTTGTTGGCGAAGTTCCACGTCTTCACAATCTGGTGGTTGTCGCGCAGATGCTTGAAGGCGGGATGTGTGTCCACATCGGGGAAGCCGCCGTCAAAGACAGCGATGCGCACGCCTTTGCCGTTGATGTTGCGGGCTTGGAATTTCTCGCCCTGCATCAAGGCAACCTGCTTCATCGTGGCGTCAAGCGCCTCAACATTTTCTCTCCCTGTTGCAACCGGAGTCTGTGCCAATGCCGCCTCCGTGGCGATAAGCTGAACTCTGTCCACGAATGGCAGCTGCTCTACCATTTTTATCTCGGTTTCGGTGGCCATGACCGCCTGCGCATTCAGCCAGCGCGACACGCCCACATTCTCCTCCGTCAAAGCATTCACAGCATCCGTATAACGCTCATTGACAGGATAGTTGCTGATATCGTAAAGATCCAATTTGTTCAACTGATAACGTTCGATGGCCTTTGCATCGAAATAGGAATAGGGATCAAACGTTGTGTTGTTCTTGTCTGTGAAGAAGACCCAATAACAATTCTGGGCGAACATTGTCACGCTGACAGACAAAAAGACAAATATTGCTATGATTTTTTTCATTTTTCCAGATTTTATTTGTTAAAAATAAGAATAATGATTCAACAATCCTATTGGATATACAATTCCATGGGCATACGGGCTTGTACGCCTGTCGCATGAAGGATGGTTTGCACTCCTTGATACAGATCATACAGATCACCGAGCTTGGCATGAATCATCTGGTCGGCTTCATCCTCTTTGTTGAAGAGCATTTCGAAGAAAGACTTCTGGTGCGGATAGTAGGCAATCTTATAGTCGGAAACGTTGGCTAACTTGGCGGCTTTGGCGATGGCATCGTCCAAAGAGCCCAACTCATCGACCAAGCCGATGCCGATGGCGTCCTTGCCGGACCAGACACGTCCTTGGCCAATGCTATCGACGGCGGCGACCGTCATCTTGCGGCCGTTGGCCACACGCTGGGTGAAGAGTCCGTAGGTCTCCTCCACCATCTGCTGCATCACGTTGAGTTCCATGGGATCTAACGGGCTGGAGATGCTGCCAAGGAAGCCGGCATGTTCATTGGATCCCACACCATCGACGGTGATACCCAATTTGTTCTTCAGAGCCTTCTGCACGGAAGGAATCATGCCGAACACACCGATGGAACCCGTCAAGGTGTTGGGTTGTGCAAAGATATAGTCGGAATTGCAGGAGATGTAGTAACCACCGGAAGCGGCATAGTCGCCCATGGAGGTGACCACCTTCTTGCCGGCTCTCTTGGCCTGCTCGATCTCGTGCCAGATCACCTCGGAGGCGAGCGCGCTGCCGCCCGGCGAGTTGACACGCAACACGATGGCTTTCACATCTTTGTCTTGATAAGCCTTGCGGAAATCCTTGATAAAAGTGTCGGAGAAGATACCTCTTTCGGAATCCCCTTTCCCATCGCTGATTTCACCTACAGCATAGACCACGGCAATCTTGTTTTTGGCTTTGCTGTCGTCGCGAACAGACTTGGCATACTTGCCGACAGAGACAAGGTTGAGCTTGCCATCCCCGGAAACGCCTGTCTTGCTCTTGAGCATCTTCTCGACCTCATCGGCATAGACCAACTGGTCGATAAGTTTGAGTTTCACGGCAGAGTCGGGAGAAAAGGCAAGCAGGTTGTCCGCAATACGGTTCAGCTCTTCCACAGGGATTTTACGGGACTTGGAGACATCTCCGGAATAGTTGTCCCACAAGGAGCTGACCAATGCGGTCATCTGCTTGGTGTTGGCCTCACTCATCTTGTCAAGGATATAAGGTTCCACTGCACTTTTGAATTGGCCGTGCCGGATTACCTGCACGTCGATGTCGAGCTTGTCGAGCAGACCCTTGTAAAACATCACTTGGGTGGCATAGCCCTTGAGCAGCATGTTGCCCGTGGGGTTCATCATCACCTTGTCGGCGACAGAGGCGATGTAATAGCCGTTCTGGGAGTAAGAGTCGGCGTAGGCATAGATGAACTTGCCGCTCTTTTTGAAATCGAGCAAAGCATCATGAATCTCCTTCGTTGTGGCGGGAGAGGCCGCGACATTGGCAGAGGCCAGATAGATGCCCTTGATTTTCGGGTCGGTGGCGGCAGACTTGATGGCAGACAGGATCTTGTCCAGTCCTATCGGCGAAGCGTATCCGTACATGTCGCCGAACGGCATATCCATGGCACGTTCCTGTATGGGTTGGCTGAAATCGATTTTCAAAATGCTGTTGTCCTTCACAACAGTCGTGTCGTCCGCGGATTTTGCGATGCCGGCAATCATCCCTATCATCATGAAGAAATAGAGACAGGAAACCAGTATGGTTGAGAAAAAGAATCCCAACATGGAACCAAACACGATACGCCAGAACTTGCGGGATCGGGTTTCGGGCTTTTTTGTTTTTACATTTGAATCATTCATTGTTTTATGTTTTTATTGTTTAATAAGATTAATAACTTCTTCCGAATCCAAATGGAGCAATTTCATGTTTTTAATAAACGCGGGGACCTCCACCTCTAAAAACCGTTTTTTTCTGATGGCTATGATTTTATCGACGGCATCCTCAGCGATGAAGGATCCCACGCCACGTCTATTAATAAAAATCTCCTTGGTTTGCAGATAGTCGTAAGAGCGCATCACCGTGTTGGGGTTCACCTCGAACTGCACGGCCAACTCGCGCACCGATTTGGCTTTGTCACCAGACTTCCAGGCACCTGTGAGCACCTGGTCGAAAACCCAATCGACAATCTGCATGTAAATGGTCTGTTGACTGCTGAAATCTATACCCATCTTAGGCCTCCGTTTCTTTCATTCTCAAAAAACTGAGCACGTAAAAATAGATAATGCTCACGGATAACCCCACATACACCATCGCCTTTTCCATCGTGTCCGATAAGGGAATGATTGAGGAATTAAAACTCCAGATATAATCGTGGAAGGCAGCGTCCTTTGGAATCAGCATCAAACCGTTCACCCAAAGCGTCAACGTAACCAATAGGGAGAAAACCATGCTGATCAACATGCCTACTCCGACAGTGGAAAGCGTGGTTCTTCTGCGGAAATAGATGCTCCCGAAAAAGAACATGGCCAAGGAAGCGTAAATCATCAATATTCCAGCCCAATTGCCATCATACATATTGTAAAAGCTCACGCCGTCAAATCCGCGCACTTTCAAATACAGATGTGCCAACAATAGACCCAAAGTACAGGAAATCACCAGTCCTGCCACGTAATAAATGTTGGCCAAAAACATGTTGGCGACCACCTTCTCGCTGTTTGAAGCTGGAATAGAGAGATAATGGATTTTTGGGGAGTTGCCGTGCAGATTGCGAAACAAACGCTCGGGATAAATCATCAGAAATATCATCGAAACAAATATAGGAAAGTTCAAATTGCTGGCTCTGCCATTCATGATGATAGAAAACAACACTATAGCGGCCAATATGCCGAATTGGAACAGATCCGTTTTCCAATTTTCAATAAAATAGGTCTTCAAAAGGTTTGTTATATTCTTGATATTCATAATTGCAGATTTTTAAGGTTATTCATCGGTTTCCGTTTCGGCATTCACCACCATTACGGTGTCCGCTTCAATAATGATTCTCTGACTGCCCGTCTCTCGAGGTTGTTTCATAATTTCCTCGGACTTTTTTATCTGGCCGTTGTGATATGCCTTTCTGATTTCCACCGTGCCAACGACAACCATCAGCACAGCTGCTGTTATCAATGTGATAATCAAAATCTTATTCGTGTATTTTTTCATAATGCTGTTTATTTAAAAAGGTTGGAAATCTCGTTTTTGTTTGTAATGGCAGCGTTGAATAGCAACTCCAAATCGAGGTTGGAATCAGTGTGGTTGACATTCTCCTTCACTTGATAATTGCCGCGCGGGGTCTCCTCCGTGTAGAATACCTTGCCGTCGGCACTCTTGGTGTTGTCCACGTCGAACAACAACTTGTCGGTGATCTCGAAGGTGGAGGCATTGAGCAGAATGTGTCCCGCGTCAAGGATGGTCACCACGTCGATGAGGCTGTGCAGGTCGCGCACCTGGTGCGTGGAGATGATGACCAAGCGCCGCTCGTCGATGGAGGAGGCCATCAATCTGCGGAAAACGCTCTTGGACGGAATGTCCAAACCGTTGGTGGGCTCATCCATGATGAGAATCTGGGTGTTGGTGGCCAACGCGAAGGCAATCAGAGCTTTCTTTTTCTGTCCATGCGAAAGCTTGTCCAAATAGTTCGACAGCCCAACCATCTCGAACTCGTTGAGAAAATACTCGAACTGCTCGTGACTGAACTCGGGATAGAAGGGTGCGTAGGCCTTCTCGAAATTGGCAATGGTGAGATGGGGCACGTACATCTCCTCCTGAAGGAAATAGAGGTTCTGGAGCGCTTCGGCCTTGCGCAGGGAGGCGTTCTCGCTCAAAATGGTGGCCTTGCCCGCATGGGGGAAGAGCAACCCCGTCATAATCTTCAACAAAGTGGTCTTGCCGGCACCGTTCTTGCCCAACAGGCCATAAATATGCCCCGGCTCCACGGTTAGACTCAAGTCGTTGAAAAGACCGAACCTTTGGTTGGACGGGTTCTTCATTTTTTTCTTGTTGTATTCGAACCCGATGTTTTCTAACTGTATCATTGTTATAATTGTTTTGGTGTATTAGTAAAGTAAGACACCGCAAAAATACAATTTGTTTTTTATGAACGTCGTGTTTATAAAAATTTTTTCTTATTGAATATCAATATATTACAACAACATCTTCATTTTTTTCAGAAAAAAGGGTGAAGAATTTCGGAGGATTTTTGAAAATCCCGAAAAAAAGCAATGTAAAAACCGAGGTTGAATCTATTTCTTTTCGACAGAAAATCCGAACTTGCCGAGGATCTTGCCAAGTTCATAGTAGTGGCCGTGTGAGTAGGCCACAAGATGGGCGCGCCACAACTCAATGGCATCGGTTTTGGGGTTGAAGAGCTTCTCGGCGGCGTGAACGGCGAGGATGTCGGCGATGAACATGTCGTGGGAGCCGAGGGGTATTACCTGTTTGACGCGGCATTCGAGATTGACGGGGGCCTCGTGGATGAGCGGTGCCTTGACCTGGGTGGCGCGCACGGGTGTGAGGCCGGTTTCCAGGAATTTGTTGAACTTGGCACCTGAGCGCACACCGCACCAGTCGGCGGCGGTCGTCAGGTCACGGCTCACCAAGTTGATGACAAACTCACCCGTTCTTTTGATGATATCGTACGAATGGCGCTCGGGACGGATGGAAACATAACACATCGGTGGATCGGAACAGATGGTTCCGGTCCAACCGATAGTTATAATATTATATTCGCCGATGGATTCACCACAGCTGACCATCACGGCAGGCTCCGGATTGAGCATGTTGCCTGCGCGCATCACACGCTTGCCGTTTTTTTTCATCATATTTTTCAAAAACCTTTCTTGACGAAAGGGGATTCTGTTAGCGTGCAGCGGAGAAAGTGTTCCGGTTGGGGATGACGAGCAGCGGCATGGACGAGGTGCTCAGGATCTGACGCATGTTGCGGGAGGCGGTGAAGTCGGTCTCCTGCTCCTCACGCATGATGGTGATCAGGTTGGCGTCGAGTTCCTTTGCGGATTTAAGGATGGTGCTGCACACATCGTTGTTGCTGACAGTGTGGGCTTCGGCGACATTGCGGACGTTGGCGTCGTCGCACATCTCCATGGCGTTGCGCAGCTGCACGTTGATGACATGGCGCGTCTCGGCGCTGTTGGGGTAGATGACACCGAAGAGATAGACCTGGGCGGCAAAGATCTTGGCCAGGTAGATGGACAGTTTCATCTTCTGCAAGGTCTCGAAGCTGATGTCGATGGGCACGAAGATTTTCGTGAGGTCGCGGTTGATCTGGATGTTTTCGCGCATGATGAGCACGGGCACAGAGGATCCGTTGATCATACGGTAGGCGTTGTTGCCGATATAGCCTTCTTCGAAGCCGGAGGCGCCATGGGCGCCGATAACGATGATGGATTCAGGAAACTTGGCGGCGTATGCGTTCACCTCCACATGAGGTTTGCCTCCCAGATAGACGCTGTTCACCGTGCATTCGGGGGCCTCTTCTTTGCACAAGGCGGCCCATTGTTGCATTCTCTCCTGGATATGGCTCATATAGCTTTTCCCCTCCTCCTCTGTCTCGATGCCGATGTTGGAAGCTCCCGGGGTTTTCACCCAGACGAGGTGCAGGGCGGCTTTGGAACGGATGGCGATGGCCACGGCATGGCGCATGGCGGTCATGGCGCTGTTGGAAAAGTCGATACCGACGATTATATTTTTCATAGTGATGGGATTTTTAGATTTTCTAATAAAAATGAGGTGTGTTATTTGGAATCACTCGAGTAGTTGGGGGCCTCGGAGGTGATGGTGATGTCGTGGGGATGGCTTTCGAGCACGCCGGCGTTGGTGATACGGCAGAACTTGGCCTGGTGCATTTCGTCAATGTTGTGGGCGCCGATGTAGCCCATGCCGGCGCGCAGTCCGCCCGCCATCTGATAGATGACCTCATAAAGGTCGCCCTTGTAGGGCACGCGGCCCACGATGCCTTCGGGCACGAGCTTCTTGACATCATCGACATCGCTTTGCATGTAGCGGTCCTTGGAGCCGTGTTGCATGGCTTCGAGGGAGCCCATACCTCTGTAGGTCTTGAACTTACGTCCGTTGAAGAGGATGGTGGTGCCGGGGGATTCCTCGACGCCGGCGAGGAGGCCGCCGAGCATCACGGAGCTGCCGCCGGCGGCGAGAGCCTTCACGATGTCGCCGGAGTAGCGGATGCCTCCGTCGGCGATGAGGGGGATGTTATAGGGCAAGAGGGCCTTATAGACGTCATATACGGCGCTCAGCTGGGGCACCCCAACGCCCGCCACGATACGGGTGGTGCAGATGGAGCCCGGCCCGATGCCGACCTTGACGGCGTCGGCACCCGCGTCGGCCAGCATCTTGGCAGCCTCGCCAGTGGCCACATTGCCGACTACGACATCCACATGCGGGAATTGCGCCTTCACGGCCTGGAGGGTTTTGACCACATTCAGGGAGTGCCCATGCGCGCTGTCGAGCACGAGTGCATCGACTTCGGCCTCCACGAGGGCGGCGGCGCGCTCCACGGCATCGGCGGTGATGCCCACGCCCGCAGCCACGCGCAGGCGACCCCTGTCGTCCTTGCAGGCAAAAGGCTTGTCCTTGGCCTTGGTGATGTCCTTGTAGGTGATAAGTCCCAGCAACGTCCCGTCCTCGGCCACCACCGGCAGCTTCTCGATCTTGTGCTGCTGCAGGATGTCTGTGGCACGGTTGAGGTCCGTGTTGCGGGAGGTGGTGATGAGGTTCTCCCGAGTCATCACCTGGTCAATCTTCTTGTTGAAATCCTTCTCGAAGCGCAGGTCACGGTTGGTGACGATGCCGATGAGGATGTTCTTGTCATTCACAACGGGAATGCCGCCGATCTTGTACTCGGCCATGATGCGCAGCGCGTCGCCCACGGTCTTGTCGGGGCCAATGACGACGGGGGAATTGATCATGCCGTTTTCGGCACGCTTCACAGAAGCCACCTGCCTCGCCTGCTCGGCGACCGACATGTTCTTATGGATCACTCCGATTCCACCCTCGCGGGCAATGGAGATGGCCATCTTCGCTTCGGTCACCGTGTCCATAGCAGCAGAAACGAACGGCAGGTTGAGGTTGATATTGCGGGTGAATCGCGTTTTGAGACTCACCTCCTTGGGCAACACGTCAGAGTATGCAGGTATCAGTAACACATCATCGAACGTGAGACCGTCAAGGGATATTCTGTCAGTAATAAAGGACATTTTTTTCTGTATTTTATTTTCGTGCAAAAATATAAAAAAAGAGGGAAAATGGGAATAGAAAAAGATTATTTTTGCAAAATCAAAACTAAAAACAACAATTGTTTCATTATCAATTTCTTATATTATGAAGAAAGTTATCCACACCGAAAACGCCCCCGCCGCCATCGGCCCTTACAGCCAAGCCATCGAAGCCAACGGCATGTTGTTCATCTCCGGTCAGATTCCCGTTGACCCCGCCACCGGCATCGTTCCTGAAGGCATCACCGCGCAGACCGAGCAGGTGATGAAGAACATCGCCGCCATCCTTGACGAGGCCGGCTACACCTTCGACAATGTGGTCAAGACCACCTGCCTGCTGAGCGACATCGCCAACTTCGGCGCGATGAACGAGGTTTATGCCCAATACTTCACCTCCAACCCGCCCGCCCGCGCCGCCTTCGCCGTCCGCGACCTCCCCAAAGGAGTCATGGTGGAGATCGAATCCATCGCGGTGAAGTAGTTATTAGCTATTAGCCAATGGCCATTAGCCGTTCGAGCTAATCGCCAACAGCTAATCGCCAACAGCCAATGAACTATCTCGCCGTCAACAATCTCTCCAAAACGGTTGGGGAGAAGCTCCTGTTCCGTAACATCACCTTCGGGTTGGAAAAGGGACAGAAGAGTGCGCTCATCGCCCGCAATGGCACGGGCAAGAGCACGCTCCTCAACATTATTGCCGGACGCGAAGTGCCCGACGAGGGCGAGGTCGTCATCCGCAACGACATTGTCGTCTCCTATTTGCCCCAGATGGACAGCTTCAACGGCGACGACTCGGTGCTGAACGCCCTCTTTGACGAGGAGACTCCCGTGGTGCGCGCCATCAAGGAGTACGAAAGCTGCGTCACACTCCTCGAACAGGGAATGACCGACAAGGTGCCCCAGGAGCGGATGGACAACGCCATCCTCGAAATCGACCGCCTCAACGCCTGGGACTACGAAGCCCGCATCAAGGAGATACTCTCCAAGTTCGGCATCCACGACATCTTCAAGAACGTCAACCAGCTCTCCGGCGGGCAGCGCAAGAAGGCCGCCCTCGCCAAGACACTCATTGCCGACACCGACCTGCTCATCCTTGACGAGCCCACCAACCATCTGGATGTCGAGATGATCGAGTGGTTAGAGAACTACCTCTCCTCCGCCAACATCACCCTTCTGATGGTGACCCACGACCGTTCCTTTCTCGACCGTGTCTGCAGCGATATCTTCGAGCTGAGCAACGGCTCGCTGTACCATTATCGCGGCAAGTACGACTATTTTGTCGAGAAAAAGGCCGAACGCCTCGCCAACGAGGCTGCCGAGCACGACCGCCTGCGCAATCTCTACCGCCGCGAGCTCGAGTGGGTACACACCTCCCCACAGGCCCGCACCTCCAAGGCGCGCGCCCGCATCAACCAGTTCGAGAAGCTGCAGGAGCAGATGGACCGCAAAGTGGAACAAGCCCCCGAAGCGTTCAAGGTGCAGTCAGAGCGTATTGGACACAAAATACTGGAGATCAGCCATCTCGACTTTTCCTATCCCGACCAGACCATCATCAAGGACTTTTCCTACATCTTCAAAAGAGGCGAGAAGTGCGGCATCGTGGGCAAAAACGGCACCGGCAAAAGCACCTTTCTCAAGATGATCATGGGCGAGGTGCGCCCCGACGGAGGCAAAATCACCCCGGGACTCACCATCAAGTTCGGTTATTTTTCGCAGGATGGCATGATCTATGCCGGCAACAAAATCGTCCTCGAACTCGTCAAGGAACACGCCGAGGTCATCCGCATGGACAACGGCAACTATATCAGCGCCTCGCAGTTCCTCAACCACTTCGGATTCCCCTTCAGCCAGCAGTACACCTACTACGAGGACCTCAGCGGCGGCGAGAAACGCAAGCTCCACCTGCTCATTACCCTGTTAAAAAATCCTAATTTCCTCATCCTTGACGAGCCGACCAACGACTTCGACATCGACACGCTGAACCTATTGGAGGACTTCCTGCTCAATTTCGGCGGCTGCCTCATCATCGTCTCCCACGACCGGTGGCTCATGAACAAGCTGGTCGATCACATCTTCGTGTTCGAGGGTGACGGGAAAATCAAGGACTACTACGGCAACTACACCGAATACCGGCAGGCCAAGGACAAGGAGTTGCGGATACAGAAGAAAATCGAGAAGGCATTGCGCCCTGCTGTGGAAAATCGTCCGCAAAGAGAAGAAACCAAGAAAAAACTTTCCTACAAAGAACAACGCGAATTAGAGCAGTTGGAACAAGAAATTTCAGACTTGGAAAAGGAGAAAAGTGACATCGAGGGCAAAATGGCCTTAGGGCAAGGCACGCCCGAAGACTTCGCCGAGTGGGGCAAGCGCTACAATGAACTCAACCAGCTGTTAGACGAAAAGACCGAACGGTGGATGGAACTGTCCGAAAAAGAGGGGTGATTAACCAGCCCGTTAGGGCTGAAGGGCTCGGTAGGAATGCGGACGGCGGTTTGGTTTTTGCGCATGCCGTAGGTGTGCGGGCATTATGGAAAACGGTGTGGGATTCGATTTTTGCCCGCAGGCCTGACGGCCTGCGAAAACACACCCGCACCCGCCTGTGCTACCGAGCCCGGCAGACCTAACGGCCTGCCAACATCCGCGACCGTGACAGATTCGGACAACCACCCTTTCCGCGTTTATGCATAACACCCGGCAAACCACCCAACCTGTCACCACTTGCAATCGTAACCGATTCGGGAAACCGTTCCTTTTGCGTATATACCTCCGAACCCACCAAACCGCTCCTGCCAACACCCGCGACCGTATCAACGGGACACCGTTCCGGCCACGAAACAGCCCGTAGGGCTGAAGGGCTCGGTAGGAATGCGGACGGCGGTTTGGTTTTTGCGCATGCCGTAGGTGTGCGGGCATTATGGAAAACGGTGTGGGATTCGATTTTTGCCCGCAGGCCTGACGGCCTGCGAAAACACACCCGCACCCGCCTGTGCTACCGAGCCCGGCAGACCTAACGGCCTGCCAACATCCGCGACCGTGACAGATTCGGACAACCACCCTTTCCGCGTTTATGCATAACACCCGGCAAACCACCCAACCTGTCAACATTTGCAATCGTAACAGATTCGGACAACCACCCTTTCCGCGTTTATGCACCACACCCGGCAAAACGCGAACCCACCAACACCCGCACCCCAACTATGCGACACCGTTCCGGACGCGAAACAGCCCGTCAGGGCTGAAGGGCTCGGTAGGAATGCGGACGACGATTCGGGTTGTCGCACGCCGTAGGTGTGCGGGGAAAAAACGGTGTCGGCATAAATAAAAGAGAGTCAATACAATGTGTTTTATTTTTACAATTTATTGTTAAAATATTGATACGCAATATTTTATGATATTTTTTATTTTTGCCGCCCAAAAAAATTATTAAAAAAACAATGAAATTATGAGCAACACTTACACCCAAATTCACATTCAAACCGTTTTTGCCGTACGAAATAGAGACGCATTAATTTCACCAGAATGGAGTGAACGATTGTATAGCTACATGGCGTCAATTGTCAATGACCAAGGGCACAAAACCTTGGCGATTGGCGGCGTTTCAAATCACGTGCATTTATTGTTTGGTTTTCGACCAACACAATCTTTATCATCCTTGATGTTAAGATTGAAACGCGAAACTTCAGAATGGATAAACAAAGAAAGGCTTACTAGATTCCAATTCCAATGGCAGGAGGGTTATGGGGCTTTTTCATATTCAAAGAGTCATGTGCCAAGAGTTGTGCAATACATTTTGAATCAAGAAAAACACCATGCCAAGAGATCGTTCCGTGAGGAATATTTGGATATGTTGAGAAAAAACGAGATAGAATTTGACGAACGATACATATTTGAAGATGTTTGATTGATGTGTTTTATATTCGGTTTTTGCCCGCAGACCTGACGGCCTGCGACAACACGCCCGTACACGCCTGTGCTACCAAGCCCGGCAGACCTGACGGCCTGCCAACATCCGCGACCGTAACAGATTCGGACAACCACCCTTTCCGCGTTTATGCATAACACCCGGCAAACCACCCAACCTGTCACCACTTGCAATCGTAACCGATTCGGGAAACCGTTCCTTTTGCGTATATACCTCCGAACCCACCAAACCGCTCCTGCCAACAACCGCAACCGCGACCGTATCAACGGGACACCGTTCCGGCCACGAAACAGCCCGTTAGGGCTGAAGGGCTCGGTAGGAATGCGGACGGCGATTCGGGTTGTCGCACGCCGTAGGTGTGCGGGGAAAAAACGGTGTCGGCATTAATAAACATGATAAAACACGGGCATATCTGAATATTTTGTATTTTTGCCCCGTAAAGTTGTTGGTTCTTTGCCGAACATGTAGATTATGAAAAAAGTATTGTTATTTTTGTGTTTTGTCTTTGTGAGTCTAACTGGATTCGCAAGGAATGGTTCTCTTCCTACTCCGAATCAATTACTTTCGGGGGATACTATTTATGGTTTAACTATATCTGTATGTGCTGGATCTGAGATTAGTACGCCGATACCACCTTCTTTACATTTTCAGACAAGTTGTAGCTATGTCTGTCAGGGGGTGAGGTATTATACGACGGAGCCGTATATCGTAGTTACATTCGATGTTCCTAGTGATACTACTATTATGTGCTATGTGGATTCTGTGAATGGAGCAGAATTGAGTGCTGTGAAAGCTATCGCTTTTTCTATCCATGTTCCGCCTACTATCTCCATTCCCACAAATTTGGTCAAGCATGTGACATGTCCTGATGGATATCTGTATCCGTATATGGATGGTTCATTTCATGTAGATTTGGATAATCCTGTACAGGATTATGAGTGGATAAAAGCAGAGGTAGATACACCATTCTTCTATGGCCGTACGTTTTATGATTCTGTCACTCTAACTGGTTTGAGAGCGGGGACTTACCATGTCACTGCACATGGAACTAATGGCTGTGAGTATCATGATAGTGTCACCATAGAGCAACCTGAACCGTGGGTGGATATTTATGATTCACTTTACACAGATACTGTATGTATTGGTCAGCCTGGATGTTTGTCAACTAGCATTTATGGCGGAACACCACCATATAATTTTACTTGGTTTTACTATAGTGATACTGGTCAAGTTTTTATGGAAGATACAACTAGGCTTATTTGTGGGGCGTATAGTGGGTATATCTATGGTGTATACATGTATGACTCAAAGGGGTGTAAAGCATGGGGAATGGAAACTAATTGCATTTTTACTTATCTTTATGAATACGTGGAAGACTCTATCTCACTTTCAGCTACAAATTCTCGGGTGTGCTATGGAGGAGTAGATACTTTACATGCACAAAGTATGGGGTATGAGACTAGCTATCTGTGGCATGTAGGAGACTTGGAGGATAGTGTGAATTATTCTACGTGGATAGAGACAGATTCGGTATATGTGGCAGAATATTTGACTCCGCCTATGACTATGTCGACCTGGGTGTCTGTGGATTTCTCTGACCAACATGGTTGTGTGACACACGACTCAGTGTGGGTAGAAGTATACAATCCGGATATCTCCATGACTGTCCAGACTCCACAAATTTTCACTGATTCTACTTTTGTCATCTATGTATCTCCGCCTGGTGGTGATCTGTATATCGATGATGTATTGTCGGTATCGAGTATTCCATCAGTCTTCACTGTCTATACCAATGGCCTTTCGGTAGGGGACCATGTATTGAAGTACTCTGGAATATTTGGTGCTGATTTGGGACTATCTTGTGAAGATGAAGTATCTCTCCCTATCCAAGTGGAAATAAATCCGCTTGTGACAGATTGGAAGTATGAGATTTCTATTTATCCGAATCCAGCTACTACCACTCTGAATCTGACTAGTACAGCAACTTCTGATTTTGATATATCAATCCTGGATGTGACAGGAAAGGTAATCAAGGCAGAGAAAATGCTCGATCAGACTTTCACGTTTGATGTCTCGGATTTGGCATCTGGGATTTATTTGCTTCGTCTGAAATCCAATGATGGGGCGACTAAATCTATTAAGTTTGTGAAGAGGTAAAAATCGTATCTTTGCCGCGATAAAACCGTCCGTCATGAACACCGTCCGCAAATACCCCGTCGGAATCCAGACCTTTTCGGAAATCAGAAAGGGCAACTACATTTATATCGACAAAACAGACTTGGTGTGGGAGATGACCCGCATGAAATTCGTCTTCCTCAGCCGCCCGCGCCGGTTCGGCAAGAGCCTGCTGACCACCACGCTGGACTCCTACTTCAAAGGGCAAAAGGAACTTTTCGAAGGATTGAAAATCATGGACTTGGAGACGGAGTGGGAACAGTACCCGGTACTTCATTTCGACATGAGCGGTGCCAGGCATCTGCCCGTTGAACAGGTCAAAGCGGAGTTGGTGAGACAGCTCGCCATCTTAGAGAAAGACTACGGCAGAGACGAGACGGAGGTCTCCCCGGGCATGAGGCTGGCCGGACTGATCCGGCGAGCCTTTCAGAAGTCCGGCCGCCAGGCAGTGGTCGTCATTGACGAATACGACGCTCCGCTGTTGGACGTGCTTCACGACCCGGAACGGCTTGAGGCGGTCCGCGAGGTCATGCAGGAGTTTTACCAAAGACTGAAAATGTGCGAGGGAATGATCCGCTTCTGCTTCATCACCGGCATCACCAAATTCTCGCAGCTGAGCATCTTCTCCACCATCAACAACCTCACCACCATCTCGATGGATGCCAAGTACGCCGCCATCTGCGGCATCACAGAGGAGGAACTCGCCACTGACATGGCCCCCGATATCGCAATGCTGTCCGAAGAATATGAATGCACCCCAGAGGAGATGCACGACAAGCTGAAAAAGCAATATGACGGTTACCGCTTTGCCAAAAAGTCCCCCGACATCTACAACCCGTTCAGCCTGCTGAAATGTTTCAACCAGAGGAACATTGCCAACTATTGGTTCGAGAGCGGCACCCCGACCTTCCTCATCCGACAGATGCAGCACTACCGCACCGACATCACCGCGATGGATCGCATAGAGGAGCCGTCTGACGCCTTCGACCGCCCCACCGAAGCCATGGAGACCGCCCTGCCGCTGCTCTACCAAAGCGGTTATATCACCATCAAGGGTTACGACCGCGAATCGGACATCTACACCCTCGGCATCCCCAACAACGAGGTCCGCTTAGGCTTCACCCGCGGGCTGCTGCCCATCTACGTGGGAGTTGATGGTCCCAACGTGCAGAAAGGGTTCGCCCTGAAACTTTGGCAGGCTCTGAAGAAGAACGACATAGACCTCGCCATGCAGGAGATGAAGGCCTACTTTGCCGGACTGCCCTACGCGGAAGGCTTCCAAAAGAAGTTGGCGGAGGTGAAGAATTACGAAGGGTTCTACGAATGGTCGCTGTACCTGATTTTCTCGATGCTCAACGTCTATGTGCGCACGCAGGTTAAGTGTGCGGGCGGCCGCACCGATGTCGTGGTGCTGATGCCCGATACCACCTACGTTTTTGAACTCAAAGCGAACGGCACAGCACAGGAGGCCCTTGACCAGATCAACAGCAAGGGGTACGCCCTGCCCTACGAAACCGAAGGCCGCAAGGTCGTGAAAGTCGGCGTGCAGTTCGAACGGGAGACGATGACGGTGGGGGATTATCTTGTGGAGTCGGAAATCAGGGATTAGTTTATACATTTTCACAGCATAAACTCTGGATGTGTGGTTTCGAAAGAAACCATAGCGGAAAAGAAAGTGTATTTCAAAAAACCATACTCGCGTAATGAAAAACAAAGATACAAAGCCAACTGTTTTCAACCAATACTTTTACCATCCCGACTTGTCACAACCGACAATCAAGCTCAGTGCCGAGGAATCGGAACATTGTTGTCGGGCGCTGCGCCACCGAGAGGGTGACGAGGTTTTTCTCACCGACGGCCATGGACGGGAGGCGAGGGCCATTGTCATGGTCGCCGACCCCAAGGCGTGCGTGCTGGAAATCAAGGAGGTGAAGGAAGAGGTGGGCACACGGAAGTTGCATCTTCACATTGCCATCGCCCCCACCAAGAACGCTGACCGCATCGAGTGGTTTGTCGAAAAGAGCGTGGAAATTGGCGTAGAGGCCATCACCTTCCTGATTTGCGACCACTCGGAGCGCCCGCGCGTCAATTTGGACCGCCTGCGCCGCGTGGCCGTATCCGCCCTCAAGCAGTGCCAGACCACCTGGCTGCCCACGATGGAGGTGCTCCCTTTCACCGGCTTCATGGAACAGCAACGCGATTGGGTCGCCAACCGCTATATCGCCTGGTGCGACGACAAAAACACCCGCCAGTTTGCCGCCGAAACATTTTCCACTGACAAGGTGGTGTTGCTCATCGGGCCCGAAGGTGACTTCAGTGAAAGGGAAATCGCTTTAGCCCGCGAAGCAGGCTATACAGAGGTGAAATTGGGCAACCGACGCCTGCGCACTGAAACCGCCGGACTGTATGGATGCCTCGTGGTCGCCACGCACGAATTGTTTTGGCAATGATAAGGTAGTTGACCATAGGAAACCTATAACGACGTGGACTCCATCGCTTTTAGTGTTCGCGGCACCTTGGGTGCTGCACCCAAAAAACTCCCCTTCTTTTTGAAGAAGGGGTGCCCGAAGGGCGGGGTAGATATATGAGAGATTGGCCGTTAGGCCATCCTTGTTGTCCGCATTGCGGTTCATGCGATAATAACCCGACAAATTTCTGTTCACGGGGGAGATTCTGGACATAGAGGTCTTTGATTCTGCTGCTGTTAATAGTGGTTGTTTCTTTTATAAGGTATTATAAATCTATATATTAACTACCCCGACCTACGGCCACCCCTTCTGAAAATCAGAAGGGGAGTTATGGGGTGTCCGCACGGGTGTGCGGACAAAGAGACGAGGTTGTGGGTTGCTCGCTTCGCCGCCGCGCCGGCACGCCCAAATCAAAAAAAAGATGCTGAACCATGATAAACAACGATATAAGCTTGATGCGCAATAGCTTGATGTTTTTTTAAAAAGAAGCTCAAGATGTCGGATAATTCGTTATTTTTGCTGCCGTAATAGATACTCATGGAAGAAAAAAATGTGGTTTTCCTTATAAAATATTGGATATCAATCATTTTATCAAGAATAAAACAAAAATGTTACCAACAAAATTTGTTAATAACTTATTGAATATAAATAATTTATATTAAAAATTTCAAATTTTGTCATAGACTAAACATTATTATAATCATGGAAAAAAGACAATTTACTAATTTGAAAGGGGACATTTTTGGCGGCATCACCGCCGGCATTGTGGCTTTGCCATTGGCTTTGGCTTTCGGTATCCAGGCCTTTGGCGTGATTGACGTGCAAGACATCCCCAACATCGGGGCCATCGGAGCCTTGGCGGGCTTGGTGGGCGCCATTATGGTCGGATTTTTCGCCTCCCTGTTCGGGGGCACGCCGTCGCAAATCAGCGGCCCCACGGGACCGATGACAGTCATCACCGCCACGCTCATCTCCGGCATCTGGTCGGCGGGGGGCGCCCACTCCATCGAAACGGTGCTCGTCACCATGTCGGTGGCGGGAATGCTCTGCGGCGTTTTCCAGATCCTCTTCGGCATCCTGAAAATTGGCAAATACATCCGCTACATCCCCTACCCTGTCCTGTCGGGCTTTATGAGC
Source organism: uncultured Bacteroidales bacterium (assembly GCA_947167635.1). Classification (GTDB taxonomy): domain Bacteria; phylum Bacteroidota; class Bacteroidia; order Bacteroidales; family WCHB1-69; genus F23-D06. The sequence goes on along the minus strand of CAMVIT010000003.1, from coordinate 64,357 downwards.
GGTATCGGCATCATCATCATCCTGCAGCAGATCTATCCGCTGTTCGGGATGAAGTCGCCGGTGCTCATCGTGGATATGATCACGCAGTTCCCGTCTCGCATCGGGGGCTTCGACCTGTACGCTTTGATTTTCGGGCTGGCCACCATCGCCATCATCTACCTTTTTCCGCTGATTACGAAGAAGGTACCCGCCACCTTGGTGGCATTGATTGTGGTGACCGTCATATCCTTGTTTGTCAAGGATTTCAACTCCAACCTGACCATCGGGGAGATACCGTCCGGCTTTCCGCTTCCTGTTTTCACGAAGGTCTCCTTGGCGGGCATCCAGTGGGGCGCGGTCTTGAAGGCGGCCGTCATCCCGGCACTCACCTTGGCGGGTCTCGGTTCCATCGACACACTGCTCACCTCCGTGGTGGCCGACAACATCACCAAGACCAAACATAACAGCAACAAGGAATTGATCGGTCAGGGTATCGGCAATATGTTTGCGGGTCTGTTCGCGGGCATTGGCGGCGCGGGCGCCACGATGCGCACGGTGGTCAACGTGAAAAGCGGCGGGCGCACCCGTCTGTCGGGCATCGTCCATGCCCTCTTCCTGCTCGCCATCCTGCTCGGACTTGGCCGTTTTGTCAAATATGTGCCGCTCTCCGTGCTGTCGGGCATCCTCATCACCGTGGGGGTCGGCATCATCGACTTCAAGGGGCTGAAAGACCTGCCCAACATCCCGCGCGCCGACGCCGTGGTGCTCGTCACCGTGTTGCTGCTCACCGTCTTCGTGGATTTGCTTATCGCCGTGGGTATCGGAATGATCATCGCCTGCGTGCTCTTTATGAAACGCGCCAGCGACCTGGTGGAGAGCGGCTACCAGTCGGGCGAAATCAACCAGTTCGACAAGGAGTTGCCATGGAAAGACGAGCACGGACTTTCGGAAGAGACCAAGCACCAGATCTACATCCAGCGCCTCAACGGACCCATCTTCTTCGGCTCCATCACCCGTTTCCAAGAGGTGATGCACGATGTGCCCGACAATGTCAAGATTGTGATTATCCGGATGCGCTTAGTCAGTTTTATGGATCAGTCTGGCCTCTATGCGATGGAGACGGCCATCAAGGACTTGCAGGCCAAGGGCATCATCGTATTGATGACCATCATCCAGCCGCAGCCTATGTATATGCTTACCAAGATGAACGTCATCCCCGCTGTAGTCCCGAAGGAGCACACCTTCGCCACCTTTGAAGATTGTACAGAATTTCTGGAAAAAACGGATCTTATCGCTCGGTAAAAAAGATGCAACAAACACTTTTTTGAATAAATCCTATTAATAATCAATGATTTAAAAAAATTAATACGAGATAGTTGAATTTAAAAAAAAAGTGTATTTTTGCAGCCTCAAAACTGAGATGGTGCTGTAGCTCAGTTGGTAGAGCAACGGACTGAAAATCCGTGTGTCACTGGTTCAATTCCCGTCAGCACCACAAAGCCCCGACGAAATCGGGGTTTTTTTTTGTATTTGATGATCAATGAATGGTGATTTGTAAATCAGTCTTTGAATATGGTGACTTTAGGATTGGTGCAGTCGGACATTAGACCTGGTGCGGTGGAGGAGAATCTCCTTCACTATGAGGCGCTGTTGCAACAGCAACTGTCCCGTCAGGTGGATTTGTTGGTCTTTCCCGAGATGTTTTCCTGCGGTTTCGGTCCAGACATGCGGCAATACGCCCTGTCTGATGGCGGCAAGTCGCGCGCTTTCCTCCAGAAGATCGCCCTGCAGTACAAATGTCATCTGGTGGCCACCCTGCCCGTGCTGGAGGGTTCGCGCCTTTTCAACCGCCTCTTCTGGATCTCGCCCGAAGGTGTGCGTGGCACTTACGACAAGCGTCATCTCTTCTTTGGCGAGGAGCGCGAGCAGTGTACGCCAGGTGAGCAGCGCACTGTCGTGGAGGCTTTTGGATACCGTTTTCTGCCTTTGATCTGCTTCGACGTGCGTTTTCCGGAATGGAGTCGCAACCGCCGTACTGAGGGGAGACCTGATTATGATCTCTTGTTGTATGCCGCCAATTTCCCGGCACCGCGCGAGGAAGCGTTGTTGAAGTTGGCCGCCGCCCGCGCCATCGAAAACCAGGCGTATGTGGCCGTGGTCAACCGCATCGGTCGTGATGGCAACGGGCACGAACATCGTGGCGGCACTGCCCTATTCGATCCCGAAGGAAACATGCTGGCCGCCGCCCGCCCCGATTGCGAGCAGATCCTTGTGGGCACATTGCCCCTTCATCTTCTCACCCCTTTGAGAAAGCGATTTCCCGTGTTGGATTGTCAGTGTTAGAAAAAAAATCGCCAAAACAGTGCATCGTGGGCAAAAATTTAGTAAGTTTGCGCGTTCAATTCATCATTAATCCAAAACATTAAAATTATGGTTGGTATTATTATTTCCTTAGTATTAGGCGCAGTGATAGGCTGGTTGGCCGGCAACATCATGCGTGGCGGCGGCTTCGGACTGCTGTGGAACATCATCATTGGCGTTATCGGCAGCTTCATCGGCAGCTTTGTCATGAACCTGTTGCATGTCAACACCGGCGGTGGCATTGTTTGGCAAATCATCGTCGGCGTCATCGGCGCATGCCTGCTCCTGTTGGTTATTTCTCTGTTGAAAAAGAAATAACAGGCCTTTATACAGGAATGAGAACATAAAAAGCAAAACAGGGTCTTCCTTGTTTTGCTTTTTTTTATCCTAAAGCCGTCATACGCAACGTCTCCGCCTATAGTACCAAGAGGGAGCCCTTCACCTGGTGATTCCCCATTTTGTCTGTAAACAGGATGATGTAGTTGAAAATGCTGTTGTGTTGGATTTGCCCCTTACACTCTCCTCTCCACTTGAAATTCTTGTCAGTGGAATGGAAGACAAGCTCGCCCCAACGGTCGTAGATGCGGATTTCGAAACGGCGGATGGACTGCTGGAACATTTCGGGAATGGAGAAGTAGTCGTTGAGGCCGCTGCTATGGACGGGGGTGATGGAATTGGGCAAGTGCAGGTCGGTGTGGCAGGTCTCCACATGGTAGGAGGCCGTCCTGTTGCATTGTCCCTGATAGGCGGTCACCCTGTAGAGACCGGGCTGTGTTACGGTAATCTCTTGCGATGTCTCGCCAGTGTTCCAGAGGTAATCCGTCATCTCCGTGACAGCCATCAGTTCTGCAGACAGTCTTTCACAAAAATCGTCGGTGGAACTCTCAATGTGCAGGGAGGTGTCGATGACAGACAAGTGGAGTCTGACAATGCTGTCGCATCCGGACGCGCTCTGCAAGGTGAGTTCGCGCGTCAGTTCGTCCACACCCATGGTTTCCTGATGGTTCACTGAAAAACCGTTCAAGAAATAACCGTCTCCTTCGCAAACATTTTCTTCGATGAGGGCTTCGTATTTGGGGTTGACAGTCAGTAGGAGGGTAAGGGTGCTGTCGCAATGGGAGGAAGGCAGGCGCTGTGTGAACGTCTGCAATCCGACCTCATCAGTCTCGTCGGCCCCGATGTCAAAACCGAAATCCTGGAATGGTTCGTCTTGGCAGACGTTGGCCTCAACCGTGTCGTGATGGTTCATCCACACGTTGATGGTCACGGTATTGCTGAACACGATGCCGCATGCCGCGCTGATCCAGGCACGTCTCAGGGAGAATGAACCCGTGACGGAATCGGGATAGGTGTAGTTTTGGGCGTTGTTTGTGCCGGGCGCGGCGACCCACTCTGTGCCGTTGAGGTTTATTTGCCATTGATAGTGGCCGTCTGCGCCTCCGGAGGCCGGGGTTCCGAGGAAGGGATCCGGCGTGTTGCCTTCGCAGAGGTCCTGGTCTTCGGAGACCGCACCCGGTGCCATCGTGGCATGCAGGTTCCGGAGGGTGACCGTGTCGGAGGCGGAGCAACCAAGGTTGTCGGTGACAGTGAAGGTATAGAATCCCGCCGGCTGGCCGCCAAGGCTGGCGGTCGAAGAGACTGGGGTGTTCGCCGCGTTGGTCCACCGCAGGGTCAACGGCGCGTTGCCGCCCGAAACAGTGGCGGACGCGGAGCCCGTGGAGTCGCCGAAACAGACAACATGGACAATGTTGCCGATGTCAGCGGAGATGTTTGTGACGGTGAGTGAGTACATCACGACGCTGTCGCTTTGGAACACTGTTTGCAGCGTGTCGGTGAAGGAGGCGTTCCCAGTAAAGAGATGTCCGTGCCAGGAGGTCGGCAACGATGCGGCACAGACCACAGTGTCCACCTGCTGTGTCGTGTTCAAGTGTACGAAGACCGTCTGGTGGAAGATGGAGTCGCAGCCCTCGGCAGGATGGCTGTATTGGAACTGTATGAATGTCGAACTCAACGTCAGTATCGTGTCGTTAGGCAGAAAATGATACGGCATTTGATTCTGGACCAAATGCAGGGTGTCGTAAAATTCGGGCATGGGCAGCACGACGAGTGTCATCGCCACCACGGAGTCGCAGCCGTCCACGGTCGGGAGGGTGGCGCTCCGAGTGCCCGCCCCCGTGAAGGTGACGCCGTTCCAAATGAGGGGGAGTTCGTTGGCGCAGATGACAGCGGTATCCGTAACAGAGTAGGTCGGGTTGACAAGCAGTGTCATGGCCACCACGGAGTCGCAGTCGTCAATGGTCGGAAGAGTGACATATTGGGTGCCCGCCTCCGTGAAGGTGACCCCGTTCCAAGTGTAGGGGAGCTCGTCAGCGCAGACGGTCGCGGTGTCAGTGACGGAGTAGGTCGGGTTGACAAGCAGCGTCATCGCCACCACGGAGTCGCAGCCGCTGACACTCTGGAGGGTAACGCTCTGGATGCCCGCCTCCGTGAAGGTGACGCCATTCCAGGTGTAGGGGAGCTCGTCAGCGCAGATGACGGCGGTGTCCGTGACGGAGTAGGTCTGGTTGACAAGCAGCGTCATGGCCACCACGGAGTCGCAGCCATAGACGGTCGGGAGGGTGGCGCTTTGGGTGCCCGCCTCCGTGAAGGCGACCCCGTTCCAGGTGTAGGGGAGCTCGTCAGCGCAGATGACTGCGGTGTCGGTGACGGCATAGAGCGGCTTGACCACCAGCGTCATCGCGATTATGGAGTCGCAGTCGCTGACACTCTGGAGGGTGGTGCTATGGGTGCCCGCCTCCGTGAAGGTGACCCCGTTCCAGATGTAGGGGAGTTCGTCAGCGCAGATGGTCGAAGTATCGGTGACGGCATAGGTCGGGTTGACGTACAGGATCATCGTCACGGTGCTGTCCACCCCATTGGAGGCTGTAAGCACACCGGGGTGTGTTATGATGGGAACACTTGAACCCGCAAGGGTGTCCATCATGTCTGCACGGAACACCGTGTTGTTCCATGTCAATGGCAACGCGCTGAAACACACGACGGAGTCATCCACTGCGGTGACATTATAGAGGACGGTAAGGTGAACAAATACCGCACTGTCACAGCCGAATTGGTCGGAAAGTGTGATTTCGTAAGTACCTGCATTTTGAAAAACAGTATCGTAGATGCCAAAAGGCAGATTGTTTTCCAAGACCGTGTCGTAAACATGGGTGGGATTATAGTCCAACACCCTCATCAAGACAGGGAAGCTGTCGATGAAAGAGTGATAGGCGCAGGCTTCATCGAAGATGCTGTCGGCCCAAAAAACGATATTGGAAAGAATCTGCAGGCTTTGTTGCACCGTGTCTCCGGCGGCTACAGAGTAATGTGTACGGAGATTGTTGTCGGAATGCAGAATGTCGAAGTTGACGGTTCCTGTACCATGTGGAATGAAATCCAATATGATCTGCCTGTCAGGACAAACAATCGTGTCCCCCAAGATAGTCACTCTCGGGGCGGGTGTCACCGTAATGTAAATGCTGTCGGAAAGGGTGTTCCCGCACAAGCTGTTCGTGATGTCCACCCTATACCAGCCACTTTCGCTGCCGTAGGGGATATGGACATCAATAACCCGTGATGTGTCGCTGAATCCGTTGGGTCCCGTCCACTGGTAGCTTGTCGGGAACGGGAACTGTTTTGCCTCCAAGTGCAGGGTATCCCCTTCGCAATGTATGGAGTCTCCCACTGACATAATCAGGTTCTCTTGTGTCAGTGCGGACGCTGTAAGGTTGACCGAGAAACTGTTGTTGCAGGAATCCGTTACCAATACGGACAGATGCTGCCCCGCCATCATGGGGACGTTGTTGAAAAACCCGGTGTCGCTGGTGGCGATGACATTGCCGGTGGCGTTCCATTGGTCATAAAGATTGAAGGTATAAGGTTTGTTGCCGTTGATGGCTTGTGCCAAGACCATTCCCGTTGAACTTGAGACATCACAAATATAAGCATTTGCAAAATCAAATTTGAGGAAAGTCTGTGTAAAGGAGACAGTATCGCTATAAAATAATCGAGAGCAATCGGATCCTGCATTTGTGGTCAAGTCTATGCTGTAAACTCCAGGTTGAGAGAGGATTATATACGGTTCGTATGATTCTACATAAAAAAAAACATTATTGGAATGGCCCCTTACTGTAAAGTAATAACGAGGTTGACTTGTTTGTATTTGTGGTACGTTGTTGTCAATGTCTGGATAGATATAGTAGTAGTTCCGAACAATAGAAACATCGTTTGTTGGAATCACGAATTGGTCGCACACTTGATAAGCGTTGTATTGAGGCGTGGAGACTAAAAATGTAGAATCCGTATAATACCCATTCCATTGGTATGAAATTATGGTGTCACCACAATCGTTGTGTATTTCAAACACATAGCGACCCGGGGAGAGACATTCGGCATCTCGGATGGTGGCTCGCCAACCGTCCTCGTAAGAGAATTCCACGGAAGTGGAGGTGTTGTTCGGATCGTCATTGTTCACGGTCCATACACCGTCCTGCCGTACTGCCGTGAAGTTGAATCGATTATATAGCGGGCTTTCAATGAGATGCAGGGTCATGTTTCTACGGAAAGAATCCGCCTCCACTAAATGTTCTTGCAGCCACATATAGCGATTTTCGCAACAAACGAACCAATTGTTAGGAGTATCATAATGTCCGCACTCCCACCAATAGTCGATATCTTCTGCTTGTGACGTCTGGAAGGTGAGCGTGGTGTCAAATTCGGCTAAAACACAGTCATGTACGTCGCTGATGGCGATATGTACAGATAATGTCGTGTCTGCTGCAATACTTATCGGAACGCCGAATCCATTGAAATCATTGGACTCGCCATGGGCCAAGAGGGTGGAATCGGGAAGGGACCAAGCATTAAAAAACAGGGGACAGCCATAGTATCGCGAAGCAACAGTTATGACACGGTCGCTATAGGAAACATTCCAACCTGAGGAGTTGTTTATATTACCATAAAAGAGATAAGATTGGGTGGATATGCCATTTGATACGTGTATTGAGCAGGTATCTGGAGTTTCAATGCCATTATAAGGTACGATCCTCATGGAGTCTTTTAAAAAAAAGCCAGAAACAATATGCCATTTGGTCACGAAGACGCTGTCCAAACACATGTCCTTGATAAGGAATTGAAGGGTGTCGTCCATAATTTCACAAACCCGAAGGCCGGATTCAAGTGTGTCATATATATATATCCATCCTCCTCCATCGTAAGAATCATTAAATTGCATCTGTCGCCATGCTGTTGTGTCTTGTCCCGAATGCACGAAACAATATTGCATCGTATTGCTCAAATAAGGATGCATATAGTTTTTGAGACTTCCAGTAGTTCCAGAGTTTCGCACTGAAAATGCAAAAAAAAGTATGTTGTCGCTCTCCTCGCATTTCTTGTTGGGATTGAAATAAAATTCGTAACCCCATGGTGAAACATCGGGAATGATTGCAGACAACCTCACCGAATAGTTACAAGCATCGGAAATGAATATGGTGTAATTTCCAACAGCCATGCTATCAAATGTGTAATAATCCCTGAAATCCGCATAAGAAGCGTTAGAACCTGATTGTACCCGTTGAGAATATGTGACATCCCTAACCGTATCATTTTGTTCGTCAAGAATGACCACGTGATAGGGGAAACGACCATTGACGAGTTTCAACTGAATACGACCACAGGCAACACACGATAGAGATGGGTGCATACCGCATCTTTCATGACCAAGGTCATTTGCATTGGCCAAATCTAACACCATGGCTTCAAGATGATTGTATTGGGTGGTCACCGCGACATTCCCATACGGGACATCGACGTTTGTCCACACGCCGTTTGCGCCTGGAATATTGGCCACAACCCCAACGAGATAGGTTCCGGCGGGCACTATGATGTCATTGCTATAACTGTACTGCAGCGTTGTCCCGGCCGTGACGTTTTGGTAGTAGTATTGGACATTGCTTAGCGGATAGGAGTTCATGTCCACGGCATTGTGGGTCTCCGGGTCTATTTGCACCACATGTCCGCTATTGTCTGTCAGGGTGACAATGATGTGGGAATCGTCATAACAAAGGCCCTGAACAGTCTGTACGGAAACGACATAAGGGAAACTTTGGCCCTGCATGGTCCATGGCAACATCAAAAACAAGAATGATGCCCAAAACAACCTTATGAAAAACTTTAACATAAGTCGAGGCGTCCGTGTTTTCAAAGTGCAAAAATAGTCTTTTTTATCTTTCAAAAAACGGGGCCTGAAAAAAAGTGGCTGCGGAGGGGAGGAAGAGGCAAGGGAAAAACAGATCAACTGTTTCAGAAGTTCAGTGTCAATCCCACACCATGCCGATTTGTGTTAATGCTCCAGTAGATTTGACGATGATCGACATCCAGGGCACATTTTTGATTGAAGACATCCACACTCTTATGCATTTTGTTGTATCCAACAATCAACAGGGGGATGCTGGCGACAGACAACCCCAGGGCGCAATACATGTAAGGGATGGAATAGTTGAGGTTGCCTCCCGCAATGGCACAACCAATAAGTGTACCCAATTCCATTCCGATCGCGGCAGACAGCAAACATATTCCGGTATAGGAGATTATGTATCCACTATGGTATATTTCATAGGCTCTTGGACAGTGGTCATTCAAGAAATTGGCATAAACATCGCCTTTCATCGCATGACCTATATAGGTGTATGTTTCACCTAAACGGGTGAGAAGACTCGGGGTTGTTTCCTGCTGATACTCCTTTTCTGATGAGGAGTCCTGAAATAGCGTAACCTTCCCGTTGGCATAAATAATGGACACGATGCTTTGCGTGGACAATATGTAAATCGGACCTTCCAGATTGTCGAGCTCCTTGTATTTCACTTCCGACTCGGAAACTTCCAGAATTTTGGCTTCTATCCTTCGGGCATCTGTGGTGACAATAATGTCCTGTGCATAGCAAAAAACCGCCGACAATGTGAATAATAAGGTTAAAAAAGAGTGTCTCATTGTATGATGTTTTTAGCAGGGTTGTGATTGTATATTATTTTTTCATAAAAAAATTGGTTACAAAAAAGAAATTGCAAAGATAAGAAAAATGTGAATGGCAATCTGTTTTCCTGTGTCTTGATATTTTGGCAGTCCGGCGCGGGAGTCGGCATCCAAGAGGCATGGAACTGGCTCGCCGCGAAAGGGAGGCGTTGGAAAAAACGTTGTTTGGAGAACTGTCCATGCCAACCTTGTGCCATCATGTATATAACCGCCTAATAAAAACAGGGGGCGACGCGCTTTCACGCATCACCCCATAATTTAATTCTTAATTTTTAATATTTAATTTTATTTCACCGTGCTCCCCTCTTTCACCGCCTTCTGCGGCTGCATCAGGCTCAAGGTGCCGTCGGCGTGCTCGGCCATCAATACCATTCCGTGCGACTCCACACCCTTGATGTTCTTCGGGGCCAGGTTGATGAGCATCAGCACCTGCTTGCCCACAAGGTCCTGCGGCTCGTAATACTCGGCAATGCCCGACACGATCTCGCGCACGTCCACGCCCGTGTTCACCTTCAACTTCAACAGCTTCTTGGTCTTGGCCACCTTCTCGGCCTCCAACACGGTGACTACCCGCAAGTCCATCTTCTGGAACTCCTCGAAGGTGACGTCCTCCTTGGCAGCCACGGCCTCGGCGGTGGCAATCTCGTTGGCCTTCTTGGTGTCCTCCAACTTCTGGATCTGCTGGGCGATGACGGCGTCCTCAATCTTCTCGAACAGGTATTCGGCAGGGTTGAGCTGCGCGCCCACCTGCAGCAGGTCGGCACGGCCACCATCCTGCCAGTTTTTGTTGTCAATGTTCAAAATGTGCTGCAACTTCTTGGCAGTGAAGGGCAAAAACGGCTCGCACAGCACAGAGAGCGAGGCGCAGATCTGCAGCGACAGGTGCAGGATGGTCTTCACGGCTTCGGGGTTCTCCTTCTGCTTCTTCCACGGCTCGGTCTCGGTGAGGTACTTGTTGCCGATGCGCGCCAGGTTCATAAACTCCTGCAGCGCCTCGCGGAAACGGTAGTGCTCGATGGAGTCGCCGATGGTCTTGGGGAACTCGGCCATCTTGGCCACAATCTCCTTCTCGTAGTCGGAGTACTCGCCCGGGGCAGGCACAATACCTCCGTAGTATTTGTGGGTGAGCACCACGGTGCGGTTCACGAAGTTGCCGAAGATGGCCAGCAGCTCGTTGTTGTTGCGCGCCTGGAAGTCGGCCCACGTGAAGTCGGCATCCTTGGTCTCCGGCGCGATGGCGGTGAGCGTGTAGCGCAGCACGTCCTGTTTGCCGGGGAAGTCGTGGAGATATTCGTGCGCCCAGACGGCCCAGTTGCGGGAGGTGGAGATCTTGTCGCCCTCAAGGTTCAGGAACTCGTTGGCGGGCACGTTGGCGGGCAGTATGTAAGAGCCGTCAGCCTTCAGCATACAGGGGAATATGATGCAGTGGAACACGATGTTGTCCTTGCCGATGAAGTGCACCAGCTGGGTCTCCTGGTCTTTCCACCAGGGTTGCCAGTCGGTGTGGTGCGCCTCGGCCCACTCCTTGGTGGCGGAGATGTAGCCGATGGGAGCGTCGAACCAGACATAGAGCACCTTGCCGTCGGCATCTTCCAGGGGGACTTTCACGCCCCAGTTGAGGTCGCGGGTGACGGCGCGGGGCTGCAGTCCTTGGTCAATCCACGACTTGCACTGGCCATAGACGGTGGGGCGCCAGTCGTCCTTGTGTCCCTTGAGGATCCACTCGCGGAGCCACGGATCGTACTGGTCCAGAGGCAAATACCAGTGCTTGGTCTCCTTCAGCACAGGGGTGTTGCCGCTGAGTGTCGATTTAGGATCAATGAGGTCGGTGGCGTTCAGGGAGGTGCCGCACACCTCGCACTGGTCGCCGTAGGCGTGCTCGTTCTTGCAGTGCGGGCACGTGCCGGTGATGTAGCGGTCGGCGAGGAACTGTTTGGCCTCCTCGTCGTAGTACTGCATGGAGGTCTTCTCGATGAGCTTGCCCTCGTCGTACAGCTTCTTGAAGTAGGCGGCGGCGGTTTCGTGATGGGTGGGGTTTGAGGTTCGGGAGTAGATGTCGAAGGAGATGCCGAGGTCCTCGAACGATTGCTTGATGATGTTATGGTAGCGGTCCACGATATCTTGCGGGGTCACGCCCTCCTTGCGGGCCTTGATGGTGATGGGCACGCCGTGCTCGTCGGAGCCGCCGATGAAGAGCACCTCCTTGCCGTTGTTGCGCAGGTAGCGCGCGTAAATGTCGGCAGGGATATAGACGCCGGCGAGGTGGCCGATGTGGACGGGGCCGTTGGCGTAGGGCAGGGCAGAAGTAACCGTGTATCGTTTAGGATTTTCCATGTCTTGATATGATTTTATTTTAAGGCTGCAAAAGTACGAAAATTGCTTTTTGATTGCAAAACCATAACAAACAAAAAAAAGGAGGACGTTTTTCAACATCCTCCTTTTTTGATGCCATAAAAGGCAAAATGGGGTTTTGATTACAGCTTGACGGTTTTGTCCATGCTGCAGATGAGGTCAACAACCTTGTTGGAGTAACCGATTTCGTTGTCGTACCAGGAGACGAGCTTCACGAAGTGCTCGTTCAGCATGATACCGGCGGCAGCGTCGAAGATGGAAGTTCTCTTGTCGCCGAGGAAGTCGGTGGAGACCACAGCCTCTTCCGTGTAGCCGAGGATGCCCTTGAGCTCGTTCTCGGAGGCTTTCTTGATGGCGGCCTTGATGTCGTCGTAGGTGGCGGCCTTCTCGATCTTGCAGGTCAGGTCAACCACGGAGACATCGACGGTGGGAACGCGGAAAGACATGCCGGTCAGCTTGCCCTTGAGGGTGGGGATCACGCGACCCACAGCCTTGGCAGCGCCCGTGGAGGAGGGGATGATGTTGCCGAGAATGGAACGTCCACCGCGCCAATCCTTCTTGGAGGGACCGTCAACAGTCTTTTGTGTGGCCGTGGCAGCGTGCACGGTGGTCATGAGACCCTCGACGAGGCCGAAGTTGTCGTTGATGACTTTTGCCAACGGAGCCAAGCAGTTGGTGGTGCAGGAGGCATTGGAAACGATAGGCTGGCCAGCATATTCCAGGTTGTTGACGCCCATGACAAACATCGGGGTGTCGTCCTTGGAGGGTGCGGACATCACGACTCTCTTGGCACCTGCGGTGAGGTGTGCGGAGGCGAGCTCGGAGGTCAGGAACAGACCCGTGGATTCCACCACATAGTCGGCACCGGCTTCGTTCCACTTCAGGTTGGCGGGATCCTTCTCAGCCGTGACACGGATCTTGTTGCCGTTCACAACAAGCATGCCGTCTTCGACTGCCACCGTGCCGTTGAAACGACCGTGCGTGGTGTCGTATTGCAACATGTAAGCCATGTAATCCACATCCAACAAGTCGTTGATGGCAACCACTTGGACATCGTCTCTTTCCGTGGTGGCTCTGAAAACAAGTCTTCCAATTCTTCCGAATCCGTTGATACCAATTTTAATCTTTTCCATAAATGATTTATTTTTAATTTGTTATGTGTTGCTGAAATAAGCGTGCAAAGATAATATTTTTATCCATAGCTTTATATGGAAAAATTATTTCTACGACATTCATTTTCAATCCCGAATAATAATTTCCGGATTTTGTCCATCTGTTCGGTGGTGAGATCAGCAAATGCGGCCTCTTTTTTGAGCCAGGAAGGAACTTTTTCCGGAATCCATCGGACCATGTTTTCAAACAACGATTCCTCTGCTGACATCGGCGACTCGCGATGTTTGAGGCGAAGATACTGCAGGATGCGCAAGCCGTCGGCTTTCTGGTGAAAGGCCATTGCAAAATGTCGGAAATCGGTCACATTATGCCGGATTTTGTCCCAAATATGTTCTTCGTTGAACTGTTTTTGCAGAAAAAGGAGGAAGTCTGTCTCCACCTCTTCACGGTAGAGTTGCAGCAACCGCCGGTAGGTTTCGGCAATGCTCTCAAAGAGGCTGTGATGGTAAACAGGATAGCTTTCCCAATCGCCTTGCGTTCCTTTGATGAGGGCGGGACCGGTGCCGAAAAGGACGCGGTCGGAGAGGCGGGAGGATGGATAAACCGTGGTGTTGCAGTAATTTCCGATAGATGCCATCTTGCGGAATTTTTGCAACAGGTAGAAGTCCTCACCGCTCTGCACGGGCGTTATGCCGCCGATTTTCGCAAGGGCGCCCACGCGCATGACGATGGCGGACCCGAGGGCGGTGAAACTGTACGGACTTCCGATCTTGTAGAGGTTAAGGGCGTAGTTGCGCATGTAGAGTTCATAGCGCAAGATGGCCCGGTCCTGGGCTTCGTTGCCCGTGAGCGGGTGGTAGTAGGGCACGGAGAGCGCCGGCCATTCGGGATGCAGCACCATGGCCTCGGTCACGGCGTGCAGATAGTCGGCGGGCACACGGGTATCGGCATCCAAGCTGACGATGAGGTCATCGGCACCGGCCACCTGCATGATGGTGTCGAAGAGCGTCTTGCGGGCCCAGCCCACACCACGCTTCCGCCCCTGCCAGCCCTTGCCCGGCGAGGCATGGTCCAACACATGAAGCAGCATACCAGCACCGCTTTGAGCCGTATCTTGAACTTCTTGCTCCAACAAGCGCAGTGTCTGCACGTTGCGCTCACACAAGCCTCTCTTCTCCGGCTGTTGCCAGTAGTCGTCGGGCTGGTTTACGCAGATGTAGGTGTCAAAAGAGGAAACATCCACCTGTTCCTTTAAATCCTGAAGCGTGAGGGGCAAGTGGTCGTATTCATCCATCACGGGGATGGCGACGAACAGACGGGGGGCGGGCATCACTTGACAGTGATGGTGACCTCGCGGGTTCTGATCGCCTCGTCTTGCTTGTCGCGGGCATAAACAAACCTCAGCGTCTGAGTGCCTTTCTCTTTGGCGTAGAACTTCCAATAACGGTTAGAGGAGGCTCCTACCATGCCCTTCGGGGCGTCGCTTTCGTAACGCGACTCCAAGGAATCCACAATGGTGATCTCATCCTTGTTTGCCAACTGCCACCAGAATCCGGTGGAAGCGTTCGTACGGAAAGCGATTTCGCAATATTGTCCCTTGCGCATGGTGAACTCATTGGTCTCCTTGCTGACGGAGACGATTTTTTTCTGGGATTGGCAACCTGTCATCAAAAGCAACAACATGCTGATATAAATGAGTCTTTTCATTTTCTTGTATGATTTATTTCCGGTGCAAAATTACGAATTATTTTGATTGGTTTCGAAAGGGAAATGTTTAATCGGACTACACTTTTGGTCTTATTGTTCCTCGTTTCGAATCAAGAGGTTGCTGAGTCTTTCATAATCCTGCAGGGAGAGTTGTTCAGCACGGAGGGCGAAGAGGGGGTCGGCGGCCACGATGTCAGGCGGAAAAGGCAACGACTGCAAGGCGTTGCGAAGCGTCTTGCGGCGGTAATTGAAGGCTGTTTTGACCACCGTCTTGAAGGTATTTTCGTCACAGTGCAGCTTTTTGTCGAAATTGCGGGTGACGCGGATGACGGCGGATTTGACCTGTGGCGGCGGGTTGAACTCGTGTTCCCCCACCGTGAAGAGATATTCGGTATCGTAAAAAGCCTGGAGCAGCACACTGACGATGCCGTATTGCTTGTTGCCAGGGCTGGCGGTGGCACGCTCCCCGACCTCCTTTTGGAACATCCCGACCAGCTCGACGGCCTGGTCGCGGTACTCGAGCAACCGGAAGAGAATCTGCGATGAAATGTTATAGGGAAAGTTACCCACGATGACAAACTTGCCGGGATAGCGGGCGGAAAGGTCCATGCGCAGAAAATCGCCCGCAATGAGATTGTCGCCCAACTGCGGGAAATGCTCTTGCAAGTAGGCGACGGATTCCTCGTCAAGCTCAACAGCGGAGAGGGAGGCAAAGGGCTGCTGGAGCAGATATTGGGTGAGCACGCCCATGCCGGGACCCACCTCAAGCACATGGGCGTCGGGGGTGCGCACGGCCTCCGCAATGCGACGGGCAATCTCCTCGTTCTTGAGGAAATGCTGCCCCAACCGCTTCTTGGCCTTGACTTCCGAATATGAGTTTGTCTTCGCGGGCTTTTTCAAGATTGTCTTATACTGCTTTGATTGTCAAACTATTCTACGTTGTCGCCGCGAAGAGCGCGATAACGCTTCCGGGCTTCCACCACAAAAAGACTGCCACTATGGTCTTTCAAGATCTTCTGATAATACTCCATGGCCTTGGGAATATCCTTGATGTAGTACTCGTACAGTTCCGCCAACTTGAAAATGGCATCGTCGGCCAACAATTCAGTACCGTGGTTTTCGATGATGTTCTTGAGCAAATTCTCGGCACCAAGGTAATCCTTGCGTTTGATGAAGATGAGGGCCTTTTGGTAGAGGGCATCGTCCACCAGCGTTCCAAAGGGTGCGAGCGCAATGACGGAGTCGAGTTTTTCAAGCGCTTTGTCGTCCTTGTTCTGAAAAATGAGAAAGTCGGCTTCGGCATATTTCAGGAGCGGCATGTTGGTGGAGGGTTTCTCGAAGAGCAAGTATGTGGTGTCCTCCTCTTCGCCTTCTTCTTCCTCCTCCTCTTCCTGGTTGTCGGAAATGAGCAAGGAGAAATAGATGGCATCGTTGGCGATGAGCTTGGTGGTGGCGGAGGAGAGCACGTCAAGCTGGCTCTTGGCCCAGTCAAACTCGCCGATGTAGAAGGAGAGCTTGGCGTTCTTGAACTTGGCTTCGTTGCCGAGATCGTCGTTAGGCAGGTCTTTGTTGACTTGCGAATAGTTGAGCGTGGCATCCCACACATTGCCCATGTAGAGTTGCACATCGGCCAGGTCGATCTTGAACTGGTTCTTCTCCTTCGGGTCACGGGTGGCGTTGTTCATCGCCTCGGTGAGCACATTGACGGCCTCTTGGGGCTTGTTGACGTAAAAGGCGAGCAGATGGGCGTATTTTCGAATCCAATCGGCTGTGCCGGAGTGCATGCCATTCTCATCCAACACCTTCTTGAAATCCCGCTCAAGATTGATGGCATCCACCATTTTGACAGGATAGGTTTCTGTGAGCTGCGAATATCTGACATCCAGAATTTTCATCTTGGCCTGGACGTAGTTGTGTACAGATTCTCCTTTGGAGATGATGTATTCCAACGCTTCGATGGCGGTGGTATAGTCGTGGTTGTCGGCTGCAACGCAGGCCAGGTCGTAGGTGCGGATGCATTCCGTTTTTTGCCGTTTGTCGATAGCCTTGGCCAGGATCAGCGCCTCACCGTACTCTTTGTGCAGTTGGTTAATCCAGGAGAGCAGCATCAGATAGCAGATGTTGTCAGGCGATTTTTGGGAATATTTCTGCAAAGTTCCTTTGACAGCCAGGTATTTCTGGTTGTCTTCGTCGTCAAGCAGAAGGTTCTGGAGAGCGTTTTGCGCAGGCTCCAAGTTGGCGGAGTTGTCGTCTTTCACAAGAGAGAGCACCTCCTCGATAATCCGGTCCGTTTGGTTAAGATGTTGATAGATAGAGAGAAGTTCCTTGGACAGGAGGTTGCTGTTATTCAGCATTTTTCTCCCTTTCAAAATCGTCTCGATAGCATAGTCGTATTTGGCACGCGAATAGAAGGCACTGTAGAGTTCCTGCACGGAAAACTCTTTGGCTTGCAAGCTCTTGATGAGGTCTTGGTAGATCTTTTCCGCCTTGGCGTTGTCGCCCGACCGTTCGTAGGCATATCCTTGATCGACCTTGTAGCGTTGCACGTTGGGAAACGCCTTGATCTGTTTCTTGGTCAGCTTTTCCAGATCGGAATAGCGTTCCAGTTCCATCAGGGAGGCGTAGTAATAATAGTATATGTAAGAGTTCGGCTTTTGGTTCTGTATTTTCTCAAAGAGTGTGATGGCCTTGTCAAATTCCTTGTCCTTGTAATATTGCAAAGCCAGCTTTTCGTCGTCGCTCTGTTGGGCCCAGAGCGCGCCGCAGGACAGCACGAGCAAGAAAACAAAGAGGATGCGTTTCATTTCGGCGGTTAGTCGATCATGTCGAAATGGGTGTAGGGGCGCAGCACCTCGGGCACGATGATGCCTTCGGGGGTTTGGTTGTTCTCGAGGATGGCGGCCAGCACGCGAGGCAGGGCGAGAGCACTGCCGTTGAGGGTGTGTGCCAAGCGGGTTTTGCCGTTGGCGTCTTTGAAACGCAACTTCAGACGGTTGGCCTGATAGGACTCGAAGTTGGACACGGAGCTGACTTCCAACCACTTCTGCTGGGCCTTGGAATAGACCTCAAGGTCGTAGGTGAGCGCGGAGGTGAAGCTGATGTCGCCACCGCAAAGACGCAGCACGCGGAAAGGCAGACCCAGCTTGGTGAGCAGACTCTTGGCGTAGTCGGTCATCTTCTCCAAAGTCTCATACGAGCGGTCCGGATGTTCAATGGTGACGATTTCGACCTTGTCGAATTGGTGCAGGCGGTTGAGTCCGCGCACATCCTTGCCATAGGAGCCGGCCTCGCGACGGAAACAGGCGGAATAGGCGCAGTTCTTCAACGGGAAGTCGCTCTCCTTGAGGATGACGTCGCGGTAGATGTTGGTGACGGGCACCTCGGCGGTAGGGATCAGGTAGAAGTTATCGACTTGGCAGTGGTACATCTGGCCCTCCTTGTCAGGCAGCTGGCCTGTGCCGTAGGCGGAATCCTCGTTGACCATGTACGGGGGTTGTATTTCGGTGAAGCCGTGTTCGATGGCACTGTCAAGGAAAAAGTCGATGAGGGCACGCTGCATGCGGGCTCCCTTGCCCTTATAGACGGGGAATCCGGCGCCCGTAATCTTGTTGCCCAACTCGAAGTCGATGATATCGTATTTTTTCACCAAGTCCCAGTGGGGCAGGGCATCAGGACCCATGTTGGAGGCATCGCCTTCGGTATAGACAATCTCGTTGTCCTCGGCACCCTTGCCGGGAGCCACGGCATGGTTGGGCAGGTTGGGAAGCAGCACCATCTTTTCCTGCAATTCGGCCTCGGCCTCCTGCATGCGTGCGCGGTCGCGCTTCTCGCTCTCCTTGAGCTCGGCCATGCGGGCCTTGAGTACCTCGGCCTCGTCGCGGCGGCCCTCCTTGAAGAGCTTGCCGATCTCCTTCGCTCCCTTGTTTTGCTCCATGAGGTTGTCGTCAAGCCCCTTCTTGAGATTACGGGTTTCTGTGTCGAGCTGGCGGATCTGAGCCACCAATTCGGTTGCATCGAAGTTTTTAATCTTCAATCTATCAATGACTTCTTGCGGATTTTCGCGTAAAAGTTGTATTTGTAACATTGCTCAAAAATTTTAAGCCGCAAAAATACAAAAAATGTACGAAGCGGCTCTTGGTTTGCAAAAGCTTCCGGATAATAACGGAGGAATCCCTGAATAATTGTTTTCCCCCTACTCTCTTACATATCTGGTTTCGCGCAACTGGCGGAAATGGTCGGGTTGCACCTCGTCTTTGATGAACTCGCGCGAGGCGTTTTCCTTCCCGTCCTCGTTGTAGGAATACTCCGCCCATCCCTGCAGGTTCCCGTCACGGTCAAGGATGGAGTTCTTGACCACAAGCTCACCGTCATATTCCAAGGTGATTTTGCGATAATGATCCAAATCCTCCTCTTCGGTCTCCACCATTTTACCATCCTCGTTATATCTGCGATAGACCTTGGCGATGAGGGCATTGTCGTAATCATACACCAACTCCTTGATACAATTGTCGTTGTCATCGTAAGTGTATTCATAGGTACGGCGATCCTTGTTCTGCACCTCGTCGCGAACATGCCGGGCCAGCAGCCCCTTGTCGTTGTAGGAGTAGGTGTGGACATTGAGCTCCTTGCCATATTCGTCGTTTTCCACCTCCCTGACCAACAAACCATCCTTGTATTCGTAGAGGTTTTCCACATAGTCGAGCTGCCCTTCGAAATACATCTCCCGTCGCAGCAAATTGCCATCCTCGTCGTAAACGAGTTTCGTGATGTAAACCTGGTCGCTCTCGCCAAAATAGTTGTTTTCCTGCACCAACTGCTGCCGATCGTCATACTCGTTCACCGTCTTTTGCAGAAGGATGCTGTCCATGTCGTACTGCTCCGTCTTCAAAAGAAGGTGGTTGTCGTTGTAATTGTTGACCGTCAGGGTGTTAAGATTGCCATCTGGATCGAAACGCTCCTCTCGAAGGATCTGTCCGTGGTCGTTGTACTGCGCGGAGACCTCCAGATACTCCACCGGCTGGATGTCATTTTCGTCGTAACCAATGCGTTGGTACTCTTTTTTGATGATTTTCAAAGTTTTCATAACAAGGATGTTTATAATGAGCCTGCAAAGATATAAAACAAAACTGAATATTGCACGTTATGTAGCAACAATTTTATTACTTTTGCGCTCTCTTTTATGAAGAAGCTCCTTTGTCATATTATGCTGATGCTGCTCTGCACGGCGGCGTTCGCCCAGAAAAACCAGTCGGAATTCCGTTTCTGGGAGGACTCCCTGATTGCATTGCGCGACATTGTGATGAACGAGCCTGACGAGACCGTCCGTTTGGAGATGAACGAGGAGTTCATGACCTTGTTGGAGACGGTCTTGCAAAAACCCCACTCCTTTGAATATCCATGGGACTCTGTGCGCAACTTCGCCGTGCTGGCCTCCCCCGACAAGGTGTTCAAGATTTTCACCTGGCATGTGGTGAGAAAAGATTATACGGTGGAGAATTTCGGTTTTGTGCAGGTTTACAATGAATCCCGAAAAAAACATGTGCTTTTCCCTCTGTATGACAAGCGCGGCACGATAGACTACCCCAACACACAAGTGGGCAACCACAACCGCTGGTATGGCGCCGTCTATTACAAGATGATTCCGGTGAAGGAAAAAAACATCACCTACTATACGTTGTTAGGACTGAACGGGAACAATTTGTTTACAAACCAGAAAATCATTGAGATACTGCATTTTAACAAAGAAACGGTGCCTGTCTTCGGGGCGCGCATTTTCAAGAACTACCCCGGAAAAGTCAGTCGTGTCATTTTCGAGTATTCCAAAAATGCTTCGCTGCATCTCAACTACGAGACACAAGAGTATCTTGTCAGCACGGGCAAATACAACCCCAAAACGCGCCAGGTGGATTACCGTCGCGTGACCAGCCCGATGATCATTTTCGACCAGCTTATCCCGCTGGACGAGAACGTGCCCTCCATTCCCGCCTATATGGTGCCCGAATCCAGCCTGAGTCAGGGATTCATCGAGGAGGACGGGCGTTGGCTCTTCATGAAAAGCGTGATCGGCAGCAACCCCGACAAGGTTAAACCCGACTATGAATATAAACCCCGACAAATTTACAATCCAAATAACTGATAATGAGCAAATTCTTATATCCTTTCACCTTTAAGCCCATCTTGAAGGAAAAAATCTGGGGTGGCGGCAGAATCCAGAAAATTCTCAAACACGAAACCGGCGGCATGGCACGTTGCGGCGAGAGCTGGGAAATCTCCGGCATCATCGACGACGAATCCGTGGTGGCCAATGGTTTTTTGGCGGAGAACAATATCAATGAACTTCTCGAGGTCTATCTCACCGATTTGGTGGGAGAGAAAAATTACGAGAAGTATGGGCTCGGTTTCCCATTGTTAATCAAGTATATAGATGCGCAAGACAATCTCTCCGTGCAGGTGCATCCCGATGACGAGTTGGCGCAAAAAAAATATGGACAGAACGGCAAAACAGAGATGTGGCATGTCATCGCGGCAGAACCGGGTGCGGGACTGTATGTGGGTTTCAAGCAGAAAGTCACAAAAGCGCAGTATGTGGAAGCGGTGGCCACGGGTGTGCTTCACGAGCTGCTGCAATTCTATCCTGTTGCGGCGGGCGACACCTTCATGATCCCCGCCGGCACGGTGCATGCTATCGGCAAGGGCGTGCTCCTCGCCGAAATCCAGCAACCCTCCGACGTGACCTTCCGCATCTTCGACTGGAATCGAGTTGATGACGAGGGCAACAGTCGCGAGCTGCACACTGCCGAGGCCCTCGAAGCCATCCATTTCGAGGAGAACAGCCAAGGCGGCTTCAAGGTTGACTACACCCCGAAGCTGGACCAGACCGTCAAGCTTGTGCGCTCCCCCTATTTCAACACCAACCTGCTCGAGTTCGAGAAACCGCTCAAGAAGACGTTTGTGGAAATCGACTCTTTTGTGGTCTATATGTGCCTTGAGGGGCGCGTGCACCTCTTTTACGGTGACGGCCACCTCGTGTTGGAGACGGGTGCCGTGACCCTCGTGCCCGCCGAAATCGAGGAGGTGCAGCTGATCCCCGACGGTCGTGCCAAACTGTTGGAGGTCTATTGCTGATGGATTTCCACTTCAAACGTTTTTCGCTCCACCACGATCGCAGCACGATGAAGGTGGGCACTGACGCGATGCTTCTGGTCTCCTTGTGCGACACCGGCGGTGCGCATCGTATCCTGGATGTGGGTTGCGGTTGCGGGGTGGTGGCCTTCTGTGCCGCACAGCAGGCGGTGTTAAAATCTGTTAACCCTGTCGTTTTCGGCATCGACCCGGATGCCGCCTCCATCGCGGAAGCACGCCGAAATGCCCAATCCTACCCGCTGCTGCCAACTGAAAACCTGCACTTTGAACAGTCAACCGTGCAGGAGTTTGCACAGCATTGGCAAGGCGAACCCTTCGACTTCATCTTTTCCAACCCCCCTTTTTTTCACGGCGATCTCAAGCCCGACCATCCTTCACGCCTTCAAAGCCGCCATGGCGATGGGAACCTTTCATTCGGGGAATTGCTGGAGAGTGTGTTAAAAATCCTTGCCAAAGAGGGCCTTTTCTCCCTTGTTCTGCCTGTGCGAGAGGGAGAGGTGTTCGACGCATTGGCTCGCCAATCGCTTATCTGTGTGCATCGCGTGACCGTGCAACCCACCGAACGCAAGCCCGCACACCGCATGGTGCTCACCTACGCCCGCACGGGTTCCAACTGCGTGGAAGAGCACCTGACCATCCGCACCGCCGACAACCGCTACACAGAGGCGTACTTGCGGTTGATGGAACCCTATCTGTGGATTAAAGGATAGAACAGCCATTGGATGTACTCGCCACCAACATCCAACCACCAACATCCATTCTCCTCACAATATTTCCCCGGTTATCACCGTTGTGATATTGTAAAAATTATGTTATGAAAATACTAAATAATATTTTATCCTTGTTTTATCCACGGCTATGTGCGGGCTGCGGCGACGCGTTGCAGCATCATGAGGAGTGTCTGTGCCTTCACTGTCAACTGCACCTTCCGGAGACCAATTTCCACAAGGAACACGACAACCCGCTCAAGTTGGTCTTTGCGGGACGTGTGAAGGTGGAGGAGGTGGCGGCACTGCTCTACTACAAGAAGGGAACCTCAACCCAGCACATCCTGCACAATCTCAAGTATAACGGACAGAAAGAACTGGGCGATTTTCTCGGAACTTATTACGGGCGACAGTTGGTTTTTGAGCCGCGCTTTCAAGAGATCAGCACCATCATTCCGATTCCACTGCATCCGCGCAAGGAACGGAAACGCGGCTACAACCAGAGCGAGTGGATTGCGAAGGGGCTGAGCCGGGGGATGGGAATCCCCTATCGCACGGATGTGCTGGTGCGCACACATTTCACGGAGACACAAACACATAAAAGCCGTTTTAATCGCTGGGAAAACGTGAAAGAGGTCTTTGTGGTGCAAAACGGCGAAAAAGTCAAAGGGCAGCACCTGCTGGTCTGCGACGATGTGCTGACCACCGGTGCCACCACGGAGGCTGCTGTCCGTCAGCTTCTCGAAATAGAGGGCGTGCGCGTCAGCGTGGTGACACTGGCGACGGCGACACATTAGCCTTAACCGTTTGCCATTTTCACCACGGTGATGCCGCTGCCGCCCATTTCGAGGATCTCATCTTCAAAAGATTCCACATCGCTGCGGCGGGTGAGCTGCTGGCGCACCACCTGGCGCAAGATGCCGTTGCCCTTGCCATGGAGGATGCGCACATAGCGGATGCTCAGCAGTGTCGCCTCGTCAAGATAGTCGGAAAGGATCGGCAACAGCTCGTCCACGCGCATGCCGCGCACGTCGAGGGTGGACTCAAATGCCGCCAACCGCTTGTTCATCGCGTCGGCGAGCGAGCCTTGGTCGAAACGGACCACACTTCCGCGGCGCACCTCCCGAACCTCTTTCTTGCTGATTTTCGCTAATTTGCGAATATCCGTGCGAAAAGAGATGGAGTTGAACGCGATGGTCGCGTCGTTGCCATTGATGGCCGTGACCTCGCCCGTGACTTGCATGTCGGCCATGAAAACCGAATCGCCCACGCGAATGGTGGTGTCCTCCACAGGCTGTTCCTCCTTCTTGGGACGCGGCTTGGACAGCTTCACCGGCACAATGGGCTTGAGCGTCTCCTCCTGCTCAATGGAGGTGATCTCCTCCTGCAACTCCTGCTTGAGCTTGCCCACGTTCTCGCGCGCCTTCTTGGTCCGCTCGGCATCAGCCTTGGCCTCCTTGATTTCGCGGATAGTCTTCTCTATCACTTTATTGGCGCTCTCCACAATCGTGTTGGCCTGGTTTTTGGCCTTCTGGAGAATTTCCTTGCGCTGTTTGTCAAGCTCGGAGAACTTCTCGGCATAGCCATCTATCATCTCGGCCAGCTGGTCATCGGCGGCATGGACCTGTTTTAACATTTTTTCAGTCTTCAAGCGCATGATTTCGATCTCCTCCAACTTGCGCTCATAGTCGATTTGCGCGGTGCCCGACTTGGCGATGGCATTGTCGATGATGCGGTTGTCCAAGCCGATATGGCGGGCAATCTCGTATGTGAAAGAGCTGCCCGGCTTGCCGATTTTCAGCGTGTAAAGAGGCTTTAGTGCTTGAGTATCATAGAGCATCGCACCGTTCTCAGCCTCGGAGTGGCTGTCGGGAAACATCTTGAGGTTGCCATAATGCGTGGTGATAATGCCAAAGGCGTTTTTGGCATAGAAACTCTCAAGAATCGCCTCGGCCAATGCACCACCCAACGTGGGCTCCGTACCCGACCCGAACTCGTCTATTAAAAAAAGTGAATTTGAATCAAGGTTGTCGTCCATGGCTTTCAGATTCGACAGATGGGAACTGTAGGTGCTGAGGTCGTTTTCGATGGACTGCTCGTCGCCGATGTCGATGAAGAGGCTGTGGAACATGCCCATGTCGGAGGTGCTCTGCATGGAGACGAGCAGGCCGCATTGCATCATGTATTGCTGTAGTCCGACGCATTTCAGGCAGACAGACTTGCCGCCGGCATTGGGTCCGGAAATAATGAGAATGCGCTGTTCTTGGGAGAGGGCTACATCAAGAGGCACCACCTTGCGGGAGGTACGCTTCAAGGAGAGATGCAGCAGCGGATGGAGGGCCTGCCGCCAGTTGATCATTGGTTTGTCGTGGATATGCGGCAGCGAACCGTCAATGTCGATGGCCAACAGAGCTTTGGCACGCAAGAAGTCATACCGGCCCATTAGCTGCTGAGCCTCCAGCAGTTCCGGGATGGCAGGCCGTATCTGATTGGAAAGCTCGGTGAGGATGCGAACCACTTCGCGCTGCTCGGCATTTTGGAGGTCGCGGAGCTCGTTGTTGGCATCAAAAACTTCTGTGGGCTCAATAAAGACCGTTTGGCCGGTGGCCGACTCGTCGTGGACGAACCCTTTGAGACGCCGCTTGAACTGCGCGGCAACGGGTATGCAGAGACGGCCGTTGCGGACTGTCATCTCGGCATCCTCCTTCACGAGACCGTCTTGCTTGGCGGCGGTGAGGATCTTGCGGATTTGCCGGTCGGCAGCATTGGAGATGCGGTTTATCTCGCTTTTGATGCGGGCAAGCTCGTCGGAAGCATTGTCACGCAGATTCCCCTTGTCGTCAAGCACACGGTTGATGGCCGCGGTGAGCTCGCGCTGCAGGGGCATCTCCTCGCACAGCGACCACAAATACGGGTAACGCTTCTCTTCGCGGCGCACCTTGAGATAGACATAGATGGCGGTCATGGTGGCAACGAAGCCGCGCAGACACGCCAGCTCCTCCAACTCAATATAGGTGCCGTCGGTGTGCAGACGTTTCAGCTCGGCACGCAGGTCATGGTACTCCTGTGCCGGAAACGGGTCATCGAAGAGCAGCAGCTGCCGCATCTCCTCCACACTCTCCAACTCCGGCCGCAACCCGTCAATGTCTGTTCGGAAACGGATGTTATCCACAAATCTCCGCCCTAACGGACTGAGACAATGGCTCAACAGCAATTGGCGAATAGTGGTGAATCCTATTTTATCTTCAAAATTATCGGGATAAAGCACGAGATTAATTATTATGTTGCTAAATTATCAGAATGATTATGCCGTAGTTTAAGAGAAAAGACTGTGAAACAACTTGTTACATGTTTATAAAAAGTAATCATCTGAAACCGTTATTCACCAAACAGTGTGGCACCGGTGCAGTCGTTCACGGTGACATCGATATAATCGCCAGGCTTGTGATCGGCTTTCGGGAAAATGACGACTTTGTTCTGGCTGTTGCGGCCGTACAAGTAGTCGGAAGAACGCTTGGAAGCGCCTTCCACCAGCACGCGGAAGGTCTTGCCAAGGTCGCGTTGGTTGCTCACGAGCGACAGCTCTCCCTGCAGGGCGATGATCTCCTCCAAGCGGCGGGTCTTTTCCTCATCGGGCACATCGTCGGCATAGCGCTTGGCAGAGAGGGTGCCTCCGCGTTCGGAGTACTTGAACATGTAAGCATATTCATAACCCACCTCGCGCATCACCTCCAACGTTTGCTGATGGTCTTCCAATGTTTCGCCGCAAAAACCGGCGATGATGTCGGTGGAGATGGCGCAATCGGGCATCAGCTCCTTGATTTTACGCACGCGGCCCATGTAGTAGTCGCGGCTATAACTGCGGTTCATGCGCTTGAGCACGGCATCACTGCCGGATTGGACAGGCAGGTGGATGTACTTGCAGATGTTGTCGTAACGGGCGATGGTCTCTATAAGCTCATCGGAAATGTCCTTGGGATGGGAGGTGGCAAAACGCACGCGCAGGTCGGGCGACAAGTCGGCCACGGCGGCCATGAGCTTGGCAAAGGTCATCTCCCCCACCCTATCGTCTTCCCAACGGTAAGAGTTGACATTTTGTCCCAGGAGGGTGACCTCCTTGAAGCCATCGCGGAGAAGCTGCTCCACCTCGCCGAGGATGGTTTTGGGACTGCGGCTGCGTTCGCGCCCACGGGTGTAAGGCACCACGCAGTAGGAACAGAAGTTGTTGCAACCGCGCATGATGGAGACATACGCGGAAACACCGTTCACGTCGTACCGCACGGGAATGATGTCCTCGTAGGTTTCCTCCTCGGAGAGCATCACGTTGAACCGTGTCCCTTGGTTTCGCGAGTCGGCAATAAGCTGCGGCAGTGAACGATAGGCATCCGGACCGGCGATGAAGTCGAGAACAGGCTCGGTTTGCAGGAGCTCCTCCTTCATGCGCTCGGCCATGCAGCCCAAAAGTCCCACCTGCAAGCCGTGGCGGCGACGCTTAAGGGATTCCAATTCCTGAAGGCGCTTGTGGATGCGCTGCTCCGCTTTCTCGCGGATGGAACAGGTGTTAAGGAGGACCAAATCAGCCTCTTCAACCTCTTTGGTTATCACGAACATATCTTTGAGAATAGCTGCAACTACTTCGCTATCAGCAAAATTCATCTGACAACCATACGTTTCTATGTATAACTTTTTCATAAATGCAAAGGTACAATATTTTTTCTATTTTTGCATTCCTTTATATTCACATCTGTGGAATTGAAAAAAAAAATCACCTATGAAAAAAACATTATTTTTTTGGACTTTTCTATTATGGAGTGCCTGTCTGTCGGCACAGACCACCTATTTCGTTTCCAACAGCGGCGATGACAGCAACAACGGCCTCTCGTGGGCCACGGCCAAGGCCACCATCAACGGGGCGATGGCGCTCATCACCTCACCCAACAACGACTCGGTATTCGTGGCGGTGGGCACCTATCCGGCCTGCACCGTCAAGAGCAGCACGCACGTATATGGCGGCTTCGCGGGTACGGAGTCACACTTGTACGAACGACAGCCGCTCACCTACGGCATCGCTTCCGACAGTTCCTGTTCTGTTATCAACGCACAGCATAATAGTAATTATGCCGTCTCCATCAACGGCTATATGTACTACAACAACGCCTATAATTGCCGGCCTGTCGATTTTGACGGTTTTTATGTGACAGGGGGCAATCAATATGGTGTTTACAGCGAAGCTAACAACACCTACACTATTTCCAACTGTACAATGACGGGAAATGCCTGCGGCTTGTATCTGACCTTGGCATCTAACAACACATACTACAGTTCCACATTCCAGGTTTCTGATTGTAAAATCATTGGAAATACCACATACGGCGGCGTGCAGATGTACAACGGCAACCAGACATACGGAGCCACATTTGAGTTTAATAACTGTGTAATTGCAGAAAACACTGGTAACCAGTTCGGTGGCATGAGGTTCAACACGTATGCTTATTCTACAACCAATAATATTATTGTAAACAATTGTGACATTGTGAAGAATGTCGCTTCCGGACTGACTGCCAAGGCCGGCGGCATCCTCACGCAGAGCAATGATTTTGACTATGCCAAGACAAAATGCGAGTGGAGGATCCTCAACTCGCGCATCATTGATAACACCGTCTATACCACAGCTACCACAGCCAGTGCTGACAACAGCTGGCCCTATATTGCCGGAGGCATCAGTGCTTACACCCACACCACGCATATTTTGGGCTGCGTGATTTCCAACAACAGCGCCATCTCCACCGAGGGCATCGATGTAACCGGCGGTGTGGCATCGTATGCCAATGGAACTTCTACATCCTCCAGTAACACTGGTGATCCCGTGGGACGGTTGTATATGACCAACTGTGTGGTGGCCAACAACCTCGCGCAGACCACCTATGCCAACGGCACTGGAGGCATCCGAACCGTCAAGGCGGCGACAGTCAAGAACACGGTGGCCTGGAACAACAAGCGTGGCAGTGCTGTGAACAATTTAAGATGGTCCCCGAACTACACGCAACCCTACACCTATTGCGCAAGCCAGGCATCAACGACCAGCGATTTCGCCGCAGACAGCACCAATATCGTGCTGGATTCACTGACGCAACCCTTGTTTGTCGCACCTTCGTCTATGGTAGGCGCCACGACCATTGCCACGGACCCGTCGAACATTGTCGCCGACTGGCGGGTGCTGCCCAACTCGCCGCTGATTGACGCTGGCGACCCCAACACGGCATTTATAACTTTTCTACCCGCCACGGACATGGACGGCAATCCGCGCATTTACAACAACCGTGCCGACATCGGGGCCTACGAATGCACGCAAACCACCATGAGCCAAGCCATTGTCTGGAACCAGACGCTGTCTGCAACCTTGGGCGACGCGCCTGTTCTACTGATCGCCACGGCCACCTCGGGACTGCCCGTGAGCTATAGCAGCAGCGACACGAGCATCGCCTACATCCACAACGACAGCCTCTATTTCGTGGGAGTTGGCGCCGCCCTCATCACCGCTTCTCAAGCCGGCAACACACTTTACCAACCCGCCACCGATGTGAGCCTGATCGTGAACGTGTCGGCTCCGGTGCTGAACCAGAGCATCACCTGGATCCAAACCTTGACCACCTGTATTGACAGCGGCACGCTGGTGTTGAACGCCACCGCATCATCGGGGCTGCCTGTCAGCTACACCTGCAGCGATGAGAGCATTGCCGTCGTCAATGGCAACACACTCACCCTGATGGGAGTGGGACAAGCCGTCATCACAGCCTCACAGGCCGGCAACGCCTATTACCATCCCGCACAGAATGTGGTCAAAATACTGACCGTTACTGAAAACGGCGGGACGGAAGACCCGCAACCCCAAACTATTATTTGGAACCAAGACCTGAACGTCAACCTGAACGATCACTACCTGCCGCTTACCGCGACCGCCACCTCGGGGCTGCCCGTCAGCTACACTTGTAATGATGAAACCATCGCCACGGTGTATGGCAGCATCCTGATACTCAACGCACCCGGTTTAGCCATCATAACAGCCTCGCAGGCCGGCAACGACCAGTATTATCCGGCACAGGATGTGATGAAAGTGCTGAATGTCACATCGGTGGGCATAGTGGATCTTTCGTCAAACGACATTCGCGTATGGCCCAATCCATCGAATTCTGTTTTCAATGTGGAATGCCATATGAATAATGCAATATATTGTGTTACAGATTTGTATGGCAAAGAAATACGGCAGGGGAAAATGGACGGCAATCATTTGACCATGGATTTGTCAGATGCTCCGGCTGGAATGTACCTGCTTCGATTACAGTCCACCGACGGCAAGACCGCAACAGTGAAGGTGGCGAAGTCGGAGTAAACAATCCCGATACTGTTGGCCGACATGCTGTTGGCCCGACATACAAAGAAAATCTTTTGCACTTTTGCAACGTCTTTTTTCATTTTTCACAAACTTTACAAAACTTTGAAGACAAAACGGAAAAAGAGACGATGTAACATCAAAAACAATATTTTACAATATAAAAACACAAAACGATGAAAAAGATTCTCTTTTTAAGCATAATTTGCCTGATGGCGCTGAGCATCAGCGCGCAGGAATTTGTGGATCTGGGGTTGCCCAGTGGCACAAAGTGGAAAGACAAAAACGAGGTCGATTTGTACTACTATGGTGCGGCTCTGGCCGAGTTTGGCAACAGTCTCCCCACATTTACACAGTTCGAGGAACTGAAGGACAGTTGCAAGTGGGAATGGAAAGACGACGGCTACAAGGTGACAGGACCTAATGGCAACTCTATCTTTCTGCCAATATCAAAGGGGGTTCGGGATTGCAATGGCGATTGGTATGATCTATTGTCCGGTGTACCCTTGGGCAATTACTGGTCGTCAACAGCCATGGGATTGGAGCAGGCATGGATTTTGCAATTCAACTGGAACGGGGTGGACATGGCCCACCAAGAACGGTGCAATTGGCATTATGTGCGGCTTGTCCAATAAGAGCGCACAAAAATCCAGTCTGCTCATATAAAAACAAAGTACAGGATAAATGGTTGCCATGTCTCCTCCAGCGTTTTGTCTTCGGATTTCTTCAGTGCCATTCCATTGAAGGTATGGTAATCATAAACAATCTCACACCTGTATTTCTTGATGGCCTTCAAGACGGCTCATTGTAGTTTAGTCAGTGTTTGATAATGCTCTCCCAGTACTCGTTGAAAAGTCGGCGGAGTTGGGGTTCGTCGTCAATGATTTGGCGCAGGAGTTCCAGACGCTGGGCATTGGGTGAGTCGGCGAACCAGAGTTTGAGATAGCCGTTGCGCCCGTATTTCTCGTGAAGATGCTGCACTGTCCGCTCATAGTGTCCGGCCTTGTCCAATCCGGGATAGTGTTCCAGCCCGTATTGCACCGTGCGGCGGACTATCGTCTCGGGGTCGATAAAGCGGTCGGCTTCGGCCACAATGCGCCCGTACAGCGTGCGCGGGGCATGGTCCGCCGAGGCGCGGTGGTCCTCCGCCGCGCAGGCCATCGTCTCAATCTGCTCGGGCGAGAACCACCGCAACAGGTTCCGGTCGGCACGGATGATTGTGCCGGAAACCAAGTGGTGCTGTTCGCGCCCCTCACATAAACCCGTATCGTGGTAGGCGGCAATGACATACGCCATCTCCGCATCCGCACCGGTCTGTTCGGCCAGCTCCAGACTCTGCCGGATGACCATCTCCACATGATCGCGCCGGTGCGCTGCGTCGAAAGTGTCGTAGCGCGGCAATATCTCGCGCCCGATGTATGCCTGTAAATCTTGACGAATCGTTTTCATCCCATTGTTTCATTTTTCACAACTTCTTCCCCACAATCCTTTGCATCACGACGGCGTAGCTCTGACACGGCGTCAGATTTTCGGGGCAGGTTTCGCCTTCTTCGCAAAATCGAACAGCGACTGCGGCAGGTGGCAGTAACCCGCGGGGTTCTTGTCCAAATAGTCCTGATGATAATCCTCGGCCGTATAGAAGTTCTCCAGGGGAAGCTTTTCCACAACCAAGGGCTGCCTATAGTTTTTCTGTTCTTCCTGATATACTGTCTCGATAACAGGCAAATCTTCAAGATCGGTGTAATAAATCCCTGTGCGATAGCGTGTCCCTTCGTCGTGCCCTTGCTTGTTCAAGCTGGTCGGGTCAATGGCCTTGAAGAACATCTGCAGCAGAAACCCAAGACTGAGCACTTCGGGATTGTATTGGACGTGAACCGTCTCCACAAACCCCGTCGTGTCGGTATAGACTTCCTGATACGTCGGATCTTGCGTATGTCCGTTGGCAAATCCCACTTCTGTTTCCACCACACCTTCGATCTGTTTGAAAAAGTGCTCGGTTCCCCAGAAGCAGCCTCCGGCAAGATAGATTTCTTTTGTGTTTTTCATTCTTAACATGTTTCAGCCGCAAAAATACAAGTTTTTTTAATTCCGAATGCGGGGCAATGTTGCAATATCTCCCTCACCGCCCTTTGCCACACAAAGGCGCGGGAGGAGGTGCCGGTGACGGACATCACAGGGTGTTGTCCCATATTGATGATGCGTTCGATGCAGATCTGGGCAGTAAGGGATGGTTTTTTCATAAAATGCGACTGTTTTTTTCTGTGTCCATTAAACTTTTTCGTTTTGAAGAAATCCTTACGGGGCGCGAAAATAAAAAATATTGACATTAAAAAGCACGTCAAAAAACAGTTCAAAAAAATTAAATTACACTATGTTTTTTGTAACAATAAAAATCGTATTTTTGCCGTTCCATTCTGAATTTTAAAAAGAAACCTCAAAAAAAATTTTTTACAAACCTAAAACTTCAAAAAAATGAGAAAACACCTTAGTTTGATTCTGATGGCCCTCGTTGCAGGTGCCATGATGTTCACCTCCTGCGGTAAAGAGCAATACACCATCACCGTTGGTGTCAACGATGCTTCCATGGGTTCTGCTACCGGCGGCGGCAAGTATGATGTCAACACCGAAGTCACCCTCACCGCTACCCCCAACACGGGCTACGATTTCGTGAAGTGGAGCGACGGCAACACCGACAATCCCCGCAAGGTTGTTGTGACCGCCGACGCTGAATACACCGCTATTTTCCAACGTCACGTTGTGGATGGCGCCACCATTTCCTTCAACGGCAGCACCTGGACCGCCGCCAGCATGACAGCTTATGACTACTCCGCCCAGAATTATCTTGCTTTTGATATTTTCAAGACCGCCAACGATCAGAACGACATTTATCTCCAAGGCTGGTTGGAAAGCACTGTGGGCGACTACACCTATGAAAGTACCACTTCTGTGAACTCCGAAGGACAAACCGTTGAAGGAGACTTTTTCCACTACTATGATGCAAACAACACCTGGACGGATGAAAATGGCGTTATCGGCCAAGCTGGTAACACATATTACTACTGGCAAGTTAACAAAAACTCCTTCGAAGAGCACATCACCGCTGTTGACCTCAACAACAAGAAGATGTCCGCTACCTGGTCTGAGGATATATTCAGCATCGAAGACTACGTCGCTGCTGGTAACACCCTTCCCGACAACGTCTATCCTCTGACTTGCCAAATGGTCAACGCCACTTGGGTTTGGGGTCAAACTTCCAAGGCTGCTCAAAAAGTCAAAGATTCCAAATTCCTTGTCGTGAGATAATTATCACGCAAATTTGCATAAAAAAAGGTCGCTTCGCGCGACCTTTTTTTTATGCAAAAAAATTTCTTCCCACTTTAATTTCGGACTTATAAAATGACTATTTTTGCAGCCTGATTTCACATCAGATTTTCTGACAAACCATTAACCTAACCAATATGAAAAACAACCTTTTCTTGATGACGATGGTCATAACCATTGCTGTGCTGTTCTTTGGCTGCAAGAAAGACCAATACACTATTTCCGTTGATGTGAACGACCCCGGAATGGGCACCGTGACGGGCGGCGGCAAGTACGATGTCAACACCGAAATCATGCTTTCGGCCACACCCCAAAACGGATATGTTTTTGTGAAATGGGACGACGGCAACACCGACAATCCAAGAACTGTTGTCGTCACCCAAGATGTTGTCTATACCGCTGTTTTTGATGAAGGCGGTGTTACGGTTTCCTTCCAGAACAACACCTGGAAAGCCTCCGCCGTCGTCAACACCAACAGCCCGTCCAGCAACTACCTGCAGCTGGAAATCCACAAGACCGCCAACGACAATAACGACATCTTCTTGTCTGGCACTATTATCAAGGAGGTTGGCAGCCATACCTTCGAAAGCAGCCAAGGTGATTATTTCACTTACATTGACCCCAACCAAACCTGGGTGGATGAAGAGGGCGTCATCATCGATCAAAACGGCGCCGCCCATCCCGGCACAAAATATTATGTGTGGCAAGTCGCGGAAAACTCTTTCGTGGAAAAGATCACAGCTATTGACATCAATGCCAAGACCATTGACGCCGAATGGTCCGAGAACCTTTTCAGCATCTACGACTATATTGAACACAACGGGACCCCTTCCACCTACTACCCGCTGACCTGTAAAATGCGGAAAGCTTCTTGGGAATGGGGAACCGCCACAAAGGAAATCGAACCCGTCAACGCCAAAACAGGCCTCCTTTCCGTCAACTAAACCTCCTTTGTTACAACATTATACAAAGAGGGACGCTTAGGGTGTGTCTCATCTCATACTTTTTCTTACAATAATATGAAAAAAATCATTTTTTCGCTCTCTCTCCTTGCGCTGGTGATTCTCCTTGCCAGCTGTAATCTCGATGAGAAGAAAGCCCGGGAAGTGGGCTACGACTATGCTTTCGCCATGGCCAACTACCAAGTGGACGAGGCCGCAAAATACGCAACCGAGGAGACACGGCGATCCACTCTCATTTTGGCCAAAAATTACACAGCAGCCGTGGGCGAGGAGTATGTGAAGAGTGATACCCCTGCCAAATTGGAAACGGTGGATTTCACCCGCATTGATGACACCACTGCCATCATGAACTTCCACAAAACCACGCCCATAAAAGACACCCGCTTTTCCCTGCTATTGCGCAAACGCAATGGCCATTGGTTGGCACACGACACGATTCCGACAATAACGAAAATACCTGACGTTGAATAGAATACCGCTCTTGGAGACACGGATCGGTAGTGAAAAGATTATAGCACCAATGCGTCGGCAACCACCTCGGCAAGGGATTTGATTTCAACGTTGAGCTTGTACTCGTGGTTGAGTTGGTTGAGTTGATCCACACAGTTGTGGCACGGGGTGATGACGACCTGTGCGCCCGTGGCCTTGATCTGGTCGGCTTTGATCTGGCCCACCTTGAGGCGGCGTTCGTTGTATTCGCTCATGGCGAGCATGCCGCCGCCGCCACCGCAACAGAAATTGTCGCTGCCCGTGGGGACCATCTCGATGAGTTCGGGCACCACTTGGCGCGTCACATAGCGCAGTGAGTTGTACAGACCGCCGTTGCGCACAATGTTACATGGGTCGTGAATGGTGTATTTCTTGGTGTTAAGGTTCTTATCGACCTTGATGCGCCCTGTCTTGATGTAGTCTTCCAAAACTTCAATAAGGGTGACCATCTTGAAGTCGGGATGCGTCTTGAGATAATTGGGGGCTTCCCAGCGGAGGGCACGCGAGCCGTGACCACACTCGCCCAGCACAAGCGTGTTGCATTTCAGCTTGTGAACCTCATCGAACATGTGCTTGGCGATGGCGGTGGCCTCCCCGTCGTTGCCGGAAAAATAGCCGTAGTTGGTCACGTCGTACATCTCCGTGGAGAGGGTCCAGCTGGCACCGGCGGCATAGAATATCTTGGCGGCAGCGGCAATGGAGAGCGGGAAGAACTTGGGCTCGCGGGGATTGAGCGTGTAAAGGATGTCCACTCCTTCCTTGTTGAGAGGGATGACGGCATCCTCGCCTATTTCGTCCTGC
Source organism: uncultured Bacteroidales bacterium (assembly GCA_947167635.1). Taxonomy (GTDB): domain Bacteria; phylum Bacteroidota; class Bacteroidia; order Bacteroidales; family WCHB1-69; genus F23-D06. Next base: position 28,964 of record CAMVIT010000003.1, on the reverse strand, counting down.
AAGTCCTCCTGCATCCACTCGATGGTATCGACAAAATCCTCCGTGGGAATGGCCATGTTGTTGCCCGTCTGGATGGCCGCATCGACGGTAGCCTGGAGTGTTTGGGGCACATAGCCCATGGCGGCCAGCATGCGGCGGCCCGTGCGCACCACGAAAGGTATGTCCACACCAATGGAGCAGTGCTTCACACAACGTCCGCACATGGTGCAGGCCCCGAAGAGAGAGTCCACCATCTCGGTGATGGTCGCCTCGTCCAAATCGCGGGCGTGCGTCAGCTTGGGAGCAGTGCGGCCCAACACAGTGCAATAACGGCGATAGATGGAGGAGACCATATCAACCTTCTTGCCGGGAATGTATTTCGATTCCTGAAAGGTTTTATAGAAAAGACAGCTGGTCTCGCACAACCCGCAATGCACGCAGGCATTGAGGTGCGTAAGCAGTTTGCTGTCGGTGAATTTTGTCAGAATGTCAATGGCTTTCTGGACTTTCTCGGGTGCAGGCTCTGTCATGACGTCAAGTTTTGTTTGGAGCCGCAAAAATACAAAAAATAGAGCCAAAGGCCCTGTGGAGATGGCCTGCTCATGAAAAAAATGACATGTTCCCGACATACCCATATTTTTCTTATTTTTGCAATTTTGAAAAATTCACAATAACTGTTCGCTATAAATATATTCTATCGGGTTGATTTTTAAGAGTTTAGTAGGTCGAAGGAAATGGTATCTCGCCATCACAATTGCGGTGGCTGCGGTATGTTTTGTCTTACTTTTCCACGTCAAAATCAACACGGACATGACCAAATACCTGCCCAATGACTCCAACATGAGGGCTGGTTTGGAAATCCTGCACAACGAATTCGGCGATATGGCCGAGATGGGCGGCAATGGTGTCCGGGTGATGTTCAAGGACCTTTCCGAAGATGAAAAGCTCGACATCATGGGCGATTTTCGAAAACTCGAGGAGGTCAACAGCGTGATAGAACAGGAGAACGGCGACCGCACCCTTTATGAGCTGGGAGTCTCAAGCTCCATCGACCAAGTTGCTTTGGGTTCGGAAATCTCTGAAAACTTCCCCAAGGTCGAGGTTGTTGAGACCAGCCAGGACGGTGCGGCGGCAGAGCCCTCCATGATGATCGGAGGTATCGCCTTGCTGCTCGTCATCCTCCTGATCATGTGCCGGTCATGGCTTGAACCCGTGCTTTTCCTCACCTCCACCGGTCTCGCACTTCTTATCAATATCGGCACCAACGCCCTGTTGCCCAGTGTGTCCGTAACCACCAACTCTATCGTCGCCGTGTTACAGCTGGTGCTCTCCATGGACTACTCCATCATCCTGCTCAATCACTTCCGGCAGGACCGGGCAAAGACCGATGACAGCCAACTCGCCATGCAAAGGGCCATCCGGCGGGCTTTCCGCCCTATTCTCAGCAGCGCCATAACCACCATTGTCGGACTGTTGATGCTGCTTTTCATGAAACTGAAAATCGGCGCGGACCTCAGCATCGTTCTATCAAAGGGTGTTTTGTGCAGTCTTATCTGCAACTTCACCGTACTGCCTTCGCTTATCCTGAAATTTGAAAAGGGCTTGGAAAAAACCCGCAAAAAAGTTCCTGTTCCCCCCACAGACAAACTGGCCCAATTCAGCATGCGCTTCCGCATTCCTTTGACCATCCTGTTCGTCGCCATTTTCGCCAGTTCCTATATTCTTCACAACAAGACCAACATCATCTACCTCAACTCCAAAATTTCCAAAATCGAGAAATATTTCCCGAAGAAAAACCCCATGATCTTGGTGTATGACAACGCCGATGAGAAGAAGGTGATCGGGCTGTTGGATTCTGTCATGGCAGATTCCGGGGTGGAGATGGTCATCTCCTACCCGACCCTGCTGCATCGCGAATACACTGCGCCGCAAATGATGGAGGCCCTCACCAATTTAGGCGACATCATGGGTGGAATTTCACCCGACAGCACTCCTCCCATCAGCTTGGATATGCTATCTGACGACATTCTGAAAGTCATTTACAACGCCAAGTTCAATGGAAACAAAGAGCTGACCATGAAATTCAACGACATGGCGGATTTCATCTTGGAACAAACCCATGATCCGAACTCGATTATCGCCCAACAGGTGGACGATGAAATGAGGGAAAAAATCAATTTGCTGGATGATTTGAGACACCACCGGGGTATTTACAGTGCCAAATACGAGAAACCCGTGAAAAAAAGCGACTCTCCGGCCACTGTCACGCACAACACCACTCCGGAGGTCCATTCGGAACCTGTCACCACAACAGCACCCAATTCCCCTGAAAGCAAAGTGGACGCACCCGTCGCACCGAAAGTCACCCCAAAACCAGCGCAATCCCCATATACCGACACGGCATTGCTGAACAAGCCGTTGAATTACATGGAAATGGCCGGATTCCTGAACATGAACGATTCGCAAGCGAAAGCAGTCTATAAACTCGCCAAACGGAATGGCGGCAAAATGACCCCGCTGCAATTCGTCCACTTCGTGACAGAAGACATCCTGAAACGCAGAGCGTTGGCCATGTTCATCGGCGACTCCGAGCGCACCCAGCTGCTGGCCTTGCAATATACCATGGACTCCGCCATGACTGCAGCCTACAATCCGCCTGCTGTTGTGGATCCTGTGGTGAAATCGGAAGAGGTCACCCCGACACCTGAGACTCCGGACATATCCCCGGTTGAAAACACTCCTGTAACCCACACAGACACTGTAAAGCACACCAAACCGGTCCCCATTCCTTCGTTCCGTTTGAAACCAAGTGCCAACGACCCTCTGACGGTGTTGGATGAGATGCTCAATTCCAATAAAGAATACACCGCCAAGCAGATGTGCCACAACTTAGAGGTTATCGGGGAGAAAATACCCTGTGAGCTGATGGATCTTCTCTTCCTCTACCATAGCGGTATTCATGATTATGACAGCACTTGGACCATGTCTTTGGAACAGTTGGTCAACTTCCTCGCAGATTCCCTGATAGTGGACGAACGCTTTTCCGCTCTCATCAGCGACAGCCTGCGAACCGATTTCGGCAACATGCGGCAATCGATGGTTGACGGGGTCGGCAAACTGCGCTCCGACCAACATTCCCTCGCCATGATCATCACGAATTATGAGACGGAATCCAATGAGACATACGATTTTATAGACCAATACAACGCTCTCTGCCAAAACGCTTTCAGCCATCCCTACTACTCGATAGGTGAATCCATCATGCTGTCGGAGATGCGGGCGGGTTTCGACCGTGAGGTCCTGGTGGTCACCCTGCTCACCATCGCCGCCATATTCCTGATCGTGGCCATCACCTTCCGCTCCCTGCTGTTGGCGGCGATCTTGGTCATGACCGTCATGTCCGGCGTCTTCGCCAACATCGTGATCAGCGGCTTCGGCGGCGGCTCCATCCTGTACATCGCCTACTTGATCGTGCAGAGCATCCTCATGGGCGCGGCCATCGACTACGGCATTCTCTTCGCCAACTACTACCGCACCAAACGGGTCACCATGAGCATCAAAGACTCCCTGAAAGAGAGCTATCGTTGTGCCACACACACCATCCTCACCTCCGGTCTCATCCTCATCCTCGTGCCCGCCATCATGACCGTCCTCGTCAGCGACCCGACCGTCTCCGACATCCTGCAATCCATCGCCATCGGTGCGGCAGTGACGGTGCTGCTTGTCCTCTTCGTGCTTCCGGGCGTGTTAGCCGCGTGCGACCGCTTCATTACCAAAAAACGTTTTCAGGAATAACTGCGCGCAAAAAAAAACGCCCCATCATGGTGGAGCGTGTTTTTTGGTGACCCCGGCGGGATTCAAACCCACGACTTTCAGAACCGGAATCTGACGTTCTATTCAGCTGAACTACGGGGCCGAAAGAGGCCGCAAAAGTACAAAAAAAACCGATACTCCTTTTCTCGAATAATGCTTTGCTTATTTTCGGCGAATAGGTGAACGGATTTTCTCTATAAAAAACCATTCCTTTGTTTCTTGTTATTAAAAAAAACGTATTTTTGCGGTGTTGTTTTAGCACGGTTCTATCGTACGATGTCAAAGCCTTTGGGACGTGGATAGCACTAAAAGACCAACAGGAAACCTTATGGAGTGTAAGCGTAGCGCGTAGGCGGAAGGCACAAAGGTTAAAACTTTAGCGGGGTTCGCTCCCGCTTCCATAAAAGTTTTCTGGATTTTATAACGGCGGTTCTTACAGGAATCGCCGTTCTTATTTCCCAAAACTGTTTCTTATAATTGTAATTTAAAGTAACTACTGCCACAAATTTTCTCCCTTCTGAATTAGTTGTAACCAAATCCAATGCGTCATTCGGAGCTTGGCGTATTTCTCCAAAAGTAGTAGCAATTATTTTTACAAAATCCATTGCCGATATGCCAAGGGCCTCGAGTTCAACTTTATGTTTTTTGTTAATATGTTCAATATGCCTGTTGTCAATCATAATGTCGGCACACTTTATATGAGCCTTCCTCGCAATCGGCAAGGTGATTCTGCCCACTTTGATGTATCCTGATGTTAATGCCTCGGGATTAGTATTCATATTGTTAAAAATTGCAGAACAAAGATAATGCAACCTAAACCGTTTGTCAAGAGGGAGGCGATACTTTTTTACGGCTGAAAAACAATCACTTATAAAACTGTTTTAAAATATTAATTATCAATAGTTAATTTACAGGTGCGACTTTCGGAGAAAAAAGTCCAGGTTGTTCATCTTTTGGCAATGTGTTGGGTGGGCATTTTGACCATTGTTATAATTGCGGATGTGCTGATTGACCGCTGAAAAAAAGGACGGATACTTGCGAATAGCAGAAACCGATATCAAGGTGTTGATGGATGAAATCACACCTTGACTGTTTGATGAATGGCATAAGGCACCTCTGTTTTGAGATGCTTGCCGCTATATTGTAATCAAGCAGTATTTTTACTGAATAGTACTGAAAGGTTTTCCGCGTGTACTATAACGGACTTTTACCCGTAAGAATAAACCAAATAATGAGAAATAATCCCAACACAATAGGTATAAGGGTATAATTGATCCAATGGATCACATATCCTGCCTTTTCTCCAAAACGTTCTTGCATCTTTTGTAACTTACCGAATTTCTCCGGATGGCTTTTACGATAAAACAAGGTGAACACGCCAAATGCCAAGCAAAAAACGCCGAACAAAAGACCAAAAATAAAGTTTGAAATACTGTACATAATTCAGATTGTTGGATGTATATGTTTTTCTTTAATAATAAAAAAGTAGGGGACGATGGTGCCCATCGTCCCCTACCCTATTCGTTGAATTCCTGTGCCAACGATTATTTGTTGACCTGGAATCTCTTGTCGCCATTGACGAAGAAATTCACAATCTGGTTGGCAGCGGCCAAACCGGCATTGATGTTGGCCTCGGCGGTCTCGGCACCCTGCTTTTTCGGGGTGGCGAAGAAGCGCTTCTCAAACTTGCTGAACTCTTCCATAGCGTCGGGAGCGATGTCGGTGCAGTATTTGAGGTCTTCGCGCTCTGCCATCAGGGCGATGAGCTCTTCCTCGTTGATGACCTCCTTGCGGGCGGTGTTGATCACACAGCCGCCTTTGGGCATCAGGCCGACCAGAGCCTTGTTGATGGACTTCTTGGTCTGGTCGTTGGCCGGGATGTGCAGGGAGATGTAGTTGCAGTTCTTGTACATCTCTTCCAGCGTGGCGGGAACGACGACACCTTCGGCTTCCATCTTCTCTTTCGGCACGAACGGGTCGAAGGCCCAGACTTCCATACCGAGGGCGCGGGCTTTTTCAGCCACGAGACGACCCACGTTGCCGTATGCCTGGATACCGACCTTCTTGCCCTTCAGCTCGGCACCGGTGCCGGGTTTGAAGGTGTTGCGGGCCATGTAGATCATCATGCCGAGGGCCAATTCGGCCACGGCGTTGGAGTTCTGGCCGGGAGTGTTCATCGCCACGATGTTGTTGGCCGTGCAAGCAGCAAGGTCAAGGTTGTCGAAGCCGGCGCCGGCGCGCACCACGACCTTGAGGTTCTTGGCGGCGTCAATCACCTGGGCGGTGACTTTGTCGGAACGCACAATCATAGCGTCCACATCCGCCACAGCGGCATAGAGCTCTTCCGGAGTCTCATACTTTTCCAGTAAAACTAATTCATAGCCGGCTTTTTCCACGATAGCGCGAATGCCATCCACAGCGGCCTTGGCGAAAGGTTTTTGGGTTGCTACTAAAATTTTCATATTTCTATTCTTAAATTATTAATCTATTAATCTATTAAATTATGATTTGTTTTCGAGAGAATTATTCTTATTATCCTTATTAAACTTGGCTGTTTTCAGACTTTTGGTGAGTATGTTGATGATGTGAATCAAATCACTTGACAAAACATCGTATTTTTCCTCATCAATTAAGTGACTGTCTCTTAATAATCTTAACCAATAGTTGGATTCTTTAGCTTCCTTCAATGCAATGTGGAATTTGGCTATAAAATCATTTGTCGATTGCGCACCTGAGGCTTCTTCAAGGTTGGCTCCAATAGAAGTTCCAGATTTGGCAAGTTGCTTGGAAATGATGAATTCTTTGTCTTGTAATTGCAGTTTTCTACAGAGTATGACTATGTTCAACGCGAACTTGTATGACAAATCCTTCAACAAATCCTCTTTCATTAGTCAGATTATCAAACAGTTATAGTTTAACAAGTTAATAATTTAATAGTTTAATAATTATTTATTATTCTTCTCAAACTCCTGCATACAAGCCACAAGTGCTTCGACGTCTTCCACGGTGCAAGCGTTGTAGAGGGAAGCGCGGAAGCCGCCGACGGAACGGTGACCCTTGATGCCCACCATGCCTTGCTCCTTGGCGAAGGCCATGAAGGCGTCCTGCTTGTCCTCGTAACCCGGGGCCATCACCCAGCAGTGGTTCATGATGGAACGGTCGGCCTTGTCGGCGACGGTGCCCACGAACATGCTGTTGCGGTCGATTTCCTCGTACAGGAGGTTGGATTTCTTCATATTGATCTTGTTCATCTCCTCAACGCCGCCGATGGTGTTCTTCAGCCAGGTGAGGGTTTCGTGCATCACGAAGATGGGCAGCACGGGAGGCGTGTTGAACATAGAGATGTTCTTGGCTTCCTCAGCAGCGTGCGTGCGATAGTCCACCATCGTAGGCAGCGGATTCATATAGGCGCGGTCGCCAATCTGGCCGAGGATGTCCTTGCGCACGATGACGAAAGTGACACCGGCAGGGCCGACGTTCTTCTGGGCACCACCGTAGATGAGGCCGTATTTGGTCACATCAACGGGACGGCTCATAATGTCGGAGCTCATATCGGCGACGAGCATCACGTTGTTACACTCCTCAGCGGTGAAGTCCTTGCGGATTTCCGTACCGTAGATGGTGTTGTTCGTGGTGATGTGGAAATAGTCGGCGTCGGCGGGAACAGTCCAACCTTTCGGGATGTAGTTGTAGGTCTTGTCTTCAGAGGAGGCAACGATCTCCACCTTACCGAAGTTCTTGGCTTCCTTGGCGGATTTCTTAGCCCAAACGCCTGTCTGCAGATAGGCGGCTTTCGTCTTCAACAGGTTGGCAGGCACAGTGAAGAACTGGGTGCTGGCACCACCACCGAGGAAGAGCACCTCATAGTTGTCAGGGATGTTGAGAAGGTCACGCCACAACTGACGGGTCTCAGCCATAACGCGTTCCCAACCCGGAGTACGGTGGGAAATCTCCATCAAACCGATACCGGTGTTGTCAAAATTGCGGATTGCGTTGATTGTAGATTCAACGGCTTCTTTCGGAAGGACGCACGGTCCTGCATTAAAATTATGTACTTGCTTCATAATTAAGATATTATGGTTATTTTTATGATGATTATTTTTGTTTTTTAAAACGTGGCAAAGATACTAAATCAACTTCATATCTCAATACCTCGCAGAAAATATATTTTAACACTTTTTTTTACGCCTTTTTAGTACAAAATTACTCTTTGTTTACCTCTTCAGGCGTGCCAATCTTCAAATAGGGGTTCTCCACATTTTTAAGCAGATGCTTGTGACTTTGCGAGGCCTTCTCGGGCAACAGCAGCGTGTAGCTCTTGCCGGCGGCCACCGTCAGCTTGTTGTTCTTGATCCACGGGTTGAGATTGCGCAACTCCCGGTAGGTAACCCCCTGTTCCTGTGCATATTTGGGCAAGCTGGGAATGGATGCCGTGACTTTCACCTCGCGGCAGGCCACGGGAAGATACTGCTCGGCCGGGCACATCTCCACCCCATACAACTGCGGGTTTTCAAATATCAACTTGAAGGAGATGATGCGATAAAGATAACGGGAGGTTTCACTGTTGAGCCACAAATCCCAGAAATTGTGGCAGTTCTGGTCCTCGATGGCGGCAGCAAGTCCGCCCTCTCCCCTATTGTACGCGGCGGCGGCCAGCGACCAGCTTCCAAACTGGTTTTTACATTTTTTAAGATACTTGCAGGCCGCACGGGTGGCCTTTTCCAGATGGCAGCGTTCGTCCACATCGTTGGATATCTCCAAACCATAGACTTTTGCCGTCGAGGCCATAAATTGCCAATACCCACCGGCCCCTGCGGGCGAGGTGACGTTCTCCAAGCCGCTCTCGGCCACACAGAGGTACTTTAAATCATCAGGCACTCCCTCCTCTTTCAATATCCGCTCAACAACGGGAAAAACCCGCGCCGACAACTTCATAATCCGGATGGTCTTGGAGTGCTGGTAGCAGTTGACCACCAGCTCGCGGTCCAACGCCTCGCGCACCCAATATACATCCATCGGCACCTCTTCGCCCGCAAAGGAGATCTTGTTGGGCAAGGGTGGCGAGGTGAGCTTGTTGGCGTAATAGTTCGGCTGCTCGTCGCAATGCTTCTGCGTGACCGCATAGCCTACCGTGAACCCGATGCCTCCTGTGAGCAAGGCGGCGAGAATAAGAATAAGGACCAGTGTGCGTTTTTTCATCTTTTGGTATGCTTATGTGTACGGAACAAAAAGGAGGCTGTCATATCCGACGGCCTCCCTTTTTATTGGTTTTTGATTTTATCCGGTCGTCGCGAGGCTTACTTGATGTTAGGCTCCTCCAATCCGAGGTGCTGTTTCTTATCCACAGCCTTCAGGACGATGCCGAGGATGAGGGCGGCAATGCCTAAGCAAGCCAGCATCACCAACGGCCAGGTGTAGTCGTATTGAACGGCGGCCTGCTCAGCCACAGCCTGCACTTGGCTGGCTGCCTGTTCGGGCGTCATCAAACCGCTGGTCACGGCAGCAGCGGTCTCTTCCTTGACTTGGGCGATGGAGGCGACAATATCAGGATTGGTCTTGTCGAGCACCTTGCCGATCAACAGCGGGAAGAGCCACAAACCGATATTCTGGATCCAGAAAATGAGGGCGTATGCGGAACCGATGATCTTCTCATCCACCAGTTTCGGGACGCTCGGCCACAAAGCGGCGGGCACGAGGGAGAAGGAGGCGCCCAAGACCAAGATGGTGAGGTAAGCCACCACAACACCGCCAATGGCGCTATCCTTGAACTGCGGCAGGATGAAAGCGAAAGTCAAGTGACAGATAATCAGCAGCAAAGAGCCAATCATCAACATAGAGGCGGCTTTACCCTTGTGATCGACATAGTTGCCGAGAATCGGGGTGATGGCCACAGCCAACAGCGGGAATACGGCGAAGATGGTCTCGGCCGTGCCGCGCATATAACCCATCCAGCAATAGATAATCAAAGCCACAACAGCAGCTATCATCAAACCGACCTTAGCGGTTTTGTTCTTGGAGAAGTTGCTGGTGAAGGAACACACAGCGACCAACAGCATCACTATATATTGGATGATGGTGACACTACTGCCAGCCCAGAAACCTTCGCCCGGATTAAGCGTGAGGTTGCACTGCAGCATATTCACCGCATATTTCTGGAACGGGAAAATGGCGCTGTAGTACAGCACGCAGAGGAGAGCCACCAGCCAGAAACCACCGGAAGAGAGGATCTTGCCAATGTCGGAAACTTTGAAGGGATCGTCTTTTTCCTCGGCTTCACCTGTTTGGGAATCCAATTTCTTGTCCATAAAGAAATAGACGATGAACATCATCAACGCGATGCAAAGGAGCACCACGCCGAAGGCCACAGAACGGGAGACTTCAATTTGGCCGCCCAATTTGGCGAAGAAGGGTGAGAAAATCATACAGGTGGCCACACCCAGACGGGCGAGGGCCATTTCGGAACCCATTGCCAGAGCCGTCTCACGACCCTTGAACCACTTCACAATACCGCGGGAGACCGTGATGCCGGCCATTTCCACGCCGCAGCCGAAAATCATAAAACCGATGGCTGCCACCTTGGCGGAAGCGGGCATACCTTCATAGAACGGGGCCACGCCTAACTCCTGGAAGCCGGGAATGTAATTCAAGTGGTTAGTGAACCAAGTCTCCAAGCCGCTGCCCATAAAGGATTTGGAAACGGCATAGTACTTGATCAAGCCACCGATGAGCATCACTGCACCGGAAAGCACGGCGGTGAAGCGCACGCCCATCTTGTCGAGGATGATACCTGCGAAGATAAGGAAGAACACGAACACGTTCAGGAAAGTCTCCGCACCCTGCATCGTGCCGAAAGCGGTGGAATCCCAACCTCTTGTGGATTGCATAAGGTCCTTGATCGGCGACAAAATGTCCATAAAGATGTACGAACAGAACATCGCCAATGCCAACAACAGCAAAGCGGTCCATCTCATAGCCGCGCTGTCACGCAAAGTTTGTAGTTTTTCAGTCATAGTACTTTTTATTTAATTAAACAATATTAATATGTTGTCTAAGAAATGAGGGTGCAAAAATAAACTATTTTATTCATTCCCGCTTCCATTTTTTCGATTCTTGGCATTGAAAATGAAATCAAACGTGATATACCCCACCAAAACACCCCATAACGGCATCAATATAGGACTGTTTTTCAAAACATTGTCGGAAAGGTGACCTGCCTTAGCCCAATAGATGGCCGCAAAAGCCGCACCCAACAACATTCCCACGATGTGATATACGTTACAGTTCCTCTTGAAAAAATTTTTGGCGTCCATATCCATTACCGTATTCTCATAGAGACTTGGCTTAAAGCCTCTGCCCTATTGGTCGTTAATTGCTTTATTATATTGGTATTCAAAAAACTTTGCCTTGATTTTGGATTTAATGGCTTCGTCGTCCATGCGGACGAGATCATAGTAATTGAAACGACAATACATCATGAATTTCATCAGTTCGTCGCCAGTCAATCCAGTCAATTCACTTACAATTTCTCGATTGTATTTTTCCTGGATGCGCGCCACCTCGTCGTCATAATCCAGCATCTCATGATAGAGACGGTCCATTTTTGACCTGCGGCTGAATTTTTCGTAAAGATAGGTGATGGGGGATGTTGTCATTTTGCCTCCCAGGGAAAGAAGGTTTCCACCTTCTTCAGGATTGTATTTGGCATTCGCCTTCTGCCATTCCGAAAGCCGCGACTCCTCTATCCTCTTGTAATAATCCGGCAGTTCCAATGATACAATGTCTTTTTTAAATCCTTCGTATGAAGGATTAATGGCCAAAATCGTGACCTCTTTCAACATGGTCGCCTTGTAATAGAGGAAAAAATCCTCCATTCCATAATATATTTTGTCGTTCACCGTCACCACCAACTGCCTGTATGCAGATTTAGAGAACACAAGAGTGTCATTTTTTGAGAGTTTTATTGTAAAAACGCCATCTTTGTTGGTGAAAGCAAATTTTTGCGTATTCATGTTGTAAACGCTGGCCCCCGACAACGGCTGGTAGGTTATGCCGTCGTAAACCTTTCCAGTGTATGCCTTCTGTTGTCCCAGTACTGTAAACATGGACAACAACAATCCGGCTAAAAGGATCCAATTTCTCATACGGCGGCAAAATTACAAAAAATAGAAACGAACATTGCTTTTGCTTATTGCATATTTTGAAAATTGTCCCTCCTTTTTCTCTGATACTGAATTTATTTCAAGGTTACTAACAATCCATTGTTTATAAAAAGGTGTTTTTTCCTTTATCAGCAAGTTACGTTTTGAAATCTTTGTGGATAAAAAACAACAACTTTTTTTATTCACGAAAAAGGGAAAATTTGCACCCTTATTTTCAACAAAAAAAGGGTTGTTTTCCAAAAAACTTATTCACTAATAAAAAAGTGAAAAAAAATTTGCTTATATCAAACATCAACACTATCAATGAATTAACCTGTTGATAAAATAAAAAAACTGTTGATTATTTTTCATAACTCATTTTGTCAAGCAAAAGCCGTTTTTTTTGTCCACAGTATCAACAGAAGAATATTATTCATGATAAAATAATAGAAAAGATTAATAATAAGTATTGGATGAATCCACCCCTCTTTTTTTCGATGATGGACGCCTGTTGATTTTACACATTTTTTAAGAGAATGGATGCTCACATCTATTATGTTTTTTTGTACTTTTGCGGCCTTGATTATAATAGGTATATTAGGTATGAAAGTTTTGATTGCTTCCGATCATGCAGGATTTGAAATGAAGTCTTTTCTCCTGTCACAGAACATCCCAGGTGTGGAGTGGGAGGACCTTGGAACGTACTCTTCCGACAGTGTTGATTATCCTGATTTTGCCCATAAATTGGCAGCGGCTGTTTCCGCTGATCCTAATCAATACGGAGTATTGATTTGTGGCACGGGAAACGGGATGGCGATGAGTGCCAACAAACATGCAAATGTGAGAGCCGGACTCTGTTGGTCAAAGGAGATTGCTGCCTTGGTGCGCCAACACAATAACGCCAACATCTTGGTGATGCCGGCGCGGTTCATTGATTGCGGCACCGCCCTTGACATAACCAACACCTTCTTCTCCACGGATTTTGAGGGAGGAAGGCATCTGCGTAGGGTTGAAAAGATTAATTTATAGGATGATGAGTGAAACGAACAACATAGAAATCACGCAGGACATGCGCGAGAGGGCGAGGTTCCTGAGGCACTCCTTCATTGAGAGCCTTGAGACGCATTTGCTCACCCTTGAATCTTGTTTGCTGGAGCATAAAGTCAATGTGCGCTGGGTGCAGGAGGAAAGTTCGTTGCTGTCCACCATTGGCGATTTGCTGCCTAACCGGCAGTATAACACAGTGTGCATCGACTTGCCGAAAAACATCGACCTGTCGAACGGCATGATTGGTGTTTCCAACAGCTATCCAATAGAAAGTGTGGCCAATCATGAATATGAAGTCGATACGTTGATTTTGGATGCCGATTTTGCCATTGCGGAAAACGGATCTCTTGTGTTTATTGACAAAGCATCCAAAGATTGCTTCAATCTGGTGAACAATATCATTGTTATCCTCAATATTGATAGAATTATTGTTTCACAATCGGATTTGTCCCTCTTTTTGCGGCTTAAAAATAACCCCGAAAAGGGGGATTTTCCAAAAGACATCAAAATATTGACATCATCTTTTGAAAAGGTGGTGTCTGATGCTTTTTTATCTTCGGATTCTGCAGGTTTTACAAAGGAAAAAGTCAATCTTTCTGTGATTTTTTATGAAAATGGAGTGACTGACATTCTGCAAGACGTATCGCTTCGCGAGTCGCTCTATTGTATCGGTTGCGGCAGATGTGCAAATGTGTGTCCGGTGGTGAAGGCAACGCAAGGCAGATCGCCTATCGAGTTGGTGAAGTGCAACTGTTTCGACCAATACAATAAGACACAATCCATTTTCCAACAGACTACACTTTGCGGAAATTGCCAGGAAGTATGTCCTGTCGGCATTCCTTTGATAGATTTGCTTACATACGAAATGAATTTGGTCAATGATAATGTCAGTTACAACAAAACCAAAAAACTTTTCTCGTTATTATCAAAAAGAGGCAAAATAAATAAATATAACTCCCCATTTTTCAGATTTTTCTTTGTCAAACGTTTTTTTGCAAAAAATAAGATGTTGATGAACTATTTTGACAAACAGAAAGATCAATTCTACAATATAACCCGTAATTCAGAAGTGAAGGATAATGAGCCAACAGAATTATAACATATTACAAGAAAAAATACGGGATTTCGTCAAGAAATACTATAAGAACGAACTGTATAAGGGAATTATTTACTTCGTTCTGATTGTATTGTCGGCTTTCATTGCGTTTACCCTGTTTGAATACTTCTCCTATTCAAACACCACGGTGCGTTCCGTTCTTTTCTATGGATTTATAGCCCTGTTCTTGGCAAACCTGGTATTTTACATTGTCATTCCCTTGTTCAAGCTTTTTGGCTTGGGAAAACAGTTGACCAACGAGGAGATTGCAACCATTATTGGAAAGCATTTTGATCAGATAGATGATAAATTATTAAATCTATTTGAGTTGCAAAAACAAATGGATGCCGGAGACTATAAAAGTTTCGATTTGTTGTCGGCTGCCATAGACACTAAAATAGAGTCTTTCAAGCCTTATTCTTTTTCACAGGCTGTGCCCGTCAAGAAAACATTGCGTTTCGCCCGCTGGCTTGTCATTCCAGTTATTCTTTTCCTGCTTCTTTTTTCCATAAAAAGTGAGATTTTCACAGAATCTACAAAGAGAATAGTCCATTACCAGACGGTTTATGAAAAACCTGCACCCTACTCTTTCGAAATCACCAACAAGAAATTGGAAGCGTTCCAACACGATGATTTCACCGTCTCGGTAAAGGTCAACGGCAGTGAAACGCCGGAAGATGTGTATATCAAGTATCAAAACAGAAGTTTCAAGTGTGATAAAAAGAGTAACACAGAATTTTCATATACTTTCTCAAATGTCCAGAATAATACTGATTTTCAGTTTATTACGGATGAAGTTGAATCTTCGCTATATACACTTTCTGTATTGCCCAAACCGGTGACCCTCGGTTTTGAATTGCACATGCACTACCCGGCCTACTTGAACAAACCCGATGAAGTAATTGAAAATGTCGGCAGCGTCACTGTTCCGGAAGGCACAGGTATTCAGTGGGTTTTCTTTACTAAAAATTCTGACAACTTGATTTTTATTGTCAATGACAAACCCCAACTTCTCTCTTCTGAAAACGAAAAGTATTCTGTGTATGTGAATGCAAGAAACAGTTTTTCGTATTCAATTTTCAATAAAAACAAGTATTTTACCAGTAAGGACACTCTTTCTGAAGAAATAACGGTCATCAAAGACATGTATCCTGAAATTTATGTGCAGAGCCAGCAGGATTCTTCCTATCAAGACCGCATCTATTTCAAGGGCAACATAAAAGATGATTATGGTTTTTCGGCACTCCATTTTGTCTATACCCGATATAATGCCGATGGAAAAGTGGTAGAGTCCACAAAAAAAGTAAGTATCAACATTCAAAATGGCAGTACGATACAGGATTTCTACTATTTCTTTGATCCGACTACATTTAATCTCGAACCCGGCGAAAAAATAGACTACTATTTTCAGGTTGCCGATAACGATGGTGTCAATGGGCATAAGACGAGCAAATCCAATGTTTCCACTTTCCGCGTACGCACGTTGGAGGAAATTAACAAGGATATCCAAAAAGCTGAGCAGCAATCCAAGTCTGACTACAGCAATCTGATTGAGGAGTCTTCCGAATTGATGAAGAACATTGACAAACTTCAAAAGCAAATGCTGCAGGAAAAGGAGCTTTCTTGGCAGGATAAGAAGAAATTGGAGCAATTGATGCAACAATATCAGGAATTGCAGCAACAAATCAATGAGTTGCAACAGCAGCAGCAGAATAAGGAAGCTCTTGAAAATCAATACAAAGACATTAACGAGGATATTCTGAAAAAACAGCAAGAGTTGAAAAACCGTATGGATCAGGTTTTGTCTGACGAAATGAAGAAAATGATGGATAAGATGCAGGAGTTGATGAAGGAAATGAACAAAGACCAGATCCAGAAGCAGATGCAGAAAATGAAAACGAGTACGGAGGATATCAACCAGGCGCTTGATCAGCAACTGCAGTTATACAAGCAGTTGGAGATGGAAAAGAAAGTGACGGAAACGGTCCAGCAGCTGCGGGATTTGTCGGAGCAGTTGAAACAGAATGCCAAACAGACTGAAAACAAGAATATCAGCAAAAATCTGTTGCAGCAACAGCAACAAAAGATTGAGGATAAATACAACCAACTCAAGAAGGATTTGCAGGACATTCAAACGCTCAACCAGCAGTTGGAGCAACCTATCCAATTCAAGAACACGGATGAGATCAAGAAAGACATTGATCAACAACTGCAACAGAGTCAGCAAAATCTGGAAAAAAACAATCGTTCCAAATCATCGCAGAACCAAAACAAGGCGTCAGAGGACATGGAGACTTTGGCCAATCAGTTGGAGCGAGATTTCAACGAAGACGAGTTGGAGCAAGTATCGGAGGATTTGGAGACGATACGTCAGATTTTGGACAATTTAGTGAAGATATCCTTTGATCAGGAAGAGATTTTGGATAAAACAAAGGGATTAAGGGCTGCTTCGCCCATAGTTTCCGAGTTGCTTTCCAAGCAACACAAAGTGAAAAACGACATGCGTCAGATAGAGGACTCGTTGAATGCCCTGGCGCGTCGTCAGATGGCCGTGAAGCCCTTCATTCAAAAAGAGGTATCCAAGATCCAGGACTATCTCGAAACGTCCCAGAAATACATGAATAATCGTCAATTTGTGCAAGCCAGCAAAGACGAGCAGTTTGTATTGACTTCCATGAACAATTTGGCTTTGATGCTGAAGGAGTCGATGAACGAGATGCAAAAGAAGAAGAGTGAATGCAAAGGAAAGTGCAACAAGTCGGGTGGGGGAGGTTCCTGCAGCAAACCAGGGAACAACAAGAAGAGCAAAAAGACCTCTGCGCGTGAGTTGCAGCAGCAATTGAACCGCCAGATGCAGGCTTTGAAGAAATCGTTGGAACAGCAACAACAAGGTCAGCAGCAAGGCCAACATGGCCAGCAGCAACAAATGAGCGAGAGTTTTGCCCGCATGGCCGCGCAACAGGAAGCCATTCGCAAGATGTTGGAGGATTATAACAATGCCCAAAAGTCGGAGAATGGGGTAGGGGACAAGACAATCGAGCAGTTGATTGAGGAGATGAAAAAGACAGAAAAAGAGTTGGTTAATAGAACGATAACTCAGCAAACCATACAACGTCAAGAGCAGATTACGACTCGTCTTTTGAAGAGTGAGCGTGCCGATATGGAACGGGAGAAGGACGAGGAGCGTAAGTCGAACGAAGCATTTCAAACTCCGCGTCTCAATCCGCCCAAGGATTGGAACATGGACAAGACCAAGACACAGCAGGATGAGATGTTGCGTTCAGTGCCCGCCAACCTTAATTACTATTACAAGGAGAAGGCGAACAACTATTTCTACAACATTGAATAAAACAGACTGCTATGATAAATGTACAATTACCGGACCTAAACAAGGACAACCTTTACAATAAGGTTTTAGACCTGTTGGAGAAGCTCTGCGACCAATATTCGCTTTTATTGGATTTTGGCACGCTTTCTATGGCCAATCAATTGATTATAGATTATTTAAATGCTCAAGAGAGAGATTTCTCCGTAGATTTCAACTGTTTCATTGAAAACGACAAGTTTTCGTTTTCCTATAGTTCCGGTGTGCCGATTTTCAAGCATTGGAAGGAGTTTGACACGCGAAGTGTGCTTTCTATTTTAGCAGAAAATATAGAGTATCAATCTGATTATAAACAAATTAGCTTCTTGGTTCACGTGAAACCGAAAAAAGAGCGCAAGCGTTTGGTTAATAGGACAATCATTATCAATCAGCCCATCTCCTAATGAAGCGGATTATACTTGTATCAATATGCTTTTTGTGGTCTCTTTTTTCGTTTGCCGCATCGTATCGAGTTCTTTTTATTGGAAACAGTTACACAGAGGTGAACAATTTGCCCCAGTTGGTTGCTGAGATCGCACACTCGACAGGTGACGAAATTACTTATATGGCCCATACACCAGGTGGATGTACTTTTGAACAACACCTCACCGGGGCCATGTCCTATATTCGCGAAGGCGGATGGGATTATGTAGTGTTGCAAGAACAGAGTCAGCTTCCCTCATTTCCCGAAAGTCAATTCATGTCGCAATGTTATCCTTATGCAAAGCAATTAAGCGACTCCATCCGGAGATACAATCCGGAAGCAAAAATAGTCTTTTACATGACATGGGGCAGGAAAAACGGGGACGCACAGAATTGTCCCTATTTTCCTCCGCTTTGTACATACGAGGGAATGGATAGTCTGCTGCACGCTCGCTATATGATAATGGCCGCCGACAATCAGGCATTGGTGTCTCCTGTCGGACATGTCTGGCACCATATTCGCGACCATCATTCGGAGATAGAGTTGTATCAAACAGACGAAAGTCATCCTTCCCTGGCGGGTTCATACGCTGCTGCCTGTAGTTTCTATGCGACATTTTTCAAGAAGGATCCGTTAGAAATTCAATTCGACGCGAATCTCCCTAGTGAAACCGCTCGTATCATACGCGAAACGGCGAGCATGCTGGTGTTCGATTCTTTGCCTAATTGGTCATTTCTTTCTTTGGATGATGATACGGTTGGCATTCCGATCGTACATGATGGACGTGAAATGTTTGTCTTCCCGAATCCCGCCTCTCATCAAGTGGTTGTTTCGTTCAAGGAGTTGTTTGATGAAAGCACAGAGCTATACCTGTATGGTCAAAATGGACAGTTGGTTCGGAGAATATCCGTGTCGGAAGAGTTTAATGTGGTTCTACCGTTGCATGACTTGCCGGACGGCATCTATTATCTCCAGGCTCGTCAGCCGTATCGCTATTATAAGATTCAAAAGATTGTAAAAGTATCCCAATGATCACGTTTGATTTCCAAACTTCCAGCAACTTTACTCCGATGTTGTCTCATAAGCAATGGCTCAAGGAGGTGATACGCCGGGAAGGCCTGACACCGGGCGACATATCCTATCTTTTCTGTGACGATGCATTTTTGTTGGAGCGTAACATACAATATCTGAATCATGACACCTATACAGACATTATCACATTCGACCGCCGTGTGGGCGAATGGGTCTCCGGTGACATTATGATCAGTTTGGAGAGGGTAGGGGAGAATGCCCGAAAATTCGGAGTTACATTTGATGAAGAGCTCTTGAGGGTGATTGTTCACGGCACACTGCACTTGTGTGGGTACAAAGACAAAAGTGACGAAGAAGCCGCCATGATGCGACGCAAGGAGCAGGAATCCATAACTTTGTTTCACAGCAATTTTTCGCTAAGTAATTAGTTTGATTTTTATTATACAAACGTTCCACGGGAAATGGATGTTAAATTCGATATCATAGTGGTGGGTGCGGGTCATGCCGGATGCGAGGCTGCAGTGGCCTCGGCGCGCTTGGGAAGTCGCACGCTGCTCGTCACCATGAATCTCGCCTTGGTGGCCCAAATGTCATGTAATCCCGCTATGGGTGGCATCGCAAAGGGACAAATTGTACGCGAGATTGATGCTCTTGGTGGCATGTCCGGTGTCGTCACAGATCTTTCCACAATCCAGTTCCGGATGCTGAACCGCTCCAAAGGTCCTGCCATGTGGAGTCCCAGAGCACAATGCGACAAAGCTCGTTTCTCGTCCAATTGGCGACATGTTCTTGAAAACACGCCTAACTTGCACTTGCGTCAGGACACTGTCGTGTCTCTCCTGTTCACCGATGGCGCGGTTTCGGGCATCGTGACACAGTTGGGCATGAAATTTTTTGCCCAGCGTGTCATATTGACCAACGGCACCTTCTTGAATGGCCGTATCCATGTAGGCGAAGTGAACTTTCCGGGTGGCCGGATAGGGGAGAGCGCCTCCTATAATATCTCTGAACAGCTGCAGGAATGTGGAATAAGTACCAAGAAACTCAAAACCGGAACCCCAGTGCGCATCGACGGACGCACGGTTGACTTCTCCCGGATGGAAGAACAACCCGGCGACGAGAACCCCGGGCACTTTTCTTACCAAAACATCCTTGTTCCTTTTCCTCAGAAAAGTTGTTGGATAGTATATACCAACGAGCAGGTACACGAAGCTCTTCGCAAAGGGTTTGACAAATCTCCCATGTTCCAAGGAAGAATCCAAGGCGTTGGCCCACGCTATTGCCCCTCTATCGAGGACAAGATTGTGCGTTTCTCCGAACGTGACCGCCACCAACTTTTTTTGGAGCCCGAAGGGGACGACACCATCGAGTATTACCTGAACGGTTTTTCCTCCTCTCTTCCGGAAGAGATACAAGTGGAGGCCCTCCATCTCATCCCCGGTTTGGAAAAAGCTGAGATTTTCAGACCCGGATATGCCATTGAATATGACTATTTCGATCCCCTGCAGCTTCACAGCTCATTGGAATCAAAGTGCGTGCCACACCTTTTCTTGGCCGGGCAAGTGAACGGTACCACAGGTTACGAGGAGGCGGCATGCCAAGGTCTGATGGCGGGCATAAATGCTCACCGTTCTATCCAAGGACTTCCACCGATCGTGCTGTCCCGCTCCCAAGCCTACATAGGCGTCCTTATAGACGACTTGATCACCAAAGGCGTTCAGGATCCGTATAGAATGTTCACCTCCCGCGCTGAATACCGCATCTTGTTGCGACAGGACAATGCCGATTACCGACTTACTCCCCTCGGTCACGAGATAGGCCTGGTGGATGAAAAACATTTTGCCGCATTTCAGGATAAATACCGGAAACAGGAAAA
The DNA here is from genome assembly GCA_947167635.1 of uncultured Bacteroidales bacterium. Taxonomy (GTDB): domain Bacteria; phylum Bacteroidota; class Bacteroidia; order Bacteroidales; family WCHB1-69; genus F23-D06. Next base: position 8,195 of record CAMVIT010000003.1, on the reverse strand, counting down.
AATTGTCTTGTATTTGGAAAACCACAACACCGATTTTGTGGTTTACAATTCTTTTTTGGAACAAAGGAATTTATCCCCGCTTTCTCAAAACACGAGGATTTCACAGTTGTTGCAGCGCCCTCAAGTGCGCATTTCAGATGTGATAAACTGGGATTCCCGGATCAGAAAATTTCTTGAAGAGGGTGACTATACCGAGGAACAAATCACAAATGCCGAAACACAGATCAAATACCGCAACTATATTTTGAAAGAGGAAGAGATGGTGCAGCGATTTTCGCAATTGGACAAAATTAAAATTCCAGCCCAATTTGATTATGCTAATCTGCCGAGTTTGTCAAAAGAGGCTCGTGAAAAATTATCAGCCGTGAAACCTGTGCATCTCGGTCAAGCGTCTCGCATCAGTGGTGTCAGTCCGGCAGATATTGCAGCGTTGATGATCATGTTGCAACAAAATGAGCTGTAACAATCATATAATCAATAAGTTAATACAAAAACACGTGTTTTTCGCTTTTTTTTGAAAAAAATGAGTGGAAATATATTTTTTACACGATTCGTTGCTTTAAAGGCAAATTCAAAAAAAGATCACAGAGTATCAGTGATTTAACAGTCCGTGTAGGATAGACAAAGAAATTTGATTTCTCGCAGGAGTAGTCTCGCTGGGAATCGAACCCAAATTTAAAGTTTAGGAAACTTTCGTTCTATCCATTGAACTACAAGACCAAAACGGCGGCAAAAATACAAAATTTTACTTTTGCCGCCAAATTCGTGTTTTAGAAGAAAAACTGCCGTCTTATAAATCCAGTAACGCTTTCAATGTTTTTTTGAAAGAGCGACTGACTTTCATAGACTGCGTTCCAATCCAAATTTCATCGCTGTTGGAGATTCTCGTCACTTTGTCTATGTTCACTATGATATTCCGGTTTATTTTCTGGAATTTCTCTTTTGGCAATTTTTTCTGAAAATATTTCAGAGTTGTGTGCATCTGTTTCGTGGTCCCGTTTTCAAAATGCAGTACGATGTTGCCGGGAACAAGTTCAAGATAAAGAATCTCATCAAAAGAGATTCGTAAAGAATCCGAGCGTTTTTTTCCATTCAAAAACATCGATTCTTTGGTGAAAAGAGACTTGTCCAAAAGGGTTTTGTTGTAGAGGACATCATTTTCACCAGCTTCCAACGACTTGTCGCGCAACAGGTAATTGCATATACCATAAGTGTTGAGAACTTTTCCAATGACACTGAACAGATCTAATTTCCCGACAGGTGTCAATAAGAAGTCAAAAAACCCCTGCCGGAGGTATTTAATCAGGTTTTTTGCCCGTTTCTTGTCGCAGAGTCCCACAACAAAGGTCGGTTTGTGAATGAGTTGAAGAAAATCAGCAAGTTCCACATCAAGAAAAAGGAGGTCGATTTTCTTTTTGTTGAGTTGTTCGAGCGCTTCCGAGCTATTTTGCAAGCCAGAAACAACTTTAATGGACGTAAATACTGATAATAAATCTGTTAGGCATTTCAAATCTTCATCAGATTTACTGAATACACTACAAAAAATTAATTTTTCAGCCATATTTTTAAGTTTTATTAAACAAACAAAGATAGTAAAATAATGGGCATTTGAAAAAATGAAAAAATAATTTCAGAATAAAGCAGAAAATTGCAGAAAAGTAGCTTAATAGCCATCATTTTTTACCAAAATCACAAATTATTTGGTAAATGAAAAAAGATAATCGAATATTGCAAAAAAGGAAAAGAATTTTGTAAAAGAACGAAAACAGCATGTAAAAAACATGATATTTGTGCGGTGTAAAATTTTTTCAGGGACAGTTTATCCATTTGCAAAATAGTTCTTGAAAACTTTTGATTTTTTATGTATTTTTGCGGCCCGAATATTTGGGAAAAAATTTTATCCAAAAAAAATAAATAGAATGAAAAAGACACTGTTACTCATGGCCATGGCTGCCTTCCTCTGCTGCAACAACGTTTTCGCACAGGATAAGGAAGCCACCAAAGAAGATGAGGGTTACAAGTTCACTGTAGTGAAAGAGAACCCGATTACCTCCATCAAAAACCAGAACCGTGCCGGCACTTGCTGGTGCTATTCCGGTCTGGCATTCATCGAGTCTGAATTGCTTCGCATGGGCAAAGGCGAATATGACTTCTCCGAGATGTACATCGTTTCCAACACGTACAATGACCGCGCCAAAGCTGCTGTTCGAACCCATGGCGACATCTCCTTCTCCCAAGGCGGCTCTTTCTATGATGTCCTCTACGGAATGAAGGCATTCGGTCTCGTGCCCGAGAGCGAAATGCGTCCCGGCACCGCATACGGTGACACGCTGTCCGACCATACCGAGCTTTCCGCCATCACGGACGCCATTGTCAAAGCCATTGCGGAAGGTGACCACAAGAAACTGCAGACCAACTCCAAAAACGAAGTGTTGTGGCAGAAAGCCGTCGAGGCTGTCCACAAGATCTATCTGGGCGAGAATCCGACGACATTCACTTACAATGGTATCAGCTATACACCGCAATCTTTCTACAACTCCTTGGGTCTCAACCCTGATGACTATGTGTCCATCACTTCCTATACGCATCATCCTTTCTACGAGAAGTTCGTCCTTGAAATCCAAGACAACTGGCGTTGGGCTCAGTGCTACAATGTGCCTTTGGATGAAATGATGGAGATTTTCGACTACGCAGTGGACAACGGTTACACGGTGGCCTGGGGTTCCGATGTGAGCGAACCGGGCTTCCGTATGGGTGTCAAGAAGGGTTTCTGCGTGCTTCCCGAGACCAATGTCAAAGCTGAAAGCATGAAGGGTAGCGATATGGCTCATTGGACGGGCATGACCGCTAAGGAGATCCAGGATGAGGCCTCCAAGCACCCCACTCCGCAACGCTGGGTGACCCAGGAGGAGCGCCAAGTGGCATACGACAACTGGGAGACCACCGATGACCACGGTATGCTGATTTACGGCAAGGCCAAGGACCAAATGGGCAACGAATACTATATGGTGAAGAACAGCTGGGGCGACTACGGCGACTACCACGGAATGTTCTACGCCTCCAAGGCTTTCGTGCGCTACAAAACGATGAATATCGTGGTGCACAAAGACGCTATCCCCAAGGAGATCAAGAAGAAACTCGGTATCAAGTAAGGAAACGAGTTGAATTTAACGCTATATGGCGCCAATGGAGCAATCTGTTGGCGCTTTTTTATTCCAGTGAGCTCGGCTTCTCTGTGAACCATTTTTTGTTCGGTTTGCTGCCCATCGCGAAGAAGAGCGCGCCGCCGGCCATGATCTGCTCGTAGGTGATGCAGGCACAGTGCAGCAGCTGGCCGTTGAGCGTTACCGACTGGATGTAGCAGTTCTGGTCGCTGACGGCAACTCCCCTTCATCTTTTCATATTTTTGTAGGTATCCGTATGGTCGTAATAGTTCAGATTCGCACTGTTGATCACTGCATCGTGTTGATAAGGACAGTGTTCATCTTTACATTTTCCCCATGAATCTTGTAAATATCCTGTCTATGTTATTTCTGCGAGTTCCACGGGCATATATTGTCCCGCAGACCACGCATATTATCACACCGTCATTTTGCAAGACTTAAAGTGATAATTCTGAAAGAATTTATGTACACCTTTTTTGAGGGTGCAACATTATAGAAATTGGATATATGGAGGATCTTGAATTGTCATTCCAATAAGGGTCAACATTTATATCATTCTCTTTTTTTTGTATCTTTGCACACGATTATGCTTTATCACTAAAACATTTCCTCGGTTGATTCAATAAGAGAGAGGAAATGATGCTCAATAACAAAATATAACGAACCAAACGTTGCGCCCGACACGGATTTAGGGTATTCAAAAATGAAAAATAAAAAGTTAAACGTATTATTTACAGCAGTTTTGGCACTCTTAATGTTCGCAGGCTGCTCCAACAAAGAAAACAACAAAGAAACTTCAGAGCCTAATGTGGTTTCGTTCGATGAAGTGTTGCAAACCAGAAGAAGTGTGCGCAGTTACGATGCTTCCAAGACCATCACCAAGGAAGAGGTTCAGGAACTGCTCATCGCGACGCAGGAAGCGCCCTCTTGGGCTAATATGCAACCTTCGAAATATTATGTGGCTATGAGTCCGGAAAAGGTGGCGGCCGTTCAGGAGTTGATAGGGGAGCACAACAAGCAGAACGTTGCCGGTGCGCCGGTGCTGATCGTCTCCACATACGAGAAGGGCAAGTCGGGCTTCTTCCGTGGCGAACAAGCCAACGAGGTGGGGGATGGCTGGGGTGCCTACGACAATGGCCTCAGCAATGCCTATTTCATCCTCAAAGCCAGAGCCAAGGGCTTCGATACGCTCATTATGGGCATGCGCGATTCCGATTCCCTTCGCACTTTATTTAATATCCCTGAAAATGAAGCGATTATGGCTGTCATCTCGTTGGGTTATAGAGCAGATGAACCTCAGCAGCCCAAACATCGCCCGCTGGATGAGGTGGTGCAATTCTTCTAACATCTCGCTATACAAGCGTATTTTTGCAACTGTTGAATTATTGTAACAGACTGTATTACTAGGGTGAGACAAAAATTCATCTTTTTCATTCTGCTCTGGGCCATCTCTTTGACAATCTCTTGCCAAAGGGATCCGCAGGCCCAATTGCTGAAAAAGGCCTATCAATCGCAATCTACAGAGTTGTTGTACAATTTTTTCGACAACTGGTCGGAAGAAGTGAAAACCAATGAAAAAGAGGCGCAGAACTCCTATGTGGCGGAAGCGCACAAAGTGTTTGCCGCTTTTTACCAGCCGCAGCAAATAGTTTCCACAGATATTGATTGTCACTTTTTGTATGATGAAAAACCCTATTTCATCGTTCAAAGTTCCCTTTGGAAGATTTTACAAGCAGAGACCATTTTATACCGACAGGAAGAAATAGATTCCTTAATGATTGCGCGAATTCGTCGAATGTATTCTGACGACACAGTCGAGCAGCAAGATTGGATTAAATATGTTCGTGATAATCACCCGAATTTATGCTATGAATCTTCCGATGCAATCCGTCAGTTTGAACTTATTGCCACAACAACCCTGGATTCCGCCGTTGAATTCCGTCCGCCAGTACATTTTGAAGGGAAAAAGGTGGTTTATCTGACCAAAAAATATGAGAAAATGTTGAACTCTTTTTTAGGGAAAAGACATATTGCGTTTAGCGAAGAGAACATTATGCAGCCGGCAAAGTCCAAAGGGAAAAGTCTGTCTAAACATAGATTCTTCAACCAGGCGGCCCTTATTTTCTACGGTCATTGGGGCGGTTATTGGCAGTTTGAAACCTATCCCAAAGCGAACCAAATTATCTTTAATCCGGAGATGAACCGAGCCGTGGTGCTGTTCCGTTTCGTGTATGAAGGCGGCGAGGTGATTTTGGAGAAACAGAACGGGGAATGGGTTGTGGTGGATTCACGCTTCACGTGGATTGAGTAAATCGCTCCAATATTTGCGTGAAAAACCTCCTCGCTCACTTTCTTTCATCGTTCCGCAAGCCATCTCTTCAAAAGAAATGTGCAGAAATAGGGTATCGTGTAGAACTTCCCGTTGAATCCGATATTTTGGGCGCAGAGCTTTATCCCGTATCGTATGTCTGCGTATTTGTCGTTTTCTATCAATGTATTCAGCGACTTTGTGGCTCCGTTTTTCGCCTTTACCTCCACAGGGACAAGGCTGTCCGTATCCCGGATGAAAAAATCCATCTCTAATTGCGCATTCTCCTTTTTGTAATAATAAAGTGGATACCCCATCTTGACAAAAGCTTCAGCCACAAGGTTTTCGTAAACGGCTCCTTTGAAAACCCCCAGGTTTTGGTTTCTTCTCAAATCGTTACCGGATTCTTCGTCCATAGCCGCCAACAGAAGACTGTTGTCGTGGTAATAGATCTTGTATTGGTTGGGAATATAGTTCCCTTTCAATGGTAGCTCGGGAAATTGCAGGTTATGGCAGAGATGAACCGTGCCGGAATCCGCCAGCCATTCCACACATCCGGCATATTCCCGGTTTCTGGCGTTGGTTGAGATTTTCGTGATTTGGAACTTTTTGTTTTCTTTTGCGAGAAATATGGGGATATTGCGATACACATTCTTGATTTTGGCTTTGTCTAAACCTTTCGCATATTTCACAATGTCTTCCTCGTAATCGGTCAGAAGCTGTTTCTGGAGGGGAAGCGTGTCGTGGAAAAGGTTGCTCTGAATGTAATTGCTGACAATTTCCGGCATTCCTCCGACAACCGCGTATTCCAAAAATAGCTTTGTCATCACCGACATCTCCAATTCGTTGAAAGGTATGACACTCACCAGATGTTCCAGCAAGGAATCCACCTGTGCATCCGAATAGCCCTTTGCCCAAAGAAACTCCTCAAAATCAAAAGCATACATAGTTATATCGGTCTTGTAACCCACGCTGTTAGAGGTAATGTCTTTGTAATTAAGACCCATAAGTGAACCGGAACAAATCACATCAAAACGTCCGTCCTCCTTGAAAAACTTCAAAGAAGTGGCGCAATCGGGATATTCTTGCATCTCATCGAAGAAGATAAGCGTGTCTCCTTCGGTGAACCGAGTACTTGGAGAGCGGAAAGAGATGTTGTTCAGGATGCTGTTCACCTCGAATCCGTCCTGAAACACCAGTTTGTACTCGGGATGGGTCACAAAGTTGATTTCCACAAAAGAGGCGTATGTTTTACCAAATTCTCGTACAGAATAGGTTTTCCCCACCTGACGCGCTCCGCTGATGATAAGAGGCTTGTGATTGGGCTGTTTTCTCCACGTTTTCAAATAGTTATCTATTTTTCTCCGCATAATAACTCACATTTTCTTGATATAATTTTCGGCAAAATTACACATTTTATGGATATGTTCATATTCGTTTTTACACATTTTTCAAAATTCACATCATTAATCCCCACCTTCGTTCATGTAAGCGAGGCATGTGACAGGAACGGGGGTGAGGTAAACGGAAATTGCACTCTCACGGGCAAAATCTTCCAAAATTCCATGCGTCAATCCGAGGCATCGCCAGATACTGTATTGTGCATTTTTTGCACTTTGCCATTTTCTTTCCGGAAACAACAACTTTTCAAACGAAAAATGTCACTTTTATTATTTTGATATTTAGCAAGTTAAATATCATTGGCTCTTGATTTGTTTGCTTTTATTTTGTAACTTTGCAGGCAACAACTAAAAAATATAGAGATGAAAAAGAACGAGGCTGAACTTGTTGATAATATCCATGCAGACGGACACCCGCCAGATAAACTAAAAACGCAAAATATGAAGAAACAAAAAAGTCATTCTCCTGAACTGATAAGCAGACCTTTAGTCACTACGGCTTCTCAAGAAAATGACGCGGCAAAGATACAAAATAAAATTATAACTACAAAACAAAATTTATTGAATGTGGCCGAAAAGTATGCTCATGTAAATGATCCAGAAGGATTCATAACGAACTTGAAGAATGCTTTGGGCATGAATGCAGATAAGACAAGTAACTATAACTATTTCGTTATCAGAGAAAAACAGATGCGGGTTTCCATAAGGGTCAGCAACCATCATGCAAACGCCGGGAAATATTTGGAGCACGATGCTAACGATTTCAATCTAAGCATCATGGTGTCCAAGAGATATCGTAAGAACACCTTTCAAGCTAATCCGGACGTGGTATTGGAAGAATATGTCTATATGGGACGCCAATTAGAGGCCGTGGAGAGCCCGTTCTCTCAGATAGCGTTGTCATTGGCGAAATTTCTTGACACGGGCGAATATGTGGACACCACCGGCGTGGCGAAGGTGAACTTTTCGCCTGAATATCCGTCCTGCCGACACCCAACTGCTAACTCCTAACTATTTTCCTTACTACGCTCACCCCTCGCTCGAAGTTGATCTTCACGAGGTAGGTGCCGGAGGCGAGGCAGTTTTGGAGATGCAGAACAGGGAAAGGGTTGTAGTGGATTCTCGTTTCTCGTGGATTGAGTAAATCCTTTTATATGACAAGGTTATGAAAGTCTGAGATGTATTTTTTAATAGATTAAGAGCGTTCCCAGTCAAGTTATGCTTTATGTATCAAAAAAGCCCCAATTGTACAGAAGCCGAAAAAAAGGGTTGTTGCTCTCAAAAAAGTGGACACGGAGGGGGTGAAAAAGTTGTATCTTTGCG
>CAMVIT010000002.1:0-108142 GCA_947167635.1 uncultured Bacteroidales bacterium | reverse complement strand
CCAACACCAACAAGAAACGCGGACTCGTGGATTCGGCCTACAACCAGCGGCGCAGAGAATGCCAGCAGGCGTTGGAGATTATCCATGCGCACCGACCGATCGATTGTCTCTGCCAACTCAATATGGATCAGTTTGATAAGGTTTCGCCATATCTTACGGGTGACGTCCTCAAGCGCGCTCGGCACGCGGTGCGCGAGAACGAGAACGTGCGCGAGGCAATCACAGCCCTCAAGGCCGGAGACATGGTCCGCTTCGGGCAGCTGATGAACGCCTCGCACGCCACCCTGCGCGACGACTATGAGGTCACCTGTCCCGAACTGGACTTCTTAGCCGAACAGGCGCAGCAGTTCCCCGGCGTGCTCGGCAGCCGCATGACCGGTGCGGGCTTCGGCGGCTGCACCGTCACGCTGATTGCGGAAGACCAGGTGGAAGCGTTTGTCGAAACCCTCGGCAAGGCATACGAGGAAAGATTCGGCTTGCATGCCGATTTCTATGTGGCGGAGATCGGCGACGGAGCAAGGGAATTGTTCAAATATTCATGATAAAGGTAAAGTCATTGCGATGATATTATTAATACCGCTGATCATTGTGGCCGTCAGCTTGGCTGCGTCATGCATTTTAAGCAAAAGACAAAATGTCAAGTATTTTCGCTTTCTTAAGTACTTGAACATTATACACCTTATTGTCGTGTGCTTGTTATTGGTGTTCGATTTTTTGATTCTTCCTTTGTTTGGTGGAAGAGGCGAAACGCTGATAGCATTTTTCATTTATGCATTGTTCGGTATTACAACGTTGATAAGCAATATTGTCGTTCTTTTGGTAAATGTCTGCCGAAAGAGTTGATGTCTTACTTTGAGTAAACCGCTCACTGTTCACTCCAAATAATTTAATCTCAGAAAATGAACAGACAAACCTTTTGGATACTGATTGCCCTGATGGCACTGGGTCTCATAGTTTTACGGCCTTTCACCGGGAATGCAAAAGAACCGAAAAAGCCACTCAAATGTGTCGCACCCGCCTACCTGAAGCCGGGCGACAAGGTGGCGCTCATCTCCCCGTCGTACTATTGCTCGATGGAGACGGCTTTCCGAGCGGCAGATACCCTGCGCAGTTGGGGGTACGAGCCGGTCATCGGACCGAATGTCGGCAAACAGTTCTTGGAACATTACGCCGGAACCGTGGAGGAGCGGCTCGCCGACCTCCGCTGGGCGCTCAAAGACCCCGACATCAAGGCCATCCTCTGTCTGCGCGGCGGTTACAGCACCCTGCACTTGGTGGAAGGTTTGCCCCTGAAAGAGCTTGCCGCCTCCCCGAAATGGCTCATCGGGTACAGCGACATCACCACGCTCCTCAGCATGGAAGCCTGCGCGAGCGTGATGGGCATCCACGGCATGATGGGCTGCAACATTGCCAAGCAAGACAGCGTCAACGTACAACAATCCTGCACATTGCTGCGCAATCTGCTCCAGGGTCAGGTGCCGCGCTATGCGCTGCCCGCCCACAAAGAGAACATCCTCGGTCGGGCTACGGGTACCCTTGTGGGCGGCAATCTCGCCACCTTCGCCCCGCTGCTCTGCTCCCAAGTCAACGAAATCGGTCAATCCGACATCATCCTCTTCGTGGAGGAGGTGGAGGAGACTCACCATAACATCGACCGCCTTTTCAACATGCTGAAAATGAGCGGTGTGCTTGCCCATTGCAAAGGCATCATCTTGGGCGATTTTACCGATTGTGAAAACGATGTCGGCTATGAAAGTGTGGAGGCGATGCTGCGCCAATACATCGAACCTTACCACATCCCGTTGCTTTGCGGCTTCCCCGCCGGTCATGAAAAGTTGAACCTGCCGCTCGTGATGGGCGCGCCCGTCACCATGGATGTGCGTGCGGACGGTGCCACTCTCACCTTCGACATTCCTGGCGAGCAACAAGTTGTCTCCGCGTATTGATAATTTGCCCAGTATGGAAGTGAACGAAGCCATAAGCTAACAGCCTATAGCCAAAAATTTGTACTTTTGCACCCTGCTTAAAACCTCTAAAGAATGAATCCCGCATTTCACACTATAGACATTATTGTTTTCGTAGCCTACATTCTACTCATCTTGGGATTGGGCATTTGGATTGGTTATAGAACAAACCGGAAAAAAAGAACCGCCGAAGACTACTTTCTGGCCAGCAAGTCACTGCCCTGGTGGACGATTGGCGCATCGTTGATTGCCGCGAACATCTCGGCGGAGCAGTTCATCGGGATGTCCGGTTCGGGTTTCGCGGGCGGTTTTGCCGTGGCTTCCTACGAATTCATGGCCGCGCTCACACTCATCATTGTGGCCAAGTTTTTCCTGCCTGTCTTCATCAAGCAGGGCATATATACAATCCCAGAGTTTGTGGAACGCCGATACTCGCCACAATTGAAGACTATTCTGGCTGTTTTCTGGTTGGGCCTGTTCATCTTCGTCAATCTCACGTCCGTGCTTTTCCTTGGCGGCAAGGCCATTGACACCATCATAGGCACGGGCGACGGCTCGCTGATCGTGCCCGCCATTATCGGACTGGCTGTGGTGGCCGCCTGCTACTCGCTGCGCGGCGGTCTCTCTTCTGTGGCGTGGACCGATGTGCTGCAAGTGGGCATGCTCATCATCGGAGGTGTCATCACGACCCTCGTCGCCTTGCATTATGTCAGTCCCGACGGCAAGGTGCTCCACGGCGTGCAACACATGGCCGACACGGCTGGAGACCGTTTTCACCTGATACTTTCCAAAGACAACCCCGAGTTCAAAAACCTTCCGGGCATTGTGATGCTTGTGGGCGGCCTCTGGGTCGCGAACCTCTACTATTGGGGCTTCAACCAGTACATTATCCAACGCGCATTGGCCGCCAAGTCCATATCCGAAGCCCAAAAAGGCTTGGCGTTTGCCGCCTTCCTGAAATTGCTCATCCCGTTCATCGTGGTCGTTCCGGGCATCATCGCCTACGTGATGTTCACAGAGGGCAGTTACGGCGCAGTGGACGCCTTTACGCTCGGCAACGGTGCGCTGAACAACGACAATGCTTACCCATGGCTCATCAGTACATTCATCCCTGTCGGGTTGAAAGGTCTGGTTCTCGCCGCACTTGCTGCGGCTATTATCTCGTCGTTAGCCTCCATGCTCAACTCCACGGCCACCATTTTCACAATGGATATCTTCAAGCCCTATCTTGCCCCGTCGGTGGGCATCAAGATCGGGCGCGACGCCGACTTGGTAAAGGTTGGCCGCATCGCTGCCATTGCCGCCTTGCTCGTGGCTTGTCTCATCGCCCCGCTGCTTGGCAACGTGGGACAGATGTTCCAGTACATCCAGGAATACACCGGCTTGGTGAGTCCAGGCATTCTGGCACTCTTTCTCTTGGGTTTGTTCTGGAAGAAGACCACCAACAAAGGTGCCATCGTGGGTGTGGTGCTCTCCATTCCCATTGCACTGGCTCTCAAGTTCCTACCTGTTGACATGCCGTTCCTCGACCAAATGTTCTACACTTGTATCATGACCATGGCCGTCATCGTGATGGTGAGTCTTGCCACTAATCCTGCCGACGATGACCCCAAGTCCATCCCGACGACCAGCGCCCTGTTCAAGACCGACCGCAACTTCAATATCGCTGCCTATGCCATCTGCCTGTTGTTGGTCGTCATTTATACCGTGTTCTGGTAATCGAATCCATTGGTTGAACTTATTTGCATATATTGTTGAAAAACAGATGGATGTATGAATTTTAAGAACCCGATATCAAAGTTCAAGATTAAAAATATAGAATACAGTGTCGCCATTGTATTGATTATTATTTTGATGCTTGTGGTCAATGATGTCTTGCGGTTGTATATCGTGCGTCAGAATGCGATAGACACGGAAACCGAGCTGAATGATCTGGACAATCGGATCTCCAAGAGGCGCATGGAAAAGGAAAAGCAGTTGGTGGAGATTGCTGTGCGGGATTTTTCCAAGCTGGCAGAGCAGTACATCCGAGACAATCTTCCCGACAGTCTTTTCTCTGTGGCGCGGTTGACATTGGAGAGCAATGAACACATTTCATGTAGCGGCATCGCCTTTCGTCCCGATTATTTCGAGAATATGAAAGGCTGTTTCATACCATCCGCTTATCGCGACGGCGACACCATCCGCATCGATGTGTACAATGCACAACTGTTCAATTATTACCAGCGCGAGTGGTATCAAAGTTCCCTGGAAGCAAAAAAAGCGATATGGACGGATTCCTATATGGATGACACACATGGGATTCAGGTGTTCACGTATGCTTTCCCGCTTTGGGGCGGCTCGGACAGCATCATCGCCGTGTACTATGCGGACATGCCTGTGGCGTGGCTGGACGAAGCTTCTGTGGTTAAAACGACGTTGCGGGCACAAAGTGAGAAATTGCAGCGTCGAATGTGGGTCATGACCCTGCTGCTCATCTGTATCGACATTCTGCTTCTGGGCTTCATCTTCTGGATTGCACGGAAGATGGTGAATCATCTGCGTGATTCCGAAGAGTCCAAGGCCCGTTTGACAGGTGAACTGCGTGTGGCGGGCAACATTCAGCGGGGACTGCTGCCCGCGTCGTTTCCGCAACGCAAGGACATTGTCTGCCATGCTTTGCTGACACCCGCCAAACAGGTGGGCGGCGACCTCTATGACTACCAGTTGCGCGACGAGAAGTTCTTCTTCTGCATTGGCGACGTCAGCGGCAAAGGCGTGCCTGCTTCGCTGCTGATGGCCGTGATGAGCAGTGCTTTCCGCACATTGACTGACCGCGACAGCAAACCCGACCAAATTGTCGCCGCAATGAACAAGACCGTTATCGCAAGCAATTCGCAGAACATGTTCGTCACACTTTTCTTAGGCGTGCTCGATTTGCCGACAGGACGACTTCGTTTTTGCAATGCAGGCCATGGGTCTCCCATCATGCTGGTGGGAGCCGCCGAGGACTCGACCTGGCGTGTGGAACATTTAGAGGTTGAGTCCAATTTGCCTGTGGGCGCCATGGAAAATTTCCCCTTTCAAGCGCAAGAAACAGTGCTTCCGGACGGTGCCACCCTGTTTCTTTACTCCGATGGGTTGAACGAAGCTATGGATTGCAACCATGCGCTCTTTTCTGAGAATCGGGTGTTGGATGTGTTGCGGCGACTGACGCAGGCCAATGACATGGCCCCAGAACGGCTTATAACCGCCATGCAGTCGGAGGTAGCCCTTTTTGTGGGTGACACGGAGCAGAGCGATGATCTCACCATGTTAGCCTTGCAGTATCACAAACCCGTCTCGGCCTTCAAGAGCATGCGCAGCTTGACGCTTCCTTGTGACGTGCAACGCATTCCCGAATTGAACAGTTTTGTGCAATCGGTGGGTCAGGAAGTCGGCATGAGCGAGTCGCCGCTGAAAGAGCTGCAGCTGGCCGCCGAAGAATTGGTGGTCAACGCCATGTCGTATGCCTATCCAATTGGGCATAAAGGAGATGTTTTGATAGAAGTCTCCTGGAATGCGGAAATGTTGCAACTGCGTCTTTCCGACAGTGGCAAACCCTTCGATCCGACAGCCTTGCCCGATGCTGACATCACCCTCTCTGTCGAGGAACGCAACATTGGCGGCCTGGGCGTCCACCTCGTCCGCCAGCTCACCGACAGCATCAATTACGAGCGAGTGAACGAAAGAAATGTTTTGACAATCAGTAAATCCATTAAATAAATTTTTATGACTACCATTATCATACAAGAAAACGGCATCATGATGGCCAAACTTGCGGGCGAACTTGACACCGCCGCCGTGGTGCAAGTGGAGAAAGATCTCCAGCCCATTATGGAATCCGATATGGATGTTATCCTGGACTGCGAACAACTGACGTACATCAGCAGCAGCGGCCTTCGTCTTTTCCTGAGCGTGTTGAAAAATCAGAAAGCCAAAGACAAGAACGTGAGCATTATAAACTTGAACACCGATTTGCGACGTATCTTTGACATGACAGGGTTTAACAAGCTATTCGGTTTGGAATGAGACAGGTTGTTTTTTTGCTGACATTTATGTGCAGCTTGCTGCTGTTGTCGTTGCCCTCCTCGGCACAGTCTCCCGACACAGTGAAGATCACGCCCGTCCCCGACATTGTACATTCGTTTTCTGTCAATGCCGACATGATGACACGTGGCGAATTTCGTTATGGCGGCATGCAGGCCGAAGACCCCAACGATGTGATCAAGGATTATGCAGCCTTCTTCATGGAGCGTGTGCGGTTGCGTTTGGATTATCAGTACAAGTTTTTGAATATACGTCTTGCGCCCCAACATGCCGGCATTTGGGGACAACAGGGCGGCGGAGCGTTCAAGCTTCACGAGGCCTGGATCAAGTTGACTGCCCGCAACGGCCTTTTCATGCAAGTGGGCCGACAAGCCCTGAACTACGACGATCAGCGCATCATCGGATCGGATGACTGGACGATGACAGCGGCCTCCCACGATATTGTCAAGGTCGGATTCGAAGGCAAGGGCCACAAACTGCACCTGGTTGTCGCCTACAACCAGAATAATGAACGGCTCAACGGCGGCACATTCTATGAGAACGGAGCCCAACCGTACAAGACAATGCAGACATTATGGTATCACTATGACACCAAAATCAATCTCGGATTTTCGTTGCTCTTCATGAACGTGGGGGTGCAGGCGGGTGATGTGAATAATTATCAAACCAAATACCAACATGTCGCTGGCGCATTTCTTCAATATAGACCTCGCAATTGGAACATAGAGGGTTCCTTCTACTACCAGTTCGGCAAGGAGGAACACAACATCCCCATTTCCGCCTACATGGGCAGTGGGAAGGCTGCATACGAAGCAGACAAATGGGGGGTGAGTGTGGGCTACGACTACTTGAGCGGAGACCCGAACTTCCTTGTGCCCGCGGAAGGCCAGCTGGGGCTTATCCGTCATGAAACGATACGCGGTTTCTGCCCGTTGTTCGGCTCCCACCATAAATTCTACGGGGCGATGGACTTCTTTTATATGCAGACATACGTCAACGGTTTTACCCCAGGCTTGCAAAATGCTTTTTTATCAGGTTATTACAGGCCTGTGCCTAAAGTGGACCTTACGGCTGCATATCATTTCCTGGCCACAGCCACAGCCATCAGAGACCATTCGAAAGCACTTGGCCATGAGCTGGAGTTGAACGCCTGCTGGAATATTCTTCCATTTGTGCAATTGTCCGGTGGATATACTTTTATGTTTGGTACCGAGACAATGGAATTCCTCAAAAGAAAGAATCCGTCTTCCCAACTCCATTGGGGATGGCTGATGCTGCGAGTGAATCCCGAACTGTTTAACTATAAAAAATAGCAGATTGAAAAAATGAAACGAACAGCCCCCCTTATATCCTCTCAACTCGGCATCTATGCCGAATGTGTCGCTCACAAAGGTGAACTCTGCTACAATCTGCCGTTTATATTCGAAATTGACGGCTCTTTGGATGGCGAGCGTCTGCGACAAGCCGTGATGGCCATGGTTCATGCGCATCCGGCCTTCTTTACAAGAATCGAATTGAACAACGATGGCGAACTCATGCAAACCATTGACATGGACAACGAGACCTGGACGCTTGAATTGGAAGAGGTCTCGGACATTGAGGCCGAGAAGGCATCCTTCCCGCAACCCTTTGATTTGGAGGGCGGCCGCTTGTTCCGTTTTCGCCTTCTGCGCCAGGGCGACCGCTTTTACTTGTTGATGGATGTGCATCACATTATAAACGATGGCTCCTCGTTCCATAACATGTTGCAGGAGATCTCCGCTGCTTACGAAGGCAACTCTATTGAGCCGGAAACGTTCTCTCTTATGGATATGGCATACGAGGAAGTCGAATTGCGAAAATCACCTGCTTTTGAGGAGGGGAAAGAGTGGTATGCCCAACATTTCGACTGTGGTGACACATGTACGGAACTTATCCCCGATTTGGATGAGTCTGTTCCGCGTGATGGCATGAAAAGCCGTGTCCTGCAAACAAGACTGGAGGATATTGATGCTTTTTGCCGCGAAAAAGGCGTCTTCAAAAGCACTTTTTTCACAACGGCGTATGCCTTTCTGCTGGCCAAATTTGTGGGCGACAAAGAGGCCCTGTTCAACACGGTCCACAATGGTCGCAGCGACAAGCGACTGGCACGTACACAAGGCATGTTTGTCAAAACGCTGCCGGTATATCTGAAGTTTGACGAGGAGACGACGGTTTTGCAGCTTATGCAATCCTGCCAGGATCTCATGACGGGCTGCCGTATGCACGAGATTTACTCGTACCGCGATTTGATGAACGACCTGCAACTGCGGATGGCCACGGACTTCGTGTGGCACGGGATGCTCCTGAGTGACGATACGATGGGCGGGAAACCGATGAAAGCGGAGCCCATTGGCGTGGAGACCCACCTCTCTCCGTTTTACTTGCGGGCTTACATCCTGGACGGGCAAGTACATCTGGATGTGGAGTACGACGCCGACAAATATTCCGACGCTTTCATCGACCAAATCATGGAAAGCTATGAAGCCGTCGTCGAAGGTTTTCTCTCGAAGGAACATCTTCGCGACATTGACATTGCCACCCAATCGCAACTTGCACTTTTGGACAGTTTTAACAACACGGATGTGCCGTATGACGACACGCAGGACATAGTTTCCCTCTTCCGTGAGCAGGTGCAAAAAACACCCGACAACGTGGCTGTTGTATTCAAAGACAAACACTTTACATACAAAGAGCTTGACGAGCTTTCCGACAGAATCGCCGCTTTTGTTTCCCTCAAGGGGCTTGGGCGCGAGGATATTGTTTCGGTGTTGATCCCTCGAAACGAATGGATGGCCATTGCGTCGATGGGCATACTGAAAGCAGGCTGCGGATACCAGCCCCTCGACTCGTCATATCCCTCCGAACGGTTGAATTTTATGATGAAGGATGCCCATGTGAAGCTGTTGATTGCGGACGAGGCATTGCGTTCCATCGTGAGCGAATACGATGGCGATGTGCTGCTGACTCAGGATATCGACAGTCTGCCCCATGCAACCCCGGAGGCGATGGAGCCCTCACCCGACGACCTCTTCATCATGCTCTATACCAGTGGCACAACGGGAGTGCCCAAAGGCTGCCAACTGACACATCGAAATCTGGTGTGTTTCTGTCACATGTTCAAGCTCCATTATGATCTTGGCCCTCAAAACAATGTGGCCGCTTATGCATCATACGGATTCGATGCCAACATGATGGATATGTATCCCACCTTGACATCCGGTGCCACATTGCACATCATCCCCGAAGAGATTCGTCTGGACTTGATTGCCTTGAACGATTATTTTGAACAGAATCACATCACCCACTCCTTTATGACGACGCAGGTGGGCTACCAGTTCGCCACCACGATCGAGAATCACTCTCTGCTGCATTTGACGGTTGGTGGCGAGAAATTGGCATCCCTGACGCCGCCCGCATCATATACGCTCCATAATTGCTACGGCCCGACAGAGTGTACCATCTTCACGAACATCTATATCGTGAAAAAGAAGCTTCTCAACATCCCTATTGGCAAAGCGATGGACAACGTGCATTTGTATGTCGTTGACCCGCAAGGCCATCGTTTGCCGGTAGGCGCTTCGGGTGAACTTTGTATCTCAGGGCCGCAAGTGAGTCGCGGCTATCTGAACCGGCCCGAGAAGACGGCCGAGGTGTATGTGACGAATCCATACGAGACTGATGCAAAATATGCCCGCATGTACCGTTCCGGTGACATAGTACGCTACCTGCCCGACGGCAACATCCAATTTGTGGGCCGGCGCGACGGACAGGTCAAGATTCGGGGATTCCGCATTGAGTTGACCGAAGTGGAGGGCATCATCCGCCAGTTCCCCGGTATCGAGAATGTCACGGTACAGGCATTCGATGAAGAGGGTGGGGGCAAGTTCATTGCCGCCTATGTTGTCAGCGACCAGAAAATCGACATCGAGGCGCTCAACCAGTTCATCATGGAAGAGAAACCACCCTATATGGTGCCCGCCGTGACGATGCAAATAGATGCCATCCCGCTCAACCAAAACCAGAAGGTTAACAAGCGTGCACTGCCAAAACCCGAAAAGAAAGCCGCCGCCGTGGAAGGGTCCAACGCACCACTCAACGTGCTGGAACAGCAGATTAAAGAGATCGTATCGGAGATTCTGGGACACGAGGACTTTGGCATCACGACAGTGCTGGGCTACGTCGGGCTGACCTCCATATCCGCCATCAAGTTGGCCGTGCAGGTCAACAAGAGATTCAATGTCGCTCTGGATGCAAAGTCGTTGGTGAAAAGCGGCTCCATTCAGAGCATTGAAAATATGATATTGTCAAAACTCCTCCATCCGGACACGAGTGAAGTGGAGGGGAATGCGGATGCGGAGACGGTAACCACCACCACTTGCGGGTTGAGTCATGCCCAGACGGGCGTCTATTTCGACTGCATGAAAAATCCGCTCTCCACGTTGTACAACATCCCTATGAAAATAGGCTTTCCCGCCGATGCCGACACAGGCAGACTGGCCGAGGCGGTGCGGACACTCGTCAAGCTGCATCCCCAATTGACCGCCAGTTTCGGCAATGAGGGCGGAAATGTTGTGCAAACCACCCATCCCGACATGGAGATAGATGTTCCCATTGCAGAGATGGGAGAAGCGGAGCTTGCAGTACACAAACAGGACTTCGTCAAGCCATATAATCTGAAACAAGCCCCCTTGTGCCGCTTTGAGATTGTCCGGACGGAGAAGGGTGTCTGTTTGCTCTCCGACATGCACCATCTTGTCTCAGATGGCGGTTCCTACGACCTGTTCATCCGTCAGCTTTGCGACTTGATGGAGGGTAATGGCGTGGATGCCGAAAAATTGAGCTATGCCGCGTTTGTCAATGCGGAGAAAGAAGCCGAGCAGACGGATTCTTACGCCGAAGCCAAGCAATTCTTCCATGACCAATTGTCGCAGGTGGATGGCGTCACGGAGCTTTCCTCCGATCTCACCAACCCGCATGCCAACGGCACCGTGGCTTGTGTGAGCAGCCCCCTCGACTGGCTGGTTATCGATGAATACTGCCGCATGCATGGCCTCACACCGGCGCACCTGACACTGTCTGCTGTATATTATGTGCTTTCCCGTTTCGCCAACACAGAAGATATCTGTATCACCACCATCAGCAGCGGACGCAGCAACCTGAGCATCCAAGACACCGTCGGAATGTTTGTCAACACGCTGGCTTTGAGTGCAAAAATTGAACATCAGACGGTATCCGACTTTATCCGCCAAACCCGCGACAAGTTCGATGCCACTCTCTTGCACGAAAGCTATCCGTTTGCGCAAATCGCTGCTGACTATGGTCTCTCCGCCGAGATCATGTTCGCCTACCAAATAGGTGTCATCAACCATTACAGTGTCTCCGGCACAGAACTCTCTGTCGAAAGCATGGAACTGAACGTGCCAAAATTTCCGATTGCATTCTACATCAGGGAGGAAGACGGAAAACCGTGCGTGTCAGTCGAATACGATGACGGGCGCTATAGCAAGGGGATGATGCAGGAGATGGCTGACTCCGTGGCCAACGTTGCCAAAGCATTTGTCGAGCAGCCCGATGCCGTGTTAGAGAGTGTCTCCCTGTTGGATAAGGCACAGACAGATTTGTTGGATAGTTTCAACAAAACCGCTGTGCCATACGATGACACAGAAACCATTGTTTCCCTCTTCCGAAAATCTGTTCAAGCACATCCCCATGACACGTCGGTTGTTTTTATGAACAGAAGTTACACTTATCAAGAGGTGGACGAGATCTCGGATCGTATTGCCGCATTCATTGCTTCAAAAGGGCTTGGGCACGAGGATGTGGTGTCGGTGCTGATACCGCGCTGTGAGTGGATGGCTATTGCCTCTTTGGGCGTGCTGAAGGCCGGCTGTGCCTACCAGCCGCTTGATCCGTCGTATCCTGCTGAGCGTCTGAACTTCATGATGCAGGACGCCCATGCAAAGATGCTCATTGCAGACCGGGAGTTGCGTTCCATCGTCAATGAATATGTCGGCGAAGTGTTGCTGACCCAGGATATTCCCAAATTGTCTGATAAGTCCCTCTCCTTGTCTGCGGCTAACCCGGAGATCAGGCCCCACGACCTCTTCATCCTGCTCTACACTTCAGGCTCCACCGGCACCCCGAAGGGGTGTCAGTGGGAGCATCGCAACATTGTGGCCTTCTGCCACTGGTATCACCGCAAGTTCGCGTTGACAGCGGACTGCCGCGTGTCGGCGTATGCATCCTACGGTTTCGATGCTTGCCAAATGGACATGTATTCCGCTCTGACGTGCGGTGCAGCCGTCTATATCATTCCTGAGGACATTCGTTTGAACTTGCCGGAACTGAGTCGCTATTTCGAAGCACAGCAGATCACCCATGCTTTCATGACCACGCAGATTGCCTACCAATTCGCCACAACGCAACAGTGCGGCACACTGCGCTATCTGCTCACGGGCGGCGAGAAGTTGGCGGCACTCACCCCACCCGACAACTACACCTTGGTCAACATCTACGGCCCGACGGAGACCACCATCTGCATTACCACCTTTGATGTGAAGGAGACCTTGAAGGACATTCCCGTCGGAAAGGCACTTGACAACATGCAGCTTTATGTTGTGGACAAGCAGGGTAACCGATTGCCCGTGGGCGCGGCGGGCGAGCTGTGGGTGGCAGGCCCGCAGGTGAGCCGAGGCTACCTGAACCGTCCTGAAAAAACCGCCGAGACCTATATTCCCAATCCGTTTGGCCCCGGCACGGTCTATCGCACCGGCGACATCGTCCGCTTCCAACCCGATGGCAACGTGCAGTTCGTGGGACGCCGCGACGGCCAGGTCAAGATTCGCGGTTTCCGCATCGAACTGAAGGAGGTGGAAGCTGTCATCCGTCAGTTCCCCGACGTCAAGGATGTGACGGTGCAGGCCTTCGACTACGAGAATGGCGGCAAGTACATTGCCGCATACATTGTGAGCGACACGCAAATTGATGTGCCCCTGCTCAACCAGTTTATCGCGCGGCAGAAGCCCTCTTACATGGTGCCCGCCGCCACAATGCAAATCGATGCTATACCTTTGAACCAAAACCAGAAGGTGAACCGCAAGGCTCTGCCCGCACCCGTCATCACGGCGGAGGACCGCGAGTATGTGGCACCCGCAAACGACTTGGAGAAGCTCTTCTGCGACATCTACGCTTCCATCTTGGCCATGGATAGGGTGGGGGCCTCCGACAACTTTTTTGACCTCGGCGGCACCTCGCTGATGGTGACGCGCGTCATCATCGAGGCCGACAAGGCCGGACACCATTTGGCTTACGGTGACCTCTTTGATCATCCCACACCGAGGCTCCTCGCCGACCTCATCTCTGGCAACGCACCGGCTGAGATCCGCGAGTCCGACCCCATTGCCGACTACGACTACACTGCCATCCACGAGATGCTGAAGAGCAACACACTCGATGCTTTCCGTGCGGGCGATCGACAGACCTTGGGCAATGTGCTGCTGACAGGCGCCACAGGCTTCCTTGGCATCCATGTGCTCAACGAGCTGATTCATTCCGATGCTGCGAGCATCTGCTGCTTGGTGCGTGGCAAGGACGATGAAGATGCCAAAAAACGCCTGCAGACGCTGTTGTTCTATTACTTCGACAGCTCCTACGACAGGGAATTCAGCACTGGGAGACTCTCTGTCGCCTGTGGCGATGTCACCACCGATTTTGGAGCTTCCTTCGCCAGAGGCTCCATTCAGACAGTCTTCAACTGCGCCGCCATCGTGAAGCACTTCTCTAAGGGCACGGAGATTGAAGACGTCAACATTGGCGGTGCGGAACGCTGCGTGCAGTTCTGCCTCCAAACAGGCGCCCGGTTGGTTCACATCTCGACCTACAGTACGGCTGGGCTCTCCGTGAACGGGAATCCGGCACCCGGCACAACCCAAACCGAACAGCTCTTGTATTTCGGCCAGTTTATGGACAATGCCTACATCAACTCCAAGTTCATGGCCGAGCGCATCATCTTGGAGGCAATGGTGCGGCAAGGACTGAATGCGAAGGTGTTGCGCGTGGGCAATCTTTCCCCGCGCTCCACGGACGGCGAGTTCCAAATAAACTTCCAAACCAACAGTGCGATGGGACGTGTGCGGGCGTTCCGTATCCTCGGCAGCTACCCATACGAGAACAGTGATGTTCCCATGGAATTTTCACCCATCAATGAAGTCGCCGCCTCCATCGTGGCACTAAGCGCCACTCCGAAGGCATGTTGCCTGTTCCATCCCTACAACAACCACTTTGTCCACTTTGGCGACGTGATGAAGGAGCTCAGTGTCATTGGGCCTGCCCCGGAACAAGTGGAGACCGAAGAGTTCGATTGTCGGCTCAAAGCGGTAAAAGATGACCCGCAAAAAGCCAAGTTCCTCTCCAGCTTGCTGGCCTATCAGGATATGGCCCATGGACAGGTGTCCACCATGATCCCGACGGACAACACCTATACCACTCAAGTGCTCTATCGCTTGGGGTTCCGCTGGTCCACTACCTCGTGGGACTACATCGACAGGTTCCTTACCGCCATCGATGGGTTGGGATATTTTGATGAATCATTGTAAATGCTGTATATCAACAACCATATTGACACATTGGATTGGGAGGCGCATCTGTGCGAACTTCCCGAGGCCCGACGGGAGAAGTGCCTGCGCTTCAAGCACGATGCCGGTCGTCGGCAATGCGTGGCCGTATGGCTGTTGCTGCGGGAGGCACTGCAGAAAGAATTTGGGCTGAAGGACGTGCCGGAAGTGGCCCTTGCCACGCATGGCAAGCCCTATTTCCCAAATTTCCCCGATGTCCACTTCTCGCTCAGCCATTGCGTTGCAGGCGTGGCCTGTGCGGTGGATACACGTCCCGTTGGCGTTGACATTGAGCGGGTGCGCCCCTTCAACGACGATTTGGCGGCCTACGTGTTCAATGAACACGAACTAGAGTTGGTGCGTCACGCCCCCGATCCCGCACTCTCCTTCACCGTTTTGTGGACCCAAAAAGAGAGTCTCCTGAAGCTGACGGGGGAGGGATTGCGCAATGATATGAAAAATATTCTCAAGGAGGCCAAATGCCACTTTCACACCGTGATCGCCTCAGATTCCAATTATGTGTGTACAACCGCACAGCTTATGGATTGACAAATTGTTAAACTGCTAAATAATTAAATTGTAAAGTCGCTAAAATGAAAATGTTATATAAAAATATGCTTTGGGCATCCCTTTTTTTTCTTGTCTCTGCCTGTACGTCACATGCGCAGCCGCACAGCGGGGGAGAGTTGCTTGTAGAGCAGGACACTGCCGAGTACAAACTTTCCATGCTCATTGTCGGCGACCTGATGCAGCATCAAGGTCAAATCGATGCTGCACGCGATACCGATGGCATTTATCGCTATGAAGAGACTTTCCGGTATGTGCGTGACGAGATCATCAGCGCGGACCTCGCCATTGCCAACTTCGAAGTGACACTCGGCGGGAAGCCCTATCAAGGTTATCCCCGCTTCTCGGCGCCCGACGAATACTTGCAAGCTTCCATTGACGCAGGGTTCGATGTGCTGCTGACCGCCAACAACCACTGCCTGGACACGCGCCAAAAAGGTTTGGAACGCACCATCAATATGATGGACAGCCTCCACATCCCACATCTTGGAACATACAAAAACCAAGAGGAAAGGAACAATAATTACCCGTTTCTCATCGAAAAAAACGGATTCCGCATTGTGTTGCTCAACTTCACATACGGCACCAACGGGATTGAGGTCGAGGAGCCGAATGTGGTGAACTACATGGACACGGCGGAAATCGCACAAGACATTGTAAAAGCCAAGGCAATGCATCCGGATATACTAATCGCCATCCCGCATTGGGGAATTGAGTATGTGTTGCTGCCCAACCAACAGCAGAAGCAAATGGCGTCTTGGTTGTTGGAGAAGGGTGTGGACCACGTCATCGGCGGCCACCCGCACGTTCTGCAGCCGATGGAACTGCGCAACAAAGAGAAAAATGGCGGCAATGTGGTGGTTTACTCCTTGGGCAACTATGTTAGCAACATGAGCAAGACGAACACCGACGGTGGGGCCATGCTTCATCTGGACTTCGTGAAACGGGGCGACACGGTGACCTTGGAGAATTGCAGCTACAGTCTGGTGTGGGTGTCCAGACCCGTCATCTCGGGGCATAAGAATTTCCGCATCTATCCCATACAAGTGGCCGACAGCATGTTGAATGCCTCGGAACGCGCCAAACGCGACCTGTTCAAGAACAATATGAAGGAGCTTCTCGACAAGTACAACAAAGACGTGCCCGAGCTGAAACCTGTGCCGCAAGTGATCGGTTGGAAAGAGAAGAGTATCTACGACCTGTATCAAGAAGTGCACTCTGTCAGCTTACAATTGCCATATATGCAAATAAGCAGCTGGGACGGCGTGACATTCTTGGGAGAGTAACTTCAGATCAATCCGTCTGTCTTTTCTTTTTCCACGTCCGGAATCAACCGTTTCACAGGCTTGAAATCATAGAAGAAGCGGCTGGCAATGACACGGATGACGGTATAGGCGGGGATGGCGATGAGCATGCCCACCACGCCGCCGATGTGGCCGGCAATGAGCAACACGACAAAAATCTCCAGCGGACTGGCCTTGATGCTCGTGGAATAGATGAGCGGCTGGTAAATGAAAGCATCCACCAATTGGGTGGCCAACATGATGCAAAGGACAATAAGGGCGAAGATCCAGATGTTCACGCCCAAACCGATGCCGGCACCGTATTTCAAGATGACACACAGTACAACTCCAATCAACTCCCCGATCAGTGGTCCCACATACGGGATGACGTTCAGCAAGCCTGCAATGAAAGCAATGCCGAAGGCATAGTTGAACCCGACACGGGCGATGAGCCAGAGCCCGAGACCGTTGAGCACCACCACCCCGAGAATCTCGACAATCAACCCCACGAAGTAACGGGAGAGAAGCCGCTCGATGTCCAGGATGGTCTTCTTCACTCGCTCCTCAATGCTGTCTGGGACCATGGCACCCACGATCCGCCCGAAAAGCGTGTCATCCTTGATGAAGAAGAAGGAGATGAAGATGACCGAGAAGAGTCCGACAGCAATACCTGCCACAGTAGAGGCCACAGAACCCAATATGCCGGAGATGTTCGACAGGTCAAGCACTTCAGATATTTTCTGCATGAGCAGTTGAACTCCGTCGAAATCTTTGTCAACCCATGGAAATACTTGGATAATCCATAGGTTGACCTGATTGATGATATTGTAGCCATCGGAAATATCCTGAGCCTTCATCAAGGAGGCTTCGCCAACAATGCCGGTGACCACTGGGATCACCTGTATAATCAGCAGAAACAGTATGGCAAAAATGATGATGATGGTGATAATTGCCAAAACGGCATCCGGAGCAGATTTCCCTTTGACTTTGATTTTCCGCAGCAGCCGGAGCACGGGTTGTCCAATCAACGAGACCACAAAGGCCAGGATAATATAGGCGAGCACACTGCTGAAATAGTAGCAAAACACGGCGGCCAGCGCGATGGCACCGATGATGATGATGTATCGGGCAAGTCTGTCAATACAGCGTTCTTTTTCCATAATGGCGATTATAGTGATACATTCCTCAGCTCGACTTCTGAATGTATTATTCGCGAGTGAGTTCTCCGCGAAGCGGGTAACCGATATATTTCTTGACCTCCTCCAAGGTCACATCCTGGCCGAGCAGGTACATCACCTTGGTGACGGCGGCCTCGGTGGTCATATCATAGCCGCTGATGACGCCGGCGTCGGCGAGGTGCTTGCCTGTGAGGTAGCGCCCCATCTCCACACCGCCGCCGCCCTTGCACTGGGTGACGTTCACGATGATGATGTCGCGTTCCACGGCTTGCCGCAGAATATTGATGAATGCCGGGTTGGTGGGCGGATTGCCCACACCGAAAGTCTCCATCACCACAGCCCTCAGACCTTTCGTGTTGAACACTGACTCCAGGAATTCGTTGCGGATGCCCGGGTATATTTTCACGATGGCCACGTTGTCATCCATTCGGGTGTGGAAACAGAGCTGCTCATCCAGTTTGGGCCGGAAGAGGTTGCTCCTGTGGTATTCCACATGCGTGTTCACCTCCGCGAGAATAGGATAGTTGGGCGAATAGAAGGCATTGAACCGCGAGGCGTTGTCCTTGTATGTGCGATTGCCCCGATAGAGATTGTTCTGGAAATAGATGCACACCTCTTGCACCAAGGGCGTGTTGTTGATGTAATATTCGGCGGCTATAGCTATGGCATTCAATATGTTGCGCCGACCATCTGTGCGGATGACCCCCAAGGGAAGCTGCGATCCCGTGAGAATGACGGGCTTGGCCAGATTCTCCAGCAGGAAACTCATTGCAGAGGCCGTGTAGGCCATCGTGTCAGTACCATGCAGGATGACGAAACCGTCATAGTTGTCGTATTCGTTCTTCACCATCCGTGCCAGTCGCACCCAGAAGTCGGGGTTGGTGTCGGAGGAGTCTATCAGTGGCAACAGCGACTGGAAAGTGACCTCCGCCTCAATAAGATGCAGCATCGGCAGCTGTTCGTGGATATGATCGAATTCGAAAGGCACAAGAGCCTTGCTCTCGGGATCCATGATCATTCCGATGGTACCGCCGGTATATATAACCAAGATTTTCCGTTTACTCATAAGATGGATTTTTAGGCCGCGAAAATACAAAAATTGTAAATGTCGTTTTTTGAAAAAACAAGTGGGTATGCGGCTCTTCCGCATATTTACGACGACCCTGATTTAATTTTCAGCGAATGGAAGATTTTTATTATTTTTGCACTTTTAAAAAAAAGTGTATCATGGGGTTAAACCTGTTGATTTATTGAACTTTAGAAAAATGTAAAAACACAATATATGGATATATCAGTAATTGTACCCCTTTTTAACGAAGAAGAGTCGCTGCCCGAGTTGGCGGCTTGGATCAAGCGCGTCATGGACGAACACCAATACACTTACGAAGTGGTGATGGTGGACGATGGCTCCAACGACAGTTCGTGGTCTGTGGTGGAACGCCTCCATGCAGAGAACCCCAACATCCGTGGCATACGCTTCCGCAGGAACTATGGCAAGTCGGCCGCCCTCAACACAGGCTTCGAAGCCTGCGAAGGCGATGTGGTTATCACCATGGACGCCGACCTGCAGGACAGTCCCGACGAGATTCCCGAACTCTACCGCATGATCAAGGAGGACGGATACGACTTGGTGTCCGGTTGGAAGAAGAAACGCTACGATTCCAAGATCGCCAAGAACATCCCCTCCAAGTTTTTCAACTGGACAACCCGCAAAATGTCGGGCATCCAGCTGCACGACTTCAACTGCGGACTGAAGGCCTACCGCAAGGAGGTCGTCAAGTCCATTGAAGTCTATAGCGAAATGCACCGTTATATCCCTCTGATAGCCAAGTGGGCCGGTTTCAACAAGATAGGGGAGAAGGTGGTTCAACACCAGAAACGGAAATATGGCGTGACAAAATTCGGCCTCAACCGTTTTGTGAACGGATATCTTGACCTGCTCACCATCTCGTTCACCACCCGTTTTGGCAAGAAGCCCATGCACGCTTTCGGTGTTTGGGGCACCATCGCCTTTCTCGTGGGTTTCATCTGCGCCATTTGGCTTATCATCGCCAAATTGGTGCATCAGTCCCACGGCGTTCCTTTCCGTCAGGTGACCGACCAGCCTCTTTTCTTCTTGGCCCTGCTGGCCATGGTGCTGGGCTTCATGCTCTTCTTGGCCGGATTCCTCGGGGAAATGATTGCCCGCAACGACCCAGACCGCAATAAATATCAAATTTCCGAGAAATTATAATTTGTTTTCCATGATGACTTTAAAACCAGGCACAAAGCTGCCAACACGATTGTTTGATATTCTTGATGTCATATCATATAACTATGAAAAGGATGATTTCTTTGCCAAACGTGACGGTGACGGCTGGAAAAAATACAGCATTCAGGACTATGTGAACTACTCACATGTCATTGCATCGTCATTTCTTGAACTTGGATTCCAAAAGGGCGACAAAATTGTCACCATCATGCGAAACCGTCCTGCATGGAACTTCCTCGACATGGGCATCATGCTCGCCGGAATGATCCATGTGCCCGTTTATCCGACCTTGAACCCCGACGAGTACAAATACATCCTCAACCATTGCGACTGCAAGTGCATTGTTTTTGGTATGGAGACCATCTACCGGCGTGTCGAGAAGGTGCTGCCGGAAATCGAGCAACACCCGATTGTCTATGCCATTGACCATGTTGAAGGATTGACTTCTTCGGACGAATTGCTGGAAATGGGGCATCGCAACTTGGAGAAGTGGAAGAGCGTCATTGAAGATAACAAGAAGAACATCTCGCCCGACGACGTGGCCACCATTATCTACACATCCGGCACGACAGGACGCTCCAAAGGTGTGATGCTCACCCATAGGAACATCTGTTCCAACTTTTTGCCCATCGCGTTGGAATACCAGCTGCTGGACTACCATGCCAAGATGCTGAGTTTCCTGCCGTTGTGTCATGTTTATGAACGCACAGTCAACTACCATTACCAATTCATGGGAGTAAGTCATTATTATGCAGGGAGCTTGGCCACAATAGCCAAAGACATGCATGATATGAAGGCTGATGGTTTCTGCGCTGTGCCGCGCGTGTTCGAGATGATGTATGACAAGATTCATGCGGCAGGCAGAAACCTTAAGGGCTTCAAAAAATGTATTTTCGACTGGGCGTTCAAAATCGCCACCCGGTACGACTACGAGAATCCCAACAAGCTCTACCAACTCAAGTATGAGATTGCCGACAAGCTGGTGTATAGCAAGTGGCGCGAGAATCTCTCCGGCAAGGAGATGACCGTGGTATCTGGCGGCTCGTCCATTCCAGAGAAGGTCATCCGCCTCTTCACCGCTGCCAAGGTGCGCATCTATGAGGGATACGGCCTTACAGAGACATCTCCTGTCATTGCAGTCAACGTGCCCCGCAAGCACATCATCCGCGTGGGCTGCGTGGGTGAAATCTTGCCCACCGTGGAGTGCAAGATTGCCGATGACGGCGAGATTCTGACCAAGGGGCCCTGCCTCATGAAGGGCTACTATAAGGACGAAGCTTACACCCGCGAGGTCATTGACGAGGACGGCTGGTTCCATACCGGCGACATCGGCACCATTGAGAATGGCTCTTTCCTGAAAATCACCGACCGCAAGAAGGAAATCTTCAAGCTTTCGCTTGGCAAATACATCGCCCCGCAAGTCATCGAAACCAAACTTCGCGAATCATCGTTCATCGACAACGTGATGGTCATCGGCGAAAACGAAAAGTTCGTCTCCGCACTCATCGTGCCCTCCTTTGCCAAGATGGACGAGGAGTTCAAAAGACACCGCCTCAGCATCCCCGCCAATCGATCCGAATACATGAGCCACCCCCGTTTCATGGAGGTGATCAACCATGCCGTCAACTCGGTGAACAAGACATTGGCCGATCATGAGCAAATCAAACGATTTCGTTTGATTAACGATGTGTGGAGTATTGAAACAGGCGAGCTGTCGCAAACCCTTAAACTCAAACGCAAAGTCATTTATCAGAAATACGACAACATTTGCAGAGAAATCTACAATTATGACAAGCATTAAGAATAGAACTAACATTAAAATAATCAAATACTTACTCCTGTTGCTCATGATGAGTGGGGTGGGGGAGACCCTGACAGCCCAATCGCTTAATGGCCGGGTGCTCGAAGTGACTGAAACAGGCGACACCGTAGCCGTGCAATCCGCCATTGTCCAATGGCTTCATACTACCACCGGTGCTTTCTCCGACAACAGAGGCAATTTTAGCATCCAGCGCACCCAAACTGACACTTTAGTAGTCACTTTCCCTACATTCCAACCCGACACCCTGGTGGTGCCGCGCTCCCAAAACGACATCTTGGTGCTGCTATCCCATTCGCACACACTCGCGGAAGTCAGCATCGTGGCACGCGACGGTTCTTATATCTCCACGCAACCCATCCTCACGACAGTCATCTCCCAAGAGGGACTGCGACGTGCCGCATGCTGCAACCTCGCGGAGAGTTTTGAGAGCACCGTGGCTGTGGACATGGAATACGCGGATGCCATCACGGGCGCCCGCCAGATCTCCATGCTGGGACTCGCCGGTATCTACAGCCAGGTGCTCCTTGAAAATGTGCCATTCATCAGACTCCTTTCCCACCAGTTTGGACTTGGTTTCATGCCCGGTTCCTGGATGGAGTCCATCAGTGTCTCCAAGGGCGTGGCCTCCGTCACCAATGGCTTCGAGGCCATCACCGGCCAAGTCAATGTCGATTACAAGAAACCGGAAACCAACTTCGACAGGCTGTTCCTCAATTTCTATCTCAATTCCATGACAAAAAGCGAACTGAACCTGACCACGCGCTTTAAAGTGGACAAACACGACAAGGTACACACGATGCTGATGCTCTACGGCGGGGCTCAATTCCTGAAGATGGACATGAACCACGACGGTTTCCTGGATGTTCCGCTCAACCAGCAAATCAATGCGATGAATCGCTGGGACTACAAAGTCAATAGGTTTTGGGAAGGCCGCACCATGGTCGATTTTGTCTGGGACAACAGGGTGGGGGGACAACACGATTATAAGACGGACGGCTTCAATCCCGACTTGCTTCATTATGGTGTCCATGTGGACAACAAGAAATTCGACTTCATCACCAAGAACGGATTCCTTCTCAAGGGAAAAAATGAGAGCATCGGTACCATTGTCTCCTATACGGGTAACTGGACCAACGCCCTGTTTGGGGCGCGCAGTTATATGTTTGACCAACAGAGTCTGTACATCAATGTGATGTATAGCAATAAGTTCGGGAAGAGAGAACGTCACAAACTCACTGCAGGAGCCAGCCTGCAATATGATTTCTTTGATCATCTGCGTGTTTTTTCGCACGGTCCTGTCATGCCAATGAATAACCGTTCGGACGAATGGATACCAGGGGTGTTTGCGGAATACTGCTATATCATTGAGCCGAAGTTGGTGGTAATGGCGGGCATGCGTCTCGACTATAACATGAATTACGGGAACATGACAGGACTTTATTGGACGCCTCGCCTGCATGTCAAGTGGCAGGCCGCTGACAATCTCTCGCTGCGCGCCTCCGCCGGAAAAGGATACCGCACCGCCCACTTTATGGCCGAAAACATGTCGCTGCTGACCTCCAACCGCGATTTTCTGTATGTTGACGGTCAGATGCAGCAACCCGAAGAGGCTTGGAATCTCGGTGTCAGCATGGTGCAAAGTTTCACCCTGCCGGGTGGCAGATCAACCTTCACGCTCGACTATTTCTACACCACCTTCACCAACCAGACCATCATCGACATGGATCAGGACATACATTATATATATGTATATAACCTGAACGGCATTTATAACGGTATCGACAACCGGTCACGCTCGCATTCCGTGCAGGCGGAGCTGACGCTGCGTCCGTTCACACGCTTTGAGCTGTTGCTGGCTTACCGTTTCAACGATGTACGGTATATGACACATGGCGTGATGCGGGAGAAAGTACTGATGAGCCCGCACAAAGGCATCGTCAACGTGAACTACAGCACCCGCTACGACCGATGGAAATTCAACGTCAATCTGCAGGTTTATGGTCCGCAACGCCTGCCAGACATGGAGGCCAACCCTGATGCCGCCCTGCCCGAGAAATCCCCGGCTTACTGTCTGCTGAATGCGCAGATAACCAAGAAATTCCGCAGATGGGAACTCTATGTCGGCGGCGAGAACCTGACCAACTACAAGCAGAAAAATCCCATTATCGCCCCCGACGATCCTTT
This sequence comes from uncultured Bacteroidales bacterium, assembly GCA_947167635.1. Lineage (GTDB taxonomy): Bacteria > Bacteroidota > Bacteroidia > Bacteroidales > WCHB1-69 > F23-D06. The sequence continues at coordinate 84,192 of CAMVIT010000002.1, read as the reverse complement.
CGGCCCAAACTTTGACGCCACTGTCGTCTATGCACCGATTACCGGCATCATGGGATATGTCGGATTCCGATATGTCCTGAAATAAATTTTGTACATTTAAACTTTTCATATAAACCAATAGTCTTGCAAAAGTTTTTTAGATTTTCATCATTATTTAATCATAAAAATTCAACATCAAAATGAAAAAAGCGATTATCCTGGCTGTTATGGCCATCTTCAGTTTCAGCGCCTTCGCGCAGAAAACCGCCACCGAGACGGTGGTGATCCAAACCAACGGAGTATGCCAGAAATGTGCAGACCGTTTCAAAGAAAATGTCCCATATTTCAAAGGAGTCAAAACATACTCGTATGACATGAAAACAGCCAAGCTGACCATCAATTACGATGCCAAGAAGACCAATCCCGACATTTTGCGTAAGGAAATCAGCAAGTTGGGCTACAATGCCGACAATGTGCCTGCCGACAAGGCAGCCCGCGCCGCCCTGCCGGCATGCTGTCAGGGAAAATCCTCCTGCGGTTCCAAAGATGCCGAACACAAGTGCCAGGGTCATGCAGCTGGCGAGCACAAGTGCCAAGGACAAGCCAATGGCGAGCACAAATGCCAGGGACATGCCAATGGCGAGCACAAGTGCCAGGGACATGCCAATGGCGAGCACAAGTGCCAAGGACAAGCCAATGGCGAGCACAAATGCCAGGGACAAGCCAATGGCGAGCACAAGTGCCAAGGTCACAAATAAGCCATAACAAAACCATACAAAAAAAACCGTCTTCGCAAGAGGGCGGTTTTTTTTTGTCGAATATTCAAAAAATGAAAAGACAATTGCTTTTTTTGTATTTTTGCACCTAAAATTTTTCATCGATGAAAAGAATACCTTTATTGATACTGCTTGCATTGACACTGTTACATGCCAGTGTATGGGCCCAACCGGGGAAGAAGGCTGTGATAGGATTTTATAATGTTGAGAATCTGTTTGATACAATTAACGATCCCGCCAAAAATGATGAACAATTTTTGCCACAAGGCGATTATCAATGGACATCGGAACGCTATCATGCCAAGTTGGAAAACCTGTCCATTGTGATCAGTGAAATGATGAAACTGGATGGGGGAATGGTGGTTTTAGGTCTCTCCGAGGTGGAAAACGAGAATGTGTTGTTGGACTTGGCCAACACGGAAAGATTGAGACCTTACAATTTGAAGGTTTGTCATCATGATTCGCCCGACAGAAGGGGAGTGGACGTCTCCTTCTTCTACGACCCCGCACGCTTCCGCGTCATAGATACGGCCTCGTTCCCATTGGTGGTGCCTGACCAGCCCGAATTTATTTCCCGTGACCAATGGCTGATGACAGGTGTTCTCGACAACACCGACACCTTGTATATTTTGGTGAATCACTGGCCATCCAAGGCTGGAGGTGAGCGCAGGAGCCTTCCGGGACGATTGGCCGCCGGCAAACTGTCGCGACAAATAGCTGACAATATCCAGCAGAAACATCCCGGTGCCAAGTTCATCCTTATGGGCGACTTGAACGACAACCCCAATTCCAAGGCCATTATGCAGTGCCTTGGCACTAAGACCAATGAAAAGAGCGTTACCCTCAATGATTTGTATAATCCGATGTGGAAAATGTTCCATAACGGTATCGGATCATACGCGTATCGCGACTCCTGGGAGATGCTTGACAATATAGTGGTCTCCGGCGGACTGATGTGGGCCCGTCCGAACACCTACAGATTCGTGTCGGCGCATGTTTTCCGCAAAGATTTCATGTTCACCAAGACCGGTTCCTACAGAGGTTATCCGTTCCGCACTTTCGCCGGCGGAAACTATCAGGGCGGCTACAGCGACCATCTGCCGGTCTATATCATTCTTTCGAAATAAAATTTAATACCCATGGATAAAAGATTGGTCATTATTCCGACCTACAAGGAAAAAGAAAACATTGAGAACATCATCCGTGCCATTTTCGGCATCATTGACGTGCACATTCTCATCATTGACGATAATTCACCCGACGGCACAGCCGATATTGTGAAAGGATTGATGAAGGAGTTTGAGGGCAGGTTGTTCATTGAGGAGCGTGCCGGCAAGTTGGGACTGGGCACGGCCTACATTCACGGTTTCAAGTGGGGTTTGGAACGCAACTACGATTTCTTCTTTGAAATGGACGCCGACTTTTCCCATGACCCGCACGACCTGCAACGCCTTTATGATGCTTGTGTCGAGCAAAATGCCGATTTGGCCATCGGATCACGCTATTGTCAGGGCATCAGCGTTGTCAACTGGCCGCTCGGACGCCTGTTGATGTCATATTTCGGTTCCATGTATGTGCGCACCATACTGGGCATCCCGGTCAACGATACCACCGCTGGATTCAAGTGTTATCGTTCTAATGTATTGAAAACCATAAACTTCAATGAAATCAAACATGTTGGGTATGGTTTCCAGATCGAAATGAAATATACTACATACAAACTTGGATTCAAGATTGTTGAGGTGCCCATCATTTTCAGGGATCGTACTATGGGAACGTCCAAGATGAGCGGAGGAATCTTCAAGGAGGCCATCTTTGGAGTCATTGGCTTGAAATTCAGGAGTATGACGAAGAAATGGAAGAAGAACATTAGAAACAGATAAATATTTTCCTTAAGCAGCCCCGTCAGGGGCAAAAGCTCGGTAGAAACGGTACATGTCCATGTACCGTTTTTTTTATGTTAACATGATTCATTTATATGCATCGTAATGGGGGAAGCCCTATGGTGCTTGCTGCCCCATAATTTCTATTTAACATAATATAAATTATCAGACAAATGCATCTCTGCAAGATTCCCCAGATGTACGCAGTATATAAAGCCAATTTCGTTAATGAAGAATCTGTGGAAAATACAGAAAAAACTACAGTCGTTTTGATATCCGTCCGACAATTTCATTTTTCCATGTTGCGAACGTTCCATCGAGAATTTTCGCACGGGCGGTTGTCACAAGCTCCAGATAAAAATGCAAATTGTGGATGCTGCCGATCATCGGCCCCAGCATCTCGCCGGATACATACAGATGACGCAGATACGCGCGTGTATATTCACGGTCGGCGAACATTTCGCTGTTTGCATCGATGGGTGTGAAATCGTTTTTCCATTTTTCGTTGCGCATGTTGAGAATTCCGTCCCAGGTGAAAATCATGCCGTTGCGACCATTGCGCGTGGGCATCACGCAGTCAAACATATCAACACCTAACGCAATGTTTTCCAATATATTAGCTGGCGTTCCGACTCCCATCAGGTATCTTGGTTTGTCTTTGGGCAGAATTTGGCAGCAATAATCCGTGATTTCATAGATTTTTTCGGTGGGCTCCCCTACCGCTACCCCACCGATGGCGTTCCCGTCGCAGCCCAGTGAGGCCACATACTCGGCGGAGCGGGCGCGCAGGTCGTGATATACCCCACCCTGCACAATAGGGAACAATGTCTGTTCATATCCATAGAGCGGTGGCGTCTCATCCAGACGTTTCTTGCAGCGCAACAGCCACTTATAAGTGGTTTCCATTGATTTTTTGGCATAATCGTACTCGCAAGGATACGGGATGCACTCGTCGAACTGCATGATGATGTCGGCGCCAATGGAGCGTTGGATGTCCATCACTCGTTCAGGGCTGAAGAGATGACGCGAGCCGTCGATGTGCGACTGGAACCAAACGCCCTCCTCGGGATCGATTTTGCGTCGTTGGCTGAGGGAGAAGACCTGGAAGCCGCCACTGTCTGTCAGTATGGGGCGATCCCAGCCGTTGAACTTGTGCAAGCCGCCTACTTGCTCCAGCACATCAGTGCCGGGACGCAAAAAAAGATGATAGGTGTTTCCCAGTATGATTTGTGCTTTGACTTCGTTTTTCATGTCCCTCATGTGCATGGCCTTCACGGCACCTAACGTGCCCACGGGCATGAATATCGGAGTTTGAATCTCGCCATGCGCCGTGGAGATTACTCCAGCACGCGCATTGCTCTTAGTATCAGCACCTTCAATTATAAACTTCATTTTGTTAGTATTTTGCGTGCAAAAATAGCATTTTATTGGAATCAAAATAATATTTTTGCTGAACCAAACCATAACCAACCTATAACCTATGTCCGAAGTGTCTCTTCCGAGCCTCGTCGTTATTCTATTTGGAGCCATAACTTTCATAGAACTAGTGTATTACTACCTTGTTTATGCTCGTTTCTCCTTCCAAAGAAAAAAGCCCCAAAAGTCATTGTACCAACCACCTGTGTCGGTCGTCATGGTGGCAAAAGATGCTGCTGGTGTCCTTTTGAAGACCCTTCCCAAATTCCTGAACCAGCAATATGGCGATTTTGAGGTGGTGGTGGTGGACGACAATTCCCAAGACGACACCAAGCTTTTGATTTTGGAATATCAACAGCAATACAACAATCTGAAGCTGGTGGAGCTTGACACCGCTGTTACGACCATCCGCGGCGAGAAATTCGCCCTTTCCATGGGTATTCGCTGTGCCTCCCATCCTTTCCTGCTGGTCACAAATCCCGAATGCGCCCCCACCTCCACCCACTGGTTAGAGAAGATGGCCGGCAACTTTGAGGGCGGCAAGCAGATTGTCTTGGGATACAGCACCTTTGAAAAGAAAAACAATCCCTTCAATCGTCTGCTACATTTCGACAACCTCTTGAATGCCATCCAGTATTTCTCGCTGGCGCGGATCCACTCCCCCTATCGCGGCGACGCCAAGAACATGGGGTTCACGGAACAGGTGTTTGCCCAACAGCGCGGTTTTGCCAAACACAACCATATCAGCTATGGCGAAGAGGACATCTTTATTTCCCGCGCTGCAAACCGGAACAACACGGGGATAGAGTACTCTCCCGACGCCGTCACAATCCTGCAACGCGGTGCTCTTCACCACTATTGGAAGGACCACAAGCAAGGCCTGTACTACACACGTCGTTACAACACTTTCCGCAACAGGTTCCTGCTCACCAGCTATGCCATCGTCAACCTGCTGTTTTATATCGCACTTGCCTTTGCCATCGTTTACAGCATCGGGAACATTCTTCTAATAGCCGTCACGGCAGGCATTGCCGCAGTGAGGGTCATCAGCCAATACCTCGTCTTCGGCTTCGCCGCCAAGAAACTCAACGAGAAGCAAGTGATTCCAGGACTCATCCTTTACGATCTCCTGTTCGCACTGCTGAATCCGCTTTATTTCATGGATGCTCAAATTCGTCACGATAGATTTTTATAATGGAAAACCCCTGCACCACAGAAAAAGCCAGACGTGATTACGTCTTGTTGCGTAAAGCACTCGATAACAATGACCAAAAGGCGTATGCCGAGTTGATGAGTCTCTATCGCGACAGTATTTATTACATGCTCATGAAAATTGTCAAGAACAGCGATGATGCCGAGGACTTGACATTGGAGACCTTTGGAAAGGCATTCCGCTATTTGGACAAATACACGCCTCAGTACGCCTTCTCCACGTGGCTCTTCCGGATTGCCGTCAACAACAGCATTGACTATATCCGGCACAAGAACAACTCGCCCCAATGTCTGGAGGACGACCTCTCCACAGCCAACACCCAGTTGCTCATAGACCGCTCGCAGTCCAACACTACGCCCACACCGGAGCAGGAGGTGATTGACAAGCAACGCATACGCATGATGCGTCTCGCTGTGGCCCAGCTTCCCGATAAATACCGGAAAGTGGTCGAGCTGCGTTACTATCAAGAGCTCTCCTACGATGAGATTGCCGAAGAACTGAACATTTCCCTCTCCAACGTCAAGATCCAGCTGCTGAGGGCCAAAAACATGCTCTCGCAAATCATGGTCAACGTCAAAAACTCCATATAAACATACTGGAAAAGAGAGCTCCCCACCCGCAGAAATCTGATAATTTATTCTTCTACAGGAATTGTGATTCCATCAATGCCCAAAAAGACATTTTCGGGCAAAGTTGGTGCTACTTCCTCATACAGTCCCATTTTGTCGGATATATGGGTCAGATAGGCTTGTCTTGGCTGCAGCTGCTTGATGACAGACAAGGCCTGGTCGAGGTTGAAGTGGGAATAGTGCTCTTTTTTTCGCAAAGCATTGATCACCAACACATCAAGACCTTGCAGCTTTCGCAACTCCGATTCTGCGATAAAGCTGGCATCCGTGATATAGGCAAGTTTCCCGATGCGATAGCCCAGTATGGGCAACGTGAGGTGCCGCACATGGATGGGGGTGATTTCAACGTCCTTGACCGTGAAGGGATCGTCGCGGACAGGGAAAAGTTGCAGTGCAGGCACGCCAGGATACGGATTGGGACGGAAAGCGTAGTCGAAATCTTTGCGGATGACATTGAGCACGCGCTGCAAGCCATAGACATGCATCGGAGCATTCATCATGAAATAGATGGGGCGGATGTCGTCAAGGCCGGCGAGATGGTCTTTATGCTCATGGGTCATCAGGATGGCGTCCACGCGGGTGATATTGCTGCGCAGCATTTGTTGCCGCAAATCGGGACCCGCGTCGATAAGTATATGGACATCCCCGATTTCCACGAACGCAGAGGTGCGCAATCGCTTGTCACGCACGTCTTGTGACTGACAGACAGCACAGTTGCAACCCACCACGGGCACACCCTGCGACGTTCCGGTTCCTAAAAGCGTAATCTGCATCCTTTTTTTCAAATCAGGCGGCAAAAATACAAAAATAAGTGATTAGAGGTTTGTCGGCAGCCCAAGATTCCGGGAAGTCGTGAGGAAACGTCATGCCCTATCGGTGACTAATTGTACTTTAGCACAACTGGCAACCCATCTGCACCCGTGCCACGCGGCAGCGTGACTGACACTTGTCCGCCTTTCAGCTTGTATTTCAACTTCTCGCCCGTGGACAACAGAATCAGGTCGCTATGCTTCGCCGGGAGATTGAAGCGCCACTCCAAGGTCGTTTCCACACTGCGGTTGTCGCCAACAGTGACAATGGCATAACGTTCGGAGCCGTCTTTGCTCTGCGTGAACCAGATACTGCCTTCGTTGCTGACCACCAAAGGACGTGAGCCGTAAATGGCCTCGCCGTTAACGCGTAACCACTCCCCTATCGTGGTCAGCCGCTCCACCACCACCGGCTCGATGAGGCCCTGCGGGGTCGGACCGACACCCAACAGCAAGCTGCCGCCTTTGGCCACGACCTCCACCAAAGTGTTGAGCACCTCTTTCGGGGTCTTGAACGTCGCGCCCGGCACATAACCCCAGTCCTTGCTCAAGGGCAAGCAGGTCTCCCACGGGTATGACAGCGGCTTGTCTGGCACCATCTTCTCCGGGGTCCTGTAGTTTTCGTACTTGCCTGTCACCGTGCGGTCCACAATAATCAGGCCCGGTTGGTTCTCGCGCGCCTTTTGGGCAATGCGGTCCATGTCGATGTCCTCTTTAGGAGCACGCACCCAACCACCGTCTAACCATAGAATGTCAATGCTGCCATAATTGGAGGTAATCTCGTTTATCTGGTTGTAAACAAAATCCTTATAACGGTTCCATCGATAGGGATGATTTGCAATTTTGTAGTTGACGTGCCTGTCGGGCGTGGCGTAGCGGTCCCACCAATAGTCCTGCGAATGCCAATCGGGCTTGGAAAAATAGGCGCCAACCATCATATTCTGGCGTCGGAAAGCGTCAAACACATATTTGGCCACATCGGCCTTCGGGTTGCCGGCAAACGGCCCCTTGGCGATGGAGTAGTCGCTGAATTTGGTGTCGTACATCGCAAATCCGTCGTGGTGTTTGGTCGTGAAGACCACATATTTCATGCCTGCCTTCTTGGCCGCATCCGCCCATTGGTCAGGGTCGAATTGCTGTGGGTTGAACATCTTGTTGAGATTCCAATACCAACGCTTGTATTCGTCGTAGCGCATGTTACTGTCGCGCGGAATCCAATCCTCGTCCTCCGAGCAGATGGACCACGACTCCACGATGCCGGGCACAGCATAGATGCCCCAGTGAATGAGCATTCCGAACTTGAGGTCCTGCCACTGGGCGAGCTTGGCCTGCACGGCCGGGTCGGTGGGTGGCAAATATGCGGCATTCAGGTTCAGGTCAGGGTTGGCTTGGTCGGCATTCTGGGCCAGCAACGGCCATGTGAGGGCCACAAGGCAGCAAAGAAGAAGGAAGCGTTTCATATCGTTGTTTTTTGGGAAGCGCAAAAATACAAAAAAAATGTATCTTTGCAGCCTTGTATCAGACCCCATAGACAATGAAAAGATATTGGAACGAGTACCAAAAGGAAATTGCCGATGACCACTTCTTTTACGAGCGGAGTTGCATCCGGCAGACCTTCTTTCCCGGTTCTGAGGCCGCATTTCTGAACATCCTGCGCAACGACCTGGGCAAAGACATCTACGACTCTTCGCATCAGCACACCTGCACAGGCATCGGCTACCATGCCGATGTGGTGCCTTTCGAGACGACCATGACCGTGGTGGCGCGACTTTTTTCGCTGATGTCCGAACACGGCTACGAAAACTATGTGCCTTCCTGCGTAACCTCCTTCGGCGTGATGACAGAGATTATCGAGAAATGGCACGAGAGTCCCGAATTATTGGAGCAGGCACGCGAATACCTGCGCAAGGCCACGGGCCGCGAGTTCGAGATTCCCAAGAATATTGCCCATCCTTCCGACCTGATCTACAAATTCCGCTTCGATCTGAAGAAGAAGATGAAATACCAGTTGGTGAACCGCTTTACGGGCAAACCGCTGCGCGGCGTGGAGCATATCGGATGCCACTATGCCAAGATCTTCCCCAAGCACGGCATCGGCAATGCCGAATTCCCATATGTGTTGGCTGGCATGATTGAGGCGTGGGGCGGCGAGGTCATCGACTATCCGGAACGTCGTCACTGCTGCGGTTTCGGCTTCCGCCAGTATCTCGTACAAGAAAACCGCGGCTACTCAGTCTCCAACTCCAAGAAGAAGTTCGAGTCTATGGAACCATACGAGCCCGATTTCATTGTGGCCAACTGTCCGGGCTGCACGATGTTCCTCGACAAATGGCAATACACTATCGCCGAGATGGAGCACAAGACCTACGACAAAAACGGCTACGGCATTCCTGTCCTCTCCTATGAAGAGTTGGCCGGATTGCTGTTGGGCTACGACCCGTGGACGCTCGGCCTGCAGCTGCACCAAGTGCAGTGTGAGAGCCTCCTCAACAAAATCGGCATTCAATTCGACCCCGACTCCAAATACAAAGGTGTTGATGGGAAGGTGCTTTCCCTGCCCGACAAGCCTGCCGTATTGAAAGTCTGAACCTGAACAAAACATATCATCCAAAACGAAACAATGAAAAACATCGCCATCATAGGAGCTGGCCCTGCCGGCATCGAAGCCGCCAGCATTCTGGCTCAACAACACAATGTCACCCTCTTTGAAAAGGAGAAGACTCCACTCACCAACATCCGAAACAAGGCACTTCTGTTCCCGGACTTCTCCTCCGCCGACGAGCTGGCCAACCGGTTAGAAGCAAAACTAAACCACGACAACATCACCCTCCTCGCTGAAACAACCGTCACGGACCTGCACCGCGAAGGCGGTCTGTGGATGACCACCGATGACAAAGGGACAAAACGTTCCTACGAGAAGGTTCTCATCGCCACGGGCTACCAGGTCTTCGACGCGACCCGCAAGGAAGAGTTAGGCTACGGGATCTACCAAGGTGTCATCACCTCCCTCGACTTGGAGAAGATGGTCAAGGCTGGCAAAATCGTCAACACCATGGGGGACACTCCCAAGCAGGTGGTCTTCCTGCAGTGCGTCGGCTCGCGCGACGAGAAGAGCGGCAACAACTACTGCTCCAAGGTCTGCTGTGTGACGGCTGTGAAACAGGCTATTGAGGTCAAGCGCCTCTCCCCCGCCACCAATGTACACCTCTTCTACATGGACCTGCGCATGTGGGGCCAAGGTTTCGAGGAGATGTACCGCACCGCGCAAGAGGAGTACGACATCAACTTCGTGCGCGGCCGCATCTCAGAGGCCGCCGCCACCTACGACGGGGGCATACAGCTCAAGGCTGAGGACACGCTCATGGGAATCCCGTTGAACATGAACACCGACCTGCTCGTGTTGATGGTGGGCATGTGCCCCTCTAACGGCACAATGGAACTGGCCAAGTCTGTCCACATTGACGGCTTGTATGGCTTCGCCCAAAGTGTTGACGAACATCTCAATGACAACTTCACGAAGGAAGAGGGATTGTTCGTCGCCGGAAGCTGCAAGCGCCCGATGAGCGTCAACGACACCATCCAGGACGCCCGTGCCGCCGCCATTGCCATGCTTTAATACAACACGATGAAAAAAACACTCCCCTTCCTGTTAATCCTATTCACCGTCCAGACCGTTTCCGCCCAGTATATCCGGGCAAAAGACCGCTGGGGTGAAAAGCTCTTCTATGTAGATGGCAACACCATTCGCGAACGGGACCAATGGGGAAAACAGCTGCTCTATTTAGACGGCAGCACCGTGCGCGAGAAAGACCGCTGGGGGCAGCAGCTCTTCTACATGGACGGCAACACAGTGCGCGCGAAGGACCGCTGGGGTGAGCAGATCCTCTATTTCGACGGCCTTACCATCCGTCTCAAAGACCGCTGGGGCGAGAAATTGTTCTATCTTGACGGCCAGACACTCCGCAGCAAGGACCGTTGGGGCGACCCGCTCATCTATTTCGAGACCATCCCGGACAAGTGGATTATCACGGCAATCGCACTCGTGCTGTTGGCTGATTGATTTTAGATTGTATGATTTTGCGGATCTTGTTCCCTGAACCCAAAAACCTATATTCCATTACAAATATGAATTTCGAAGACCTACGCCGGCAATATCCTGTTTTTGAATACAACTCGTACCATTACGAATTGGTGGATAATGCTTTGCATATAACATTCAATTTTGCCATCCCGGACGGAATTGTTTTTCACCCTCACATGGTGCTAAAGCCCGGAAGACATGCCCGATGGCCCGAAGACATTTCCATCTTGGATGGAATCATCTTCAACATTGGGATGATTGAGTTGATCAGCTATTGGAAATGCACCTGTAGCCCTCGCTTGCGCATCCACGGGTACAAGCTTGATGACGACCAGCAGTTTTTCTGGAGAAAGCTCTATTGGAACGGACTTGGCGAGTTTTTCTTCAAAAACCATATCCACAGCAATCACGAAGAGTTTCTCAACTTCGAGTTTCCCGATGAAGCGCCGGATGCGTCGTCGTTGACCTACCCGTGCACAGAGGAGAGCCACCGGGTGATTGTGCCCATCGGCGGCGGCAAGGACTCCGTGGTGACACTGGAGGAGCTGCGCCTTGGGCGCGAGGTTGTGCCCTTCATCATCAACCCGCGCGGTGCCACTTTGGACTGTGCCCGCGTGGCCGGTTTCACCGCCCCCGACGACATCATCATCCTCGAACGACAAATTGATCCCAGGCTGCTTGAACTGAACAAAGAGGGCTATCTCAACGGCCATACCCCTTTCTCCGCCATGTTGGCATTCTACACCACCCTTCTTGGCGCCGTCACCGGCATACGAGATGTGGCCCTCTCCAACGAGTCGTCCGCCAACGAGCCAACCATTCCCGGTACATACGTCAACCACCAGTACTCCAAATCCTTGGAGTTTGAAGAGGATTTTCGTGAATATGTCCATGACTTCATGGGCGACTGCAACCACTATTACAGCCATCTGCGTCCGCTCAACGAGTTGCAGATTGCCGAGCGCTTTGCCCAATACCCTCAATATTTCCCCGTCTTCAAGAGCTGCAACGCCGGCAGCAAAGAGAACAAATGGTGCTGCAACTGTCCCAAATGCCTCTTCGCCTTCATCATCCTCTCCCCTTTCATTCCTCGCGAAGAGCTGAGAAAAATCTTTGGGGAAGACCTGCTCGACAAACCCGAATTGGAACACACCTTCGACGAGCTGACCGGTCTCAGCCCCTACAAGCCCTTTGAATGCGTGGGCACCCTCAAAGAGGTCAATGAGGCCATCCACCGCATCCTTGACACCCATCAAGACCGGTATCTCATCAAGCACTACATCAATGCCCAACTCGCCCAACTCGACGATGCGATGATGGAGGACTATATTAATATGGCACCGTGAAAGAGTTAAGAGTTATGAGTTAAAAGTTAAGAGTTAATGACCGATCACTGATCACTAATCACTAAATACCAAATACCAAATACCAAATACCAACCACCAATATGACCCCTACATTATTAATTTTGGCTGCCGGCATGGGCAGTCGTTACGGTGGACTCAAGCAATTGGATCCGATGGGACCCAATGGTGAGACCATCATGGACTATTCAGTCCGCTACGCCTTGGAGAGCGGTTTCGGCAAAGTGGTCTTCGTCATTCGCCGATCCATGGAAGAGGATTTCAAACAGCATATCTTACCCCGCTACGTCGATAAGATAGCCGTGCAATATGTTTTTCAGGAGCTTGATTTGCTGCCGGAGGGCTTTGTGGCCAATCCTGAGCGCAAGAAACCTTACGGCACGGCGCATGCCATCTTGGTGGCGCGCGATGCCATCCATGAGCCTTTCACCGTCATCAACGCCGACGACTTCTACGGCCGGCAGGCATTTGAGGTGATGGCTGACTTCCTGCGCGACAGCACCCCGGCCGTGCCCCCGACCTACTCAATGGTGGGTTATCGTCTCGACAAGACGCTTTCGCGTAACGGCACCGTCTCCCGTGGCGTATGCCGCACCGACGGCCAGGATTTCCTGACCGCCATCGTGGAGAACCACAAGATTGGCTATACCGAAAACGGCATTGAAAATATTGAAGAAGGACTATACAACCGCTTTGTCGGCGACGAGCCCGTCTCCATGAATTTCTGGGGCTTCACGCCTGATTTCTTCAACGCCTTGCAGGAACATTTTGTCGAGTTCCTGAAAGAGAATCAGGACAACATCACGGCAGAGTATCCTATCCCCAACGTTATTGCCACCCTCATGACACAAGGCAAGGCCCGCGTCAAAGTGCTGCACTGCGATGCCGAATGGTTTGGTGTGACCTACAAGGAAGACAGGCCGTATGTGGTGGAGCGGTTGGCGCAATTAAAGGATTAAGCTCCTATGCAGATCCTCATTTCCGAAATTATTCACTTTAAATTTAATGGATATGAAACTATTACTAATCAGCAATTCCACAAATTACAAGGAACCCTATTTAGGTTGGTGTCAACCGCTATTGGAGGAATTCATGCAGGGCATGGGCAAAAACGTGGCCTTCATACCCTACGCCGGCGTGGACGTGGCCGGGAAGGTCTATCCCGCCAGCTACGACGCCTATGCGGAGCGCGTGCAGAACGTGTTCAAGCAATTCGGCAAGAAAATCAATTCCGTCCATGCTGCCAAAGACCCCGCCAAGGTCATTGAGAAGGCCGACATTATCGTGGTCGGTGGCGGCAACACATTCCATTTGGTGGCCGAGTTGCACCGCAACAAACTCATCGAGCCGATCCGCCGCAAAGTGATGGAGGGCACGCCGTACATCGGCTGGAGCGCCGGCTCCAACGTGGCTTGCCCCACTCTCTGCACCACCAACGACATGCCCATTGTGATGCCCGAGAGCTTCAAATGCCTCGATCTGGTGCCTTTCCAGATCAACCCGCACTACATCGACCCATATCCGGAGAAAATCAACGATGCCATTCGTCACGGCGGCGAAACCCGCCAGATTCGCATCAACGAGTATTTGGCGGTTAACCAGGAGCGCACGGTGGCCGGCCTGCGCGAAGGCACCGCCCTCTGGATCGACCACGAGCGTATCACACTGCGCGGCACCCGCAAGATGATTGTGCTGCGCTATGGAAAGAAGCCTGCGGAAAAGAAACCGGGCGACACGTTTGAGTTCGATTTGAAATAAGAAACCTGCAAGCGGGAAATGCTCACAAGCTTTCCCGCTTTTTTCATACAATATTTGTCACTATAATACGTTAGGACATCGCTATTCTAAAACGAAAAATCATGAGAAGAATTATTTTGTTCCTAATACCCCTGTTCTCCTTTGTCTCGTCCATGCACACTGCTCTTTGGGCCCAGGTAGAGACGGACTGTACCGCCAAAGCGCCGGCGGAAGTGGCTGTGGGACGACAATTCAAATATACGGTTTCGACGACGTCCCAAGGTGAAGTGCTCTCTTACGATTTCGGCAAATTCGAGTTGGTCAGTGGACCCAACATCGGTACAAGCACTTCCATCTCCGTCACGAACGGCACGGTGGAACAGAACACCACCTATACATATACCTACTACCTCGTAGGCAACAAGGAGGGCTCATTCAACATCCCCGGCGTCACGATTTCCATTGACGGTCGTGTAGTGAAAAGCAACCCCGTTGCTGTGAGCGTGGTCAAGACCCCGAAAACGCAGCCCGAAAACGAACAGACTGACAATTGGTTCCAGTTTGAGATGCCGAACTGGTCCGATTTCTTCTCCCCGCGCACCATGCCTGAAGAACAACCCCAGCCAAAGTCCAAAGGTAACAAAACGGAATCTGACGCTCGAGTAAACAAGGAGGACTTCTTCGTCAAGGCTACCAGCAGCAGCCTGGAGGCCTATCAAGGAGAAGCCATTGTGGTGACGCACAAACTCTATGTCCGGGATCAAAAACAGGGTTACTCCATTGAACGTGCCGTCTTTGAACCGACGGATGCGTTTTGGAGCAACGGCCTGGAGTTGAAATATCGGGACGAAGGCACCGAAAGTGTCAACGGCAAGACCTACTCGGTGTACACCATCAAGCAAACAGCGTTCTACCCCACCAAGACAGGAAAAATCACCATTCCGAAAATAAACCTCACCTTGCTCATCAAGGTGCCCACGACCCGACGCGATCCTTTCTGGGGCACTTACACCACCTATAAGGGACAAAATATTACGCTCACCTCCAATGACATCACCGTCAAAGTGAAGAGCTTGCCCAATGCGCGCAGCACGAAGACCGAGGTGGTAGGCAACTTCACCGTGAGCTCCTCCCTCAACAAGACCGACGTACATGCCAACGAGCCTGTTGTTCTAACGGTCACCTTCTCCGGAACCGGAAACTTGCACCACATCAGTGCCGATGACCTTCAGATAAACTTCCCCGCCGACTGCGACATCACCTACCCCAAGGTTACAAGCAACATCTCCGCCAAGGGGGATATTGTAAGCGGTTCAAAGACATTCAAATACACCATCATTCCGCGTTCGGAAGGAACGTTTCTCATTCCAGGAGCCTCATATCAATATTACGACTATGACAGCGGCAGTTACAAGACCATCTCTTCACAAGACTACCAAATCACAGTGTCGCCTGCCCGACAGCAGGAGTATCCGTCGGAGAAGCCCGATAAGGGACGAAAGCCCGCCAAAACCTACAAAATATAATAATAAAACACATTATGCAAATAGCGTACCCTTATAGTCAATGGTGCGCTATTTTTTGTATCTTTGCACCCTGCAACCCCATACAACATGGCTCGATTCTTTAACGTACTGTTTTTGTGCTTCACCATTCTGCTTGGCTCCTCCTGCCACAACAAAACCATTGGCACAGAGCGCGCACCGCATTGGTTCTCGCATTACACAGCCTTCTCCGCAAAGTCGTATGCGGAACATTTCGCGCGAAGAGTGGATGCCATGGACAGCAGTCTCGTCTATGCGGACGCTTTGCAACACTATTATCAGACACATGCTTGCGAGCCATACTGGACAGCGCGTGGCGTGCAGGAAGCCCGCATTGACACACTTATGCAGCTGTTGGGACGCTCCTACGAGCATGGCATTCCCGACACGTTTCTCCTTCGCCCTGCCATAGACCGCACAGTCAACCTGCTAAAAAGCCACCAAGTCGCCAATGACTCAACCTTGCTCGACACGCTCTTTGACTTGGAAATGCACCTCTCCGAGGCGTATCTCAAGTATGTTTGCGCCTTGCACTACGGGGCCACAGACCCTGTCATGGCCAATGGCGGCAAGTGGCTGATGAAAAGTCTGAAGCCGGACAACGAATTCCGATATTCCACAATGGAGCGGATGAAACAGTTTCCGTCCACCATTCACGAAAACGAACCGGAAAATCCAGAATACAAGCACTTGCAGGCGGAGTTGCTGCGACTTTATCCGCTCAAGGACAGCGTTCTCGCCGAAATCGCCATGCCAACGATTCGCAAAGGACAGCGTAACGCGGCTTTGCAAGAGGTGTGCCGGCGACTCATGCTCACGGGCGAGCTGCCTGCCGACTTCACCGTCACGGACCGTCTCACCGACTCACTGTTGGCGGGCATCAACCTCTTCCGCCGTCACAACGCCATCCCCGAGTGCGACAGCTTGGGCGGAGAAACAGTTCGCAAACTCAACCGGCCCATCGCCTATTATCTTGACAAACTGGCCGCCAACATGGAGCGCCTGCGCTGGCATGTCGATCCCGAAAAGGGCCACACCTATATCGCGGTGAACATTCCCGATTTCACACTGAAGGCGATTGTGGAGGACACCGTGGCCTTCAGAACACGCATTTGCTGCGGCCGCACGCAGGATCCCGCCAAGAACCCCGCGCGCACCAAAAGAGGCCTCGTCAGCGCATACAAGGCCGAGTCGCCGCTGCTCTTCAGCCGAATTAACCGTATTGTGCTCAATCCAGAATGGCGGATTCCATACGACATCATTAAAAACGAATACTACCATAAACTTTGCAAGAGCAACACGGCTGTGGTCAACCGAGAGAAGCTCTATATTATCGATTCGCGTACCGGCAGCTACGTGACCCCGGACTCCATAGACTGGACCAAGGTGAACCCTGGCAACATCCCCTATCGGTTGCGGCAGACCTCCGGACGACACAACGCCCTGGGACGCATCAAGTTCGATTTTCCCAACACAGAATCCGTCTATCTGCACGACACCAACAACAAAGGAGCTTTCAAACGCCGGGTGCGGGCTTTGAGCCACGGCTGCATTCGCGTCGAAAACCCCATGGACCTTGCCGCTGTGCTCTATGCCATCAACGACTTCGATGAAAAGAGGCTGGAGGAGATCAGCATCATTCTGGGCAATGCCCCCACAACGGAAGATGGTGAGAAATATTTGGAAAAAAAACTTGAAAAGGAACAAGAATACTACGATAAACTTTCGGATCGAGAGAAACAATTCTATCGCGAACTCCGCCCCAGCACCATCCAACTCAAGAAGACAATGCCATTATACATTGAGTACTTCACCTGTTTTATGGGCGACGACGGCAGCATCCAATATCGCGAGGACATCTATTACAAGGATGGCAATATCATGCAACTGATGCGCCGTTAGCAGTTGTTCAGCAGACACTTTGCACAATACGACATCCAGACTCAATGAAAGCTACAGCTCTGTTGTTGTTCAACAAGAAAGTGTCTATGACTTGTCGCTTTTTTGTCGCGATGGCATAAAAAAAGTGCCATTTTCTGTTGTACAGCAAAAGGCACCTCTTTTGTAGCGAGTAGGAGAATCGAACTCCTATTGCAAGAATGAAAATCTTGTGTACTAGCCGTTATACGAACTCGCCAAGACTGTCATTATTTGACGCTGCAAAAATACACTTTTTTTGTTTCGCTCCAATTTTTGAAGCATAAAAAATATTAATCCCCCGATTTGTCTTGTTCAAACCTGAAACCCAGACGTTTAGCAGTCCGTATATTATTCTGGTCCTCGATTTGAAGCATGTCATTGACCGAAATAATCTTCGTTTCCTCGTAATCCGGGACCAATAAATCGAAGTTTATCGTGTAAGTTATCGCAGATTTGAGAATCTCCTTGACAGATTCTTTGTCGATTTTATTGTCACTAAAATTATTGAGCACCTGTGCCAGCTCACGCTTGCCCTCGATGTAATAATGACCCTCCTTGTTGATGAGGATACGTCCAATCATATAACCAAGGTCGTTGACACGGTTGTACTTGAACGAGTCGCCGAGGAAGTTGAAAATCTGGATCATGCCGCAATAGGAACGGGTTTTGTCCTCCTTGATATACGGCGTATGCATCACTTCGTGGTCGCGCGAGAACTCGAAAATGTTGCTGTGCATGAGGAACACCAGCACATCGCCGGCGAACTTCAGCTGGAACTGGTATTGAGTCTTGTTGTCGTAACGCACGGGAATGTCCTCATGGTCATCCGCATAGTTAACACGATAGAAATCCTCGAAATTTTTCGAACATTCCTTGAAAAGCTGCATGGTCTCCAAGGTGATGGCGAAGATGTCTTGCTTTAGTTGTCCTTTGGTAATCAGAAGGTTACACAATGAATCATCCATATACTTTCTTTAAAAATTTAGATTGCGAAAATACAAAAAATGTAGTTCTATTCCACAGGATCATCTTGATTGACATGCTCCACACTCTCATCTTCCGTAATCAGTTCCTCATCCTCCACTGGTTCAGGCGCCTTTTTGGAGGTGTAGTGATACATGGCAATAAAGAGACCGAAAAACATGCCGTAGAGCAAGTCCATGAGCGCGGCGACAGCAGCATATCGGCCGGGCTTGTCGTAATGCGGCACATGGGCCTTGTTCAGGGCAAAACGCGCATCCACCGGACTGCACTTTTCCAACTGACGACTCACATCCTGCACCATCTGCTGCACGAATGGCGTGGAAAGCTGACTTTCGTTCTGCTCCATATAGAGCATCGTGGTTTCGACCAGCGTTCGTCTCGCATATTGGTCAAAATGCCCCAATTGGTAGTTGTTGGCCGTGTCCACGGCTCTCTTGTCCGTGATTTTGAGCAGGAAAAAGTCGTATATCATGCCAAATCCCTTTTCGGCATCGGTCTTCAAGGCATCGCTGGCAGTGTCCGGCCATGCAAAAGTCTCCTTCTCTTCAGCGAAAAGCTTCTCCACCTCGCTGAGATAGGTTTTCATTTCGGCTTGCGTGATGGTGTCTTTGTCGATGACCTTCCGATAATTATCCAGGGCCACCTCATACTTCGTAGCCAAGCCATTTGGCTCAATGACGGCGTAGTGGAGCATGCAGTAGCCGAAAAAGATCACAGAACCGACAATGGAAATGAGGAGGCATCCGAGAAAAGCCTTTGCGAAAGAGAGACGTTCGGAATACAACTCCTTGAACTCCTTGATGCCCGCATAGAGCACGAGTATGAATCCAATAATCAGAGCCAAGTCAAGCATTTTGGCTCCGGTGAAATCCACGCGGCGGGCGAACATCTTGACCAGCTCGAAAGCCGCGAGCATGACACCAAGCACAGCACCCCATTTCAAGGTGGAGAGATACGCATTCTTTTCTTTCATTGCAACAGAATTATGAGACTATTCGTCCTTGTCGGGGCAGCAGAATTCGGTCAGCACGCCGCCGGTGGCCTTCGGGTGAGCGAATCCGATCTTCAAATGCTCGGCACCGCCGCGCGGCTCCTTGTCGATAAGGCGCACCCCCTCCTCCGCCAGTTCATGCAAGGTGGAAGCCGTGTCGTCCACAGCAAAGGCCAAGTGGTGGATGCCTTCACCACGGTTCTCAATGAACTTGGCAATGGTGCTTTCCGGAGAGGTAGGCTCCAACAATTCGATTTTGGTCTGTCCAACCTTGAAAAAAGCCGTCTTCACCTTTTGGTCAACGACCTCCTCAATGTTGTAGCATTTGAGTCCCAGAATGTTCTCATAATAAGGGATGGATTCTTCCAGACTTTTAACGGCGATGCCGATGTGTTCAATGTGTGAAATGTTCATTGTAAATATGGTTTTAATGGGTTAATAATTCAAGTTTCAATCTCTGGCAGCGTCACTGTCGAGCCAATGGGTATGGTGTTTGATGACATGTATTGCAATCAGAAGGAGCGTGCAGGCGGCCAAAATATAGAGCGACGGGCGCAACCATGCCGACAGCGAGACCACATAGCCGTGGAAGCGCACATTCGAGAGCACGAACATCAGATAATCGGCTATGGTATAACAGAATATGGTCGAATAGAGGGTGGCATGTTCGCGACGGAGAAATGTCTTGAAGGAGAAATCCATCTCACCGCGCTGAAAAAGGGACCATCGGGGGATGAACGCGGGCACGGTGTCGGCCCATGCCTCGAACTCGTCGCCAAATTGACTGCGCAGGTAGGCCTCCTCCGCGTACATGATGCGTTCATAGTAAAGCCAATACACCAAAGAAACGATGATAAAGGCCCAGATATTCATAGTGAAGACCAAGATGCCGGCCCAGATGAGATAATTGGCCAGGTACAGCGGGTGACGGACAACAGAATAGATGCCGACTGTGTTGAGGCGTTTGGCAACCTGCTTGTCGGTATTGCGGCCGGAAGTGCCCTTTGGGGTGGTGCAAACCGTATAGGCGCGCAATACCAGTCCCGACAAAGAGAGCAGGAATGCCACCACCGTAAGGATGACGCGCAGGACATGACGCTGCCCCACAAAGAGCCGCATGTAGAGGTCGGGGTTGCTATAGACAAGGATAGGAATCGCCAAAAGGAAGATGAGAATGGGGATCTGCCCACGATACCTGAACAGGAAATTGCCTGATTTCTCGAAAGATTGCTGTAGTGCCACGGGTTATCTTTTTAGGCCGCGAAAATACAAAAAAAGCGGTCACTTTCATTTCCGAAAATAACCGCTTGATAGTTGTCAAGGTGGATATGATTTCTATTATCCTCTGCGCTCTTTGATACGAGCCTTCTTGCCCGTGAGGTTGCGGAGGTAGAAAATGCGTGCGCGACGCACGACACCACGCTTGTTGACTTTGATTTCAGCAATCATCGGGGTTGCGAAGGGGAAGATTCTCTCCACACCGATACCGCCGGAAATCTTTCTCACCGTGAAGGTCTTGGTGGCACCGGCACCATTGATTTGGAGCACAACGCCCTGGAATTGCTGGATACGCTCCTTGGAGCCTTCCACGATTCTATAAGAAACGGTGATGGTGTCACCAGCCTTGAATTTCGGAAATTCTTGTTTCGTAATGAAATTGTCCTCTACGTACTGAATCAATTCTTGTTTCATCTCTTTATTTCTTTTTATTATTTTTCACTTTTATTTCAAGGCTGCAAAAATACATTTTTTTCGTTACCCTTCCCCCTACCCTGCCGTGTTTTTTCCATATTGAAAAAAAACATTTTTGACAAACAGTAAAAATAGTTGATTACCAACTGTTTAAACTACTTTTTCAACAATGTTAAGATTAAAAAAAGATTCCATTTTCACAAAAAACAATTGTTTAATCTTCTGAAAATTCCGTCCAAAAATATCATATTTGGCGCAATTTTTCCGCAAAATCTGCATGCTGACGCCTATGGTAGTGGAGAACAGTCCAGAATGCGGGCGCTACGGTCTGCGCCGTAATGTCAATCAGGGTTTAAAAAGGGCTACTTGCTTTTGGGCACCAGCACGATGCGGAAGCCACAGTCCTCGTAGCGGGAATGGATGCTGCCGCGGTCGCGATAGGAACAGCGGCTGTATGGCGCCGCAAAGCTCCAGCTGCCACCCCTTTGCACGCGGTAGCTGCTTTCTTGTGCATTCATCGGATTATTCCATTCCGAATTGGTGGAATAATAGTTCTCGTCAAACCAATCCTCGCACCATTCCCACACGTTGCCGCTCATGTCGAAAATGCCCAACTCGTTGGCCGATTTTGCCCTTACATCGTGAGTTCGCTGGTTGCTGTTGTCATAAACCCATGCAATCTGCGGCAGGTTGTTGCTGCCGGAATAGCGTGTGCCGGCACTCTTCGTGCCGCCTCGGGCGGCATATTCCTATTGAGCCTCGCTGGGCAGAGCGAAACGGTAACCCTGTGGCAGTTCCTCAGCCAGATATTTGTTCAGACGGATGATGAAACGCCGGCACTCCTCCCAACTCACCCGCTCCACCGGAAGAAAGTCGCCTTTCCAATAGCTCGGGTTATTGTCACGTCCCATCACCGCCATCCACTGAGCCTGGGTGATTTCCGTCTCGCCAATGTAATAATCCGGCAGCGTCACAAGATGTGAGGGCACCTCCTCTGCCCGACAACTGTCATCCCTTTCTTCAATACAGCCCAATTGCAGATCCCCGCCTTTCACAAACACCATCGTTATCGCGACATCGTTCACACGGAACACACGGTTGTCCATGGTTTGTGTTTGCGCCGAAAGTGTTCCCGTGTAAGAGGCAATCACGATGAAAAGGAAAAACACAACTATTCTCCGATTAATATTTGAAAACTTTTCCATTGTCTTATAATTATCAGGTAAATCAATCTGCTGACCATTAAATGTCCTTATGTCAAAACGCATACTTCACATGCAACAAAATCTTCCATGTGGAGGTGAGATTGTTATAGGCCTCCCATGTGGGCTGGGTGAAAGTGTATTCACTGCCCTCGTATTTGAGCAACACATTGTTGTCAAGGATCTTATAGGTTCCCCAACGGTTACAGAACAGGTTGGTGAGATTGTGGAAATCCACACCGATTTCGAGGCTTTGCCGATGCCCCGAGGCCTTGAAGTGAAACTCTTGGGCGACCTTGAAGTTGATACGGTTAACCCAAGGGGCTAAACCGCCATTGCGTTTGGAATATTCGCCCCTGTGCTTGCTCAGATAGCGATTCCCGCTGATGTAATTCTCAAAGGCGATTCGGTTCTCCTCGGAAGAGAAGGGCATCTCGGCCAGCTCTTCGGCCGTGGGGATATATATCAGCTGCGGAGAGCCCAATCCGCTGACATTGTTGATGAAATACGAATATCGGGTGATGAATTTCCCTCCGTAGAAGCCCATATTCAGACCCTCGTAGAAGATTCCGAGCTTGGTGGCGGTGCGCTCACCCTCTTTGATGGTGTAGCCGAGGCTTGCAATCACACGGTGTGGCGGCACGAATGCGGAATAGCCCAGTTCCGGACGGTTGCAGTCGTTGACCGTCGGTGTGTTGGCAAACGCCGAGATTTGGTCGCTCAACCCGTCAGTGATGTTTGTAGCATAACTTAAGGTATAGGCGGCGATAAGGTCGAGGCCGAAACGGAAGTGCTTGGCCAACTGGGCGGAAAGAGAAAAGTATTGCCCGTGAAAATCCTTCACGTTGTGCAGATAATAGCCGCTCATGACATCCCCGTTCCGGTTCAGGATATTCTCGCTTACATAGGACGTGCGTCCATCGGGCTCTCCAGGCAACTCGAAAGTGCCGTTTTCTTTGTACCCCAGTACAGTGGCGTAAATTTCATTAAGGTTGAACGAGTATATTCCTTCAAGAGTGGCTTTGATGTCACCGGGCATGAGGAGATCAAGGGCAAGGGAGGTCTTCCAACTTGTCGGCATCTTCAGGTCTTTGGCCAAAATGGTGGCGTTGGTCGGGGCTGAAAGATCCTGTTGGCCGGAATAGATGCTATTGATAATCTCTTCCCTGTTTGGAGTGAATTCCGGAACATCGGCCATAGTGTTGTTGTTGGCGATGTATTGGTATTGCAGGCAGTTTGAGTTGCCTATGGCGCTGACCAACCATACATTTGGAATACGTCCTGTGAAAAGGCCGGTCCCGCCGCGCAGGATGAGCTTGCGTTTGTGCGTGATGTCCCAATTGAAGCCGATGCGGGGCGAGATATTCAAATTGACCTTAGGATAGTTGGCGGTGCTGAGACCGGCAAATGAACTGCCGGGATGTGCGGCGGCGACATGTTCGAAATCCGCATTCCGGTTGTCCTGCAAGAAGCGGATGACCGGAATTTCCAAACGCAGCCCCGCTGTGAATTTGAAGAATTTGCTGAATTCAATTTCATCCTGCGCATACATGGACACTTGGATGTGGTTGAAGGTGGGAAAAACCTGTTCAGTGGGATTCTCACTGTTCGCGTGAGTAATCATGAACAATGACGGGCCGCTCCCCTCCACATTGTTCACATCGTTGAGGAACGACTGCCAAGAGTCAAAAACATACCAGCCGGCACCGCCCTGCATGAAACCGTTCACCACATTGTTCCATTCGAATTGCAAACCAGCGAGGATGGAATGGATGCCCGTCTTATAGGTGAACTCATCGGTGGCATTGAGGGTGTGTACACGGCGCAAGTTTCCGTAAGAGAACGGGTCCGGACCGAAGGTGGTGAAGAATGCCAGCTGTCTGTTGCCATTCACATCGTAGTAAGGCTCCAGAATATCCACGGTCGGGAAGTCGCCGCCCATGTAGGTGCGTGGCTCGTTCTGCAGCGACCAGGTGAGGCGGAACACGTTGCCGCTCCGCTCGTTGAGCAGGCGGCTGTTCAGCTCGGCAGCAACGGTGGTGAAATCCATGATCTGGTTATAACGCACCGATTCAAACGGGATCGCGTACTGCGAAATGCGTCCGGCCGAATAGCGGTTAAATGTGTAAATGCCATCTGCGGTGGAAATTTCGATATTGTCGCCACTCAACGGGCTCATGGAAGATGCACCGGATTTGGATACGCCGACATGGGTGTGGCTCACTCGGATGTGGAACAGATTGTATTCGTTGATGCGCCAGTCCAAACGAGCGAAAAGTTTGTAGTCGGGAGATTCGAAGGAATAGTTGTGGTAGCGACCGGGATCGTAGCCGAACCTGTCGTTCAGGAACTGTCGGATATTGTCCATCTCCGCCACAGTGGGACGGTTATAGCCCGTGCTGCCACCGTAGCTGTAACTCTCGTCAGGACGAGCCTGGATGGAGGTTCCGGCAACGTGGTCCACCGTATATTCCCCGTTAAGGAAAAGGAAAAGTTTGTTTTTGACAAGAGGTCCGCCCACAGTGAACCCCGTCGTGTTGTTCAAGGTGCCGGAGCTGGTCAACAGGTAGTTGTCAACCTTCTGGCCTTGCAGTGCACTGCATGAGAAATAATCATAGACGGATCCCTTCCACCGGTTGGTGCCCTGTTTGGTGGTCATGTTGATGGAGCTGCCTTGGAAGCCGCTGTGGCGGACGTTGAAGGGGGTTAAGTTGACATCGATCCTGTTGATGACTTCAATGGAGATAGGAGTTCCGCCGGCGGGGAGGCTCGACCCGATACCGAAGGCATTGTTGAAGCTGGCGCCATCCACGCATACCATGGAACTGCGGTAGTTTCCGCCACCGACGAAAAATCCGTCTTCGGCATAGCAGCTCTGTGGGGTGAGTTTCAGAAATTCATCCAGCGTGCGGTTCACATTAGGAATCATATCCATCACATGAGAGGTGAGATGCAAACCCGCACCCGATCGGTTGATGTTCATGGAGGATCCGTTGCCGTACACGGTAACCTCCTCCAACCGCTTGGTTGCGGCGACAAGCTCCACGTCCACAACGGCCGTCTCGCCCAATGGGGCTTCCACATCCTTGACAACATGTGTTTTATAATTAAGTCGTTCCACCCTTACTGTATATGGGCCACCAGCCAGGATGTTGTTGATCACATAAATGCCCTTGTCATTAGTGATGCCATAGAAAGGGATTCCGCTCGGATCATGCACAACGGTCACCACAGCGTTCGGCACCGGGTTCTTTCCGTCACTGACAGCGCCTGTAATGGATGCCGTAGTGACTTGGGCGGAAACGGACAACTTGCTGAAAACAAGCAGGACGGTTAGCATTAAGCCCATGATGTTGATGCTTTTTGTACTTGAAAGTTGTAGGGTATGCTTCATCATTACTGCGATTTTAACAATATTAAAAAAAATCTTGCAACACTGTGATTAAAATCGCAATACAAAATTTTTATGGATGTACAACAAACTGTTTTAAATCTCTTTTAAATTTATCCACAATGATGGGTGTTATGATTTTTTAATGTACATTTGCAACCGCTTTTCCTCCAATCGTTCAAACCTAATTAACCATTGAATATGAGCACTTTCACGCATCTACATGTACACACACAATATTCCATATTGGACGGCATGTCCAAGATCCCAGACCTTGTGGACAAATGTCTGGACAACGGGATGAATGCCCTTGCGATAACCGACCATGGCAACATGTTTGGCATCAAAGAGTTTTTCGATTATGTGGACAAGTTGAACGGAAAGACGCTCAAGCATATAGCGACGTTGGAGCAAAATCTTGCCGTCATCAACGAGAAAGGGCTTCGTGAGGAGGCCGAAGCGAAACTGGCTGCCGCGCACGCACGCATCTTCAAGCCTATTTTCGGCTGCGAGGCATACGTGGCGCGCCAAACAAGCACAAACCCATCAGCAAGCCGTCTCGTGCGCGAGCAAAAAGAAAACGGTCGTGGCTACCATCTTGTCCTCTTGGCCAAGAATGAAACTGGGTATCACAACTTGTGCAAGATGATCTCTTCCGCATGGGTGGACGGCTTCTACTATCAAGCGCGCATCGACCGCTCCCTGCTCGAGCAATACCACGAGGGTGTCATCGTCTCCTCGGCCTGTCTTGCCGGCGAAATCCCCAGCGCCCTGAAGAACGGCGACTACGAGAAGGCCAAGCAGGCAGTGCTGTGGTACAAAGGCATCTTCGGCGACGACTACTACCTCGAGGTGCAGCGCCACCAGACAGACAAGCCCGGCGGTGACCGTTCCGTGTATGAACAACAGAAAATCGTCAACGAAGGCATCCTCCGCCTCGCGGCGGAAACCGGCACCAAGGTGATCGCCACCAACGACGCCCACTTTGTGAACGAAGAGGATGCCGAGGCCCATGACCGGCTGATCTGCCTTTCCACCGGCAAGTTATATACCGACACCGACCGTCTTCACTACACCAAGCAGGAATGGCTCAAAACCCCTGATGAGATGGCCGCCATATTTGCCGACATTCCGGAAGTTCTCGCCAACACACAGGAGATTGTGGACAAGGTGGAGACTTTCAAGCTGAAGCACCCCCCTATCATGCCGGTATTCGACATTCCACAGGAGTTCGGCACGGTGGAGAGCTATACACAACAATATTCGCATGAAGATCTGGAAAAAGAGTTCGAAGCCGACAAAGATGGCGAGGGGCGTATCCAACGGTTGGGCGGTTATGAACGCGTCTATCGCATCAAATTGGAGTCCGACTATTTGCGTAAACTGACCATGGAAGGGGCCCACAAACGGTATGGCGACCCCTTGTCCGATGAGATCCAGGAACGCATCGACTTCGAGTTGGACGTGATGCGAAACATGGGCTTCCCCGGTTACTTTCTAATCGTGCAGGACTTTATCGCTGCTGCCCGCAACATGGGGGTCTCTGTGGGGCCGGGCCGTGGCTCCGCAGCCGGCTCCGTGGTCGCCTATTGCCTCAAGATCACCGACGTTGACCCCCTCAAATACGACCTCCTTTTTGAACGTTTCCTCAACCCCGACCGAATTTCCCTCCCCGATATCGATGTGGACTTCGATGACGACGGGCGTTATAAGATCCTTGACTGGATTACGCAAAAATATGGCAAGGAGCGTGTCGCGCACATCATCACCTACGGCACGATGGCCGCCAAGTCGAGCATCAAGGATGTGGCGCGCGTGCAAAACCTGCCCCTGCAACTCTCCAACCAGCTCGCGAAGCTCATCCCTGTGCGCCTGCCCGAGGATCCCAAGACGGGCAAGGCCCCCAAAGTCACCATCAAAAACTGCCTCAAGATGGTCCCCGAATTGGCAAACGAATACAATAACGGCAGCGAGGCGGTCAAGGAGGTGCTCACCTACGCCTCCCAGCTCGAAGGCACCGTCCGGCAAATCGGCATCCATGCCTGCGGTGTCATTATCGGTGCCGACGACCTCACCAAGTTCGCCCCGCTCGCAACCGTCGAAGACAAGGAGTCCAAGCAGGATATCCTCGTCACCCAATACGAAGGCTCTGTCGTGGAGGACATCGGGCTCATCAAGATGGACTTCCTGGGACTCAAGACGCTCACCATCATCAAGGAGACCCTTTCCAACATCAAGAAATCGAAGGGCATCGTCGTGGACATTGACAATATTCCGCTCGATGATCCCGAGACTTACCAACTCTTCTGCGACGGTGATACCGTGGCCACATTCCAATTTGAATCAGCGGGTATGCAGAAATATCTCAAGGAGCTAAAGCCCAGCAAGTTCGAGGATCTCATCGCCATGAATGCCCTCTATCGCCCCGGCCCCATGGACTACATTCCACAGTTTATCCGCCGCAAGCAGGGCACAGAAGAGATCCAATACGACATTCCCATCATGGAGAAATACCTCCACGACACGTATGGCATCACGGTCTATCAGGAGCAGGTGATGCTTCTGTCTCGCCTGTTGGCCAATTTCACCCGTGGCGAGTCCGACACATTACGCAAGGCCATGGGCAAGAAACAGCGCGACAAGTTGGAACAACTCAAGCCGAAATTCATTGAGCAGGGCACATCCAATGGCCATGATCCCAAGGTTCTGGAAAAAATATGGGGCGATTGGGTGAAATTCGCCTCATACGCTTTCAACAAGTCGCATGCCACTTGCTACTCCTGGGTGGCATACCAAACCGCCTATCTCAAGGCGCATTACCGTGCCGAGTTCATGGCGGCCAACCTTACCAACAGCATCAGCGACATCGAGACCATCAGCACCTTCATCGAGGACGCCCTCAAAAAGAACATCCATGTACTGGCTCCCGACATCAACGAGTCCGACCAAACCTTCACCGTCAACCAAACGGGCAACATCCGTTTCGGTCTGGCCGCTTTGAAGGGCGTGGGCAACAGTGCCGCCAACAGCATCGTGGAGGAGCGCCTTGCCCACGGACCTTACAAGGACATCTTCAACTTCCTCGACCGCGTGGATCTGCGCAGCTGCAACAAACGCTGCATCGAGACCCTCGCCAAGGGAGGAGCTTTCGACAGCTTCAAGGATATTCACCGCGCACAATTTTTCCACACAGAGAAGGAGGGCGGCCCTACCTTCCTGGACAAACTCATCACCTACACTACCCGCACGCACAGCGATGCCTCCCAATTCTCCATCTTTGACATGGACGAGAGCGTGCAGGAAAACGAGCACATCGACTTCCCGTCTTGCGAGCCGTGGGGCAGCTATGAACAAATCAAGTATGAAAAAGAGGTCGCCGGCTTCTATATCTCCGGACATCCCCTGGACGAATACAAACCCATCATCCAAAACTTCTCGACCGTCAACCTGTCGCAAGTCTCCGATCTCGACTACATGAAAAGCAAATTCGTGTCGGGGAAAGCATTCTCCTTCGTGGCCGTCGTGACAGAGGCTGTCACTCGCCTCACCAAGAAGGGGAACGAATTCGGGGTCATCAATCTGGAAGATTACGAGGGATCGTGGAAATGGAATCTGTTTGGCGAGGAATACGCCAAATTCAAGCACCTTTTCGAAAACGGCAAGCGCCTGTTCATCAGGGCTCGCCTCAAAACCAAGACATGGTGGAACCCGGAAACCAAAGAAGAAACTGTTCGCGTCGATGTCGAACCCATCGAAATCATCTGGTTGGAAGATGCCTATGAAAAACTCTGCCACGAGATGCGTATCGTTGTCGGCATCGCTGATATCTATCCGGAAATTGCCATACAACTAAACGACCAGCTCAAGAAATACAAAGGGAATGTGCCATTCTCCCTACGCATCGTGGAAAAAGGCGGGGTCTTCTATTCCGATTTCACCAATTTCACGACCAATGTCAATCCCGAACTCCTGTTGAAAAACCTGGAATTGCCCATACCATTTAATATTGAACTCATTTAAAGAACAGAACATGAACGCTTTTCGAACATTTATATGCACGGTTGTCTTGTGGATCCCCATAATGTTGTTCTCACAGGACAATGTCAAGGTCTTCTATTACAAAATCGACGACAATATCGCAAAGCCCGCCCAACGGAACACCGAAAAGGCGTTGGAGTCAGCGCAGGAAGCCCATGCGGACTACCTGTTTTTGGAACTCAACACTTTCGGCGGCGAGTTGGAGGCTGCAGACAAAATCAGGACAACGCTATTGAACGCCCCGATGCCGACATTGGTATTTGTCAACAACAATGCGGCATCGGCGGGTGCACTGATTTCCATCGCGTGCGACAGCATTTACATGGCACCGGGAGCCTCGTTGGGCGCGGCTTCCGTAGTGAACCAGAATGGCGAAATCATGCCCGACAAATACCAATCGTACATGCGCTCCCTGATGCGCTCCACGGCGGAGACAAACGGTCGCAACCCGGACATTGCGCAGGCCATGGTCGATCCAGACGTGGAGATCAAGGGGATTAGCGAAAAGGGCAAAGTGCTCACGTTCACGCCGGAGGAGGCTGTCCGCAACGGCTACTGCGAAGGCGAGGTCGAAAGCCGTGAAGAGGTTCTGAGCGCTGCCGGCATCGAACATTACGAATGGGTGGAACAGGAACTCTCCTGGATCGACAAGGTGATCAACTTCCTGGTCAATCCCGCTGTCAGCGGCCTGCTCATCATGTGCATCGTGGGCGGCCTCTACTTCGAACTCCAGTCGCCCGGCATCGGATTCCCGTTGGCCATCGCCATCCTGGCCGCGATGCTCTTTTTCGCGCCCCATTACCTGGAGGGATTGGCTGCCCACTGGGAGATCTTGCTCTTCGTTATCGGCGTAATCCTGATCATGTTGGAAATATTCGTCATCCCCGGTTTCGGTGTGGCAGGCATCTCCGGCATCGTGTTGGTATTGACAGCCTTCATCCTCACCATGGTCTTCAATATCGGCTTCAAGTTCAACTTCAACCCCGATCTGGACGCGGTCACCCAAGTGGGCAAAAGCACGGCCATCGTGGTCGTTGCGACTACCGCCGGATTCTTTCTCTCCATCTGGCTGGGCAAGAAGCTCATCACCGCGCAGACGCCATTTGGCACCATGGCCCTCAACACCCGCATGGATGCCGACAAGGGCTTCGTGGCGCAAGATATGTCGATGCAAAACCATGTGGGCAAAACTGGTGTTGCCGCCACTTTCATGCGCCCCGCCGGCAAGGTCAACATCGATGGCGAAATCATCGAAGCCACCTCGGAACACGGGCTTATTGAAAAAGGAGACCCCGTTGTTGTGGAAAAATTCGAGAATTCCCAACTCTTTGTCAAGAAATTAAAACATTGATCTAATATTAGATATACATCAATAATGAGAGGATTATATTGCGTTTTATTGCTTTTATGTTCCAACGTGTTCATGACATTTGCATGGTATGGCAACTTGAAATTGCAAAGTTACCCGTGGTTTTCCAAATTGTCATTGCCCCTCATCATCCTGTTGAGCTGGCTGGTGGCGGGTGTTGAATACAGTTTCATGATTCCTGCCAACCGGATGGGGTTCATCGAGAATGGCGGCCCCTTCAGTCTGTGGCAGCTGAAAGTCATCCAGGAAGCCGTCACCTTGACCGTTTTCACCATCTTCACACTGGTGTTGTTCAAATCGGAGCCCATGCGTCTGAATCACTTGATTGGCTTCATTTTTCTCATTTTGGCCGTTTATTTCATCTTCAAAAAGTAATTTTCATGCATACACGACAAGCGCGTATAACGGATATTCCCGACATCATGACCATCATCGCCCACGCCAAGGAGCGCATCCGCCGGCTGGGCATCAGCCAGTGGCAGGACGGCTATCCCAACGAGGAGGCCATCCGTGCGGATATTGCTAACAAAGAGGGTATTGTCATGGTGGAGGGTGACGCGATCATAGCATACGCCGCCGTCATTTTCCGTGAAGAGCCCACCTACGCGCACATAGACGGGCGTTGGCTGTCGGACAGTCCATACGTGGTGGTGCATCGCATTGCTGTGCGCGACGGGCACACACGGCGCGGCGTGGCCAAGCATCTCATGAAGGACGCTGAACGGCGGGCGACGCGCCGGCATGTGACATATTTCCGCATCGACACCCATCAGGGCAACCACCACATGCGCAACTTGATACGGGGCTGTGGTTTCACCCTTTGCGGCATCGTGCAGGTGCGCGACGGCAAACGAATGGCTTACGAGAAATACATCGGCTGACAACAACAGCCTTCGCATATTTTTTTTATCTTTGCAAGCTCTTTTTGAAACTGAAAACTTATGGAATACAATTTTTTGAAAATCAGCACAAGCGATAATATCTGCACGCTGGCCATCTCGGCTCCGAAATCTCTCAATGCCCTCAACTCCACCATTTTGAAGGAGCTGGGCGATTTTCTCGACCACATAGACCCCTCCGTTCGCGTCCTCATCATCACAGGCGACGGTGAGAAGTCGTTTGTGGCAGGCGCCGACATCTCGGAGATGCAGAACCTGACAGAACCCGAAGGCGTTTCCTTTGGCAAACTGGGGGCACAGGTGTTCCGCAAGATCGAGACGCTGCCCATCCCCGTGATCGCCGCAGTGAACGGCTTCGCCCTCGGCGGCGGCTGCGAGCTGGCTTTGTCCTGCGACATCCGCATCGCCTCCAACAGAGCCAAGTTCGGCCAACCCGAAGTGGGCTTGGGCATCATCCCGGGCTTCTCCGGCACCTACCGGTTGGCCAAGATTGTCGGCATGGGCGCTGCCAAGGAACTGATCTACACCGGCCGCGCCATCAAGGCTGACGAGGCATTGCGCATCGGGCTGGTAAACTCCGTTTACGAACCTGAGCAGCTGATGGACGAGGCGAGGGCACTTGCCGCACGCATCGTCAAAAACGCCCCCATCGCCGTCCGCTACGCCAAACAGTGCATCAACGAGGAGTACGACCTTGCCGCGGACCCGGCTATCGCATACGAAAACGAAATGTTCGGCAAGTGCTTTGCCACCAAGGACCAAAAAGCTGGCATGACCGCCTTCCTGACCAAGACGGAGGCCCATTTCACCAACGAATAATCATTGTCTAACCCTTTTATAAACCCTATTGTTATGAAAATTTGTGTTATAGGCACAGGAACCATGGCAAAGGGCATCGTCAAGGCTTTCGCCGCCAAGATGCCGGTAGTCATGAAAAGCAGAACCCAGGCCAGCTTGGACAAGGCCATGGGGTCTATCTCCAAATCCTACGGTAAACTCGTAGAAAAAGGCAAAATCACGCAAGAGGCCATGGATGCCATCTTGAAGAACATCACCACCACGACCGACTATGCCACGTTCGCCGATGCCGATCTCGTCATTGAGGCCGCTGTGGAGGACATGCAGCTCAAAAAGGACGTTTTCATGGAACTCGACAAGATTTGCAAGCCGGAGACCATCTTCGCCACCAACTCTTCATCGCTTTCCATCACGGAAATAGCAGCTTGCACGAGCCGTCCTTCACAGTTCATCGGCTGCCACTTCTTCAATCCCGCCGACCGCATGGCGCTGGTGGAAGTCATCAAGGGCCAGCTGACCTCCGAAGAGGTGAGCCAAACCATCATCGACCTCACCACCCAGATCGGCAAGACGCCCGTACCCGTTAACGAGGCTCCCGGATTTGTCGTCAACCGCATCCTCATCCCGATGATCAACGAGGCGGTCGGCATTTTGGCCGACGGCATCGCATCCGCCGAGGACATCGACAAATGCATGATGCTGGGCGCCAACCATCCCATGGGTCCGCTCGCCTTGGCCGACCTTATCGGCAACGACGTGAATCTGGCCATCATGGAGGTGCTCTACAAAGAATTCGGCGACCCGAAGTACCGCCCGCACCCGCTGTTACGCAAGATGGTGCGCGCCGGACTTCTCGGCCGTAAGACTGGCGAAGGATTCTATAAATACTAGTACATACGCCGCAATATGGCGTATCCGTAAAAAAACGGGATGGCAATCATGTCATCCCGTTTTTATTTTTAGCGCGAAGGCGTATAAACCTCAAAACTCCTGTCTTCGTAAAAGAAGACAATTTGAACAACTTTCTTATCGCCCCGAGAATTGATATTTCGGTCTCGTTTCGATTCTCGGGCCGAAATATTGGTTTCTGAGGCACGCACCTTAGCTCGTATCTGCGGTTTTTGTACCAAATCTTGTGTCAAAACAGAAGCCTCCGATGAATTAATATTCTCGTTATCAACACTTTCCATAGAGTTGGAATCCAATGGAGTGGTGTTTTTATCCTCTGTATCCGACTCCGAAGCCCCAGCAAACAAATCAAACTGCGTTGGTGATGGAGCATCCGATGGTACCGTTGCCGATGCTTGGGCGACGGATTGCACCGGAACACTCTGCAACATATTTCCCATACCCATAATCAACCATTCCGTTGAGATTTCCGGAAACGCCACGAGAATCTTCTTGGCGACATCCAAGCTTGGCTGATTTCGCCCGGCAAAGATATGTGCCAAACTGGATCTACTGATGTCAATCTTATCTGCAAAAGCAGATGTTGACATTTGTGAATACTCAAGAATCCGTTTAATTCTGTCAACCATATTATATCATTTTCTATTTATAATTGTATCAAAACTAATGAGTGCGCAAAATATACATACGAAATACCCTGTAATAAGTTACAATATTAAATCAATTCCCTCAAAAAATATTGTTTTGAAAAATGTTTATAAAATTCAACATCTTTACATTAGAAAAAAAGATATAATTATATGAAATACACTTATTTAATTATAAAGAATAATGAAAATTAAATCTTGTTAGTAAAAATAAGTTTTTATCTGATGTAAAACATTATATATCAATTGTATTTATATTGAAAATCAATCAGATAATCAATGATAAATATAAAATTTAATGGACAATCATAAAATCAAGTTTGGGAATCAAACAAGTCGCAGAAAAAAATATCTTTATGTGAATCCTGTGGTATCTGTAATTTATAATTGTAAATTCTTGGCTTTGTTGATTGAGTACATTTGTATGTACGGTTGCATTCGTGTTTTTACATTTGTATAATTGTTTCATTTTTTATTTTATCCATTTATACACATATCGTATTAAGCCATTGCTACGGTATTTCATATTTTCCGTTTTGTGGAGAATCGATTATTTTGACGCGAGATACGATTCTGTTTCCAAAATGCAATTCTCAACCACATATTATTTTTTGTATTTTTGCATCCTAAATAAATTCGTTTTGACACTATCAACCACACATATCTTATTCTTTTCCCTCTCTCTTCTCTTCATATTTTTGTCTGCTTGTTGCAGAGAACGTTGGGAAAGATGGTCATTGTTATTTTTGACTGTCGGGGGATTCTTTCTTTACTTCATGGCTGCCCAACTATTCCCCTACTTGAACCTTTGGGATGAACAGTATCATGCGCTGGTTGCCAAAAACTGCATGGAGCACCCCTTCTTGCCGATGATGTACGATGAACCTGTTGTACCTGGCCACGACTACAGCAATTGGTGCGGCAGTTACATCTGGTTGCACAAGCAGCCTCTGTTCCTCTGGCAGATTGCGCTCTCGTTCAAAATCTTTGGAGTTTCATTACTATCCTTGCGGCTTCCTTCGGTCGTGATGAGTACGTTGCTCATTCCCCTATTCTACCGGATGGCACATCTGCTCACAAACCGTCGCGACATCGCTTACTTCACGGGGTTGGCAGTGGCGGCTTCCTGGTATCTCGTACAGTTGACTTCGGGCATGATGAGCACCGACCACAACGACGTGTGCTTCCTGTTTTACGTTTCCGCATCTGTTTGGGCGTTCATGGAATATGTGCACCGAGGGCGCGAACAGTGGGGATGGGCCTTGTTGGCGGGCGGTCTCGCCGGTTGCGCCATCCTCACGAAGTGGCTGGTAGGATTGCTCC
Organism: uncultured Bacteroidales bacterium; assembly: GCA_947167635.1. Taxonomy (GTDB): domain Bacteria; phylum Bacteroidota; class Bacteroidia; order Bacteroidales; family WCHB1-69; genus F23-D06. Next base: position 48,598 of record CAMVIT010000002.1, on the reverse strand, counting down.
TCTATTTGGTGTGGGGCTGCTATCTGCTGTTCGAGTACGGTTTCCGGCTGCGCCAATGGAAATGGGGGCATCTGTTTGCCGCCCTGTGCGTTACCCTGCTGATTGCCGTACCATGGCAAGTATATTGCCTCCATCGATTCCCAGACCTTGCACGGCAAGAACTTTTCTACAATTTCCAGCATCTCGGCCAGGCAGTCGAAGACCATACCGGTAAAGCCACCTTTTACCTTATGGTGCTGCCCATGCAGTACTTCGGGCGCGGCCCCGTCATCTATAACATCCGTTTCCTCTGGGATTTCCACACCATTTTATGCTATGTGGTGCTGGCAATCGGGCTGGTGATATCCATACGCGCGGCCCGCACCCGCAGTCACTGGCTGACACTGATTTCCGTCCTGCTGTTCGTGTTTCTGTTTTTCAGCCTGGCGACCACCAAGATGCCGTCGTTCACTTTTGTGCTCTGTTTCATCGGATTCATGGCCATCGGGTGTGTACTCTCCGCCTTGGATCGCTCTCTCCTGCAAAAGATGCGTCACAAGACCTTTCGTACACTGCTGACCGCCGTGCTCTGCGTCGCCTTTTGTCTATATAGCACCAATTACCGCTATTTTTACAAGGAGTCCTTTCCTATATATTTCCAACTCCTCAAAGATAATGTGGAATATTACAAACGTTGGGATAAGGAATTGCCCGAGAATTGCATGGTGTTCTGTGTCAAAAGTCCCTCCTTGTCAAAGGAAGACTACACCAGTTGCATTTCAGCCATGTTCTATAGCAATCGACAGTGTTACACTGAGTTGCCGCCCATGTCAGTGCTTCACGAGCTGCAAGAGGCTGGCAAAACGATTGCCGTGGTCAAAAATCCATGGTCCGTTGACGCAGACTTAGACAGCACAGTTGTCTGGGTGGATATGAAGTGACTCTTTCCTGGCTTTCCCGAAGCCCTCGCTGAGATTTGTTTCCATTTGATTTTCAACGAAATGTATCGTTGCGTTTTTTTTGTATTTTTGCCCTTCTTAAAAACAAGGCTATATATAAACGTAGTATTTCATGTTTGCGAATAAAATCCCGCTTGTTTTGTCGGTAGTCATCGGACTTTTGTTGTTTGCCACCAGTTGTGGCCACGACAACATCATATTCGTGGATCCCGTCAGTGAGACAGACACAACTGTGTTCGAAAGTTACATTGACGACACACAGTTCACCCGTACTGTATCTGTGATATTCTCCACGAGTGGCAGTGCTACCGTTGAGAATACCACCGCCGATTTCACCGTGACCATCAATGGCAATGACGTCACCATTGCTTACTCGGGCGATGAGAAAGTGAAATATGCCCTGTCCGGCACCACTACCGATGGTTTCTTCAAGATTTACAGTGCCCAAATGCAGGCCTTGGAGCTCAACTCCGTGAGCATCACCAACCGCAACGGCGCCGCCATTAATTTGCAGGGGCCGCTCTCCTCACCGGCGGATGGCGAGGCCACCTATATTGTCGTCAAAGGCAGCAATATGCTGGCAGACGGCACCCTGTACACAGACACCCCGACGAGTGAGGACGAGAAGGCTGCCCTCTTTGCCGAGGGGCAGCTCATCCTTTGCGGCGGCGGCGCCTTGACCGTGACCGCCACGGGCAAGGCGGGCATCACCTCAGACGCCTCCGTTCTTGTGATGTCGAATCCGACCCTGCATGTCAGCTCGTCCGCCGGGCACGGTATGCGCGGCAAAGACTATCTTTTCATCTCAAACGGCACCCTCGACGTGTCGGTGTCGGCGGCCATGAAAAACGGTCTCAGCTCAGACAATTATGTGCGTATCGACGGGGGCTCCACGACAGTCACGATTACCGGCAGTGCGGCATACGACAGTGAGACAATGGATTACTCCGGCACCTCGGGCGTGAAAGCCGACGTCACCTTCACCATGAATGGCGGAAAACTGGCCATCACCAATTCCGGCGCCGGCGGCAAGGGCATCAACTGTGATGGCAAGGGTTACTTTTATGGTGGTGAAGTCAGCATCACGGCCGCGGGTTCCGACTACACGACCGGCGACATTTCCGCCAAAGGCATCAAGATGGATGGCGACATTGCCTTCGCAGGCAGTTCGGTGACAGTCCACTGCACGTCAAGTGAGGGCATTGAATCCAAAGGGGCCATTGTCATCAGCGATGGCATCGTATTTAGCCAGTCCTACGATGATGCCATCAATTCGTCTGGCGACTTCACGATCACAGGCGGCTACGTTTACGGGCGATCAACCAACAACGATGCGCTCGATGCCAATGGCGATTTCCACATCCAAGGGGGCGTGATATATGCCATAAGTGCCCGCTCACCCGAAGTGGCCATTGATGCCAACTCCGAGGAAGGCAAGAAACTCTACCTGGAGGGCGGTACCGTCATCGCCATCGGCGGTCTTGAAAGAGGGGCCTCTTTGACGCAAAGTTGCTACTCGTCTTCCAGCTGGTCGCCAAACACCATGTATGCCATGACCGTCGGATCAAACACTTACGCTTTCAAGACACCTGCCAGCGGTGGCACGCCGCTTGTCGTCTCCGGCGCCTCCACCCCGACCTTGTTATCGGGTGTGAGCGTGTCAGGGGGCGTCTCCTATTTTGAAGGCATGTTGATACAGGAAGGCTCCGTGAGCGGCGGATCATCTGTTTCCCTCTCGTCCTATACGGGCGGCGGCCAAGGCCCCGGCGGACACTGACATAAACCTTACATCAATTCGAATTATAGCATCATGGAGATACAATCAGCAAAATTTTGGCCTCTCACCGTTTTTATCGGCCTATCCCTATTATTCTCCACATCCTTGCGAGCACAGACGAATGTCAAGGACGCCCCTGAATTTGGCGCCCGCATATCCTTGGGCTTGGACAAGAAAATCGTCAAAGGATTGCACATCACCCTTGAAGAAGAGGCCCGTTTCGACAACAATTTCCGTGGTTTTGACCGCCTGCAGACCACGCTGGGTATTCAATACAAAGTACATAACAATGTCAAGTTGGGTTTGGGATATGCATTCATCGCACCCTATAGTCCATCTAACTCCACCTTCAAGAATATGCGCCATCGACTAATGGCCGACATCACAGGCACTCTGAAGATGGGCAATTGGAATCTCTCGCTCAAGGAACGTTTCCAGTGGACGTACCGCATGGGCGACATAAATCTTTTCCAAAACCCGAGGAACCTGCTGGGTCTCAAAAGCCGTCTCATGCTCAAGTACAAGGGGGGCCGGATTATAGAGCCTTACGTCTCTGTGGAAGTGCGCAACGTTTTCAACGCACCTTCTGTATCCGCATATTTCGATGGCACGGACTATATGACAGAGAGTGGTGCCACGACGGGCGATCCAGGTTGGTTCTTGACCGGCTATGACAATTGCTATGTCAACCGCGTGCGCAGTTGCTTGGGCATGGATGTCAAGATCAACAAAAAACACAACCTGAACTTCGCCTTCCTCGGCGATTATGTGCGTGACAAAGTCATAGATGCCAACTCAGATGGAACCAAACTGAAATCCTACACAAAAGTGACAGGATTTGTAGGAAATATTTGTGCAAGTTATGTTTTCTCATTTTAAAAACAGGAACTACCCTGCCCTACTCACGATTTACTCCGTTTGCATACTGCTTCTAAACGGCTGCAAGCCAAACGAAGCAAAGAGACTCCCTGTCATCAGCATTATGACAGAGAATGTCATTGAGTGGGAGCAGAGCATCCCCTGCCTGGCAGGATATGCCATGGTTCGGGAGAATGCGGATCCCAAAGGACTGTATGTGGTGATGCAACGCTTGAACAAAAAAGTGCTTCGTTTAAACGAGGCAGACACCGGCGCATTGATTTTCAAAGAACCCAAGGTTTTTTACAATGACACCGAGCTGCCCTACCGGTCAGAGGGTGCGCAGAACTACCACGAGCAAAAATACCCTGATTTTGACCAGCAAGACAGGAATGCGGCCATGGATGAGCTACGGTCGTTCCTGCTGCACGCCTCCGATGAAGAGTTCACGAACAAAGTCGGCACCCTGTTCGACCTGAGGAACATCGCGGATTGGCATCTGTTGTTGCTTTTCACGAACAACAGCGATGGCTTGTTGAAGAACTTCTATCTCTACAAGGTGGACAGCTCCACGCCATATCGCATCGCCATCTGGGACTACGACCACAGTTTTGGACGTGACGGCGACAACGAGCCCAACATGCTGGCGCGCATGGCAGATGAACATCGGAACATCTTGTTTGACAGATTGCTGAAGTCACCCTCATACAAGAAAGCCTTATCTGAACGATGGAAAATGTTGCGTCGCAACAACATTTTCAGCGAAGAAAACATTGCAAGGATGATGACGGAAAACGATGCGTACATTCGCTCAGGCATCGAGGAAAATGCGGCATTTTGGCCTATCGACGCGCCCGATTATTTTGATGGCAGCGACTACGAAGAGGAAAAAGAGCGGATATTGCAGTATGTTCCGCTCATCCTGGACACACTGGACAAACGTTTTGGCTATGTAAACGAATAAAATCGTACACACGAGTGTTGATAAATGGGAATAAGTTTACAAGTGATAATCCAAATTTTTTATGTATGTTTGCACCCTCTTTTGGTAAAATATAAATCTCACTAAAATACATTATTATGGTTGAAAAAATTACATCAAGTCAGCAAGCCATTGACATGGAAGCCCGTTATGGCGCTCACAACTATCATCCGTTGGACGTGGTCATCGCCCGCGGTCAAGGCCCGTTCGTTTGGGACGTGGAAGGCAAGAAATACTATGATTTCCTCTCCGCCTACTCCGCTGTCAACCAGGGCCACTGCCACCCGAAGATCATTGCAGCCATGATGGACCAGTGCCAAAAGGTTTGCCTGACCTCCCGCGCTTTCTACAACGACTGCCTTGGACCGTATGAGAAATACGTTACCGAAACCTTTGGATATGACAAAGTTCTCCCGATGAACTCTGGCGCCGAAGCTGACGAGACCGCCTTGAAGCTGGCCCGCCGTTGGGGTTACGACAAGAAAGGCATCCCTGAGAACCAGGCCAAGATCATCGTCTGTGAAGGCAACTTCCATGGCCGTACCATCACCATCATTTCCCTCTCCATTGATCCCGATGCCTACGCAGGATTCGGCCCGTTCACCCCTGGATTCATCAAGATCCCGTACAACGACGTCGATGCTTTGGCCAAGGCCCTCGAAGATCCCATGGTGTGCGGTTTCCTCGTGGAACCGATCCAAGGCGAGGCTGGTGTTTATGTTCCCGATGATGGATACCTCAAAAAATGCTATGACCTCTGCAAGGCACACAACGTGCTCTTCATGGCCGATGAGGTGCAAACCGGTATCGCCCGTACCGGCAAGATGCTGGCTTGTGACCACGAAGGCGTGCGTCCGGACATCCTCATCCTCGGCAAGGCCCTCTCTGGCGGCACCATGCCTGTCTCCGCAGTCCTGGCCGACGACGACATCATGCTGAACATCAAGCCCGGTGAACACGGCTCCACCTTCGGCGGCAACCCCATCGCCTGCCGTGTCGGCATCGCAGCCCTTGAAGTGGTGAAAGAGGAAAAACTCGCCGAACGCGCCGAATACCTTGGCAAGATCTTCCGCGACGAGATGAACAAGGTCAACAGCCCGCTCATCAAACAAATCCGCGGAAAAGGCCTTCTCAACGCCGTCATCATCCAACCCACCAACGGCAAGGAAGCCTGGGATGTGTGCGTGAAGATGAAAGAACTCGGTGTGCTCGCCAAACCGACCCACCAGCACATCATCCGCTTCGCTCCCCCATTGGTCATCAGCGAAGAGGAACTCAGAGATGCCATCTCCAAGATCAAAGAGGCCATTCTCTCCTTCGAATAATCTTCAATCCACTCATAAAGAAAGCCCCCGGAAAATCCGAGGGCTTTTTTTCTTATATCCATTTTTGTCCGATATCCCAGTGCCAAGCAGTCTTGACAGAATGCTTCGTGTCTTTCAAATTGAATTCTTCTTCAACAAGGGGTATCGCTTGCGGATATTGCTCTATCCACGAGCCAACCGCGATAGTGAATTCATCACTTCTCGGGTCATAGAAAACACGTCCTCTGGGCACCATCTCGTATGCACCGGTATAGGGGCCCACACCTCCATTTTTGTATTTCTGCTTGTGGTATTCCTTCTTCCACACATCCTCGTGCATCTCCGAACATGAGACGCATCCGAACTCCGAGCGCGCATTGGGTTTCACATAGTCGGACACCCTGTGGGAACGCACGCCAAAAAGATCGTTCTTGTTGGGATCAAACCAAAAGATACCCACTTTCGGCTCCCCATCCTTACCCCTGTTCGAGGCCATCAGACGCATGGCCTCCTCCAACTCCTCGTCGCTAAACGGCTGCACACTACTTCCCCCGTATTGGACAGGGGGTTCAGACACACCTTCTTCCTGGCCATGAACGCCTTTAATCTCCTCCAAGGCTTTCCGTACGGCCAATGCCACGATTCGTTGGAGTTCTTCTTCTGTAATATTCATATTGTAAAAAGATTTTCACACGAGGCTGCGGATCAACTGTTCCTCATCGCCGGGGAGGAGTTGTATCGGCGGGATTTCAATCATCGTGAAGGCACCGTAACGCTGCTCCGCCTTCATCCGCATAGCGGCACGAGCACACGACACGAGCACCTGGCCCGTGAGAGCGGGGTTGTTGATCTCCATGTCGAACTCGAAGCGCTGGTTGTGCGTGTCACCGCTCACCCCGGAGCGTGTCAAATGCACACCATGAGCCACATTGTTGAGCGCGTCGATGGAGGGCACGGGGATAACATGCGTCTCGTCGTGGGCAAAATAGTCATCTTGCAGCAGCAGCTTCTCCACCGTGGCGAAGTCGGCACCTGCCTCCAGCTCCACATAGACCATACGGCGATGGATGCCCGTGCCAAGCGGGATGGTCATCGAGAGTGCGTCCTTCACGCCGGGAATGGCCTTGGCGGCTACGGTGTGGCCCATACTGCGACCCGGACCGAAATTGGTGTAGGTGATGCCCTTGGGGGCCAAAGCCAGCAACAGGGCACGCACCACCGAGTCAGAGCCAGGATCCCAGCCTGCAGCGATGACGCTGACCGCCTGATGCTCCTTAGCGACAGGGGTGAGGCGCTTGCGCAGGTCAAAGATCTGCCCATGTATGTCAAAGCTGTCCACGGTGGAGATGCCCTGGCGAAGCAGCTTCTCCGCGAACGCCGGCACCTCGCGGGTGGGCGTACAGAGCGCGGCCACGTCAGCGTCAAGCGCATCCAAGTTGTCATTGTGGTGGTAAATGCCTGCCAACTGCATGTCGTCAGCGGCCAAGACGGCCTGTTCCACGGCCTTTCCTATGTTGCCATAACCTATGATGGCGATTTTAATCTGCATATCTTATTGTTTTTAAAAACTGCAAAAATACTATTTTTCTTTCTGAATGGTAAACAAACATCCCGTTTTTTTCATATTTTTGCACATTATTACGATAATATACTGAAAACTATGTCTGTGTATAATTTTGACGAAATCGTTCCCCGTCGCGGCACCCACTGTGTGAAGCACGATATGCTCAAGCAGTTTTTCGGCACCGACGACCTCCTGCCGATGTGGGTGGCCGATATGGACTTCAAGACACCCGACTTCATCCTCGATGCCATCCGGAAACGCTGCGAGCACGAGGTGTTGGGCTACACTTTCTCCTCCGACACCTACGTCTGCGCCGTCATCAACTGGCTGCAAACGCATTACGGCATCACCACGCAATGGAAAAACCTCCACTTCATCCCCGGCATCGTGCAGGGCATCGCCTTCGTGCTGCAGGCCTTCACCCAGCCCGGCGACAAGGTGCTGGTCACCACGCCGGTCTATCCCCCGTTCCTCAACGTGCCCCACCGCAGCGGTCGCGTTTTTGCAAGCAGCCCGCTGCACATTGTGGACGGCCGGTTCACCGTTGACTTCGAGGACTTTGAGGAGAAAGCGAAGGGGTGCAAGGTGTTCATCCTCGCCAACCCGCACAATCCCGGAGGCAGGGTCTGGTCTCCGGAAGAGCTGCGCCGTTTCGCCGAAATCTGCCACCGCCAGCACGTCTTGGTCATCGCTGACGAGATCCATGCCGACATGACCTTCGCGCCTCGCCGGCACACCTCGTTCTCCACAGTCAGTGACGAGGCATTCCACAACTCCATCACCTTCATTGCCCCGAGCAAAACCTTCAACATGGCAGGGTTAGCCTCCTCTGTAGGTTACGTTCCCGACCCGGAGATCAAGAAACAGTTCTTCGGCTTCCTGGACGCCAACGAACTCTCCTTGGGCAACATCTTCGCATACACCGCCGCCGAGGCAGCCTTCCGTCACGGCGAGGAGTGGCGGCTGCAACTGTTGGACTATCTGCAAGCAAACATTGATTTCACGGAACAATATCTCCAAAAACATCTCCCGAAAGTAACGATGATGCGTCCGGAAGCCTCCTTCCTCATCTGGATGGATTTCCGCGCGTTGGGGCTCTCCCATAAGGAATTGGTGGACAAAATGCTATATGACGCCAAAGTCGGACTCAACAGCGGTCTTGACTACGGACCCGATGGTGAGGGCTTTATGCGGATGAATATCGGAACGCCCAAATCCATCGTCAAAGAGGCTCTTGACCGTATCACTTCAGCTCTTTCTGTGTACGCCACATAAAAGCGAGGCCCATTGCCAGCACCACGGCACACGACAAGACCAACGTGTTTGCACCGTGAATGTCGGTGAATTTCATTTCGTCCAAGTCAACCCCACGCCGCAAAAACGTGAACGACACAAGAATCGACAGTGCATTGTGCAGGAAATGTGCCAAAACCGGCAGCCACAATGATCGGCTCCAATACAAAAGATACCCCAAATAGGCACCGAGCAGGAGGCGTGGTATAAAACCGTAGAACTGCAAATGTATGACACTAAACACGATGGCCGTAATCCAAATGGACAAATGGGGACTGCCGCTCTTCTTTTCCAAAAGATTCTGAAGCGCACCCCGGAAGAGGAATTCCTCGCAAATGGCAGGCAGGGCAGCCATGACTAATATATTAACACAAAGTGTGCCGTATGTCAAATCCCCGAACAAAATCTCGGAGATGCTGTCTGCCGACTCCTCCATCTGTTTCATCCATTGCTCCAGTCCCGACAACCAATCCGGCAAATGTATGGCCATGTTCCATTGTTCCAACAACGCCACCACAGGTAATATCACGATGGACATCACCAGTACCGTGTTTGCCAGAACATAGTTGGGACTTTTGTTGGCAGACAAAAAATCAAGCCGTTTCCCATCTTGAAAACAGGAAAACAGCAGTGCAGGAACCATGAATCCACCCAAAGAACCGAGTGTCTGCGTGATACGAAGAAATCCGGCAGGACTGCTTGCCGCGTTGTAATCCAACGTATGATAAACCAGATAAGCAACCCCCTGCCCCAGCACACTGAATACGATCATTCCAAAGAACACGAAAATGATCAGAAACAGGAGTTGGACAAAGAGACTCTTGTCTTGCAAGGGGAAAAAAACACGCCTCATATCTCTACCGAGAGCATTATGCCTATAAGACAAACGCAATCACATCGCCTTTTTTGACCTTGTCGCCCTGCTGCGCAATGATCTCGATAAGTTTGCCGTTGAACAAAGAGCGGACTTCTTCCTGGCCGTAGTAGGCGGCGATGAAGCATACAATATCACCTTCCTTCAAGGAGGTGCCGATGGGCTTTGCCATTGATTTCTCATCCACGGAGAGTTCCCATATCACCTGTCCGGACACTGGAGCCACGATCATTTTTGCTTTCGGTTCCGTGGCAAGCACGCGGTCGATGGCCGTCTTCTTGATTTCCTCGGGCAGTTTTTTCTCGCTGCCGCCCTTGTCCTCGACTTTAAGCTTAGCCTTGGCAAGCGCCTCGATGAAATTCTTCTTCGCCCTACCCTCTTTGTAATCAATATACTGACGTTCGTGCATGGCCAGCTCAAAGAGTTCCTCGTCATCCTTCCCGCAATCCCAACCACGCTCTTTCATCATTTCGCGGTACTTGGGCAGCTCGTCGGGATAGTTGTCCTGGGGCACGCCGGTGAAGAACTCGTAGCCCTTGGACTTGGCAAGCTCCACGATTTCAGGAGCGAGTTCGCCGGGCAGGCGGCCGCAGCGACCGAGGATCATATCCCACATGTTCTTGTCCATATTGGAGTAGCGTGGTTTGCCCTGGGCCTCAGCGAGGATGTTCATCAAGGCAATGTTTTTCACATATTGGCTGAAGGGTGTCACCAAGCCGGGGGTGCCGACGCGCGGCCACACATACTGCACCTCGTCGAACAATTTGACCAAAAGCTCGTCTTCGGTGAGTTCTTTCTTTCCGGCATTGCGGAGTGAGAGGTTGATGGCGTCTTTCAGTCCCTTCAGGTCAGCCATCATAGAGCCCATCATACCGCCGGGCAGGCCGCAGCCGAGCAACAAGGAAGTACAAATCTTGTTCTTGGGTTCAATGAAATAGCCGAGGAAGTCGTCAATGAACTTCTGCGTCAGGGAGCGAGCCTCCATATAAGCGTTCATGTTGATGTCGGGCACATCGAAGCCGGCGTCGCGCAGCATAGCCTGCACGGAGATCACATCAGGATGCACCATACCCCATGAGAGGGGTTCCATCGCCACATCGATGATGTCGGCGCCGTTCTTGCAAACCTCCAGCACGGAGGCCATTGAGAGGCCTGGACCGGTGTGGCCATGGTATTGGACAAATATCTGGGGATATTTCTCCTTGATGCGGCGGGTAAGCTCTCCCAGCATCCTTGGACGTCCGATGCCGGCCATATCCTTAAGGCCGATCTCCTTGGCCCCATATTCCACATATTTGTCCACAATTTCCATATAGTGTTCCACCGTATGCACGGGGGAATATGTGATGCTCAGGGCCGCCTGCGGGATCAGGCCGAACTCGTTGGCATATTTGATGGAAAGCTCCAAGTTGCGGTAATCATTGAGACCGCAGAAGGAACGCACGACATCCACGCCCTGCGCCTTCTTGACCTTGAACATCAGCCGGCGCACGTCGGCGGGCACGGGGTACATCCGAAGCCCGTTGAGGCCGCGTTCCAGCATCTGGGTCTGGATATGAGCCTCGCGCAGAGGTTTCGTCCACTCGCGCACTGCCGTGTTGGGATTCTCGCCATAGAGCAGGTTCACCTGCTCAAAAGCGCCGCCATTGGTTTCCACGCGGGCGAAGCAGCCCATCTTCACAATTACCGGGGCAATCTCCTTCAATTGATCGACACGAGGCTGGTACTTGCCCGACGATTGCCACATATCACGATACACCAGACAGAATCTTATCTTTTTTTTCATAGTTTTACTATTATTAATCAGATACTTACATTATAATCTACCCGCATTTTCACGAGCGTGCAAAGGTACAATTTTAATTTCAATAAAACCCCTTGTGATAACAATCTCGACAAAAAAGACAAATGGAAAGAAGATTGGTGGCATCGTCATTCCATGTCTGGAAAAAAAACGCATAAAACCACTTTCAAAAAATTGTATATTTGCACCGTCATAAAACACACGCCCATGATTTGTTCTTACTTAATGCTTGCGGGGTATTTCATATTCCCCATCCTGATCATCCTCTTGTTCAATCGCTATAAATGGGCCCAGAAAGTGGGCACCGTCATTTTGGCCTACGCTGTAGGCATCATCATTGCATTGCTGAACACGGCTTTCAATTTCTTTCCTGCGGAAGGGACGGAGAGTTTCACGACATTCTCCTCCATACAAAGCAACCTGATGAGCGTCTGCGTGCCGTTGGCCATTCCGTTGATGCTTTTCAATTCCGATTTCAAGCTGTGGACAAAGTCGCTGCCCAAGACGCTGGCCGTATTGGTAGGCGGCGTTCTTTCGGTAACTGTCGCCCTGGTGGCCGGCTATTTCATCTTCCGCAACCATGATTTCGGCTCTGCCGATGAGTTCAAGAAGGTGGCTGTCATGATGACGGGCATCTACACAGGCGGCACGCTCAACTTTGCAGCCTTGGGCGAGATGGTCCACGCCGACCCCAACACCATCAGCATAACCTTGGCCTTCGAGGAGATTGTCACCCTTCCCTTCATCATCTTCATCCTCGCTGGCGGCTACAAGGTTTTCCGCAAATTCTTACCATTCAAGGACGAGACTTCGATTGAAGAGGATGTCAACTCAGAACATATCTCCGAAAGCACATTTGAAAACTACCACGGCATGCTCCAGTCCAAGACCTTCGGGAAAATGATGCTCGGACTGTTGCTCTCCATACTCATGCTTGGCATTGGTGTCGGCCTTTCCCTGCTTATTGTCCACAAGATCAACGAACTGATTGTCATCTTAACCATCACCACACTGGCCATCATCGCCTCTTTCAGCAAGAAAATCAGGGAATTGCCCAAGACTTTCGAGTTAGGCATGTTTTTCATCTTGGTTTTCAGTGTCGTGGTGGCCTCCAAGTTCGATGTGACGAAGATCGACAGTTCCTCCTTGACAATCATGTGGTACATTTTGTTCGTCATGGTCACCTCCATTGTGTTGCACTTGCTTTTCTGCCGGGCATCAAAGGTGAGCGGCGACCTCTTCACAGTGGGGCACATCAGTTTGCTCTGCTCACCGCCATTCGTGCCACCCGTGGTGGAAGCCATCGGAAACCGCAAGGTGCTCATCAGCGGTATCGCCATCGGATTGGTGGGGTATGCCATCGGCACCTATTTAGGCTCCATATTCGCCACGATCCTCGGGCTGCCGCTATTCTAATGGAACTTCAGGATTACACGTCACAGTTTGCATACAATGAAAAAAATAATACTGCACAAAGGAAAAGAAAAATCGTTGCTGCGATTTCACCCGTGGGTGTTCTCCGGCGCCTTGTCGAAGGTGGACAAAGGCATTGAAGACGGCGACATCGTGGAAGTGTGCGACCATTCGGGGGCATTCCTTGCCTTGGGGCACTTCAACGACAGCTCCATCGCCGTCCGTGTCTTCTCCTTTGAGCCTGTTGAACCTGATTACAACTTCTGGAAAGAAAAGATCGCAAATGCGATACACTTCCGACAATCCATTGGACTGACCGACAATCCCGCCACCACCATGTATCGTTTGGTGAACGGAGAAGGCGATGGTCTGCCCGGCCTCATCATCGACATCTACGATCACAACGCCGTCATGCAGTTCCACTCCTACGGCATGTATTTGCTCAAGGACATCTTTGTAAAGATTCTGTGCGAATTGATTCCGGACCTTCGCTCCATATACAACAAAAGCGGACTCACGCTCAACGACATGGTGGACTTTGAGCCGCAAGACGAATTGCTTTACGGGGACTTGGGAGCCGTCACGGCCCGGGAGAACGGCATCACGTTCCACATTGACATTCCAGGCGGGCAAAAGACAGGCTTCTTTCTGGACCAACGCGACAACCGTGCCATGGTAGGCACCTTGTCAAAAAACCGCCGTGTGCTCAACATGTTTTGCTATTCCGGCGGCTTTTCCACATACGCTCTGCGCGGAGGTGCCACCCATGTGGATTCCGTGGACATTTCCCGAAAGGCCATTGAACTGACAGAAAGCAACATCAAGCTCCTCGGCAACGAGGCCCAAGCCCGTCACGCGGCACATTGCGCCGATGTGTTCCAATTTTTGGAGGAGACCCCATCCCGGCAGTACGACCTCATTGTCCTCGATCCGCCCGCCTTCGCCAAGCACCATCGTGTCAAGGAGCAGGGCATCAAGGGGTATCGCAACATCAACCGCAAGGCCATGGACAAGCTCAAGCCAGGCGGACTGCTCTTCACTTTTTCCTGTTCCCAAGCCATCAGCATGGATGATTTCCGGACCATTGCCTTCTCCGCCGCCGCCATGGAGCATAAAAACGTGCGTGTGATTCACCAGATGCAACATGCCCTTGACCATCCCGTAAGCATCTATCATCCTGAAGGCGAGTATCTCAAGGGGCTTCTTCTTGCCGTGCAATAATTCTGCCAACATGAATATAGAAATCTGCTGCAACTCCATCCAGTCGGCCGCCAACGCCAAGGCGGCCGGTGCCACGCGTATCGAGCTGTGCCAAGACCTGGAAAACGGAGGGACCACCCCCTCGTATGCCGCCATCCGGCACTGCGTGGAGAATCTCAAGCTCGATGTCTTCGTCCTGATCCGCCCCCGTTCCGGCGATTTTTGCTATAATGACATGGAGATAGAGACCATGGCGGAAGATGTGCGCATCTGCAAGCAATTGGGCGTTGCCGGCATCGTGGTGGGCTTTCTCACACAGGAGGGCAACATCGACACCGCGCTGACCCGTCGGTTCGTGGAACTTGCCGCTCCCCTGCCCGTTACCTTCCACCGGGCCTTCGACCGTTGTCCCGACTGGCAGCACTCCTTGGAACAAGTCATCAGTTGCGGGTGTGCTCGCATCCTCACCTCCGGATGCATGCCCACCGTGGAGGAAGGTGCCGGGAACCTGCGGCAGATTGTGGAACGCGCAGGCAGTCGCATCACCATCCTGGCCGGTGGCGGCGTCACACCCGACAACGTGCGGTCGCTCATTGACACAACCGGCGTAAAAGAGGTGCACGGTTCTTGCAAGCACGCCATGCCGGGCGGCTACAACGAGACCGATGGGACTAAGGTCAGACAACTGATTGACAACGCCCTATAAGCCAGTGAGCAGTGATCAGTGAAGAGTGATCTGTTGAGGTGGATGGCGATGGCATGGCGTATGTAGTACAGGCCGTAGGTCTGCATTTCTGCCGCACCATTCCGCCACACGCCCTATAGTTTCCGGCCACGGCAGAAAGCCACCGTGTGGCGGAACCTCCCCTACTCTTTCTTTTCCTTCAAAGCGTCCTGGAAAATGCTGAACACATAATCGCGTGTGGACTTGGGTTCATCACCGGGAAGTGGATACACCGGTTTTAAAAAACGCACGCTGATGGGGAATCTGAACCGGAAATATGGCAATTTGCCCCAACGTCCCAATGCGCGTTCGGTCCCTTCTATCACAAGAGGGACAATCGGCACATTCAAAGCTTGGCTGATGATGGCGAATGTCTCCTTGAACTTGCCCAACTTGCCATCCTTGGAACGGGTACCCTCCGGGAAGATGATAACATTCTTGCCTCGCATCAAAGCAGCCGCCACCTGCTGCAAGGCGGCGGTGACATTCTGGTTGATATCCATGAGAATCAAGTTGTTCTTCTTGGCCATGAATGCCATGAACTTGGAACGCCAGTGCTTTGCCTTGGCAAAGAAATAGGTTCTTCGAGACTGCGCGACTGTCAATTGGGAGATAATGCTTGGGGCGTCCATGTAACTGCGGTGGTTGGCAATCATCAAACAAGGATCCTGAGGAATATTCTCCATTCCCTGACCTTTGATTTTATAGACGACAGGCATGGCACAGCGAATGAAAGCATCTACACACCAGTGTGTTACACCTGGTTTATTCAGCCTTACTTGAGATATTTTATCCAATAGTATCTCCCGCCATGATTTTTGATTGGAATGGGTGGCATGGGTTTGGGTTTCAATAAGCTCCGTCAAGGTACGCAGTGTGCTGCACTCCTCCAACTGGTTGGGCGTTATCTTCACGTCAAATGTGCTCTCCACATATGCCAACAGGGCCACACGCGTAAGCGAATCCATGGCAAGGTCGATTTCGAAATGAGAATCCGGGGCGGCGGAAGTCCCTGTCTCAGCATCCACAAATTGTTTCAGCAAGTCGTAGGTCTCGCCCAGACTCTCCATCTCCGATTCAGCAGGTTTCTCTTCCTGATTCTTTTCCAGCAACGGTTCGAGCAGGAACCGCTGCAGTTTACCCAACTTTGTTTTGGGCAACTCTGTGGAGATCACATGGAAATTGCGCAGTCGCTTGTATGTGACAGCGTTTTTGTTGTAGTCCAGAATAGCATCGCGCACAGTGTCGTCGAGCGAGCGTCCGGTGTCATCACGCACGGCACTCATCTCAGGCACTACAATAGCCGTAAGGATGCCGTCGGGTGCGCACACACCGACCTCCTTGATACAGGCATAGTGTTTAGACAGAGCGTTTTCAATCTCTTCGGGATTGATATTCTTGCCGTTAGAGGTGACAATAATGTCTTTGATGCGTCCTGTGAGCTTGAGCCCGTACTTGTCGAGGATTCCCGTGTCGCCGGTATGGAGCCATCCGTCCCGAATGACAGCCTCGGTCTCCTCTTCGCGGTGGTAGTAACCGGCCATCACGTTGTCGCCACGCACACAGACCTCTCCATTGTCGTCAATGCGGACCTCAATGCCCGGCAGCGGATGACCCGCATAGCCGATCTTACGTCCGCCGGGGCGGGTGAAGCTGATCATGGGTGCCGTCTCCGTCATGCCATAGCCTTCCAGCACATAGAACCCCAATGCTTTATAGATGCGTGCGGTCTCAATGGAGAGTGCAGCCCCGCCGGAGACCAGGAATTTGATGTGGCCGCCGAATTTCTTGTGCACCACCGCGAAAACCGTCTTGGAGAGCCATTGCCATCCGATGGCGTTCACCATCTTGTAGAGCCAGCGCGTGATACGCCGTTCATTGATTTTGGACATCACGCCCTTGGCCAACAGGTCGTAGAGTCGGGGCACACCGATGATGATGCAGATTTTGCCGTCATTGAGGGTTTGCAGCACACTTTCGGCATTGAGTTTGCTCGCGATGACCACGGTGGCGCCCACCCGCAGCGGGGCCACCATCGAGCCCATTAACGGGAAA
Source organism: uncultured Bacteroidales bacterium (assembly GCA_947167635.1). Lineage (GTDB taxonomy): Bacteria > Bacteroidota > Bacteroidia > Bacteroidales > WCHB1-69 > F23-D06. Next base: position 31,812 of record CAMVIT010000002.1, on the reverse strand, counting down.
GCATGGTGCAAGGGCAGCAGAATCATCACATTGCGTTCCGGGTCGAAGATGTGGACGCTCTTGGAGACGGCATCCACATTGTAGAGGATGTTGCGATAGGTCAGCATCACGCCCTTGGGAGTGCCGGCCGTGCCTGAGGTGTAGATGATCAGCACCACGTCGTCGGGTTCCCCGGCGGGGATGTCCATCGGGACACGCTCGTTCACGTTTGCCACGGGAACCTCTTCCATCACAACCACACGGGTTGGCACACCTGACTCATGGAGCACCTTCTGCACCGAAGCACACCGTTCCGAGGTTGTCACCAAGACATCGGGGAGGGCATCCTTCAGCACATACGCCAGCTCGTCGGGTGTGGCCAGCTCATCAATGGGAACGGCTATGGCCTTGGCATGGATGATGCCATAAAACGCGAAAATCCATTCCGGAGAGTTGGGGGCGAAGATGGCCACTTTGGACTCCTTTCCGATCGAGCCATACGCATCGGCATAGCATTGCGCATAACGCGAAAGGTCGTCGTATGTGTATCTCCTGTCCGCACATTGAATGGCGATCTTGTCGTGCAATCTAAGCATCAGAAACAGTCAGAAATTTGGAATTTTATGAATTTCGGGTTATTACACATAGTAGTGCGTCGAGATGGAGGTGTCGTCCACAACGCTTTGGATAACTTTTGCCATAAGTTCGGAGACGGAGACCACTTTGATCCTGTCGCATTTTTTGCGGAACGGAATGGAGTCGGTAATGAGCACCTCGTCAAGGACGGAGTTCTCGATGTTCTCGATGGCGTTGCCGGAGAAGAGGCCGTGCGCACACATGGCGCGGACGCTCTTGGCACCCATCTCCTTGATGCGGGCAGCCGCCTTGCAGAGCGTGCCGGCGGTGTCGATGATATCATCCACAATAATGACATTCTTGTCCTGAACATCACCGAGGATTTGAAGGGTTGCCACTTCATTCTGCTTCTCACGGTGTTTGTAGCCTATAACCAAGTCGCAATTGAGGGCCTTGGCATACGTGGAGGCACGTTTGGTGCCGCCCGTGTCGGGAGAGGCGATGCAAAGGTTCTCAAGATTCATGGCTTTCACAAAGGGAATGAAAACATTGGAGGCGAAAAGATGGTCAACCGGCACCTCAAAGAATCCCTGGATCTGGTCAGCATGCAGGTCCATGGTGATCACGCGCGTGACACCGGCCGCGGTGAGCAGGTTACACATCAATTTGGCCCCGATGGAGGTACGTGGCTTGTCTTTGCGGTCCTGACGCGCATAGCCGAAATAGGGCATAACCGCCACGATGTTGCGTGCGGAAGCGCGCTTCGCGGCATCAATCGTGATGAGCAATTCGATAATGTTGTCAGACGGTGCGAAGGTCGGTTGGATGAGAAAAACATTCTTTCCCCTGATGGTGTCATTGAAATAGACCTGGATTTCACCATCCTTGAATTGGAGGATATCCACAGGGAACAAGGGTTTTTGCAGATGTTCTGCAATGCGTCTTGCCAGTTCAGGGTTGGCTCGACCCGCAACTAAAACGTATTCGTAATCCATAACTTGCTGATATTTGTAGATTTTAGGTTTTTAATTGTCTGACTGCAAAAGTATATACTGTTTGCGTAAACTGCAAAAAAACTTGTTACTTTTTATCAACAAAGAAAACCGGTCATTTTTTGCCTCCGCTCATCAGGTAAGCTTTGATGAATTCATCCAAGTCTCCATCCAGCACTGCGTTGACATTTCCGGTCTCATAGCCTGTGCGAAGGTCCTTGACCATCTTATAGGGTTGCAGCACATAACTGCGGATTTGGCTCCCCCACTCTATCCTTTTCTTGGTGCCTTCTATCTCGGCCAATTTTTCACGTTTCTTCTCCAGCTCAATCTGGTACAGGCGCGACTTGAGCATGCGCATGGCCATTTCCCGGTTCTGGATCTGCGAGCGGGTGACCTGGCATTCCACGATAATGCCGGAGGGATGGTGGTGAAGGCGCACGGCCGTTTCCACCTTGTTGACATTCTGCCCGCCATGGCCGCTGGAGCGATAGGTATCCCAGCTGATGTCGGCGGGATTGATGTCGATGACGATGTCATCGTTGATGATAGGGTATGCGAAGACGGATGCGAAGGTGGTGTGCCGACGATTGGCCGCATCGAACGGCGAGAGGCGCACCAATCGGTGAACGCCGATCTCGCTCTTAAGGTATCCGTATGCGTAGGGACCGTCCAATTCGACAGACACCGACTTGATGCCCACCACATCGCCTTCCTGGCGGTCCAGCAACTTGATGGAGTAATTGTTGCGTTCTGCCCAGCGGGTGTACATGCGCAACAGCATCTCTGCCCAGTCGCAACTTTCGGTGCCGCCCGCACCCGAGTTGATATTGATGACGACGTTGAGGGAGTCCTCCTCGTCGCGCATCATATTCCGGAATTCAAGAGCCTCCACGGCTTTGAGGGCCTTGGCATACGCCGCGTCAACCTCCTGTTCGGTAGCCTCCCCCGCGTCGTGGAACTCGTCCAGGACGGAAAGCTCGTCACAAAGTTCCTCGGCTGCAGCATAGTCCTGCACCCAAGTCTTCAGCGCGCTGATTTCCCGCATCAGCTTCTCCGCGGCCTTGGGATCGTCCCAGAAGTCGTCCTGCTGTGTGGCACGCTCCTTTTCCGCTATCTCGGATTTCTTGCCATCGACGTCAAAGATACCTCCTTAGCTCACCGAGCCTGGCTATAAGGTTTTTGATTTGTTCGGATGTGGTCATACTATTTTTTTTGCAGGGCCTGCACAAGGCGTTGGCCGTATTATGAATTGATACTATTTTGAATTTCACTCATCCCAAAGCCACGCGACAGCAAGAAGCGCACCAGTTTCGGCTTGTCGTTGCAATCGGCGGCATGTTGGCGTTTCCATTTCTCGATGGTGTTGGACAGCATTTGAACATACTCCTCTTCGTCCACCGCATCCAAGGCATTGTCTATCAATTGAGGTTCAATCTTTTTGGCATAGAGATGCTGCCGGATCTTCAGCTTTCCCCACTGGTCGTTCAACTTGCTTCGCACGAAAATGTCAACATAACGCTCCTCATTGAGGAAGTCGTGCTCGCGCAGGCGTCGGATAATCTCATCGCGTTGGGCCACGGAACACGGCATCGTGGTCAGTTTTTTCCGGACATCAAACTCACAGCGCTCCTGAAAGGCGCAGAAGCGTTCCAATTGGCTGAGCAGTTCGGCAGGCACGTCCATGTTACGAGTTGTTTCAGGGCTGGGTTATTTTTTCGATTTGGCCTTGGGATTCTTTTGGGGAGTTTCCTCCTTCACCGTTGAATCGCTCCAAAGCATGATTTCATCATTGTCAAGATTGAAGAAGTGGTGCTCCATCAAGTGATAGCTATGGTTTGCGACCAATTTGATGCGTTTCTTGTATTTCCATCTCCATTTCATCAAAATGGAGGGGAAACCTTGTTTAAGGTATGCGGCCACAAAGGGGTGTACCATAATAGTCGCGCCCTTCTCGCCCTGTTTGTCGAACAGGAATTCCAGCATATTGGCCAAATCGTCCTCAATCAGGATGGGCGGTTTCACCTTGCCAGTGCCTCGGCAGGTCGGACATTGTTCGGTGGTTTCGATGATTGTGGCTTGACGTACGCGCTGACGTGTGATCTGCATGACGCAGAACTTGTTGAGGGGCAGTATGGTGTGTTTGGCTTTGTCGTTGGCCATGAACTCTTCCATGGCCTTATAGAGGGCAAGTCGGTTTTTGGCATCGTGCAGATCGACAAAGTCGATGCAGATAATGCCGCCCATGTCACGCAGTCGGAGTTGGCGGGCAATTTCAGCGGCGGCGATAAGATTGGTGTTCAGGGCATTCTCTTCCGGGGTCTGGCTTGACTTGACCCGGTTGCCGCTGTTGACGTCAATGACATGCATGGCCTCGGTGTGTTCTATGATAAGATAAACGCCGCTGCGCACGGTGACCACCTTGCCGAAGGAGCTCTTGATCTGCTTGGCGACGCCGAAGCGTTCGAAGATGGGTTGCTTGTCATTGTATTGTTTAACGATATTCTCCTTGTCGGGAGAATAGAGATGCACGAAACTCTTCACCTCCTTGAAGGCATCCGGTGTATCGACATGGATGGCCTGGAAAGAGTCGTTCAGCATCTCGCGGAGCAGGGAGGAGATGCAATCTTCCTCTTGGCTCACGCGCACAGGGGGCTTGGACGCGAACAGGTTCTCGACAGCGGTGTCCCATTTGTAACGCAGGTGGTCAAGGTCGGCAGACAGTTCCTCGGCAGTGTGGTGCTCCGCATTGGTGCGGATAATGACGCCGAAATTGCGGGGCTTGATGCCCTGTACAAGCGATTTGAGTCGCTTGCGTTCCTCGCCGCTGCGTATTTTCTGGGAAATCGTGACTTTGTCGTTAAAGGGCACCAACACGAGATAACGTCCCGCGAAAGAGACCTCCGTCGTGACGCGGGGGCCTTTTGTGGAGATCGGCTCCTTGGCCACCTGGACCATCAACTGCTGACCCGAAGTGATGACATCGCTGATCCGCCCGTTTTTGGGGACTTCGTCCAAATACTGCACACGACTGATGCTGCGTTTGCCTGTCGTGACAGCCTGGCTCACGAATGCATTGACCGTGCGCGCATTGACACCCAAGTCCAAATAATGCAGAAATGCCTCCTTGTCGCTGCCCACATCCACAAATGCGGCGTTGAGCCCCGGCATTATTTTCTTCACCTTGCCCAAATAGATGTCGCCCACAGAAAATTGCATGGAGGATTTCTCTCTATGAATCTCCATCAATTTCTTGTCTTCCAGCACGGCCACCTGTACCTCATTGCCATGAGATGTGATGACAATCTCTTTCGATATTTGGGTTTCACTCATATTTCAGGGGTCTATAAAAACAATGAAAACTAAACGTGGCACAAGTGGGGCCTCGTTTAGTTTTCATTCATTCAACTCATAAGAGACTATTTGTTCTTATGTCTGTTCTTTCTCAGACGTTTTTTTCTCTTATGAGTGGACATTTTATGTCTCTTTCTTTTCTTACCACTTGGCATAGTTATAAGGTTTTGGGTTTATGATTTATTTTGTTGATTTCTTCACAGCGTTGACAAACGTCTTGCAGGGCTTGAAGGCCGGGATGTTATGAGCGGGGATGGTAATGGTTTCGTTCTTGGAGATATTACGAGCAGTCTTCATGGCTCTCTCTTTGATAATGAAACTACCGAAACCTCTCAAATAAACATTCTCGCCGCCGACCATAGAGTTCTTAACGGAGGACATAAAAACTTCAACGATGGTTTGCACGCTGTTTTTGTCAAAACCAGTCTTGTTGGAAATCTCATTAACGATATCAGCTTTCGTCATAATTTTTAAAATTTTAATGTTAAAAAATACAGTGTTCTAATTGAGGGCGCAAAAATACAATTATTTTGCTTACGCTCCGCTATTTATGAAAAAAATTATTGGATGGCATCAAGAACCTTAGTGGCGAGGCGGCTTGCACCGATTCTGAAGCAACTGTTTGAGAGCCATTCTTTACCGAGAACTTGGGTCAGCAAATTGAGATATAGGAGGGCGGTTTCGGAATCCGAGATGCCGCCGGCCGCTTTTATGCTCACTTTCCGGCCGGTTTTTTCATGGTGTCTCCGGATGGCATCCATCATGACGACGAAAGCCTCCGGGGTGGCGTTCACCGCTATTTTGCCCGTGGAGGTCTTGATAAAGTCGGCGCCGGCGAGCATGGCCAACTGGGACGCCCTGTAAATATTATTCGGCGTTTTCAGCTCACCGGTTTCCAAGATGACCTTCAGTGTAACATTTTTGCAGACCTCGCGGATAACACGAATCTCGTCGAAGACCTCTTGCAAGTTGCCTTCCAGGAACTTGCCTCTTGATATGACCATGTCGATTTCGTCGGCACCCTGCTGGATGGCGTACTTGATCTCGGCCACCTTTATCTCGATGGGCGACTGTCCAGCGGGAAAGGCACCCGCCACGGAGGCCACCCTGATGCCCGTTCCCTGCAGCACCGACTTGGCCTGCTTCACAAAAGGCGGATACACGCACACCGCTGCCGTGGATGGGATACGGCGTTTCTCGTTCCGGAACCCGATGGCCTTGCGACAAAGCGATTCCACGACAGCTTTGTTGTCAGAGCCCTCCAAAGTGGTGAGGTCTATGCTGCCCAAAATGAAACGGTAGGCTTCCTGCTCGTCCATGGCACGAAGCGGCTTGGACATCAAGGTTTGAAGACGCTGTTTTAATTGCGCGTCGGTATAAGGGTAATCTTCGATTTCAATCATGATTCTTGTTTTTTTTGAATTTGTCAATTGCCAATTTTAAAGAAAAGATGTGCGAATACTGAGCGATGGAGAGATCCCCGATGTCAGTGAACGCATAGTCGATGGTGGCGAAGCCTTTGATGCAGACCCCCAATCCTAGATTGATTTGTAGAGTCGTGCGGTTCTTCCCGTCGAAATCGGGTTCCTTTTGGAAATTGCCGACACCTGCGCGCAAGGCTACAATATTTTTATAGGCGAACTCCATGCCGAAGTGCGGGTCCATGCTCATCACGGAAGTGCTGACCAGGTTGTTGCGTCGTCCGTCGAAGGTGCAGTCGAGCCCCAGGGCGAAAGTGGCGTTGAAACCCTTGCCGAATTCCACCTTCTTGGCGCCGCTCAGCAGAAGCGCGGGCAGTGTCAGCTCGAGGCTGTTTTCCGGCAGTTCATTGCCCGTGCGCAGGAAAGTCTCCTGCATTTCGTCGGTAAGCCGATAGCTCCAGGCATTAAACGACGAGGTACCGTCGCGAAGCATGGCCCCGGCCTGCCAGCCCTTGTGATGGTATTGAAGTCCAAAATCGAGGCCGAAGCCCCAGGCATGGGCGAACTTCCCGATGTTGCGGTAGATAATCTTGGCGTTGGCCCCCAATGCGAGGCCCTCGACCTTGGAAAAAGCGTATGCGTAGCTCAAGAGGAGCGCGTTGTCGGATGTGGAGAAATAGGAAATCCTGTCATAGTCAACATTTCCCTGGGCATCTATCAGCTGAGTGGTGTTCATAATATTATCGACACCGAAGCGGATATAGGAGAGCGCCACGGAAGAGTGGTCGTCCACACGATAACCCACGCCGGCATAGTCGTACTTGGCAATGCCCGCGAAATACTCGGCGTGCATCAAGGCAAGTTGGTACCGCTTGTCCATCCTCGACAAGCCTGCAGGATTCCAATAGGCGGAGGTCACATCGTCGGAGATGGCGGTCATGGTGTTGGACATCGCCAGTCCTCGCGCACCGATGCCCAGCGACAAGAACTCGTTGCTGTACTTGTTCTGCGCCATTCCCGCAACGCATCCCGCCAAAGCCAAAAAAAGGATTATTGTTCTCTTCATTAAAAGCCGTTTATGATGTGTAACGTCTTTTCCTGACGATTATTGTTTTGTCTCCGGACCTCTTTTAATGTTTTTCCCGGTCATATAGCTCTTATGGTCACCAGAGAAGAGATCATAGCCGAGAAAACGGCACTCTAACGGTCCGTTGTAGAGTGTGGACTTGAAATTGGGCTTGAGCCCGACATGTTTCAACGCCTGCAAGTCGGAGCTGATCATGAAGGCTCTGCAGCCAGCATAGTTATGTTTGAGGGTGTCACCGATTTCGGCATAGAAGTCGCTGATATCGTTCACCTCAAGGCGTTCGCCGTATGGTGGATTCATCATCACGAGGGCGGGCGTGCGAGACGGTTTAGACTGCCGCATGTCCCTTCGTTCCACATGGATGAAGTCACCCAACCGGGCCTTCTTCACGTTGTCGCGCGCCATCTCCACGAACTTGGGGTCTATGTCGCTGCCGTAAAATTCCACGGGGACATCGTCGAGAATATGGGCCTGGTTGCGGACATTTCTCCAGCGTTGCGGGTCCTGACGCTTCCAGTGGAGGAAGCCGTAGTCGCGGCGATAGAAGCCGGCCGGGATGTGCAATGCGATCATGGCGGCCTCGATGGGCAAGGTGGCCCCGCCGCACATCGGGTCGATGAAATCGCATGTGCCATCATAGCCCGCCAGCATGAGCATGGCAGCCGCCATCACCTCGTTGATGGGTGCCGGATGGCTGCGGACCTTGTACCCGCGCTTGTGCAACGACTCGCCGGAACTGTCCAGAAACAGCTGCGCCTCATCCCTGAAAACGTGCAGGTGGAACTGCACGTCCGGAGCGTCCCGGTCCACAGAGGGGCGTTCTCCGCAAAGATCGCGGAAGCGGTCGCAAATGGCATCCTTCGCCAAAACGGAGGCAAACAGAGGCGTCTTGAAAATAGACTCCGCAATGGTGGCATGCACGGCCATCGTGCCTTCCTGGTGCAAGTATTCCTCAGCCGGATAGTCAAACAGCTGTTCGTAAAACTGCCGGTTGCTGTTGAACGTGAAGGTCTTTTGCCGCCACAACACCCGCAATGCCGTCCTGCAAAAATAATTAGCCTTGTACATCAGTTCCATCGGGCCTTCAAAGGAGACAGCGCGGTTCATCTCACAACAATTTTCCGCCCCCAACGATTCAAGCTCCGATTTCAACAACGGCTCCAAACCCAAAAAAGTTTTGGCCACAAAATATTCCTTCTTTTCCATGTAGTTTCGTACTATATTTGCAATATTCAACGCCACACAACCCGTGCAAGACGACAATCAAAATCGGCTGCAAAAATACAAAATATCATGCCAATCAAGACAAACCACAATTAATGATTATATTTTTTTGAAAATAGTCATTTGTACAATTTTTTTTTGTACTTTTGCGCAAAATTAAGAATTTTAAGAAAATAATTTAAAAATACACCTGCCCACAAGGGATAAAACATTATAAATTAACCATTTATGGAAAACAACAAAGAAAAAATCATGTTGGTCGATGACAGCGAAAACCTGCGCTATGTCATAAAAGACTATTTTGAAATGGAAGGTTATGAAGTTATTGATTTCAAAGATGGCGACATGGCCGCCAAGGCTTACAACACAGAAATGTATGATCTTTGCATCATAGATGTAGTTCTGCCCGGCAAGGATGGTTTCTCACTTCTGCAAGACATCCGGAAAATCGACGATTTCACCCCCATCATCATTCTCACCTCAAAAGCTTCCAAAGAGGAACGTATCAAAGGTTTCAAACTGGGTTGCGACGACTACGTGGCCAAACCTTTCAGCATCGAAGAGTTAGAGTTGCGTGTGCGCGCCATCCTGAAGCGCTGCAGACGCGGTGCTGCCATGCAGAAAGCGCTTTACGAGGAAAAGATCTACAAGATGGGCAACTTCACCTTCAATTTCAGCGGAATGCAGCTCATCCACCCGAAGGTCACCCGCACGCTCACGCGCAAGGAAGCCGAGCTCCTGAAGCTTTTGCTGGACCACAAGAACAAGCTCATCCCCCGCGAGATCATCCTCAAGGAGGTATGGGGCGAAGACGACCACGCCGTCGGCAGAAGCATGGACGTGTTCCTCACCAAGCTGCGTTCCTATCTCCAGGTTGACGATCTCGAACACATCGCGCCGAAGGAGAAAGGCAAGCGCAAGGTCACTTACATCGACAACTACAAGCCCTTGGTGGAGATCGTCAACGTACACGGGACCGGTTTCATGCTCAAGGTGGCAGAATAGCAGACCTCTTTTGTGCGGTTCTTTTTTATTCACTCTCGAAAAAAAGCATCATGATCATAGACAAGCTTTTCGAAAAAGTTGCCCAAAACGGACATGTTTGCGTAGGTTTGGACACAGATTACAGTTACTTGCCTGCCGACATGGCCCAGCGTTTTCCCGACATTGAAGAGGGGCTTTTCCAATTCAACAAAGCCCTTGTCGAGGCCACCTTGGACGTGGCGGCATGTTACAAAGTGCAGATTGCCTACTACGAGTCGTACGGCTTGGCAGGACTTCGTGCCTACCAGCGCACGTTAGCGCTCCTTCGGGAAGTGCAAGCGGTCACCATCGCCGACATCAAGCGCGGTGACATCGCCAAGACCGCCGAAATGTATGCCAAGGCCCATTTCACCGGCGACTTCGAAGCCGACTTCGTCACGCTCAGCCCCTACATGGGCCTGGACAGTCTCACCCCCTATCTGCCCTACGTTCAGAACCATAACAAAGGGATTTTCGTACTCATCCGCACCTCCAACGAAGGGGCCAAAGACATCGAATACCTTCCCACGGGCAACAGGCGCGTCTATCACGTCGTGGGTGAGAAAATCAACGAAATGGGGCGTGACTATCTGGGGGCTTGCGGCTACTCGGGCATCGGTGGTGTTATGGGATGCACCCATGCCGACGAGGCCTCCGAGATCCGCCAGATGCTCGCATCCACCTTTTTCCTGATTCCAGGATACGGAGCCCAGGGCGGCAAGGCCGAGGACATCGCCAAGTACCTCCGCAACGGCAACGGCGGTGTGGTCAACTCCTCCCGCGGCATCCTGCTCGCCTACCGCAAGCAACCCAACGGAGAGCTGCACTTTGCCGACTGCGCCCGCGCAGAAGCCATACGCATGCGAGACGACATCCGGAACGCCATCCAACCGTAATCTTACAATGGGAGAACATCTACTTGTTCTCCCTTTTGCCATATAACCAAACCATTAGCACCATGAAGCACTTCGATTCAACAGTTATCTCCCAACATCAGCTGACCGAGGACATCTTTGTATTGGAAACTGAGCGGAAGGGCGCAGAAGCCCATGCCGGGCAGTTCTTCATGCTCAAGGCCTGGGAGCGCGAGCTCACCCTGATGCGCCCCATCAGCATCTACAAAGCCGACGAGACAACACTGCATTTCATGTATCGGGTCGTCGGGCAGGGCACACGCAAACTTGCGGAACTCAAGGCCGGCGACGCCATCACGTTGACAGGCGCTCTGGGCACAGGATACCCTGTCGAGCAGACCACCGGCCATGTAGCCCTCGTAGGCGGAGGCCTCGGCATCCCACCGCTTTGCCAGACAGCCAAGGAGCTGACAGCCAAGGGTGTTCGGGTGGATGCCTACCTAGGGTTCCGCGACCGGCTTTTCGCCCTCGAAGATTTCGAGCCCCACTGCAGCCACATCTTCGTCTCCACAGAGGTAGGCGACGAAGGCTATCGGGGATATATCACCGATCTGCTCAAGCCCGGGCAATACGATACTGTTTACACCTGTGGACCGGAGGTGATGATGCGCAAAGTGGCCGCTCTGTGCGCTGAACAGAAGATACCCTGCTGGTGTTCCGTGGAGCATCGCATGGCCTGCGGCATCGGAGCCTGCCTCGGATGCAGCATCCGCACCGCCGATGGCATGAAGCGAGTCTGCAAAGAGGGGCCCGTCTTCCCCGCCCACATCCTTTTTTGAATCGTCAACCCTAAAACATCGACACCATGGATTTATCCACCACCATCAATGGCGTTCATTTCAAGAACCCCATTATTGCCGCCTCCGGCACTTTCGGATTCGGAGACGAGTATAATGAATTGTATGATGTCAGCTGTCTGGGCGGCATCAGCTCAAAAGGGCTGACCTGGATTCCCAAAGACGGCAATGAAGGCATTCGTGTTTACGAGACCGCATCGGGAATGATGAACAGCGTGGGGCTGCAAAACCCCGGCGTGCGTGCGTTTGTCGGGGAGGGCATCGCCAAGATGCGTCGTTTCGACACCGTGCTCATCGCCAACATGGGCGGCAGCTGCATAGAGGACTATGTCGCAGGGGCGGAACTGCTTTCCCGCGCCGACATCGACATGCTGGAGTTGAACATCTCCTGTCCCAACGTCAAGAGCGGGGGCATGGCCTTCGGCATCAAGGCGGACGTGGCCCGCGAGGCGGTGGCTGCCGTGCGGAAATCCTGTTCCAAACCGCTGATCGTCAAGCTCTCCCCAAATGCCGAGAACATCGTGGAGATGGCACTTGCCTGTGAGGAGGCCGGCGCCGACTCCCTCTCGTTGGTCAACACCTTCCAGGCCTTGGCCATTGACATTCATCACCGCAAGCCTGTTTTCAACAACGTTTACGCCGGCCTCTCGGGGCCTGCCATCAAACCCATTGCCTTGCGCATGGTACACTCGGTTTGCAAAAAGGTGAAGGTGCCCGTGTTCGGCATCGGCGGCATCGCCACTGCCCAAGACGCGCTTGAGTTCATCATGGCTGGCGCTTCCGCCGTGCAGGTCGGCACCGCCAACTTCAACGACCCGCTTGCTTGCAAACATATCATTGATGAGCTGCAGGCGCTTTGCGAAAAAGAGGGAATCCAAAGCTGGGATGAAGTGCGGGGCTGCATCTGACATTATCGTTATTAATATTGAAAGAACCAATTTCACGATATGAAAACAATCTCCTTAGAATCACGCATCTTGGTATATGAGAACCGCGATGAGGTTCCCGCCGACATCCTCAAGCTGTTGGCTGAGGCGGAACAAGCCGCCACACGCGCATACGCGAAATACTCCCACTTCCAAGTCGGGGCGGCCATATTGATGAACAACGGGCAAGTGGTCACGGGCAGCAATCAGGAAAACGCAGTCTATCCCTGCGGACTTTGTGCCGAGAGGAATGCCGCTTTTGCCGCGTCAGCACGCTTCCCGGAAGTGCCCTTCTCCCGCATCGCGATCACAGCCATCAATCCTGTGGAGACACTCAAAGTGCCCGTTTCCCCGTGCGGCAGCTGTCGGCAGGTGCTTTTCGAGTATGAACAGAAATTCGGCCAGCCCATCGAAGTGATTCTCTCCGGCCAAGAAGGGCCTGTTTATCATCTGCATTGCGTGGCCGATCTGCTGCCTTACACCTTTTCCGCAGACTTCCTACCCTAAAACAATTCCATAACCGCCATTTTTGCACTTTTGCGGTGCCACACCGAAAATGTCATTTTTCAGAAAAGAAACCAAGAATTACCGTGCCACATCCTTGTCGGAGCTGACGTGGCAGCGTTTCAAGAAAGAAAAAGAGGGAATGATCTCCCTCGGTTTCATCTTGTTGGTCATTGTCGTGGCCATCTTGGGGTATCTTATCACGCCGGACCACTCGCCGCATTGCAACCACCAGCAACTTGAAATCGCGCTCCGTTCGCCGGGCTTCACCACACAACTTCTGCAGGTTGAGACAGGACGGGAGGTTCCCAAGGTGGGTCTTTTGCGAAAAATGCTCACCGGGCAGCCTGACCGGTACCAGACCATTCCCATCAGCGAATACGAAGTGCGCGACGACACGTTGCGCGCCCGCCTGCTGGAGCAGTCTGACTGGGTTGCATACTCCCTTGGCGAGCTGGCTGACGAACCCGTGGTCACACGCAAGTTCCTGTTGGGCACGGATCGTTATGGACGAGACGTGCTCAGCCAGCTCATGATGGGCACAAGAGTCAGCTTAGCGGTGGGATTCCTGTCGATATTCATCGCCCTCGTCATCGGCATCGCCGTGGGAGCCGTGGCCGGCTATTATCGCGGCAAGATTGACGATGTGCTGATGTTCATCATCAACGTGGTATGGTCCATCCCCACCCTGCTGTTGGTCATCGCCATCAGTTTCGCTTTGGGGAAGGGCTTTTGGCAAATCTTCATCGCCATCGGTCTGACCATGTGGGTCGATATTGCGCGTGTGGTGCGCGGACAGGTCATCAGTCTTCGGGAGCAAGACTTTGTAGAATCCGGCAAAGCGTTGGGATACAGCAATCCGCGTATCATCTTCAAACACATCCTGCCCAACATCACCGGCACGGTCATCGTCATTGCCGCCTCCAACTTCTCGTCTGCCATCCTCACCGAAGCGGGACTCAGTTTCCTTGGTCTCGGCGTACAGCCTCCTATGCCGTCGTGGGGCATGATGATGAAGGAAAACTATGCCTACATCGTGCTCGACAAGGCCTATCTGGCCATCGTGCCCGGCATCGCCATCATGCTCCTTGTGCTCTCCTTCATGCTCATTGGAAACGCATTACGCAATGCCATGGACGTGCGGGGATAAGAGGGGCCTGTTTCCTTTTTTTTTGTATTTTTGCCGCCCTTTAAACGATTAATTCAAAAAACAAATAAAAATGAAAAAATTACTCACATTCGGACTCGTGCTTCTTTTTGCTGGTTCCACGTTGTCCGTTAAATCCCAAGAAGAAATGACAAAAGAACAGAAAATCAGCTACGCCATAGGCGCCAATTTGGGCACCCAAGTGGCTCACGACGGCATTGAACTCAACTTGGACGCCCTCATGCAGGGCTTGCGTGATGCCATGGCCGGCCAGAACAAATTCTCTGACGAGCAAATGCAAGAAGCATTCATGATGCTCCAGCAGGATATGCAGGCCAAACAAAACAGTGCCGTTGCCGTTGAAAAAGAGAAAGGGAGAATATTCCTTGAAGAGAACAAGAAGAATCCGGACGTGAAGGTCACGCCTTCCGGTCTCCAATACAAAGTCATCACCATGGGCACAGGTGAAAAGCCTACCGCTTCCAACACTGTGACTGTAAAATACAAGGGAACGCTCATTGACGGCACCGTGTTCGATTCCACTGAGAAACAAGGCGGCGAGCCCATCTCCTTCCCGCTCAACGGCGTGATTCCCGGCTGGACGGAAGGTGTCCAACTGATGCCCACCGGTTCCAAATTCATCTTCTACATCCCCTCCGACCTCGCTTACGGCGACAGAGGCGCAGGCGGCCAAATCCCCGGTGGTGCAACCCTGATTTTCGAAATCGAATTAATCTCATTCAAATAAAAAAACAGGGGCGAGCTCAACACTCGCCCCTTTTGATAAACCCTTTCGCTGTAATTCATGAAAAAAACAATCCTCATTTTCCTGCTTGCCATTATCGCCATCCCCGTCTTCGCCCAAGTGGATTGCCCGCAAACCGACTGTCCCGGTCGCTGCGGTCGTTTCATTGATGAAAACGGCGACGGGTTCTGCGACCACGGGCACCTCTCCAGCCAGACTGAAGCCAAGGCCTCCGAAACCGTCGTGCCGGCAGGGAACACACATGCAACATCTGAGAACAAAAGCACGACGCCAAAATCCCAAATGAAGGAACCTGCGGATCAACCAGCCGCCTCTCCAATTGAAAAACACGATCCCGATGGCATGACAGGAGCCACCGTGCCTGCCCCGGAAAACGCTGAACCCGACCTGTCTGCACCTGAAATGAATGAAGTTGAATCAAATATGGATGAATCATCTTCCGGAAGCCCCTACCATCTCATCCTCATCTCGCTACTCACAATCGGACTCTATGCATTCACCCTCATCCTTGTCAAAGCGAAAGTGATGAAATTAGCCACCCACCGCAAGATCTGGAATGTGCTACTGCTCATAGGCGCACTTGTATCCTGTCTCCTCGGTTTTTTCCTCGTCATCCAAATCAACTATGACATCAAAATGGACTGGTTTTGGACCGTCAAATTCCTGCATGTGGAGTTCGGCATCGCCATGACCATCATCGCCATCTTCCATATTCTTTGGCACACCAACTATTGGAAAAGCCTCTTCAGAAACAAAAAGAAAGAGGAGCATATCTAACAAGAAGATAATCATATTAACAACAAATATACATGATTTTAGAGATCACACTTGCACAAGAACTCAAGGTTGTTCTGAAAGAATTATACAACATAGACATCGAAGCGGACGCCTCTGTGGTGCAGCCCACCCGCAAGGAATTCGAGGGTGACATGACAATTGTGGTGTTCCCGTATGTCAAGCTGGCGCGCAAGGCACCCGATGCCGTCGCGAAGGAGATTGGCGACAAATTGTGCGAACGGCTCGACTGCCTGACAGGATACAATGTAGTAAAAGGATATCTCAACCTCACCATTGCGGACAGTTTTTGGCGCGATCAGTTACGCGACGGACACGCGAACGAGGTTTACGGCATTTTCGCCCCACGCGAAGAGGCGCCTGTGCTGATAGAATACTCTTCCCCGAACACCAACAAGCCTCTTCATCTTGGGCATGTGAGAAACAATCTGTTAGGGCATTCCGTCTCGCAAATCCTGAAGGCATGCGGTCATCCGGTCGTGCAGGTGAATCTCGTCAACGACCGCGGCATCCACATCTGCAAGTCGATGGTGGCCTGGCTGCGCTACGGTAACGGCGAGACACCGGAAAGCGCCCACATCAAGGGCGACCATCTGGTGGGTAACTATTACGTTGTCTTCGACAAACACTACAAAGAGGAGCAGGCCGATCTTATCGCCAAAGGCATGAGCGAGGAGGAGGCCGCACAGCAAGCGCCTATCATGCTTGAAGCCAGAGAGATGCTGCGTCGTTGGGAGGCCAACGACCCCGGAGTGCGCGCGCTGTGGCAAAAAATGAACCAATGGGTGTATGCCGGCTTCGACGAGACCTATCGCCGGCTCGGCATACAATTTGACAAGACCTATTACGAATCAAACACCTATTTGCTGGGCAAAGCACTCGTGCAGGAGGGCCTCGACAAGGGCGTGTTCCAGCGTCACGAAGACGGCTCCGTGCGCGTCAACCTCACTGATGAAGGTCTGGACGAGAAAGTGCTGCTGCGCAAAGACGGAACCTCCGTCTATATGACGCAGGACCTCGGCACCGCGCAACTGCGCTACGAGGAGTTCACTCCCTCGCGCATGATTTATGTTGTAGGCAACGAGCAGAACTATCATTTTGACGTGCTCAAGCTTGTTTTGGGCAAGAAACTCGGCAAAGCATTCGGCGACAGCATATTCCACCTATCCTACGGCATGGTGGAGCTGCCTTCGGGCAAGATGAAGTCCCGTGAAGGCACCGTTGTGGATGCAGACGATCTGATGGACGACATGTTCATGGAGGCCAAGAAGAGCACGGAAGCACTGGGCAAGTTCGATTTCCAACCTGACGAAGCCGCGGCTCTCTACGAGATGGTCGGCCTTGGCGCGCTCAAATATTTCATTCTCAAAGTGGACCCGTCCAAGAACATGCTCTTCAATCCGGCTGAATCCATCGACTTCAATGGCAACACGGCCCCCTTCATCCAGTACACGAACGCCCGTATCCGCTCGCTGCTGCGCAAGGCTGCGGAGCAGTCGGTGGACATCAGCGCATCCCTTCCCGACGGCATCCACGCGGAAGGCGAGGAGAAGCAGCTTGTCAAGACGCTCTACAAATACCCGCAAGTGGTACTTGCCGCCGGAGAGAACCTCAGTCCCGCGCTCATCGCCAACTATGTATATGACCTTGCCAAACAATTCAACCATTTCTATCAAGAGACTCCTGTCATGCGTGAAACCGATCCTGACAAGCGGTTGCTGCGCCTGCAGCTCTCGCGGTGGGTGGCCAACACCCTTCGCAACGGCATGAAGCTGCTCGGCATCGATGTGCCTGAAAGGATGTGACACGATAATTCGCCCATGAAACTTCACCCTATCTCCCCGACCCCACGCACACACGGCCGTCCCAATGCCGGTATGACGATGCTATTAGCAATCGTCACGATACTATTGGGTGCGTGCGCCAAGGTTGCCGCGCCGGTAGGTGGGCCACGGGACACCATGCCCCCGAAAATCGTCAAGGAGGTCCCCGCCAATCAGAGCGTCAATTTCCATGAGAAGCAGATCCGCATCACCATGGACGAATTTTTCACCTTGAACAATCCCAACGACAACGTGATGGTCTCCCCGCCATTTGCCCATCCCATCGATTTTTCAATCAATGGCAAAACACTCACCATGAAAATCAAGGACACGCTGCGGGAGAACACCACCTACAACATCGTTTTTTCCAATTGCATACAGGACTTCAACGAAAACAACAAGCTGAATTTCTATCAATACAGCTTTTCCTCCGGCAGTTATATCGACTCGTTCATGATCGACGGGAAAGTGCAAAACGCCTTCACGCTTGAAAGTGAAGATAACTTCCTGGTCATGCTCTACCGTGAGGACAACGACTCCCTGCCTTTGAACACCCTGCCCACATACGTCACCCGGACACAAAAAGACGGGACGTTCCATTTCCGGAACATCTCGGAAGGTGATTACACGATTTTCGCGTTGAAGGACATCAACAGCAACTACTTCTATGATTTGCCCAATGAGGTCATCGCTTTTAACGACACACGAATCCAGGCATATCCTCCTGAAGTCAAAGACAGCATCGGAAACATCCTCGACAAAGATTCCACACGCGCTCCCCTATTGCTCCACAGCTTTGTCATAACCGACCCTGTCCCCAAACTTTTGCACTACGACAACCCCGAGGCCGGCATGTACAGGTTCCCGTTTTCCACTTCTGTCGGCGACCTTCAAAGCACGTTCACCGCCAATCCGGTCGAGTATTTCCAAAAATGGTCGGCCAACCGAGACACGCTGACGTGGTATCTCAAATCCCTGGATTTCGACACCATCCCAATCCTTTTCACTCGAGGCGAGCAAATCGACACGGTTCTCCTGAAGCCATACAAAGCCAAGCAAACCACTGGTGGAAGAGGCACGAGAGCCCAGGAGGCTCCCCGTCTGAAAGTATCATTTTCAAAGGAGGGACATTGTTGTGAGCCCATGATGATGCATTTTTCCTACCCTGTGAAGCCTGTGGATTCATTTCCTGTTTTTCTATCCTTCCAGCGGCAAGGCGTTGCCGACACCGTTGTCAGCAGATTTTCCATCCCGGACTCCTTCATCGCCGAGCTGCCGATTCCACTCGATTTGGAAAACAAGAAAAGTTATACCTTGATGATTCCTGACTCCATGTTCTTCGGGTACAACAATCTGACCAACGACACCATTCGGCTCTCGTTCACTTCAAAATCCGAGAAAGAGTATGGCAACATCCAAATCAATTATCGACTGACAGGAGAGGAGTATCCTGTCATCGTACAACTTTGGCGTGGGAAATCAATTGTGCAGCAGCACATATTGCAGACCGACAGCACCATCGTTTACCCGCATCTGGAGCCTGACGGATACCACATCAGAGCGATTTTGGACATCAACGGCAACGGGCGATGGGATTCAGGCGACTACCCGCTCAAACGCCAGCCAGAGCCCATCATTCCATTCGCGCACGACATCCATGTGCGTGCTTTCTGGGATGTGGAAGAGGATTTCAAAATTGATAGGAGTAGATAAGGTACAGCACCGAGTTGAACTGCTTCTTGATACGCCTGTTGACAGCCCAGTCGGGAATGCGCACAGGCACAATGGAGTTGGAATAGCGGAGCGTAATGCCGTGATGTTCCTTGAACACATACGTCAGGCCGCCAACCATGGAAAACTCCATTCGATTAAACGCAGGCCTGCCCAATATTCGTCCATACACATCCCTTTCATGGGCATAAAGATTCACGCCGAACGCGGGGCCGAGCTCGAACTCGAAATCGCTGCTGTTGCGGATGGTGATTCTTGCAATGCGGAAACGAAGCAGGACCGGAACCTCTATATAGCCAAGATTAAGCACATATTTTGCCATTGGGTTCACCGCTTGTCCGGAACGAGAGAAAGAGTGGCTGCCCTTCATGACAAAATCCATTTCCATTTGCAACTTAAGGCCGAATTTGGGTTGTTCCACCAAAACACAGTTGGCGAACACACCCGCCATGGCACCCAGTTTATGGAATCCAGCCAAATTGTCCCCGGATATCTGGGACGTGGTCGCTCCCGCAAGGACACCACCCTTGAAAGTCCCCACCGGTGGCCGGTCTTGAGCGCAGACAGTCAGCCAGAATGCAAAGAGCAGAAAAAGAACAGTGCAGGTTCTGTTATTCATCAGTTCAGATTAATATATTTGGGAATTCGCAGCCAGTGCTCATAGTCGGGGCCCAAAATGCGCACCGACTCGGACCAGACAGACTCCGGCTCTTTATGGAACACCAGTTCGGGGGTCGGGTTGCCGATGACCCACATGTTTTTGCTAATTTCATCTTCCAGCTGCCCGGGCGACCAGCCTGCATATCCCATCAGGAATTTGCAATTGCCGGAAGCCAAAGCATTGCTTTCAATCTGGGTCAATAGACTTTGGTCGTATCCGACATAGACTTTCGGCACAATGCGGGACGAGGCGGCGTTGTTTTCAATATCGTGCAACAGGAAAAGGGCCCACGGCATCACAGGGCCGCCCAGGAACATGGGGGTGTTCACCCGCAAACCGTCCACCAAGTCGCGAACACGGTAAGGAAGCCGCCTGTTGATAATCAAGCCGGCGCAATGCTCCGCATCGTAATCCGTCAACAACACCACCGAGCGATTGAAGAAGGCGTCGTTGTAGTACGGCACGGAAATCAACAGCCTGCCGGCGTCCAACGAAAAGCCGGTCTGCTTGACTTTCAATAAATCGCTCGCGTATGGCATACAAAAGGGATATTCTTTTACGCGGCAAAGATAACATATTTTCCGAAAAGAGCACACACCTTTTCCTGCGGAATAAAAAACAATGGACTTTGAATTTTACTATCTTTGCACCCGTGAAAAAAATAACCCTTATCCTGTTCGCCCTGCTGCTGTTGAGCGGGGCCTGCCAGCGTGCCACCGTGCAGCAATTCGACGGTGTCGCACTCGGCACCACATTCCACATCGCCTACGTCGGCGACCCCGACTCTGCCCTACCCTCGCAGGTGGACTCCGTGCTGCGACAGATCAACAGCACCTTCTCCATCTTCGACACCAACTCGCTCATTTCGAGGGTCAATGCGGGACATGATCCCGATTTGAGCGACGACTTCCTCCGTGTCCTGCAAACCGCCCTCGACATCACCTCCAAGACCGGCGGAGCGTTCGACTGCACTGTACAACCCCTCGTGGAACTATGGGGTTTCGGACGCGGGAACCAGAAGCAGATCGTGCCCCAAACGACCCTCGACTCCGTAAGGCTGTTTGTGGGCAGTCGGCTGATACACCTCCAAGACGGGCGGTTGGTGAAAGACGACCCGCGCGTGAAACTCGACTTCAACGCCATTGCCAAAGGCTTCGCGGTTGACAAAGTGGCGGAGCTTCTTGTGGCAAAAGGACACAAGAGCTGCCTGGTCGAGATCGGCGGCGAGATTGTCGCACACGGAAGCAAGGGCAAGAAGCCTTGGAGAGTGGGTATCCAGACCCCGACTGCCACGGCTGACGGCCCGGTGGAGAGCCAACGCAGTTTTGAACTGCATGACCGCGCCGTGGCCACCTCCGGCAACTACCGGAACTTTTTCGAAAAAGACGGCAAACGATACACCCATATTCTGAATCCCGCCACAGGATGCCCCGAGGAGACCAATCTGCTCAGCGTCACGGTCGTGGCTCCCGACTGCACCACCGCCGACGCCTACGCCACCGCCTTCATGGTGCTGGGATTGGAGAGGGCCCTGCAAATCGTGAAGGGAGACGAGGAGATAGAGGCATGCTTCATCTATGACGAGGGCGGAAAACTGAAGGTGGAATCCACACTGCCGTGAAAATTGGAACAAACAGATTCATCATTCAAAAAAGAGAACTTTAATTTGAAACAAACATTTATTGACCAACAGAGACTCAAAACATGGAACTATTAGCAAAGAAAATATTGGAGGCCCTCGCCTCCGGCAAAAACGAAAAACTGAACTACAAGCAAATCGCCGCCAAGGTCAACATTTACGACAAAAAAGGTCGTGAGCAGGTGAAGCTGCAAATCGACCGTCTTGTGGAAGCCAAGTTGCTGCTCAAGGCCGGACGTGGCAAATATCGTCTGAATCACAAGCAGCTGCAGGGCAAAGATGTCAACCGCAACTATGTGGTCGGCCGTATTGAGATGAAGCGTAGCGGCATGTCCTTCGTCATCCCGCAAAACGACCCGAATGACTCGCCCGACGAATCGCAGGCAGAGGACATCTTCATCGCCGACGGCAACCTGGGCAACGCGCTCAACAACGACCTCGTCAAGGTGGCGCTCTTCCCCACCCGCCGGGGCAAGCGTCCCGAGGGGCAGGTCGTGGAGGTGCTCGAGCGCAGTCGCAAACAGCTCGTGGGCACCATCTCCATCCGCAAGGGCGTGGCCTACTTCATCCCCGACAACGTCTTCTTCCGCCGCGACATCATCATACCCGGCCGCCTGCTGCGCAAGGCCAAGAGCGGCGAGAAAGTGGTCGTCGTCATCGTGGACTGGCCCAACGGCACGCGCAGTCCCCTCGGCGAAGTGATCCACGTGCTCGGCAAGCCAGGCAACAACGACGTGGAGATGATGGCCATCCTCGCCGAAAACGACTTCCCGCTCAAGTTCCCCAAGGAGGTCGAGGAGGAGGCCAACAGCATCCCCACGGAGATTTCGGCCAAAGAGCTCAAACAGCGCCGCGACTTCCGCGATGTCATCACCTTCACCATCGACCCCGCCGACGCCAAAGACTTCGACGATGCCATCTCCTACGAGAAACTCGACAACGGCCTGTACCGCATCGGCATCCACATCGCCGACGTCTCCTACTACGTGCGCCCCGGCACCGCCCTCGACAAGGAGGCCTACGAGCGCGCCACGTCCGTCTATCTGGTCGATCGCACCATCCCGATGCTCCCCGAGGCGCTTTCCAACAACCTATGCTCGCTGCGGCCCCACGAGGACAAGCTCTGCTACAGCGCCGTCTTCGACCTCGACGACAACGCCAAGGTCCACAAGGAGTGGTTCGGCCACACCGTCATCAACTCCGACCACCGCCTCGACTACGAGCAGGCCCAGCAGGTGATTGACACCGGCGAGGGCGTCCTCTCCGACGTGCTGCCCAAGCTCAACGAACTGGCCCAGATTATGCGCAAGAAGCGCTTCGACAACAACGCCATCAACTTCGAGACCGAGGAGGTGAAATTCAAGCTCGACGAGAGCGGCCACCCCGTCGGCGTTTATCTCAAGGTGCAGAAGGAGGCCAACTGGCTCATCGAAGAGTTTATGCTTCTGGCCAACAAGCGCGTGGCCGAGAAGGTGGGCCGCAAACGGCTCACGGGCAAGGAGCCCAACGTGTTCGTGTATCGTATCCACGACAAGCCCCTGGACGAGAAAATCGACACCTTCAAGAACTTTGTCAAGAAGTTGGGCTTCGACCTCAAGACCAACACGCCCAAGGCGCTCAGCAGCTCGCTCAACGATATGCTGGAGAAGCAGAAGGGGCACGCCGACTACGACATGCTCAGCAAGTTGGCCATCCGCACGATGGCCCGCGCCTGCTACTCCACCGACAACATCGGCCACTACGGACTGGCCTTCCCCTACTACACGCACTTCACCTCCCCCATCCGCCGCTATCCCGACCTGATGGTGCACCGCCTGCTCGACCGCTACTTGGCCAACGGCGAGTCGGTCAAGAAAGAGGAGTACGAGGAGTACTGCAAGCACTGTTCGCAGATGGAGCACCAGGCCACCGAGGCCGAGCGCACCTCCATCAAGTACAAGCAGGCCGAGTACCTGGCCGACAAGGTGGGCGAAACCTTCGACGCCACCGTCTCCGGCGTCTCCAAATGGGGCATCTACGCCGAACTGGCCGAATCCAAGTGCGAGGGACTCATCTCGATGCGCACCCTCAACGACGACTTCTATTACATTGACGAAGAGAACTACACGCTTGTCGGGTTGCACCACGGCCGTTCGTTGCGCTTCGGCGACAAGCTCAAGGTGCGCGTTGTGGCCGTTGACCTCCTCAAAAAGCAGATGGACTTTGAATGGGTGAAAGAGTAACGCACAGCCTCCTCTTCGCGCTCCTTTTCGTGTGGCAGCTGCCCCAGAATCTGGTGGCATTGGCCATAATGCCCTTTCTGGGCAAGTTGCGCTTGGTGACGTGCCGCAACTACTGTATCGGTCTGTCGGGCAAACGTTTCCCGGAGAGGGCCGGCGGCATCTCCTTGGGCAACTTCGCCTTCTTCCACCCCGACACGGCGCACGACGAGTTCACCATACGCCACGAGATGGACGGGCACACCGTCGATTCCAAGATTTTCGGTCCCCTGTACCTCCTCGTCATCGGCATCCCCTCCATATTACATATAATATTTATGAAGAAAGGAGGCCGTTACTACGATTTCTACACCGAGCGCTGGGCCAACAAGCACGCGGGAATCTTTAAGAATTGAGAGTGGAGAATGGAGAGTGGAAAATTATAAAACAGTGTTGAAAGGCAACAGAATTTTACGTTTTTTTGCTATTTTTGCAATCGCAATTTTGATTGCAGCTTAAGTTGTATGGTCCACACTGATAGATTTATATTACAGAAAACGGTGGATTTGTCACTGCTCAACGACGGGATGACTATTCCGGTGTCGGCAAGTGCACTGCTGAAGCTTTGGGACGAGTCTATCTTGACGCACGGAGTGAGCAAGGATATCAAGGTGCTGATTGACGGCGAGCTTTATGATGCCAAGCTGAAGAACCAAAATTTCGCCCAAAGTAATTGGGCAGGACATAAGGACGTAATCCAGATTCGCTACGGGAGACAGTCGGCACTAGCCGTAAAATTGAGAGCCGTTTTCAAAAAAAGTTACGACTATCTGTTTGCCCAGAAGCAACTTTTGGGAAAGAGTAAGCGACAGATACCCCTACCTGATGACATTCACGAATACATAAGACTCTATTTAACAACATCGAGCAATGTGCTGTGTATGGAATGTTGTGCCGATGCTGACTATCAGCAGTTGGCTACCACCCTCAATGCTGTACCCGAGGAGGTCTATGAGGCGAGCGACGATGACCGTTTCTTTATGGTCGACAAGAACGCCACGGTGGTTCAGAAAGAGCTGTTGGTGAAGTACCGCAAGATTGATCGCAGCATCATCCGAATGCTCAAGGAATTCTATGGTTATCGTGACGAGATTAGTGGCGAAAAGATTGGTGAACAGTATGGTGACAGCGTAGTGGAGGCGCATCACATCGACTACTTCACCCGTTCGCAGAACAACGACTCTACTAACATCATTATCATCAGCCCCAACTACCACCGCATCATCCACAAAAATAACCCGCACTTCAACCGCAAGAAGTTCCAATTCGAGTTTGCGAATGGAGAAGTGCTGAGATTGAAGTTGTATGAGCATTTGAAAGTTTGATAACCTATGGAGATATTATCTCATTTCAGGACAATAGAAGAACTGACGAAAACACTCTCACGGGAACAGGGATTGCTAAGTGAGATGTTTGAAAAACGAAAACTAATGAAGTTTCCGTTGGGATTGGCGTTGGAACTCGTGGGCGGAAATGAAGCAAGGCTCAGAAGGCTTGTGGATTACGGAGTATTGGTAGAAACAGGTAATACAATAGAAATTGAGAGCGACTATCTGAACTTCTTTGAGGAGGTATTGAATGTAAACGAGGAAATAAGCGTGCTAAGCGTTCAGGAGTGTATCAATACGCTGAAGGAGTATATCGGATATTTTTTACAAGAGACAAATGCCAATCGGAAAGCGGGATATCAAGATAGTGTGCGGCAACTCCTAAAAAAAACAGGGTTTAGAACGCTGAAGAATGTGGTGGATTTGAAGCGCAATATGGACAATGCCTATAAGCAAGAACCCAACTACATCATTAAGAAAAAGAAACTGCAGAATCTGGATGAAAAAAGCCACAGCATCCGTTCAATGATACGTGAATGTGAGAAACTGATGGATAATGAGCAGGCTTTCTTTCTGATGGCGAACGACCCACACATGGCAAAGACGTGCAGTGACGTAAAACACGACTTTGTGGAGGCCTATCACGCACTTATGGAGATAGATCGGCAGATTATTGTTTATATCAATCAAATTGAACAGCAAAACCAACTCTACAAGAAGATTCGCAAGCTCAAATATCTGCATGACCAGTTGCTCATCAAGACCGATACAAATCTTTTGCAAGTTTTGGAGGAAAACAACCCGCTTTGGATGGAATCACGGCAATACAGCAAAATCCGCCTTTCGTTGGAAATGTTGAGAGAGAATGACCAGATAGTAGCCACTCTGAGGCGAATAGCGGAGCGAAACGGTTTGAAGAAAACGGCCCGAACAGAAGCTGAACCGTTGACAGATGAAGATTTGCAAGAACATGTTCAAAGATTGAAGGATGTGGATCCTACGGAAGTATGGAACGCTTTTTCAGCATCAAGTTACAACCTGTTTGATTTTATCCTGAGATACGATTATAAGGCAAAACGCGATATAGAAGACCATGCTACACTTTTCTGCCAGTTGGTCATCCTTCATCCAGACGAATGTCGGATGACTGGGGAATACGCAATTTATCAAGACATTGAATATCCTGTTATCTATGCGAAATAACACACAAAGAATATACGAGCGACTAAGTCGTGGAGAATTTCTCTCGGTTGATAGTACTGATACCTCTATCCGTCATCTGTATGAGGATATAGAGGAGAATATGGATGATTATTCCGACTACTTCAAGGAAATCGGTCTGCAATTGGAATCAGGCAATGGATATTTCTATTTTTCACGGATGGGCGAAGGGAAACAGTCTGTTGAACAGAAATTGGACAGTTTTTCCAAGTGGCTCGACTACTTGGACTTCTTAAAGTGTTATAATCAGTCGTTCACAGCAGGTTATCAGTTCCGCAAAAGTCATTTGTTAGAGCAGATAAGTCTGGATATTGAACTGAAAGAAAAAGCTGGTCATCTATTTAAGAAATATGGTGTGGGGTCTTATCTGGAGATTGTGAACAAACTGCTTCAGGAGATGTTGGGGATGGGTTTTGCCGAGTGTATCAGCGAACAGGATGAGACCTATAAGATTACTTCGGCATTCCGCTACGCAGAGGAACTGGTGAACATGATTCAAATTGCCAACGAAGATGAGATGCAAGAGGTGTAAAATCGGATATATTTGGGCTGTCATGCGGATTAAGCTATGAATCAAATTTTTCAATTGAATATGACATCAAAAATCAAAGTGTTTATCAGCAGTGTACAACGCGAGTTTGCCAAAGAAAGGCGACTACTTTGCGATTACATCCGCAACGATTCGCTGCTTGGTCGCTTCTTCGAGCCTTTCATCTTTGAAGACATGCCCGCCTCTGAAGTGTCGGCACAAAAAGCGTATCTCACCCAGGCAGCCAAATGCCATGTCTATATTGGCATCTTCGGTACGCAGTATGGCTACGAAGATGCCGATGGTGTGTCGCCTACCGAACGTGAATACGACACCGCCACTGCCCACTTCGCCCATAGGCTCACCTATATACTGGACACCGACAAAGTCCGTAACCCCAAAGAACAGGCTTTTATCAATAAGGTTGAACAGAATGTAATCCGACGGGCGTTCACCACATACGAAGAACTTCGCACAGCTGTTTACAACTCTCTCATCGACTACCTTATTCGGAAAGAAATAATCCGTCGTGTGCCATTTGATGCCGCAGCCCATCCAGTGGCCACATTCGACGACATCGACCCTGAACGTGTCCGCACTTTTGTCAACAAAGCCAAGGAGAAACGCAATTTTCCGCTAACCTTTGCCGACGGCATTGAAAAGATTCTTTCCTCAATTCACGTGCTTACAGACGACGGCCGTCTGACAAACTCCGCCTTGCTGCTTTTTGCCAAAGACCCGCAACAGTTTTTCCGCACTTCCGAAGTTCGTTGTGCGCAGTTCTACGGCACAAAAGTCGAAAAACCCATCCGTAACTATCAGGTCTTTACAGGCTCACTATTCGAGATGATTGACAAGGCCGTGGGCTTTGTAATGTCGCGCATTGACGCACGTGTAGGCACCCGCGACCATTCCGCTGACGCACCGGTTGACTACGAACTGCCAGAGAGTGCTGTGGCCGAGGCCATTGCCAATGCGGTGGCCCACCGCGATTATACAAGCAAAGCCAGTGTGCAGGTGATGCTTTTCCGAGACCGCCTTGAAATTTGGAATCCCGGACATCTGCCCGATGGCTTCACTGTACAGAAACTGCGCGAAATACACTCTTCCGAACCGACGAACCCAGCTGTTGCGCATCCGTTGTTCCTTGCCGGCTACATTGAGCACCTTGGGACTGGCACAACGGATATGATAGCTGCTTGTGAAGGTTATGGGCTCCGTCCCCCCGAGTTTCTCCAAGCCGAAGACTTCCGCACTATTATCTATCGGAAGGAAAAAGTGTCAGACCTTGACGAAAAAGTAACAGAGCCCGATAAAAAAGTAACAGAGCTTGACAAAAAAAGTAACAGAGATCAAACAAAAAATAATAGAGTTCGCTTGACGGCCAAGCAACGAAAAGTATTAGAGTTCTGTAATGAGATGCCTCACACTGCACAAGAAATATTAGAGATGATTGGGGTAAAGTATCAGACAAAAACAGTCTTTCAGTACACCACCAAACTGGTTCTTTCGGGTATGCTACGTCCCACCACCACAGCCACCAATGACCCCAACCGCAAATACATTACTGCACATGATGATGTCTCGGAAGTGGAGGAATCCAAGAAAAGTAAAAGATAAACGAAGATGAAGTACCTGAATAAGATCATATTTATCAATAGCGCCAACATCCCGTATGCAGAGATTTCTGTGGATGGTAATGTGCATTTCACAGGAACACAAGGCGTGGGCAAAAGTACCGTTTTGAGAGCGTTGCTCTTCTTCTACAATGCCGACAAGCATCGTCTGGGTATCCAGCAAGGACAGAAATCATTTGATGAATTCTATTTCCGTCAGTCCAATTCACATATTCTATATGAAGTGATGCGCGACAATGGGACTTATACCGTTTTGGTGAGCCGATACCAAGGACGTGCATCCTGGCGATTCATTGACGCACCTTATCAGCGTGAATGGCTTATTGATGATGACAAACAGGTGTTGAGCGATTGGGTGAAGATACGTGAGCGTATTGACAAAAATGTGGCTGTTTCTGCGAGAATAGACTCTGGCGTGATGTTCAAGGATATCATCTTCGGCAACACCCAAGACCATAAATATACTCGTTATGCTCTTGTGCAAAGTGCCCACTATCAGAATATACCGCGAAGCATCCAGAACGTCTTCCTCAACACCAAGCTCGATGCCGATTTCGTGAAGAACACCATCATTCAGTCCATGGCGGATGAAGACCTTCCCATCGACTTGCAGACCTACAGGCGTTTGGTGACAGATTTCGAACGCGAGTATGACGAAATAGATTGCTGGTTCCGTCAGACTCGAGACGGGAATTACCCTGTTCGTCAGCAGGCATTGAAAATTGCGGAACAGGGAAGAATGATTGTGGCCCTCGACCAACAGTTGTTAAACGTGTGGCATAGACTGAATCATGCTGTTGCTGAAAGTGAACAACAGATTCCGCTTTTGGAAGTTGAGGCAGCAGCGGTGAAAACAAACATTGAGAAGGAACGCCAACGCGAAAAGGAACTCACTGTAGAATATGACAAGGAGAATGATTCTCTGAATCAAGAGTTGGGGGCCAAGAAAAGCAAACTGAAAGAGATAGCGCAGGCAAGAAAAGGCTTTGATGCTATAGGCATTGACGACAAACTTGCTCTTGCCAATCGTGAGAACGCTATCAAACAGGAAGAAATAACTAAACAGATGTTATTGGATGACCTTCTGAAAACGCATAACTCGATTGAGGAGAAATATAATATCGCAAGAGGAAAACTGGAGAACGCTCGTCAGGCATTTGAGAACAGCCAGAAAGAAGCGTACTATCAGAAACAAGCTGCACTACAGATAGAACGGAAGCGTCTAGAGGATGATCGTTCGAAAAACAGGAATCAGGTCACTGAAGCCTTCAATGGTTGGCGACATGAGTCTGACGAACGTCTGCAAATGTTGTTTGCTGAACAGCATAGAGCTGATAGCAATCTGAAAGAAGTTCGTCAGTGGCATCCAATGGCGGACGAAATCAAGCAGGTGACGGACCAATTTCAGCAGTTGACTGTGGACGAGAAAGAAAATTCAGCACAACAGACTGCCGTAAAAAGTCAGATTGACCAGATAACTGCCGAGTATGAGATGAAAGAGGCCGAACTGAAACAAACTTCTCGGCGAGAAAAGGAACGTCTTGAGAACAGTCGTGCGCAACATCGTGAGCAAGTTGAGAAGATCAATGATTTGTTGTCGCATCTGGATGGATCTCTTTACCATTGGCTTTGCGAAAATAAGAAAGGGTGGGAAGATACAATCGGCAAAGTGGTCGATGAAGAACGAATCCTCTATGCCGGAGGACTTGAACCTCAGTTAGGCGCTACATCAGACAGTTTGTTTGGTGTTCAGTTGAACTTAGATAATCTTGATTCTGTTCCTCGTACACCTGATGAGTATCGGGAGGAGAAGAAGGCATTGGAAGAAAAATTGCAGCAGATAAACCGTGAGCTTACACAACTACCTATTACACTTCAAGAGGATATATCGAAACTCGGGAAGAAATATGCCGCGTTGCTCAATCCGATTCGCCAGAAGTCGACATTATTAAAGGTGGAGGCGGAACAGATACCCGTCAAGCGACAAAACCTGCAGAACCAACAACATAAGCTGGAAATGGAAGAGCAGGAACTAGTAACAAAAGAGAGAGAGACTCGCGAACATGCTTTCAGTGATGCTCTTCTAAAAGTGCAAGCGGAAAAGGATGAACGAGAGAAAAAGGAGGCCAAAAACAAGAAGGACCTCAAAGACCTTGACACTACCTTTAATAAATCTGTAAAAGCGCTCGATGATGAGCTGCGCGTATTCAAAGAGATGCAAGCATCGGAAGCCTCTGATAGGAATAAGGAGTTCGCTGTCCAGAAATCCAAACTTGATGAACAACAAAAAGCCGAGCTGGAAGGGAAGGGCGTGGATGTTAAACTGCTTGAACAATACCGTAAAGCTCTGGAAAATTTGAAAGGCCTGTTGACGAAAATCAATAATGAACGCCCCGATGTCATCAGATATCGCGACGCAGAGCAGAACCTGTTTGCCAAGGAACCGGAGGTCAAAAAGACTATCAAAGACATCGAGCAACAGCTCGCAATGATGCGTCAGCGTTATGAAGACAAGCGGACGCGGATAGAGAAGAAAAGACAAGAATTGGAAGAACGGCAAAAGGCGGTTCTCAAGAATCTGACCCATAGACGTGATGGGCTGAATCAATATCATCAGGTGGTGGAGAATGAGCATTTGGTGCCAGATACTTATCTCACTGATGATAAGTCTATAACAACCAACTTGGATTGTCAGCAACTGTTGAGCCAACTTCGCGGAACAGTGAATCAGAAACGGGAGTCGATAGACAAGCTGAAAGATACGGTTGTCAGCTTCAATCGCAATTTCAAGCCGCAGAATGCTTTCCATTTCAACACTATGCCTGTGACGGATAATGACTATTTGCAGATAGCGGTTGACCTGCAGGACTTCATGGACAACAATAAGATTGAGGAGTTCCGCAGACGTACCAGTGAACATTATAAGGACATCCTTGGACGTATTTCTACAGAGATTGGAGCGCTGATGAAACGCCGTTCGGATGTTGATGGCGTGATACTTGATATCAATCGTGACTTTGTGGAGAAGAACTTTGCCGGCGTAATCAAGAGCATTGAACTCAGGGCAAATGAGTCTTCTGACAAGCTCATGCAGTTGCTCATTTCCATTCATGATTACACTGTTGAAAATGCCCTTTCTATCGGTGAACTCAACCTCTTCTCCAATGACAATCGTGACGAGGTGAACCGTAAAGTGGTCGACTATTTGAAGAGTCTATCCCATCAGTTACAAAATGAGCCCAACCGTCCGATGGTGTCACTTGGCGATGCCTTCCGCTTGCAGTTCCGTGTGAAGGAGAATGACAACGATACCAACTGGGTGGAACGTATCAACAATGTGGGTTCCGATGGTACGGACATACTGGTGAAAGCGATGGTCAATATCATGCTCATTAATGTGTTTAAGAAGAAGGCAGCCAAGAAGAGTGGGCAATGAGGAATTCATGATGTCGCACTTCCGTGTGGGGCAGAAGTTGAAAG
>CAMVIT010000001.1:0-150482 GCA_947167635.1 uncultured Bacteroidales bacterium | reverse complement strand
CGTTTCGCGGCGAGCAACGAACACCCTCGTCTCAACCTTCTCCCGCGCCGCGATTGCCCGCGCACGCACCCCTCCCAGGGGTTGCAGCGCTACCGAGCTTTTGCCCCTGCCGGGGCTGCTCAAGGAAAACTATTATCTTTCCTCATTGTCCCGGAGGGACACAATCTTATTAACCCCATATAAGCGACTGAAAGGAGCGCAATATGGGGAAGAGGCGCGCAACCGACAACCCTCGCGGCGCGGGAGCCGGCATCCAAGATGCATAAAACTTGCTCGCCGCGAAAGTGAGGCGTTGGAAAAAAAGCGTTGCTTGGAGAACTGTTGCTACCGGCCTTGTGCCATCATGTATATAAGTACCTAAAAATATCACGTTGATATTTCTCATTTTCTTAAAAATCACTTTCATTGTCATCTAAAAAAAATAAACCAATCGTTGGGGGTGGTGTGTCAAACCAGTCGTCTGGATCCATATGCCCTTTTTGCATAATAAATGCTTTGGGAAACACCTTTGTACGAGGTTTCAGAAACCTCTGCATGACAAAAACGTTGCCCATAGTATAAATATTAAGTTGAAATTCACCGCGATGGCAAGGTTTCTCATGTATGTCCGATTCACTGGTTCCTGTGGTGTAAATATCCAATGTGCTTTCAACAACAGAGGAGTCAACTATATAGGGAGATAGCGTATATTTGTATTGACCATCCTCTATAGGCCAAACAAATAAATTGTTTTCTGCTGCAGTATACACTATGTACCCACTGGCGAAATGTTGCTCTTGAATATATTGCGGAATGTCCACCAACGCGCATTCGGGATTCGTCACAACCGTAAATGTGCTGTCTTCAAAAAAAAGATATTTCCAAATCAGGTGTTTGCCATTGTAATCAGTCAAAAAAGCATTTCTGTAAGGCAGAGGTATTATTATTGTCTTGTTTTTTAAACTGTTCGGAGACCAACAAAGAGTGTCATTGTCTCGCAATAAACGATAATAAACATAATCAAGCGCATCAAAAATAAAAAGGCCGTTTTGTACTGAATCAACATAATATACTAATGGAGCGTGAGAGTGTCTTATTGCCAATTTGTCACCTATCCGAACATTATGTTGGGTCTTCGTCGTTTGGATGTCCGGTGTAATACCAGCGGTGGCGCCAACTCTCACGGCATCGCCCCCTCCCGAGGAGGCAAGGTTCACAATTTTGGCGTACGCGCTCTGGCCATGCGACGTGGCCCGCAATATGTGGAGGCCGCGCCCCGACAGGGAGACCTCTACTGTATGCGCGCCCCGCTCCAGCACAACGGTGCTTGCCGCCTTCAGCCTTCCCTGTGCGTCGTACAGCTGAAGTGCCACTTCCCTGTCACGGTCGGTGGTTAGTGTCACGTTCGCCCTCCCCTCACACGGATTGGGATGGCAGGAGGACAGGGAAAATGCCGCCGCGTCGTGTTCCGTTACGCCCGTCAGCTCGCAGTTGTGCAGCAGGGAGTCCTCCATCGTGAAGGTAGTCCCCTGCGTCTGGTTCGTCACGGTGATGGGGAAAATATCATAATAGGGGGCGCCTAACAGGGTGGGCCGGATAAGCAGCGTGAAGCAGCTGTCCGCCTGCCCAAAAGCGACAGCCTGCAGCGCTGTCAGCAAAAGGGTCAGAAATAATGTTTTTTTCATAATAATGCTCCTTTCTTTTTCTATTGTTTTTGCTGGCAAAAGTACGATATTATGATGATATTTTATCCCTTCACACCAGAAATGTGAACCCCCTGCTGCAAAAATATGAACCCATGAAAAAATCAATCTTTATGGTGGGGTGCAAAAACTTTGATAATCAACGTGTTATAAAACAAACGCATTGCAACGATGTGAAGGGATAAAACAGGTATTGTGTGAAGGGTTAAGACAAAACACTGTTTGCCGTCTCTGATAATTGACCATAATCGCACGTTGCAAATCGCACATTGCCCGGAGATTCCGCTCAACGCTGTCGCGTTTCGCGGAATGGTGCGCCGCATGCGGGGAGAAGAAGGGGGAGATGGGCGGCGGGTTGGGACGTGCCGTTGCCAGAGACTTTTCCCTCGCCGCCCATCTCCCCCCTGTTCCCTCCGGTGGGCCTCACCATTCCGCTGCGAACGCAGTGAGCGAGCGGAATCTCCTGCCAGCACCTGCGGGACACGAGGCGTGATGGGATGCAGTCAGTAGCATCTCTCCGAGATGCCGGGTGGCATACAGGCGCTCCATCACCACACTGCGTATGGTGTTAATTGCACTCCGTGCGTGCCGCCTCTCCGAGGCTGTATAAGTGGTCGCAAACCGTACCACTCAAATTATTGTCCCGGAGGGACACAATCTTATTAACCCCATATAAGCGACTGAAAGGAGCGCAATATGGGGAAGAGGCGCGCAACCGACAACCCTCGCGGCGCGGGAGCCGGCATCCAAGATGCATAAAACTTGCTCGCCGCGAAAGGGAGGCGTTGGAAAAAAACCGTTGTTTGGAGAGCTGTTACTACTGGCCTTGTGCCACCAGGTATATAACTGCCTTGGTTTTTTCCCTTTCATAACGGTTATTCTTTCAAAAACTTCTTTGTCACAGTTCTTTTACTATCCCTATAGGTCAGGAAATACATTCCTGCCGGCAAATCCGCCACTGGAATCCGGCAACGGATTCCTTCAGCATTCTGTTGGTGGCATACTCTGCCTAATATGTCCGTAATGGTAACAAGAGGTTCTTGCCTGTATAGAAAAACAGCCAAACTGCAGTACGGCGGATATCGTCGCTGCGACAGGCTTCTCATTGAGCACCGTCGAGCGCAGCATCGTCGAACTCAAGAAGCAGGGCCTCATCGAGCATACCGGCAGCAAGAAGACTGGCGGTTACAAAGCCGTCAACAACCCGCCGGAAGAAAAGGACGAACCAACAACCAATAGCTAACTGCAAATGGCTATTGGTATTAATTTCTTAACTCCTTAATTTCTTAATTGTCAACATTAAAGACCAACCACCAGCCACCTCCTACTCAAACCTCACCGCGTTCACCGGCGTGATTTTGCGGCCCACCACCCAGGCGGGGATGACCAGCACGGCCATGCAGATGACGAAAACGCCCAAATTGAGGCCGATTACCGCCCACGGATCGTAATGTACCGGGACAAAATCGGTGTAGTAGGTCTCGGGGTTAAGCTTGACAAAGTGAAAACGCTGCTGCAGGAGGCCGAACAGCAGCGCGATGGCATCGCCGATGAGCATGCCGCGCAACAAGATGCGCCCGGCCACGATCATGAAGGTGTGAACCACATGCCGCGTCTTCATGCCCAATGATTTAAGGATACCGATGGTTTGCGTTTGTTCCAAGATGACAATGAAAAAGATGCACATCATGGTGACGATGCATACACACGTCGTGATGAGCAGCAGCACGGCCACATTGGTGTCGAAAAGGGCAATCCATTCAAATATTTCGGGATAGATCTGATAGATGGTCTCTGCCTTCAACTCCAAGGGCAGGCGATGATGTACGTACTCGCCCATCTCGGCAATACGGTCGTAGTCGCGGATGAGCACCTCGATGCCGCTGACAAGGCTGTCGGGCCAGTCGTTGAGTTTCTGGATGTGACGCAGATCGACGAGGGCAAAACGCTCGTCATATTCCGGCAGGCCTGTCTGGTAAATGGCCGCCACCGTGAATTTGCGGGCACGCGGCGGATCCTGCACGAAATAGGTCTGCACTTTGTCGCCGACATGCAGCAACAACTTATCGGACAGATGTTTCGAAATTATAATATGATTGTCGACGACCGTGTCGCCCAAACACAAAGAGTCTCCTTCCATGATGTTTTTACGGAAAAGGGACTGATTGAAGGTGGCATCCATGCCCTTGAGCACAATGCCCTCCACCTGATCGGTGGTTTTGACAATGCCCACTTTGGTGGCAAAGTTCTGCACACTCGCAATGTCGGGATTTTGTCGCAGCTGCTCGACGAAAGGCTGGCTTTTGTTGAACGGCACCTGCTCGTAGGTGTAGTTCTCGTCGTAGTGGGCTATACGGATGTGGGAGCCCATCGCGATGACTTTGTCGCGGATTTCGCGCTTATAGCCGGAAGTGATGCCAATAGCCACCATCATGATGACCAATCCCAAGGAGACACCGCACACCGACAGCGCCACAATGGGTCGCGAAAAGCGGTTGCCCTTGTCCTTCAGGATCCGATTGGCCAGTTGGAAGTGGAAGCGCGTGTTGCTCATGACGGCCTAAAAGTCATACGTGATTCCCACGCGCGCGAACATGGGCATCGGAGCGTAGTAGTCGTTGTAATTTTTATTGAGCGGCTGTGTGGGGTAAATCACATAGAGCGCATACAGACTCAAGTCCGTGCCGATATAGCTCTTGAATCCGATGCCAAGGGCCAAGGCATGGTTGTTTTTGCGCATGGGGGTTGACAGAGGGTATCCTTCCTCATCGCAGAAAGAAGGATAGTTGAGGAACTCATATCCCGCATGCACCAGAAAATAACGCGCAATGAGGAACTCCGTGAAGACGCTGGCGCCAAAAGCGTGCAAGGCAGTATAGTTTCCCATTCCCATCCCCATGAAAGAAAGCTCATAACGAGGACCCGCCCCGACAGAGAACCAGTCCGTGATGTGGACACCCAATTCCGGGGCCAGGGCGAGGTTGTAGCCAAAATTCGAATTGATATTGCCTCCCACAAAGAATTCGAGTTTTTTATCGGATTCCTTTTTCTGTGTTGTGCGGACTCCCGTGCGCAAGTTGCTCGGAATGGGAACCGTTGGATTCTGTGCCATCACGGCGATGGACAGGAGGAGTCCCGCAACAGTCAATGCTATTTTTTTCATAATAAAAAAGATAAAAAAAGGCGCGACACGCCATGTCAAGCGTGCGCGCCTTGAGTTAACGGTATTAGAACTTGTTGCCGGCAGCTTGGCAGGCTGTGATGGCCACCAAGCTGACGATATCCTCCACAGAGCAACCGCGGGAGAGGTCGTTGATGGGGGCGGCCATGCCCTGCATGACAGGTCCGATGGCATCGGCGCCGGCCATGCGCTGCACGAGCTTGTAGGCGATGTTACCCACTTCGAGGGAGGGGAAGACCAGCACGTTGGCCTTGCCTGCCACAGGGCTGTCCGGAGCCTTCTTGGCGGCCACTTCCGGAATGATGGCGGCGTCGGCCTGCAGGTCGCCGTCGATAACGAGATTCGGGTCCATCTCCTTGGCGATGCGGGTGGCGTTGACCACCTTGTCCACCAACTCATGCTTGGCAGAGCCCTTGGTGGAGAAGCTCAGCATGGCCACTCTCGGCTCGATGCCGGCGATGGTGCGGGCAGTTTGCGCGGTCACCACGGCGATCTGGGCCAGCTTGTTCTCATCCGTGTTCGGGTCGGCGGCACAGTCGGCGAAAACCATGATGCCGTCGTCACCCCACTTCTTGTCGGGGAAGCACATGATGAAGGCACCTGACACCACAGAGATGCCGGGCAGCGTCTTCACAATCTGGAAAGCGGGGCGAAGCACGTCGCCGGTGGCATGTTGCGCACCGGTCACCTCTCCGTCGGCATCGCCGTTCTTGATGAGCAATGTGCCCAAATAGAGGGGATCCTCCACCAACTTGCGGGCCTCCTCAATGGTCATGCCCTTTTTCTTGCGGATTTCGCAAAGCATCTCGGCATAATACTCCTTTTTGGGGTTGTCCATCGGGTCAATAATCTCGGCCTTGTCAAGGTTCTTCAGCCCCCACTCGGCGGCCTTGCCCTCGATCACGGCTTTGTTGCCCAACAAGACAATGCCGGCATATCCCTTTTCCAGGATGATATCGGCGGCTTTCAATGTTCTTTCCTCTTCGCCCTCGGCCAGGACAATGCGCTTTTTGGCCTCGATGGCATTCGCTTTGATTTTGTCAATTAAGTTCATAGATCTGTATTTTAGTATTAAAGTTTGGTATCCTCTGCATGTTCCGCATTCCGCATCTCCTCGAAACAGTGCCTGCAAAGCGGCACATAGGCGTCTTTTTCGCCCAATAGCACCTGCCCCTGCTTGGCCACAATGCGATGGGAAAACTGCGCCAAATCGCCGCAGCGCGTGCAAATGGCATGCTGCTTGCTCACATATTCCGCCACGGCCATCAATTTCGGCATCGGCCCGAATGGAACACCCTGATAGTCCATGTCAAGGCCGCTGACAATCACGCGGATGCCCGCATTGGCCAGCTTGTTGCACACATCCACAATGCCATCGTCGAAAAACTGTATCTCATCGATAGCCACCACCTGCACCGTCTCCATGTTGACGTACAACAAAATCTCCGACGAGTTGTTGACGGGCGTGGATACGCGCGAGTTCTCGTTGTGCGACACTACTTCCACCTCGTCATAGCGCGTGTCGATAGAGGGCTTGAAAAGCTCAATCTGCTGGTTGGCAAACTCCGCGCGCCGGATCCGGCGGAGCAGTTCCTCGGTTTTGCCCGAAAACATGGACCCGCAAATCACTTCTATCCAACCTTTTTTGTTGTTCCGACTGGCTTTGTTCTCTAAAAACATTTCTCTTTTTTGAATGAAAGAATTTTGTATTTTTGGCCGTTTTTTTGAAACGGCAAAATTAACATTATTTCGCTTTTGTCAAACCATTAATCGCCATAAAATGCAAAAATCTTTTGAACAATTAATCGAAATTCTTGAACAACTTGAACTTGTCTGCAAGGGAGGGCTCTCCCTGCCTGCCATCGAGAAAGACATTGCCTTGGAAAAGATGAGAAACATATACGAGCTCTTGCAGATGAACCAAGCCCCTAAAACAACTGACAATGCACCTGTCAAAGGGCAGAATTACGAGGTTTACCAAGGAATCGAGGAAGATGTGGACCTCTTTTTTGACACGGATCACGAAAGCTATTCCGCCATTCACGACCCCTCCGAGCGGGAAGTAGCCCTCAAAATGGGACAAGAAGAGCAGAAACGTCTCGCCGAGGAACAACGCCGCAAGGAGGAAGAACAGAAACGCCTCGCAGAAGAGCAGCGCCGCAAGGAGGAAGAGCAGAAACGCCTCGCCGAAGAGCAACGCCGCAAGGAGGAGCAGCAGAAGCGCCTCGCCGAAGAGCAACGCCGCAAGGAAGAGGAGCAGAAGCGCCTCGCCGAGGAACAGCGTCGCAAGGAGGAAGAGCAGAAACGCAACCAACCCTCCGACGAGGACGACCTTTTGCAATTCATGCCCAAGGAGCCTTCTCCTTCCCGTTTCCAAGCCACTCCCAAGCGTTCCTTGAACGATCTCTTCCAACAACAAGGCGAAGACCACTCGTTGGGGGCACAATTCCAGAACGCCAAGGTCTCCGATTTGACCAAAGCCATCTCCATCAACGATAAATTCACCTATATCAAGGAGCTGTTCAACAACAAAGGCGAGGAATTCAGCGCGGCCATTACCAGCCTTAACCTATGCCGCAATATGGAGGAGGCCTTCAACACGCTTGAAACGCTCAAACAGAAATACTATTGGGACAGCACCTCCACCACATACCTTTCTCTTTGCGACTTGTTAAGAAGGAAATTCAATTAATATTGTGTAGAGCCGACACAATGTGGCGGATCTACATTTATCATTTCGTTGCATAAAAAAAGCAGGCCGTTGAGCCTGCTTTTTTATGGTGTTATGCAGAAGGATTACTTCACAATCAGTTTCTGAGTGGAAGTGCCTTGGTTGGACTTGATGTTCACCATATAGACACCGGCTTGGAAGTTGGAGGTGTTGATTTTCACGATATTGTCGCCTTCTGCGATAGCGATGTTCTCGCTATACACTTGTTGTCCCATCAGGTTGAAGATGGTGAGCTGGGCGTTAGCGGTCTCCTGGGAAGAGAATATCACGTTCACAACGTCGGAAGCAGGGTTCGGATAGAGCTGCATGCCAGACAGGGTGTTGTCGGCAATGCCAGTCCAAGTGTCAATCCAGAGGCCTTGCGGGATCTCTTCAATATTGTTGTACACACCGAGTTGGTCGGCATCGATGGAGGTGAAGAGCACCAAAGTCGGGTCGTTTTGAGAAACGCCGCCTTGGGCATTGCCCGGGAAGTAGTCGCTGTGCCAGATAATGTTCAGCTTGCCATTGACAATGTTTTGAGCGATGGAAGGATAGACGTTCTCGCCCTCCATTTCGATACTTCCGTCGTTCCATTCTGAAGCATCAGGATCCCAATCGTACAAGTCCCAGTCCACATAGTAGCAGGACTTGTTGTAAGAAATCCAGCTGATGCCGTCTCCGAAAGAGGTACCGCCATTGGTGGACTTAGCACCGAAAATACCGCGATAATAGGCAGGGGTGCTAGAAGCATTGACACCCATGAACGGATACTCCAGACAAGATGCCCAAATCAGATAGACATTGTTGCCGACAACAGCCAAGGAAGGCATGGAGGCCGGACCGGCTCTGTGGTAATCATCGAAAGAATAGGTTTCGCTGGAAGGCTGACTCAAGCCATACAATCCGTCATTGCCGTCCAAATCAAGACGAGAGGGGAAGACAGTGTAACCATGGGCAGCCAAGGTGTCTGGATCAAGTTGATAATTAGTCTGTGCATCAATGGTAGGCATGTTTTCATTCCAATAAAAGAGTCCACCAGCACCGAAATAGAGGTTGATGAAACCATCATCAAGTACATAGTTGGCCACGGCGGTGAGGCCGAAAGCGGCATGCACTTTGCCGTTATCGTCAATAGCAGCGGCGAAAGAACCGTCCGTCACGTATGCGGGACCGTCTATGGTGTCAATCAGATGGATGTCTTCATCGAAATTGTCGGGAACCACGGAGTTGACAATCGTGGTGGTGGTCCAGTTCTCACCATTGTCGGTGCTCTTCCACATAAAGGCATCAGTCCAAGGCTCGGCATAAACCACGGCCACGGTGTTGCCCTTAGCCACAATCACATAGCTGTCGCCGGCGAAACGTTTGAACCAATCCAAGTGGTTGGCCATATCGGCCACAATGCGGGGGTTCTCCCAAGTGATGGTGTTGTCGGAAGGATTGTAGGTGCCTCTGTAGTACAGCAAGCAGGTCTGGATGCCCTGGTAGAGGGAAACAGTGTCAGACTCGGTGCAGGCAATCAAGTGAATGGTATTGCCGTTCGTGGCAACGGAGGGCCACAGAAGAGCGGTGCTGTTTCCACCGATATAGCTGTCATAAATAGAGGGGCCTTGGAGAAGGGTCTCCGCCCAGTCGCCCGTGCCCTTGTTGGGGCGCACGCTAACGACAAGGCCAGTGGAACCGTTGTGGGAAATGACAATTTCACCGTTTTCACCTATCGGGGCAATGGTAGGCCAGCCTGTTTTAACACTTTCAATTCTGTTTGTCGGGGCGCCAGAACCAGAACCTTGGGTCCAGGATGTGCCATTGTAATAGTTGTAACCGGATCCACGGGAGGAAGAACTGGTTCCGCATGTGGTCCATGTTGCGGCAGAGGTGCCGTCGTTGAATGTAATCAAACGTTGGGGCAAGCAACCATTGGTTTGCATGTCGTAACGGGTTTGACCGATGGTGAAGTAAGGGAGAGTGTTGCCACGCAAATTCTTCGGAACATAATTTTGCGGAGTGGCAGACTGTGTTTGATGCAAAGGCACGCTGACGTGCAGTTTGGCAGCTTCTTGTCTGGTCAATTTCACTGCCGTTTGTTGGGAAAAAACGGTGCCCAAGAAGAAGAGGGCAATAAAAGCAAGTAATAGTTTCTTCATAATTTAATAATTTAGGTTAATATTGATTTATCAAAACTTTACAAATGCCCGGCGGATAGGATCCCCGCCGAGCATAGTGTTTTCTTATTGTCCTGTCGCCTTTTTACCAGCGGCATAGTTGATTTTCAGAGCGTTGTTCTTACGCAGCTCTTGTTTGATCGTATTCACATAGCGCATTTGAACATCCTTGTCCACCTTGAGGGAGAAGGTCAGCTTGTCGCGCTCGTTGGCATCGCGGGACTCCTTCTCGGTTCCGATGAAGTCACGGACGTCGGCAACAAGATCCTCCGACTTGATGGTTTGGTCGTTCAGCTGAACGGAGACCTCGCCGGGAGGCAAGGTGTTTTCGTTCTTGCTGATAGGCGCGCCCACATAGATGTTGGCCACAAGGGATTTCTTCTCCAATTTCTGGATTTCAGTAGCTTGAGGCGGGTTGAAATGGACTTTCAAGGAGGCCTCACGCATCGTGGTGATCACCATGAAGAAGAAAAGGAACATGAAGATAATATCAGACATGGAACCCATGTTGAGTTCGGGTGTCTCTTTGTTTCCAGCTTTCTTGAATCTTGACATAATCTTGATGTTTTTAGGTTACTTGGCGCCCGTGTTGCTGTAATCGATAGGGGGAGCCTCGGAAATGCTCATAGGTATGGCTTGGGTGACAGCACGTTGTGCGGCAGAGTCGAGCACAGAATATTTCTTGCCGAAATATTGGAGAGCCGTCTCGTCGCGCAGCTCGTTGACAGCGCGCTGCAACTCGTTCTGCACCTGCACATACATGTTATAACTCGTCCCTTGGTCGTTGGTCAGGGAGACAACGCCCTTGGACACGGCAAAGTCACCGATGCCGTCGATGGACTTGCTCTGCTTTTCGGGCAGGGAGGGGTCGTTGGTAGGGTTGGAGAAGAATACCTTCGCTTTTTCCTTCAGTTCGGAAATCATGATCACGTCCCCGTTGACAGAGATCTCGTCGCGGAAGTTCACCAAGACATTCAAGACGTTACGTTTATTGATATCGACTCTCTGTTCTTTGGTGTCATCGGCTTTTGGGGGCGGAAGCTTACGAGGGATACCCTGCTCCGTGTTGATGGAAGAGGTCAACAAGAAGAAGGTCAACAGCAGAAATGAAATATCTGACATTGCACCCGTATTCAGTCCCGGTGTTTTTCTTTTTGCCATGATTATTTCCTGTTTTTAACGGCACTCACGATGCTCGTCACGAGGATGGCGAGAATGGCGCCGAAGATGGTGACATAAAGGGTGAAAGCAGCGGCGTTGACCATCTTGAAGCCTGTGGAGGTCAAGCCTGCCTTGATAGCATTGGGCGTCAACACCGGGGAGCCGATGGCATAGCCGATGAAGACAATCACTGCGAACAGGGCCAGCACGATCAGGATCTTGTAGGATGTTCTGAACTCCTTGACGATTCTCGTCAATGCGAAGAAGAGCATCAAGAAGAGCGTGACACCACCCAACAGATAGGCAATGAGGATGAACACATTCTCCAATTTGGCATTGGACTTGAATTGCTTGAGGTCGTCTTGCAGGGCCTTCAAATCGTTGGCTTTCTTGGTCTCGGATGCCGTGGTGTTGATCATGTCGGCTTTGGAGATCAATCCATTGGCAGCCTTTACATATTGTCTGTCAAGCAGATAAGACTGTTTCAGGGCCAAGTATTCCTTTTCCACCTTATTGATATACGACTCAAGGGA
The DNA here is from genome assembly GCA_947167635.1 of uncultured Bacteroidales bacterium. Taxonomy (GTDB): domain Bacteria; phylum Bacteroidota; class Bacteroidia; order Bacteroidales; family WCHB1-69; genus F23-D06. The sequence goes on along the minus strand of CAMVIT010000001.1, from coordinate 139,050 downwards.
TTTGAAGTTGCCGACTTGGTTAAAGCCGTCCACATATTCCTTTTTCTTGTCGCATTTGGCGAAGAGGCCTTCGGCGCGTTCTGCGAAGCCAGCCTTATATGCATCGAAAGAAGTCTCGTCCAAGTTCTTCAGATCCTGGAGATAGGTGTAAAGAATGTCTTTTTGCAGTTGAACTGCATTCAAGGAGTCACCGAAAGACCGCATATCGGCCTGGTAGGTCTCCACGACTTTGGAGAGGGTCTCAGGGGTTGCAGCCTGCAAGTCATTGATCAACGCGGGGCATGCGTTCTGGACTTGCTGCTCTTGGATGAAATTGTCCTTCTTGTCCGTATCAAACCTAAAGGCGAAGAAGAGGGCAAGAATGCAATCCAAGATGGCAACTGCAAATATGATGATGTTAAGGATCTTGTTCTTCATTACAAATGAAAATTATAATTATTGTATATATAATGATGATAATGTAACAAGACAGTGCTTGTTATTTGTTCTTCACCAAAATGTCCATGAAGGAGATGGTGGCGTCTTCCATATCGTTGACGATGCCATCGATCTTCGTGAGGAGGTAGTTGTAGAACACTTGCAGGATCATGGCGGAGATCAAACCGAAGACGGTGGTCAACAAAGCCACTTTCATACCGCCGGCGACGATGGTCGGGGAGATATCACCTGCGCGCTCGATATCATCGAATGCCTGGACCATGCCGATGACGGTGCCCAAGAATCCCAATGACGGGGAAAGAGCGATGAACAAGCTAATCCACTGCATGTTGGTTTCGAGTTTAGCCATTTGGACGCCACCGTAGGAGACGACAGATTTCTCAACAGAGTCGAGACCTTCGTCATAGCGGTCGAGGCCTTGATAGAAGACTGCGGCAAGGGGTCCCTTGGTGTCGCGGCAGAGTTCCTTTGCCTTCTCGATGCCACCGTTCTTGAGAGCATCCTCAAGCTTGTTCAGCAGCTTCTTGGAGTTCACAGAGGAGAGGTTCAGATAGAAAATACGCTCGATCACGAATGCGAGACCCAGGATCAAGCAGATGAGCACCGGGGTCATCCAGACTGCGCCACCTTGGATGAACTTGTCCTTCAACGTGTAGTGAAGGCCTTGGCTGATGGCGTCATCAGGATCTTCAGTCAGCTCAGCCTGTGCCACAGGAGCGGCCTCGGCTGCGGAATCCACCACTTGTTCAGTGGGAGCATCCTTTTTTTGGTCTTTTTGGGCAAATGAAGTGTTTGCGATACCGAAGGTCAAGAAACCTAAAACGGTAAGTGAGACGATAAGCTTTTTCATAATAACTTTGTAGTTTTGATTTTTGATAATTTTGGATTTGTATTATTGTATTAATTTTCAATATTTTGCAAGTGCAACCAACCCTCCCGGCCCTAATTTTCCACACTTTCATTTTAAGGCGGTAAAAGTACAATTTTTTTTATCACACACATCACTTTTTTTCGCCTTTTTTTTCAACTGTGCATTTTTATGTTTTTTTAAGAGTATTGGTATTTGTAAAAAATATATTTTTGCGCGCTTTTTTAGCAGAAGAAGAAAATTCATTTATTAACACTCTAAACCAACATCAAAATGAAAAAAACTTTTTTAGTACTGGCAGCCGCTGCCATGATCGTTCTCGGTTTCACCTCCTGCGGTGGTGACAAGACTTACACCGAACTCCTGACCGGACAAACTAAGGGATGGGTGCTTTCCGCCGCCACCTCCGAACCCGGTTATTTGCTCAACTCCGGACGTACCACAGCCAACCTGATGGACGGTTATCTCTATGAAGAAGAGATGGACGACATCATCACCTTCCAAGAAAACGGCATCATGACCATCGATCCCGGCACCAAGACCGCTCCGGATTATGGCTATCAGTCCACAGTTGTTGCCAACTGGAACCTTTCCGCTGACAACTCCACGCTGAACATGCAGATCCCGTTCTTCTATGATGAGAACAACATGATGTACGACCAAGAGACCGAATCCTGCAAGATCATGAGCCTCACCAGCAAGGAACTCGTCATCGCCTACACCTTCAATGACGATGAAGCTCCCGCCAAGGGCACCTACACCTTCACGTTAACCTACGTTCCTGCCAAGTAATTAAAGACACCAATTATCAACCCTAAATTATCATCACAATGAAAAAAGTATTTTTAGCTTTATTGTGCGCAGGCCTCTTCGTCGCTTGCGGCAACAAGAACAAAGTTGTCGAAGAACCCGCTGTGGACTCTGTTGTAGTGGAAGAAATCGTGGAAGAACCCGTCGTGGAAGAACCCGTCGTGGCTGAAGAGCCCGCTCCCGCTCCTGCCAAGACAACGACCACCACAAAGAAGAACAACAACAAGCCCGCCACCACCACCAAGACTGAAGATCAATCCTTGAAGGATCATGCCAAACAAACCGGCAACAACATCGGCAACGCCGCTTTGGAAAAAGTGGAAACCGAAGCTGTCAAGGAGATCAACAACGCTACTCCCAACAAGAGAAGAAGATAATATTTCCGACATAACAACGTTAAAAGGGCACCCGGCAGGGTTGCCCTTTTTTTTGTATCTTTGCCGCCCGAACCAAAGCAAAGTCATAACTCTATAAATAACCATTTTATATGAAAAACACCCCCATTCCCGCTGACATTGTCGATAAGATTGTCGCCAACAGCGGTATTCAGGAGGTCGGAAAGGCCTCCATTCGTGAGGTGAAACGCCTCATCAACGAAATCGAACAGGCCTCCGGCCAAGAGTTTGTCCGCATGGAGATGGGCATTCCCGGTCTGCCGCCCTGCCAAGTCGGCGTCGAAGCCCAAATCCAGGCCCTCCAGAAAGGCGTCGCCGCCCTCTACCCCGACATCGAAGGCATCCCCGACCTCAAGAAAGAGGCCGCCCGTTTCGTCAAGAACTTCATCGACCTCGATGTCAACCCTGAAAACTGCATCCCCACCGTGGGCTCGATGATGGCCGGCATGGCCTCCTTCATGACCTTCGTGCGCGCCCGCAAGGAACGCGACACCACCCTGTTCATAGACCCCGGCTTCCCCGTCCAGAAACAACAGCACCGCGTGCTCGGCCTCAAGTACGAGACCTTCGACGTGTATGAGCACCGCGGCCAGAAGCTCCGCGCCAAACTCGAAAGCTACCTCCAGAAGGGGCACATCCACACCATCATCTATTCCAACCCCAACAACCCCTCCTGGATCTGCTTCACCGAGGAAGAGCTCCAGATCATCGGCGAACTCGCCAACCAGTACGACGTGTTCGTGCTCGAGGACCTCGCCTATTTCGGCATGGACTTCCGTCACGACATCTCCACGCCCGGCGTGCCGCCCTTCCAGCCCTCCGTCGGCAAGTACACCGACAACTACGCGCTGATGATCTCCGGCTCCAAGGCCTTCAGCTACGCCGGCGAGCGCATCGCCCTGCTTATCCTCTCCAACAAGATGTACAGCCGCGAGTTCCCCGACCTTGTGCCCTATTTCAACAACGCCAAGCTCGGACGCGCCATCATCTACGGCACCGTGTATGCCATCAGCTCCGGCGTGTCCCACTCCGCGCAATACGCGATGGCCGCCATCCTCAAGGCCTGCAACGACGGCACCTACAACTATATCGACGACGTGAAGGAGTACGGCGAGAAAGCCGCCATCATGAAGAAACTCTTCACCGACAACGGCTTCGTCATCGTCTATGACAAGGACGGCGACCAGGCGCTGGCCGACGGTTTCTACTTCACGGTGGCCTACCCGGGCATGACCAGCGACCAGCTGTTGCGCGAGTTCCTCTACTACGGCATCAGCGCCATCTCATTGGTCACCTGCGGCAGCGAGCGCGGCGAAGGCCTCCGCGCCTGCGTCTCCCTCACCCCGCGCCGCCAGTTCCCGATTTTGGAGGAACGGCTCAAGATGTTCAAAGAGAACCACTGATTCAGTTAAGAGTTAAGAGTTAAGAGTTTTCCTTGAGCAGCCCCGTCAGGGGCAAGAGCTCGGTAGAAAAAATAGAAACATCTGTTTTCCTTAAGCAGTCCTGGAGGGACAAAATCTCAATAACCCCAGACGAAACGGTAGTGCAGTCTGGGGCTAGGTGGTGCGTATGATGACAATCGCGGCGCAGGAGAACGTTGAGACGAGGGTGTGCGTTGCTTGCCGCGAAAGGGATGTGTGGTTCGACGATGATGCAGAACTGATGCAACATGTCTTCCCCGTGACGTTTCCCACTTTTTCATCAGGTGGTTTCAAGTTTCAGGATTCAAAGTTCAAGGTTCAAAGTTTTGCTATTCCTTAATCAATTTCTTGGTAACCCTGATATTACCACCCTTTATTTGAACGAAATAAACGCCTGAAGCAAGATGCCCAAGAGGTATTCTCGTGTTACTTTCCAAAGTATTATACTCCCCAATTTTCCGGCTTTGGCTGTCGTACAGCTCAATCAGGCAAGGCCCAGGATCCTCATCCAAAACCACGTCGATATATTGCTTGGCGGGGTTGGGCCGGATGGCGATATGTTGGCCAAAGCCGTCGTAATCGGACACCGAAGTGGTGTCATCGAGTGTGGTGAATGCCGTGGCGGTGTAGTCGCTGCACATAGTCTTGTTGTTCCCATAAACTGATTTTACCCGGACATCGTATGCTGTGTTGGCTGCCAGACTGTCGAGAAGGACAGGATGCGAGAAAACCTCCATACTGTCTGTCCATTCAGACCTGGTGGCGACTCTGTATTGCAACATCCAATGATTCTCGTCATTTCCGTTGGTCCAATCCAGCACAGCCGAGTGCGTAGTGATATCGCTGACATTCAACTGCGTGGGTGCCGGAAAAGCATTTGGGATAAGCTCTACCTTCACATTCTCAAGGGCAACATTCTTCCAGCCGGAGACGGAATCATACGCCCGGAACGCAATGTAATAGTTTCTGTTAGGATCAAGACCAAGCGTACTGTAGTTGATGGTCAGGGTCGTGAAATTGTTTGAGTTCGAATTCGGACAGAATTGCACCTCATGATATGTGTTCCCGTCTGAGGGATCGGTCATATATCCCACTGAAAGGTGAGGTCTCAGGTTTGAGTATTTATAGGAGAAAGTCAGCTTCAAAAAGCGGAGATGCTCAACAAATTCAGGAAGAACCGCATACAGCGGCGTAACTTTGCTGTTTACGAGGTGCAGACTGTTTCCATAGACAATCAAAGTGCTCCTGTTGGACAAAAACGCAGCTGGAAGAGTCCAGTCAGGAAAACCGACAATGGTATGGAGATTAAGGAACGACCAGCAGTCCGGGTACGAAATATAGGGGTATTCTATAGGAGTGTAAGCCGATGAGGAGATCCCTGTTGTGTAGCTGTCAAAAGATTCCTGGTATGGCTGACTGACCACTGAAATCGGGGCGCAACGAGTGAACGCATAACCGAGCGGGCTCCATTCGCTGTGTTCCCCTGAAGAGCACAACGCCCGCACATAGAGACCGTAAAATGTCCCTTCGGCAAGCCCCGTCAGCGTGAATGGGTTCGTGGTGGCCACACAGATGTTCTGTGTTGAGTCTGGATCGAAATTATCCGTGCCGTACGCAATTTCCCAAGCCTGCTCGTTATTGGCAGGTGTCCACGACAGCGTTGCTGAGTTTTGGCCCATGTTGATAGCCTTTAATCCAGACGGGGCAAGGCATAAGGGCGCGATGTCCAAGATCAAATCGTCCACATCGAGGTGGCAAGTGTTGTCTCCAACATAATCGGAGAGAATGGCAATATAAGTACCCGACCCCTGGTATTGGTCAAAGTAAACCTCTTTACGGTCAATATAAAATGGCTCGACTGTTTGAACAGTGTCCACTGGGGAAAAAGTAGAGAAATCATCTGGATTAGACATCACTCCCACAATCAAGTGGATGCTGTCAGTATTTGTTCGTATTAAAAATGACAATCGCAGGCTGTTGAGAGAATAACCGGAAGGCACTTCTGGAAGGATAGCCAACGCATGGTTGTGACCAATGCCCGAAAACCGGAGAACAGGATTGGTGTCCACTTCCCAATCATGAGTCGGTTTATAGATGGATGGTCTTTGCATTCCTGTCTCGGGGGCGGGAAATGACCAACACTCAAACTTGCTGTCGCCCGTCACGTCGAAGGTCTCCACGTATGGCAGAACAAGGGGGGAACATTCCGTCTTGAACTTGAATTCAGCCCAGGAGGAGTGATAGCCATTGCTGCAGACACCGCGGATATAGAGCGTGTAGGAGGTGCTTTCAGACAGTCCGGAGAGAGAAACAGACGTATATGAAGTGGTGAGGACAGGGAGGGAATCATTCGGGAAACTGTCGCCTTCTAAAACAACATACTCCCAAGTGTTTATTTCATTCAAGGCAGGGGAAAAGGAGATGATAGCATCGTGATCGTCCACAAAATCCAGTGAAAGGTCGGACGGTCGGACACAGTGGTAAGGGATGACTTGCACGTAGTCGATGACCGCACCAGGAGGATTCGAAGGATACGAGGCATTGCGCCAGAGAAAATAGAGACGCTGAATGGTGTTATCGTATTCGTTTCCAAACACGTAACGATCTGTTTTCCAATTATTCTGAAGAGCATACTTTCCTAACAGCTCCGCACTGTCGGGGTAAAGAATATCATTTTGGGAAACAGGTATCGGCGCGGGTTCCCCGACGAGAGCCTGCATATATCCGTAATTAGCGTGCCCTTGGCACAACCACCTGAACTTGACCTCATATTCGGTGGCTCCTGAAAGGAAAAAGTCGCGATATGCCCACACCACAGACCGCGAGCTGCCGTAGGAGGCGTCTGCACCGTAATTGTTGGAAATGTACAACAATGAATCATTGTAACCGTTAGGTTTTCCGATATACCACCGATTGACAAAATTTCCGTTCTCCACCCGCCAAGCAGCGTTTTCACTTCCATTATCGAAATTGTGGGAATAGGGAACTGTGGCGGGTTCGTGGGAGAAGGTGGTTACGGGAACAGACACCCACTCACTGCAACCCCAGCCGTTGGCACAGCGCGTTCGAACAAAAAACACATAATTGCTGTCTGTGAGGTTTGTGAAGAGATGATGCTTCTCATGCACGGTGACGACACTGCTGCTATCGGGAAGTGTAGAATAATCGGGCACAATCGCCACCTGCCACTCATTCTCACCGGCCTCACCCTCCCAAGTCACATAAATGGATGAGGGTGAAATACCCGTAGCCATCAGATTTGTAGGTGTATGGCAGGTGAACGCAGTGTCAATCGTCAAGTTGTCCACCTTGAAATAATTTGGTGAGGAATACTGACATTTCAAAGCAATATAATGTCCCGTTCCCGTGTAGTTTTCGAAAAAAACCTCCCTGTGATGCCAATCCCAATAGTTGACATCAGGAGTGTAAACCGTATCCACAGGCGTGAACGAAGAAAGATCGGTGGGGTCGTCCATCACACCTACTATCAAAGAGGATGGATAGTAATATTGCAACTTCTTGCAATCAAAGCTCATCTTGAGGTGGGAAATCAGCAGGTCGTTGGAAAGGCGCGGTAGAATGGCTACCTTGTACTCGTTGTTGGTGCTGTAGAACGTAAGACAGCTGTCGCTGGTGCAATAAGGACCTGAATTAAGATAGGGACTCAGCTTTCGCCAGCAGTGTGGCAGCGGCCCTGAATTTTGGAAACCGAGGTAGAATATGCTGTCCGGATGGTCAAAATCCTCTGTGTAAGGCAAGGTTATCTCTTGGCACTCCGTCCAAAACTCAAAGGGTTGGGCAGAACTGACATTTCCCGCACCGCACCCGGCCCTAATCCAAAGCCTGTAACAATGGCCATCGGAAAGAGAGTCCAACAGAAGAGGATTGCCCGTATACATCCAACCTTCGTTGGCAGAGGGCGGGGCGGGCGTTGTTAAATCTGTTGTAGGATAATAAAACCAGTGATTTTCACTTCCACCGGCTGTCCACGTGATTTCGGCCGTGTGCTCCGTCACTGACGACAATGTGATGCCACTTACGGGAGGACAAGAAAATTGCGCCGCCAGTTTTTCTGTCGGCAGAGACAATGTGGCTATTAAAACCAAGCACCATATTATACGAGACCTTTTCATAGCGAATCTTTATTTACTTGTAAACAGAGTTATTTCTTCACAAATTTCTTTATCACCATGCCTTTATCGGTAGTCACACGCACAAAATAGATGCCACCGGCCAATCCCGAAACGTTGATGCGAGTCCGCAGGGGCAAATGATTATTCGCTCTTACAATGGCATGGACTACCTTGCCGTAAACATCTATCACCTCAACACTCTCCAATTGTACATTGTTTATTGTACATTGTATATCAACATACTTATTTGCTGGATTGGGATACAGCTTGATGCTGCTGGGCAAATACTCGTCAACATGGACAGTGTCATTATCATCGGGCAAGGTGGCAAAGATAGTTTCCTCACTGTAATCGGTTATACCAAAGTAAGTGATGAATGCCCTGTAGGCGTATGTTGTATTTGCGGTTAAATTGGTCAGTTCGGTCATAAAAGCGTTATTCGAGACGGAACAATCAATCGGCGTAAACGCATTTTCCGAGATATTCTTCCATTCAAACCCCGCAGCAGAGACAGGCAAGTTGCCCGGGTTATTGATGGTGGCGTTTAGCGTCGCGGTTGTCTGTCCGATAGAGTTTGCGTCAACAGCCATTACGGAGGGGCGCACTGGGAGAATTGCGGTATCAACAGCCTCTAATGTCAGGTCATCAATGAGAAGCCACATTGGGCCAGCAACTTTCACAAACTTTATGGCGGGATAACCGTTCGACCAAGAATAATCCGCCACTCGAAGCGTGTATTCTTGGAAACTTCCGCCTGCCGCACCAATCACATTAATTGTGTCGTTAGGAATAAAGGTGGAACTGTACTCTGGATTCGTAATCAGCCCACCGATGACCTGAACATGCCAATCGCTATAAGTTCCCATATTCTTGGCATAGAACCTTATCTGCAGATTATCAATTGGATAGAGATTGTTCTCCACTTTTGGGAGTATGATAATATTTGATCCGTTATTTTCATAGTACAGCCTCAGCACGTGTGTACCACTGTGAGACTCGTCTATCCTAATGGCAGAAGATTCGGACAATGTTTCCCAACATACAGGTAACATGGTTTCATTGTTATAGTATTCAAAGTCCCAAGTCACGGGAAGCTCAACAATTGGATCACAAAGTGTGGCAAAAATGCTGAGTTCGTGGCTTGCCGCTTCGGTGCCGTCATTGCACCGAGCCGCCACATACCATTGGTAAATCGTACTCGAGGCCAGTCCTGACAATGTGTAAACACCGTTGTTACCCAACGACACGTTCGGCACAACCGTAAAAGCACTGTCCCCCTTGATTCGATAGTAAAGGTTATAAGATGATTCTGTTCCCGTCCAACTCAAGTCCACACTGCTAAGCGTAGGATTGGAAGAAATCTGCTCGAAGGGTCTTTGGCATGAAAGAATGGAGTCGAGACACACATCATCAACATATATATCGCTATAGTCAATACTTTTGAAGGAGACCCTATCGCCAATTCCAGTGTAACTGCCCAACGGAACCGAATAGTGTCTGAAAGTGGTGGTCAGGTTCAGCGTATCCACAGCCACAAACGTGGAGTCTTCGCTGGCATCAGTCATCACACCAACTATCAATATGTCATTGTTGTCCGCGCTTTTTGCATAGAAAGAGACCTCTGTCATAGCCATATTAATCGTCTGTCTGTTCAAGTGCGGCATGGAAATGGTGTTGGCCCCAAAAAGATATAAAGCACCAGAGCTGACATAAGGGTCCCAAGAGCTTTCCGAACCCCTTTCCCAACAAGCAGGAATCTGTATGTTGCCACTTGGAAGAACAGAAAAATCGCAGAAGAAAGGCAAGGTGTCAATATAGTCGCAAGATGTGGTGAACGATTGTTTGATCCAAACGCTGGTATCGCTGCCGCAATTGCGTGCCACCCTTACCCAATATTTCGTTATAGACTGCAAACCGGTTAGCGTCACAGACGTGTCCTGCACGTTCACGGTTGTGATATAGGCATTGTCCCAATTCTGTCCATCTTCAGCATATTGGACAATATAGTCAGAGGCGCCACCTTCAGGCATATTCCACGTCAAATCCACTGAATGACTCTGGATATTGGAAACGGACAAACCCGAGAGGGGGAGACACGTCTCTTTTCTCAAACGCAGATTGGTGATTGTAGGTGCGGGCTGCATTCCGTGATCGTAGGTGCTGCCGTAGTCATTAACCCATCCGAAAACCAGTTTGGCAATTGAGTTGGAATCGGGATTGGCAATCGGATTGTCCATCCGAATATCCAAATGGATAGTTTTGCCCCGTGTCAAATTGATGATATACGGATAGGAGTGGGGAGTGGTCATATCGTAATGGTCACTGAAGTTGGCTGCATAAAGGGTATCTGAATTATAGAGCCACGGTTGGGAGATTCCTCCAAGGTAGGTCTGTGTGGGAGGCGCCAAGAACATCTTCAGAAAATCTTTGTTGTGATCACCACCACAATTCAGGTCGAAAGAGACGATGATTTTGTCAGCATCTCCGACCACAAAGGATTTCTCGGCAGGAACCGCACACCGTGTGTATGAGTATGTGGGGGTAGTACCGTTGTTTGTCACAAATAGTGCGTTATGGCTGTCAACCGTACCTATTGTCCAATAGTTCTGACAGGATCCGTTGTTCAGTTGCCATCCTTCAGAAGTGGAAAAATCTGTTGAGAAAGGAAGAGCAGGTATGCTGTCGCTTCCCTGTGCCACAACAGTCAGAATTGAAATCAACATCAACCATTGGATGATAAACAATTTTTTCATGACGAAAATCATTCAATTATATAAGTTTTCTGACTGCAAAAATACAATCTTTTGCAACACTTTTATATCCTTCACAGCAGAAATATGTTCCCTCACGGCAAAAAAATGGCCGGTTTGCTGTTCTTGAGCTTATATTTAGGTGGGTGTGAGAACTGATTTTCAACATTTTATGTAAACACCAGATTTTTGTGCTGTTGTGAGGGATTTAGAGGGCTTTTCGGTGAGGGAATGGAGCTGTTTTTAGGGCTTTGTTTGGATTAATTCACTATTTTTGCAGTGACTTTCAGATCTGAAAACAAGAATCATAATAATGAACGAATATTGAAGTCCGATTATGAAACATCGAAGAACCGTCATTGTTGTTTTACTGAACATCTTATTCTGTGCCATACTGCTCCACTTCTTTGCCAATTACTCCCAACTTCGTCCTTATGCGGGAAGTGCTACCAAAGAGGTTCTTGCAGGGCTGCTACTGCTGGCCACCTTATATGCCAACTATTTTCTGCTTTACCCGCTAATTCATAAGAAGCATCCTGTTGTCTATTATGTGGTGGTGGTTTTCGTCTCCATTGCGGCTGGATTGATTGAGATGGCTATCGCCTGGCCGTTTATGAAACGTTGTTGTGCTGCTGCTATGGAGCAATGGGGTCTTTTCAGGTTTTTTTTACATCATTTGATGATTGTTACTGCACGTGACTTGGCCTTCAACTTCTTCCCGTATATGTTCCGGGAGCGGCAGGAACTGCGAAAGGCCTTGGATGCGGAGGTGCAGGTGGTCTATCGTGACACCCAAATGGTGGATGTCATAGACCACGAGAGCAATCTGCTCATGATCCCCAAAGACGACATATACTATTGTGTTCAGGACGGGAACTTTACCCGCATCTATACGGTGCACGACAGTTGGTTCACACGGCTCGGCTCTATGAAACATCTTGTGCAACTATTTGGAGAAGAAGAATTTGTCCGCATTTCGCCCGCCGTTTTGATTCCGTATCAGTACATTTGGTCGTGCACCGGCAGCGAGGTGACCCTGAAAAAGATGCCGTGGACGAAGCAGCCGCTCTCGTTCACAGTGGATCCCAAGAACAGCGATTCGATCGCCGACCAGGTTGTCGAGGGTCTTCAACGATACAAGTCCCAAACAGGAGGGGAACAAGTTCCGAAGCGAAGGCCTCAGTCGAATTACAAACGGAAGCCCGTTGTCCCTCCGCAACAGAAGCTCGATATGGTTCATTCCTGCATTCAGGCGAATCCGGGCTGCAACACCACGGATATTGTCGCCCAGACCGAGATTTCGCTGAGCACGGTCGAGCGCTGCCTTTCCGAGCTCCGCAAGCGCAAGCTCATCAAATACGTCGGCAGCAAACGCCACGGCGGTTATCATATTAATTCATAATGCATAATTATGGGAGATTCGGAATGGATTCCCTCTTTTAGTGCCAAAATGAGATGTGATAGATTTTTATTTTCAAAATTTTTTATCAAAATAATTTTGTATTTCAGAAAAAAGTGTATTTTTGCATCCGATATGAGAGTAGTATCACATAGAAAACTCGTTGAGTTCTATGAATCTGAAGGGCATAGGGACTCGAAAACGGCTTTGGAACGCTGGTATGACATAGCAGAAAATGCTGAATGGCACAATTTTTCTGATATCAAGGCGGATTTTCCAACAACGGATTATATTGGTAATCAGCACTATGTATTTAATATCAGAGGAAACAGGTACCGTTTAGTGGTGGTGGTGAAATTCACCATTGGCCATTTGTTTATACGATTTGTGGGAACACACGGTGAATATGATAAAATTGACGCATCAACAATTTAAATATGAGCAAGATAACAAAAGAACAGTATGAGTTTGCCCTGGCAAGAATAGAAGAACTCCTTCCGATAGTGAAAGACGACACACCTTCCAATGATCGCAATGCCATTGAATTAACGATGGTATCGGATGTTGTAATCAATTATGAAAAGGAGCATTTCCCTATCAGCAAGCCTTCCGTCGCCGATTTGATCGGGATGTCACTTGAAGAAGAAGGAATGACTCAGAAGCAATTGGCTCAGGAGATTGGTGTCAGTCCTTCGCGAATCAATGATTACGTGACCGGACGCGCAGAACCTACACTTAGAATTGCCCGACTACTCTGTCGCGTTTTGAAAATCACTCCAGCGGAAATGTTAGGTGTATAAAATGTATATTATCAATTCTCAATTATGAATTACGACTCCCTCCCCTCCCCTTGCTATATCCAATCGGAAGCCGCTTTGGAGGCCAATCTGCAGCTGCTGGACCTCGTGCAGCAGGAAGCCAATGTCTCCATCATCTGTGCCCTTAAGGGATACTCGTTCTGGCGCTCCTTCCCGCTCATCAAGAGCTACTTGGCAGGCGCCACCGCCTCCTCGCTCCACGAGGCGCGGCTCATCTCGGAGGAGATGTGCTGCGACGCGCACACCTACGCGCCCGTCTATCTCGAGCATGAGTTCCCGCAACTGCTCATCTATAGCAGCCATTTGACTTTCAACTCGTTGAGCCAGTGGGACAAGTATAAGGGGACCGCACTCAACAGCCCAAAAAAGGTAAGTTTCGGGTTGCGCGTGAACCCGGAGTATTCCGAGATTGAGACCGACCTTTACAATCCTGCGCTGCCAGGCTCGCGCTTGGGCATCCTGGCCGAAGACCTGCCTGCCGACCTGCCCGAGGGCATCGAGGGACTGCACTTCCATGTGCTCTGCGAGAACGACAGCTACGCCTTGGAGCACTGTCTGGAGGCTTTTGAGCAGCGCTTCGCCAACCATATCCGCCAGTGCAAGTGGGTCAACTTCGGCGGCGGGCACCACATCACCCGCGCCGACTACAACATTCCGCACCTCATCCAGCTGCTGAAGGACTTCCGCAGCCGCTACCCGAACCTCGAAGAGGTCATCCTCGAGCCGGGCGAGGCCGTGGGCTGGCAAACCGGCGTGCTCACCTCCACCGTGGAGGACATCGTGGTGAACAAGGGCATCCAAATCGCGATGCTCAACGTCTCCTTCGCCTGCCACATGCCCGACTGTTTGGAGATGCCCTACAAGCCCACCGTGCTCGGGGCGCACGAGCCCACCGAAGGCGACAAGTTCGTCTATCGCTTAGGCGGTTGCTCCTGCCTGGCCGGCGACTATATCGGGATGGGCGACTTCGCGTTCGACGAGCCCCTGGAGGTCGGCGACCGCATTGTATTCGACGATATGATCCACTACACGATGGTGAAGACCACCTTCTTCAACGGAGTGCCCCACCCCTCCATCGGCATAATCCACAGGGATGGCGAGTTCGAATTGTTGGCCGAACCCGGCGACTATCCTTCTTATAAAGCAAAATTGGGATAATGGAATATACTTTCAAACAACGGGAGCAAGGGGGCAGAACGGAAATTTTCGACCCTGTTCGTCGCAGGTGGCTTTTGTTGACGCCGGAGGAGCGCGTGCGCCAGATTTTCATCCTGTACTTGCTGAATGTCAAGCAATTCCCCATATCGCATCTCTCTGTGGAGAAGGCCATCACCGTGAACGGGCTTACGAAACGCTACGACATCGTGGTCTTTGGACAGGACCAGAAGCCCTATCTGGTCGTGGAGTGCAAAGCCCCGGAGGTGGAGATCACCCAGGCGGTGCTGGAACAGGCGGGGCGCTACAATAGCACGCTGCACGCCCCATATCTGGGCGTCACCAACGGACACACGCAGTATTTCTTCTCCATCAATTTCGAGACCGGGGAGATCACTCCGGTGGATTTGGAAAGCGTATAAGAACAATGCAATATACGGACGGAATTCTAATCTTATCAAATTTTTTATTTTTTTACCAAATTATATACTACAAATCTAACATACAAGAAGTTGTATTGTCTTTAAAAAACACACATCTAATTGTTGTTAAATAATATATAAAATTTCTCGAAAATATTGATTAATTCGCCATTCTGTTGTATTATTGCATTCTAAAAAAACACCTATGAAAAAGACAATAGTTTTCAACTAACAAAGGAAGAAATGATGAAACTGGTCGCAAATTGCGACCGGTTCAAATCATTGAAACACTCCACCTCGCCACCTTATGCTTTCACCGTATATGGTGTTTCTATGCTTCCTTCTGTCATCCATACACAAAAGGCTGTTGAAACCAGTATCAAAATCATCGATGCTTTTGTTGCTATGCGCAATTATATCGTCCAAAATGCAAATGTACTAATACGAATCTCTCATTTGGAAAAACACCAAATTGAGACTGATGAAAAAATCGATGCTATTCTTGACAGAATGAACCAAAACTATCCTCAAACGCTTCCGGAACAAGTCTTCCCCACGGGTTGTGTATGGGACGATTGGGCTTATGTTTCCAACCTAAATGAATCATTTTATTCGCAAACATCTCCATAAAGATATTTTTCTATTTTTGCGTGCTCGTTTTCGATTGGACATTTTACAATAAAACCCAATATACCACGTTATCCAAAAATCTAAAATACACAGCTATGAGAAAAAACGTATTTGTTACCACACTGTTAGCAGTTCTACTGCTTGCCAGCCAGTCTCTTTTTGCCCAATCTGCAGGCCAAACCCCGCAGCCTGAGAAGAGACTCTCCTACAATATGATCAACGAGTATGGCTTCTTTCTGGGAGGCAACATCGGCTTCAACGGCATCTTCGTCAACAGCCTCAAATTCAACCGCACCAACGACCTGCTCGGTATCGGTGTGGGCTATTCCATCGACATCGACAACGGCCAAGGCGTGCCTCTCTTCCTCAACTACCGCCACTACTTTGACAGACCCCGCGCATTGAAACCGCTCATCAACATCGCCGCCGGCACCACGTTCAACTTCTGGAACTACCACGACTGGGACGATGGAATCTACTATGATGAAATTAACGATGAATATTACCATGGGGGACCGATACCTGTGAAGGGTCACGGTTTTGGCCTCTATGCCACCATCGCCTCGGGCTTCAAGGTGAAAGCCTTCTCTTTCACCGCCGGATTCTTCATCCGGACCAGTCCTCGCTACAACAACGATATTAATGGTGGCATCGACGTGAAAGTCGGTTACACATTCTAAGAAAAGCGGGCCATGGCCCGCTTTTCTTTTCATCAGCCCTCCAGGTTTATACCCTGTCCCCTTTTTTTGTATCTTTGCCGCTCCTTTTACAGCAATGAAAAAACGGAAGTTCCTGAAAAGGCTGGCGGCCGTGCGGCGCTTTGTCACGACGCATTTCAAGACACGGACCATCGTACTCATCCTGAGTGTCATCATCGGCATTCTGGGTGCCGCTGCCGCCGTGGTCATCAAGAACCTTGTCCATTTCACCACGCGCGCACTGGGCAGCGCCTTCCCCAATGCGCAAGTCAACTATCTCTATCTCATCCTGCCTGTCGTGGGCATCCTGCTCACCCTGCTGTTTGTGCGCCGTGTGGTGCGCGACGACCTCAGCCACGGGGTCAGCATTGTGCTCAAGGCCATCTGCAAGAGCGACGGCAAGCTGCGCTTCCACAATGTGTATTCCTCCATGGTTTCCAGCGCCATCACTGTCGGCTTCGGCGGTTCGGTGGGGTTGGAGGCCCCCATCGTGCTGACAGGTTCCGCCATCGGCTCCAACATGGCCCGTTTTTTCAGGCTCAACGCCCGGCAGACCACCTTGCTGCTGGCCTGCGGCTCCGCTGCGGCCATGGCCGCCATCTTCAAGGCCCCCATCGCTGCCATCGTCTTCACTTTCGAGGTCCTCATGCTCGACCTCACCGGCAGCGCCATCCTGCCCCTGCTGCTCTCCGCCGCCACCGGCACCGTCATGTCCCTGCTCTTTTTGGGCCACGATGTGATGTTCCACATCGACGCCACCCAGGCTTTCCACCTCAGCAACATCCCCTTCTATATCCTCCTCGGGGTTCTCACAGGCCTCATCTCCGTCTATTTCCTGCGGGTGTCGCGCTGGATCGAGAAACAGATGAAGCGTATCAAGCAGGTTTATGCGCGCGCCCTTGTGGGGGGTGTCATGCTCTGCGGCCTCATCTATATTTTCCCCGTTTTCTACGGCGAAGGCTACGACAATATCAACTCCCTGCTGAACGGCGATTATGCAAGCCTCTTTGTCGGCTCGCCGCTGAACGGCCTGTTCTCCAGCCAGATGATTGTGCTACTGGCATTGGCGGGCATCATCTTGATGAAAGTGTTCGCCACCACGTTCACCACATCGGCGGGCGGCATCGGAGGTGTCTTCGCCCCCACCCTGTTCATCGGCGCCTTCACAGGCTTCTTCGTGGCGGGATTGGCCAACAACCTGTTGGGACTGCACCTGCCATACGTGAATTTCATCCTCGCGGGCATGGCCGGTGTCATGACGGGCGTGATGCAGGCCCCCTTGACCGCCATGTTTCTCATCGCGGAGCTCTCCACGGGATACACCCTGCTCATCCCCCTGATGATTACCGCCGCCTGCTCCTACCTCAGCATCAACCCCTTTGAGAAATACTCCATCTACACACAGCCTTTGGCCGAAAAGGACAACCTCAAAACCCACAACAAGGACAAGTTCGCCCTTCGCAAACTACAATGGCACAACATCATTGACCACAACATCAGCACCGTGCCCGCACACAGCAAACTGCGCAAATACACGGAGTGCATCGCCAAAAGCAAACGCAACCTCTTCGTGGTCACTGACAATGAAAACCATTTCATGGGCCTCCTTGTCATGGACGACCACCGTGACATCATCTTCCAAACGGAGCTCTACGACCTCGTTGTCGTCGAGGACCTCATGATCGAGCCGGAAGAGTTCATTTACGAAGACGACAGCGCCGCACTGGTCCTTGAGAAGTTCAAACGCACCGGCAATTTCAACATGCCTGTGATCAGTCGCGACCGCACCTATATCGGGTTCCTGTCGAAGGCCCAGTTCCTGTCGCGGTACCAGAACTTCATCGCCGCCAATTCCGAGGATTGACAACAACCATTATACCAATCTAAACATTCCTTCATGAAAATCACCCGTACCGATATCAATGGCTTGGCTGTCCTGCAACCCGATGTGTTCAAGGACGACCGCGGCTATTTTTTCGAGAGTTTTAACGAACGCACTCTGGCGGAGTTGGGCATCCGCGAGCACTGGGTGCAGGACAACCAGTCGTGTTCCCAGAAAGGGGTGGTGCGCGGGCTCCATTTCCAAAAGCCGCCTTTCGCCCAAGCCAAGCTGGTGCGCATCCTGCAAGGCGCCGCCATCGACTATGCCGTCGATATCCGGCACGGCAGTCCCACCTACGGACAATATTTCTCCGTGCTGCTGACCGCCGACAACTTCACCCAATTTTACATCCCCGCCGGTTTCGCACACGGCTTTGCCGCTTTGGAAGACAATACCCTTTTTGCCTACAAGTGTTCCAATTTCTACAACAAGGCCTCCGAGGGGAGCATCCGCTTCGACGACCCCGACCTGCACATCGACTGGCAGGTGGAAAATCCGCTCACCTCGCCCAAGGACTTGAACGGCGAGGTTTTTCGCGATTTTGTTTCTCCCTTCGACTATGAAACCTTCGCCTGTCCACAATAAAACCCGCTGTAGATGAAGAGACTGCTCATATTCGATCTGGATGGCACTTTGCTCGACAGTCTGGAGGACCTTGCCGACTCCGCGAACCATGTGCTTGCCAGCCATGGCTTCCCCATCCATCCCGTTGATGCCTACCGCTATTTTGTGGGCGACGGAATGCCCACGCTCATCCGCCGCATTCTGCCCGACGGGTACAAGGCTGGGCTTATGCACGAGACCTGTCTGCGGGAGTTCAAGGCTTACTACGACATCCACATGTACGACAAGACCACCGTCTATCCCGGTGTCAAGGAGGTGTTGGAGGAGCTGCAGCGGCGCGGCATCAAGATTGCCGTGGCCACCAACAAGGCGCAGTTTGCCGTGGTGCCGCTGATGACCGACTTCTTCCCCACCGTCACCTTCTCCGCCCTCATCGGGCAACGTGAGGGCGTTCCCGTGAAACCCGACCCGCAAATAGTCTATGACATCCTGACGGCCACAAACTGCACACAGGAGGAGACCTTCTACCTCGGCGACACTGCTGTGGACATGCAGACGGCCCACCGCGCCGGCATCGAGGCCATCGGCCTGCTTTGGGGCTACCGCACCCGCGAGGAGCTGGAAGGCGAGCATGCGGAACACATCATCGCCGCGCCCCATGAAATCCTCGACTTGCTATAAACGGGCTTTTTTGTATTTTTGCACCCTTTTAAAACAATATGCATTACATTGACACGCACACCCACCTGTACCGCGAATATTACCCCGAAGATTTCGAGGCAACAGTGCAACGCGCACTTGACGCACAGGTCACCCAGATGGTGTTAGGCTGCGTGAACAGTGCGACACCCGCCCAGATCCAGGAGGCCGTGTCGCTCTTTCCCGACAACATCTTCGCCCTGGTGGGCCTTCATCCCGAAGACACAAACGCAGATTTCGAGCGCGAGCTGGCCCTGCTGGCCCCGCACTTCGACGATGCCAACGTGGTCGGCGTGGGCGAAATCGGGTTGGACTACTACTGGAGCCGCGAGTTCGAGGCTGAGCAGAAGGAGGTTTTCCGCCGCCAGCTCTGCTGGGCCCGCGACCGTCAGCTGCCCCTCTCCCTGCACATTCGGAACGCCTACGCGGAGGCCATCGCCATCCTGCAGGAATTCAAGGCGGGCGAGCTTACCGGTGTGATGCACTGCTTCTCCGGCGGCGTGCAGGAGGCCGACTGGGCCGTGCGCCATGGCTTCGCCATCGGCGTGGGCGGCGTGCTCACCTTCAAGAACAGCAAGCTGCAGGACATCGTAACGCACGTGGGGCTGGAACATGTCGTCTTGGAGACGGATGCCCCCTATCTGGCTCCCGTGCCGCACCGCGGCAAGCGCAACGAAAGCGCCTACATCCCCCTCATAGCCCAGAAAATGGCCGAAATCTTCAATGTCTCCGTAGAGCGCGTCATGGAGCAAACCACAATTAACGCACAGAACATCTTCACGAAAATACCAAAATAAAATAACAATGTCAGAATCCAAAATTTTCACCCCTTGTCAGATCGGTCCGATCACCCTTCGCAACCGCACCATCCGTTCCGCGGCCTTTGAAAACATGGCCCACGGCAACAGACCCACCGAAGAACTGTTCAACTACCACACCGCCGTCGCCAAAGGCGGTATCGGCATGACCACCGTGGCCTACGCCTCCGTCAGCCGCAGCGGACTCTCCTTCGATGGCCAACTTTGGCTGCGCGAAGAGATTGTGCCGGAGTTGAAAAAGCTCACCGATGCCATCCACGCCGAAGGCGCAAAGGCCTCCATCCAGATCGGCCACTGCGGCAACATGACCCATCGGGCCACCTGCGGGCAGAAACCCTTCTCCCCGTCTGGGCGCTTCAACCTCTACTCACCTACTTTCACCAAGAAGATCACCATCCCCGAGATCGACCAGATCGTCGAGGACTTCGGGAAAGCCGTGGATTTGTGCCGCCGCGCCGGCTTCGACTGCATTGAGGTACACGCCGGCCACGGCTACTTCATCAGCCAGTTCCTCTCGCCCTACACCAACCGCCGCAAAGACGAATATGGCGGCTCGCTGGAAAACCGCATGCGCTTTATGCGCCGCGTCATCACCCGCGTGATGGAAGAGGCCAAAGACGACATGGCCATCGTGGTGAAGACCAACATGTACGACGGCTTCCGCAGCGGTATGCAGATCGACGAGTGCATCAAGGTGGCCCAGGAGCTGGAACGTCTTGGCGTACACGCCCTCGTGCTCACCGCCGGCTTCGTCAGCAAAGCCCCTATGCACGTGATGCACGGCGCAATGCCCCTCAAGGCGATGGCCTACTATATGGATATGAAGAAGTTCTGGTGGCTGAAATTCGGCGTCAACATCGGCGGCCGCATCGTCATCCCCACCGTGCCCTACAAGGATGCCTATTTCTACGACACCGCCATGAAGTTCCGCCAAGCCTTGAAGATGCCGCTCATCTATGTGGGCGGTATGGTGGACAAGGACAATATGGAGAAGGTGCTCGATTCCGGCTTCGTGGCCTTCCAAATGGCCCGCGCCCTGATCCAGGACACCGACTTCGTCAACAAACTCCAGTCGGGCGAGGTGACCCGCAGCGGCTGCAAACACTCCAACTACTGCATCGGCCGAATGTACACGCTGGATATGAGATGCCACCAGTGTATGGAGAAAAACGAGCTGCCCGCCAGACTGCAACGGGAAATTGAAAAGCTGGAGAAAGACGTTGAAAGGGACAACCGATAATGGCCGGCATCCTCATCGTGGACCGCGTCCACCCGTACCTGTCGGAGCAGCTCCAGACACGGGGGTTCGCCTGCACCACTGACCTAACCGAGACATACGAACAATTCTGCACCAGGCCGGACAATCTGTTCGGCCTGGTGATTCGCAGCCGCTTTGTGGTGGACCAAGCGCTTCTTGACACCAAGCCCTCGTTGCGCTTCATCGTGCGCATCGGCTCCGGTGTGGAGAACATCGACGTCGCCTACGCCGAATCGCGGGGCATCCGGGTCATTTCCACGCCGAAGGGCAACGCCAACGCCGTGGCGGAACATTGCCTCGGCCTGCTGTTGGGCCTCCTGCGCCACATTCCCTCCGCCGACCGGGAGGTGCGTGCCGGCGAATGGCTGCGCGAGAAAAACAAGGGCACCGAGCTGCAAGCACACACCTACGGCATCATCGGCTACGGGCACACGGGCCCCGCCTTCGCGCGTCTGCTGCATGCTCTCGGCTGCGAGGTGTATGCCTACGACCGCTACAATCCCCATGCGGGCGACGAGTACGCCAAGATGGTCTCGTTGGAGGAATTGTGCACTCGTTGTGACGTAATCTCCCTGCACGTCAACTACATCCCAGAAAATCTCCATCTCATCAACAGCGAATTTATCGAGAAGATGCCGCACCCGTTCCTGCTGCTCAACAGCTCGCGCGGGTTGGTGGTGGACTGCGCCGCCTTGGAGTGCGGCTTGCAAGCCGGCAAGGTGACCGCCGCCGCCCTTGACGTGCTCGAGTATGAGAGCACTCGCCTCAAGAACCTGCCCAAAGACGAGTGGCCGGAAGCGATGCACGCCCTCGCCGCCAGAGACAACGTCATCCTCACCCCGCACGTGGGCGGGCAAACCCTCGACGCCGAACTACGCCACGCCAAAGTCGCCTTGGAAAAAATCGTGGAGGTGAAAAAGAGCTTGTCTGGGTTGTAGAGACGCACGGCTGTGCGGCTCTACTTAAAAGATGACATAATCAATGAATTTCAGAGAAAGATAGGATTTAGGTGTTTTAAATAACAGGGATTGATATAGATTCATTAAGAAAAATAACGGGGAACGATAAAATTATTTTTTGTATATAGTGCATATCTTCTTTATTCTTATTACTTTTGTAGCATCACATACATCAAGCACATGTCCTCTTTCTTCTCCGAATCCATCTTGACCGACCAGCCCTTTGCGGAAGATTCCAGCAACTATTCCAACCTTACGGAACTGCCTTCAGCAGGTTTCAATGCAGTCTATAAGGCCCGTAGGTTCGGAAAATGGCTCATCCTCAAGGCCCTGAAGCCGGAATTTCGTGGCAATCCACTCTATGAAAGCCTGTTACGCAAAGAGTTTGAGATTGGCAAGACCCTTGACCATCCAAACATCGTCACTATATTTGAGATGTACCGAGACGAGAAACTTGGCAACTGCCTTGTGATGGATTATGTGCAGGGCCGTCCCTTGAAAGCTTTTTTCGATGAGAAGCCCTCGCCGCGAGTCCAGGACAAGGTAATTCGCGAGATACTGGACGCGATGGTTTACTACCACAGTAATCAAGTGGTCCATCGCGACTTGAAGTCCAGCAACATTCTCATCACCGACAACTGTGACAACGTGAAAATCATCGACTTCGGCTTTGCCGACGGTGACAACTACGCCATGCTCAAACAGCCGGCAGGCACGCGCCACTACGCCGCACCGGAGCAGTTCGACCCCGACTGCGCCGTGGATAACCGCGCCGACCTCTACGCTTTCGGAGCCATGTTGGATGCCTACCTACCGAAAGCCACGCGCCGCAAATATCGTTCCATCATCCGCAAATGCACGCAGCCCGACCGCGAGCAACGCTACCACGATGCACAGGAGATTTTGCAAGAGATGGATGCCGATATTCGAAAAAGGAGGACGCGTCGTCTGGTCGGATCCAATACTGTTTTGTTACTGCTGCTTGTACCGCTGATCATGTTCCTGGTCCGTCGCACAACCGACGACCAACCTCGCTATCATAACATTGTCGATGGCGCGCTGCCGGGGTTGTTCTCCGTTTCCGACTCCACGCAGGTGCGTTTCGCGCGGGGCAACCTCCAATACCAGCCCAGCACGGGCAAGTGGCGTTTTGCCTACAACCAGTACGATGTCATCGGCATGGACAACGAAAAGGTTTCGCCCACTTACAATGGTTGGATCGACCTTTTCGGCTACGGCACTTCGGGTTATGACGGCAAGATGCCCTACATGACCTCCAAGTCCGACAGCAACTATGTGGTCGGGCGAACCTCCATAGCAGGCACACCCTACGATTGGGGTGTCAATAATGCCATCGAGAACGGCGGCAATGAAGCCGGCAAATGGCACACGCTTTCGGCGGATGAATGGCTCTACCTTGTCTGCATCCGTCCCAACGCCAACAAGCTCTACTCCACGGCCACCATCAACGGCATTGGAGGATACATCTTCTTTCCTGACGATTGGAACCACTCCGATGGGCTGTTGTTCCAAGATCCAGCAAAAGGGTATGCCACTAACGTACTAACCATCCAACAGTGGGTGACGTTGCAGGACGCGGGCGTGCTGTTTCTGCCCGCAGCCGGAAGACGTGAGGGGCAAGAAGTCCTCTATTTCGGACAGTATGGTTACTATTGGGACAATACCATCCCCAGAAACGGGATTGGACACCATTTCGGATTAACTCCCAAACGTCTCGACAGCGATATAGACCTCGAATCAAGAGACCATTATTTGTCGCTTGGCTATTCCCAAGCATTCGGCCACAGCGTGCGGTTAGTGCAGGACAAATAGGAGAGCTGCTCATCCGTGCGGCTATATATTGAAATTTTGATGATAAAAATCACACTTACCAACGAGATGCTCAACCGAATACTTTCCTTCGAAGAATGTCGGGCACACTTTGGCAACTTCAAGATGCCCCTTTCCTTGACCGACAAGCTGCGGAAAAATACGAAAAAGAAAAGTTCTTTCGCTTCCACGCAAATCGAGGGCAATCCTCTCACAGAAGAACAATCGGATTCCGCCATCGAAGCAAAGAACCTTCATTTCCTCAAACCCGAACAGGAGGTGCGTAACTACTTTGCAGCCCTGGAACTGTCTGAACACTTCTTGAAAGAACGGAATCCTTTCTCGATGGAGTTGATTCTCGACTTGCAGAAACAGGTTGTCCAAGGCGAGAGCAAGGAAAAAACAGGCATCCGAGGTCCCATGCCTCCTGGAGTTTTGTTTGCCGTCCATAACGAAGCAACCTATATTCCCGAATACATCCCCCGATGAGCGATGACATCATGCCGTTGCTGAAAGAATTGGTGGCAGACGTGAAGCAATCTGACGATTATCCTTTGTTAAAAGCAGGAATAGTTCATTATCTGATGAAAACAAGCTTATCGGCAAGACTTTGCTGCAAGGAAATTGTTTTTCTAAAAATCGCAAGATGTCGCAAGGAAAAGCATGCTGTTTGAATCGTCACTTTTTGGAATAACTTGAGTTAACTTGAATCAAAATGCTAATCATGTCATTATGTATTTTTGCAACTCAAAAAACATGTAGCTATGAAAAAGATTTTCTTGTTGATTTTAGCGTTTACGCTGTTGCTCAATGTCGGAGCTCAAAACATTAAAACCCAATCGGGCACCAAAGAGGTTGAAGTCTTTGTTGGGATGGGATACAGTTACAAAGTTGACTGTAAGGAAACCTATTCCTATTACATCGATGAAAACGGCAGTTATGTGAAACATGGTTCCTATTCCTGTTCTGGGTCAAAATCTTTTACCGAAGATATCTTTCGAACAGGCAACATAAAAGTCACCTTCAATGTTACGGCAAACTATAAGGACGGCAAACTGGACGGAACCGTGAAATCCACGGCCACGGCGAACGGCTCCATGCACAAGAGGTTCCAAGAGAGCACGAAATACAGCATGACCAAGACTGTTGTCACAGGATGGAAAATGGGGAAGCCCCACGGACTATGGAAATTCACTTGGACGGATGAGGGAAAGACCGATGTGCAAACAGCCAATTTCACGGATGGAGTCATGTCGGGCGATTATGAATCCAACACCCCCAATTTCGGAGCTATCAGTAGTCGTGTATATGGTCATGTAAACCAAGGTGAATACGAAACCATTAATATTGACAGAAAGGATGCTTTCAATCATCCCGAGGGTTATGTCTCCTACAAAATGGCGAACGGCTTTCTACTATCCAAAATACAGTATAACAACGACCATCAAATGACATCCAAAGAAGTTCCAACCATACCAGATTCCATCAAGGAGCGTTTGGCCGATATGTCTGATTATGAGTTGTTTCAAAACGGCTACCGCAAATCCGCTGAAGAATTTGACTATGACACAAAAAATGTATTGGGTAAACTGTACGTTGGAGAGTTCTGTAAGCGTTTCGATGTTGACATACAAGGCTTTTGCGGAATACCCTGGCCGATGATGATATACAATTACCTTTATAAGCTAACCAATGACTTTCGTATCATGCCAGAAGATGAATTTCCCAATTGGCTTGCGACATATAAAGAGACTTATAAGAAACATTTAGCAGATGGTGGATATGGTGATTTGTTGGAATATGTAAATGATAATTATTATAAACAACACAACAAGGAAGTAAGGTCAATGAATAGATATGTTAAAGTCAAAGATACGAAAACTTTTTTCACAATTCCACAAAACCAAGAAATAGACAAGGCCATTCACAATATTAGGACTGCTGTTAAAAAAGAAGCCGAAGATGCTAAAATCTCTAATGCAAAAAAAGAGTGTCAAACAACTGCTGAATCTCTTTTGCAAAGCATCGTTAAAATAGAAAAAGAAAAACAGCAAAATATGTATTCTAAGCCTTTTAATCCTTCTGAATCCAATCCTTTTGACAAGTTGAACACTCAAATTATTTCTGGTTTTTTACCTATCGTTGATTATTCCATAGACAGTGTCGAATACAAATTTGATCAAGTAACGACTGAAATACAAGGAAAAACAATTACGGGAAAGAAAGACAAACAATATATTGTTTACTGCAAGGTCACAACGTATCGCAACGCATACAAATCGGATGTGTACCAAACACAATTATATTTTAAAGAAGGGAAGAATTATTCCGGGTATTATTATATTTTAGATAAAGATCATTCTCTTGATTTTGAAAAAGCCCAAAAAATCCATAGTAAATGGGATGAAGTGGAAGAATTACGAAATCAAAAGATAGAAATCTCTCACGAACTTTATAAATGTAAAAAAGGAAAATATTCCGATGTGTATAAGGCATATAGCTTATTTGGTGATAAATCACGTGTAAAAGACGATGTGGATAAGGATTTGGCGGCTGCCAGATATAATTACAATATTGCCCAATCTTTCTTTTACATTTTGTCGTTGAGAAAAAGAATAGACAGTACCGATTTGGTCATTGCGCAGCAAGCCGGCAACGACTTTTCGGATATCAACAAGTCATATCTGTCATATCGGAAAAAGTATGATGTCAAGATGTCGCAAGACCTGTCTGAAACTCTTAACAGGTTGAACGCCCTGCTTGCCACGCAGGATAGCTGCCTATTTTTCATTGATTTTCGGAAGTCAATCGCTAACAACAATATCCAAATCACGGGTAACAAAAATGCTTCGAATATCGTCAAGGTCTATAATGCGTATTTCAAAAAGGTAGAAATAGGCTGGACTTCAGACAGTGATGCTAATGAAAAACTCAGGAAAATCATTCACGTTCAAAACATCTTCAAAAACGCCTTATCCAAGCCCAACGTCGCCGAATTGAATACTGCCGTAAAAAAAATGAAGGATAAGAGTTTGGAGAACGTGCTAAAAGTGTTGGAACAGTAGGTCGTCCCAGACGTGTAAAGACGCTCAGTAGAGCCACACTGCAGTGCGGCTCTACACGGACCTCACCTTCAAATACGAAATCCCGTTCCGATACCCCGCCACATACTCCTTTGTCGCACCGCCTTCGGTGGCCGGCAGGATGGTGAGGTAGAGCGGTTGTTTCAGGCGGAACTCGGTGGTGGTGAAGGTGTCACCGACCTTGATTTTGGCGTTGGCGGCCTCAACAATCAGAAACATGCTTTCTCCGAGGCACTTGGCCGTGCAGGTTCGATTGGGCAGCCACTGGAACTCCACCATGTCGCCCACGTTGAGTCGTGCGCTTTCAACGCACTCGTCGGTGATGAAGTCCGACTGATCCTGCTGCTCGCAGAAATCCGACCATCCCCGATATCCGAGAAAGCGGGCAAGGATGGAGCAGGTGGTGACACCGACTTTGCCGTGGTAGGGCACATAGCCATATAGCCGTTCAAGGGTACTTTTGCTCACGCGTTCCCTGATGGCCTCCGCTATCGTGTCGGACAGTTGCACGAAGTCGCCGGTGGTGTCAAGCGTGCGCCCGAACTTTTCAGCAACCTGTTGCTTGATTTTCTCGATGTTCTCTTCAATCATGTCGAAATGGTCGGTAAAGTGAATACGACGGCAAAATTAGTAAAAATGCAACAATTTTAGTTGATTTGGTACTTTTTGAAACAAATTGAACCAATACAAAATGTATTGAACCGACTATAACCAAGTTGAAATAAAATGGTGTGGAAGGAATTGCATACTTTTGCAGGTTGAAAAAAACGAGAAAGCCGATTCGCGTGAAAGGAGGTAGGCTGGAAAAAAAATATAATTATGTACTCATTCAAATTAACCGCAAAACGCGACATTCGCGAAAGAAATGGACTCAGAGTCGTTATAGGGAAAGGTATGTCTTTTCAACATGCTGAATCAGGAACGAACTACCCTAACGAACCGAACGTGATTAAAACCATTCAACAACAGTTTGGAGGCAGCCCCGTCGCTCTTAATTCAATTTCCACGGATTTTATCGTTGAAAAATTGTAATGCCAACGAACGATTTTTAACACATCCAAAATCAAGAATTAAAATTATGTATGACGCACAATTAGAGGAATTAATAGATGCCGCCTTGATTGACGGTGATTTGTCCGAAAAAGAAAAGCAGGTTTTGCTTAAAAAAGTCCAACCTCTCAACATTGACCTTGACGAGTTTGAAATGATCTTGAATGCACGATTGTACAAACGCAAAAAGGAGTTAAATGTTTTGGATAGTTCTACCGATAACGGTGCGATGCTTCCATCCAGCGACAACAACAAACAACATCACCTCAAAAAGAATCCCTCTGCTGAGGAGAATGATTCGGACGAAGAGGAGGATTGGAACGAAGAGGATAATGAAGAGGATTGGAATGAGAATGAAGATGATAAATATTTAGAAAGAGTGAATTACCATGAACGACAACTGTCGGATGAAATAGAACAAATCGAAGATTTCATTGATCAATATGAACAAGAAGAGGAGTTGTATGGACAAGAAAGAAAACAGCGGAGAAAAGACAAGATCCATAACTTTGCAGACAAGGTTTCAAGAAAGGTTGTCGGTGACAGGATTGTGGACAATGCGTCAGAATTGAAACAGGAAGGATTAAAAGAATATTCGAAGAACAAAGCAAAAAAATACGCTGATAAATCTGCGAGGGCATTGATCGGAGACGGTACCGTTGACGCCATTCAGGAAATGAAAGAAAAAGGCATCGGAGGATACGCCAAAGACAAGGCAAAAGAAGCGGGCAAAAAATTCCTCAAAAGTCTCAATCCGTTTAGCAGGAAATAAAAAGAGGAAGCCGAAAATCTTGAAGAGAGTAGGCAACATGAAAAAAAATATGGCTACATTTAAATTAACAGCACCTCGTAATTTGGGTAAAGTAACAAAAGGATTTGAATTGATGGTTCCTTCGAGCCAAATTAATTGGGGACCTACGGCAAAAAAAAGAGGAAGAAGCATTAAAACGCATGGGTTTTACAGACTCTCAAACATTAGGTTATACATCAGCAGGAAATTGGAAAGTTGAAAAAATTTAGCAGAATAGATTTTGTTAAAAGAGGGTTTCTGTATTATATAGCACCATATATTTCTTGAATAGTGAACAAGAAATATATGGTGCTATTGATTGTAGATTAATACGCTGATACATTTTGTTATTTTATAAATCATTTTAACCTTCTTTTTTTATGTCCCCTTCAACCTATCAAAAAATCCTCGAATCCCTCACCTTGCTGAACGCCGTGACGGCTAAGATACAGCAAGAAAAAGGTGACACGGAAGCTGTTCGCAGCCATGCCACGTCAATCAAGAAAATGGCCGAAACCTTACACAATATGGACGGCACCGACTTTCGCATGGAAACGCGACATGAGATTATCGAACAGAATTCCCTATTTTTGCCGCATCATTTGTCCCACTATGTCACAAGAAGAAATTTTCAAGAATCTTATCGCATCAATGGCTGCCGATGGGGAGATTTCCGCCTCGGAATACGCCATCTTGATTGCAAAAGGCAAAGACCTCGGCCTCTCCAAAGAGGTGGTGGATATGCTCATCCAACTGGAGATGTCGGGACATTCCGATGACGAATATGAGGAGCCGGAAGCCGATTACGATAAAGTCTTTTCCAGTTCTTCGCTGTTCAGTTCAGATTATCAGGAATTTCCAACGGTTACCTTCAAATCCGCCATCACGCACGGCGGCAACATCATACGTCCCGATGTCCTCATCATCGACAACGACAGCGTGACCCTGCGTAAACGCAACACCTATTTGATCAACTGCGACACCACCACCCTCCCCTTGCAAAATATCTCCGCCGTCACGCTGAACACCAGCCTGCTCGGCACCGACATCATCATCACCTCCTATGGAGGAGAGAAAATCATCGGGCGCAAGTTCTCGAGATCCGACGCCGAACAGGTGCGAGACATCATCAACCAAAGAAGGGGCAGAAGGTAGACACAAGGATTCTTCATTTTCAAAAATAGTATCCAACGTATGTTCGTCAGCCACAATTCCTGAGTGGGTGTTTCGCTCTTTGCCGAAAGTTGTTAGAAAAGTGAGTATATATAAAACACGATAGTCTATCCGTAACCCTTAAAAAAAAGAGTTACGGACAAGCTACCCCTTCACCTCGCCTCAAACAAAATCTCTCTCTCTTCGCAATACTTCCGCCAACGCTCCTTGTAGAATGGCGTGTTGGTCTCGTCGGCCGTGACGGCAGCGAAATCCAAGGCTGCCGCCACCTCCTCGGGCAGCATCGTGGGATTATGTTGCAGCAGTAGTACATCGACGTGCGGCCGAAATTCAGCAGGCAACACCCTATCTTTCCTATTCAGCAGATAATAGCATTTGTCCCCAAATTGTATGAATGGCCCGCGCTTGACCAGAAACGGAGTATCGTAGCACAACGTATCAATGGGCACGAAAGTCCAGCGGGCGTGCAACTTGCGTGCATGGTTTTGGATGGAATAGGTATAATGGGGACTGCGGACGTCGCGGATAGAGTCCGAAAAGAGCAAGCACTCGCCACCGTAACAAAACTCCAATGCGCTAACCTTGCGAATGTTGTATGCCACCATCTCCGTTCTTCGCTCTATGGCCACGCGCCGCAGTGCAAAAGTTCCCGACAGCAGGACCAATGCCGAAAGCGCAGCCCAACCGCACATGCGCTTGCGATAACATATAGCACAATACGCCATCGCAATGACAACGTAAAGAAGCAGCACCTGCCCGCCCGAGAGGTCTATATCACGGGTCACGGCTCCGGGCAGTCCCTCCACGAAGGTGACGATGGCGTTCATGATGCGAATCTCCCACGTCAGCAGGAAGGCGATGCCGTTGGAGACAAAGGGTACAAACGACACTGCCAGCAGTCCCGCGCCTGTTACCATCACCACAAACGACAGGGCGATTACCGTGAGGTTGGAGAGCATAAAATAGTTGGGGAAGGTGCCGAAATAGTGTGCCGAGATGGGGAATGTGGCGATTTGGGCCGCCACAGAAACGGAAAGCAGCTCCCAGAAATAGTTGCCCATCCTGGTTTTGCAGGTATATAGCCCCGCGATGCGGGGTTGGATCAGCACAATGCCAAAAACCGCAAAATAACTGAGTTGGAAACCCACTTCAAAAAGAAGCAAGGGTTTGATGGCCAACAATATGAACAACGAAGCCATCAAGCTGTGGAAGATGTTGGTGTTGCGGCGCAGCACCCCGCCGATGGTGACGAAGGTGAACATCGTGGCAGAGCGCGTCACCGATGGCGACAGTCCTGTGATGTTAGCATAGAGCCAGATGGAGAGCATCAGGAGGAGTGCCTTGGCGACCCGTGTGCCAGGAAACAAATCCATGGGTTTGAGCAGGAAGTTGAGAATCATAAAGATGATGCCCACATGCATGCCGGAGACACAGAGGATATGGCTGACACCGGCGGAGGCGTATGCCGCGCGCAGTTCGGGCTCCATAGTGTCGTCGTCGCCCAACAGGATGGCACGCACAATGCCGAGTTCGCGGCCTGTCATGCCGACGTTGACATAGCATGCGGCTAGCCGTTGTTGCAAAGCGTGGGAGAAAGCCTTCATCGCATTCGGATGCACATTGTCCAGAAGCTGCCAATTGCCTCGGGGGACATATCCTGTCAGAAAAATCCCCTTCCGCTGCATGTAGCGGCGCATGTCGAAGGCATCAGGATTGGCGGACGGCGCAAACTCGGAGAGAGTGGTGGAGATGGCGAGTACATCACCATAATGGAGGGGTGCGGCGGAATCCTTTTGCACATAGAGCAACGCCTTCTCTTTCAGAGGAGTGCCGGCGGCAGCCTGCAGCAGCTCCACCACTACCTTGTCGCTGTTTGCACGGGGCACGGGAAAGTCCGTCACACGCACAAGAAACCCGTGATTTTCCCGTGCAGCGGCCCGCTGTTCGGGCAAAATGCGGGGTGACATTCGGAGCGTCGTGGCGCAAATACCCGCAAAAGTGAATGCCAGAGCCATTGTGACTGTTTTCATCCACTGCCACTTATAGTGCTTTAAACGCAACATAAGGAGCATCATCAGCCACAAAAAAGCAATGGCAACAAACAGAAAAGGGATGATTTTACCTGAAAAGTCGCAGAAAAAGGCCATCAATATGCCTACCATGTAGGGTAAGAGGATTTTCAGCAGCGGGTATTTCGATAAATTCATCGTATGTCGTTTTGGCGAACATACGAAAAATCCTCAAATGCAAAACTCAGAATTTTGGATTTTTCATCCCCGCATTATCTCGTTCGACTTGTACAACAATGTACAGCTCTGCTCTTCGGTGAAAAGCGCGGACGTGAGGCGGCGCATTTGCTCTACGGTGACATCGAAATAGCGTTGCCGCTCGTCCAAAAAACGCTCCACATGTTCAAGAGTTTCCCACACAGCAAGGTTAGTGGCCCGGTCATCGATCTTGATATCGTTGTAAAGCAAAATCGACTCGGCGGAATTTTGCACCTTCTGCAAGTCATGCTCCAAATGTCCGTCATATTGAAATCCATACAGATAGTCGCTCAGAGCCTTGTCGGCTTCCTCGATGGGCACGCCCTCCACAGGGCGACCGCTGATTTGGAACACCCCCTCGTCGGCAGTGCCGGTGACAGCAGCGGAAATGTCGGTGAAAAGGTGCCGCTCCGTGACAAAGGTTCTGTAGAGATACGAGGATTGCCCTGTCCCGAAAAGGTCGGAGAGCAGGTCGAGGGCATAGAAGTCGGGGTGCAGGCGGTCACACATACGCCACCCCTTGAGGAGCAGGTCGGAGGAGACATCACGCCGGGCTTCAAGCCGGCGTGCAGCAGTCTGGGGCTGCTCTTTGGGATAGTTTTTCGGTTTTTGGGGACCGGCGGGAATGTCGCCGAACCATTTTTCCGCCAAGACAAAGACCTCCTCGGCCCGCACATCACCCGCCACCACGAGCACTGCGTTGCCGGGATGATAGAAGCGCCGGTGAAAGTCGCGGATGGTGTCCATACCGACCGATGCAATCGTCTCCACACTTTTGCCAATCGGAAGCCATTGGTACGGATGCACCTTATAGACCAACGGGTTGAAGAGCATCAGCACATCGCCGTACGGACGGTTGAGGTAACTCTCTTTGAACTCTTCCATGACCACCTGTTTCTGAATATCAAGCGACTCCTGTTTGAAGGAGGGCTGGAGCATGCGGTCGGACTCCACCCAGAAAGCTGTCTCCAAATTGTTGGAAGGCAGCAAAATATAATAATTGGTGATATCCTGCGAAGTGTAGGCGTTGTTGACGGCACCCACCTTTTGGAGGGCTTGGTCAAAATTGGGCACGTTCACGGAGCCCGTGAACATGAAGTGTTCCATCAGATGTGCCAATCCCGTGCAGTCGGGATGCTCGTCGCGGGAGCCGACGTTATAGGCCACGTTGCAGGCCGCCAACGGCGTGGAATGGTCCTCGTGGACGATGATGCGGAGGCCGTTGCTCAAGATATGTCGCTGTATCGTTGTCATAGAGGGCGGCAAAAATACAAAAATAGGGAATAGCGTCAAGGGCATTTGGACGAGATATCTTTGCAACCGGATTGCAAAAAATAATGCGCACTTTTGCCGCCGAAATCGTCGGAAACCCCGACTATCTATTGTCAATAATAAAAACCAATGATATGTCAACAAAAAAACTATCCGAAAAAAAGCACGATCACATGCACGACTGCGAGGCACACGGGCATCATCACGAACATGAGCAAAACCATGAATGTTGCAAACATGATCACGAACATCATCACCACCACGAGCATGGGAGTCTGAAATCCCAAGTTTGGAAGATTGTCGCGACCGTGGTGCTGTTAGTGGCCGCCGTGCTCATCGAGAAGTACGGCAACCTCAACACTTGGCAGCTGCTGTTGGTCTATCTTGCACCCTACTTGCTCATCGGCCACGACACGCTCAAGGAGGCCGCCGAGGGCTTGGCATACGGCAAGGCCTTCAATGAGCACTTTCTGATGTCGGTCGCCACCATCGGAGCGCTTTGCATCGGCTTCCTGCCCGGTGCGGAAGCACAATTCCCGGAGGCCGTCTTCGTGATGCTCTTCTTCCAAATCGGCGAGCTTTTCGAGGGCTTCGCCGAGGGCAAGAGCCGCGACAGCATCGCCCATCTGATGGACATCCGTCCCGACACGGCGACTGTTCTGCGCAACGAGCACGAAGAGACCATCGACCCCAAGCAGGTGGCCGTCGGCGAGGTTATCGTCATCCGCCCCGGCGAGAAAGTCCCGCTCGATGGCGTGGTCGTGGAGGGTAACAGTTCCCTCAACACGGTGGCCCTGACGGGCGAGAGCCTCCCCCGCGATGTGAGCGTGGACGACAAGGTGATCTCGGGCTGCGTGAACATCTCCGGCGTCATCAAGGTGCATGTCACCAAGACGTTTGGCGAAAGCACCGTATCGAGAATCATCCGTCTGGTAGAGGATGCCAACGAGCACAAGTCCAAGAGCGAGAGTTTCATCACCCGTTTTGCGCGCATCTACACGCCCATAGTGGTGTTCGCAGCCATAGCATTAGCCCTGCTGCCGCCACTCTTCTCCGGCCACTTTGCGACAGCCTTCCCGGTCTGGCTCTATCGCGCCCTGATGTTCCTGATTGTCTCTTGTCCTTGCGCCTTGGTCATCAGCGTGCCGCTCACCTTCTTTGGCGGCATCGGCGGCGCCTCCCGCAACGGCATCCTCGTCAAGGGCTCCAACTACATGGATGTGCTGGCCAAGGTGGGCACGGTGATTTTCGACAAGACCGGCACCCTCACGCACGGCCAGTTCGCTGTAGAGGCTGTGCATCCTGAAAAGTGCGACGAGCATCACCTGCTGCACTTGGCAGCCCATGTGGAACACTTCTCCACCCACCCCATCGGGGCCGCCTTGCGCGACGCTTTCCCCGACGAGGCCACCGACGGCTGCACGGTCGGGCAGGTGGAAGAGATTGCCGGACACGGTGTCCGCGCCCGTGTGGGCAACGATATAGTCTGTGTGGGCAATGACAAGATGATGGAGGCTGTGGGCGCACAGTGGCACGCATGCCACCTTACAGGCACCATCATCCATGTGGCCATCAACGGAGAGTATGCGGGCCACATCGTCATCAACGACAAGGTAAAGGAAGACAGTGCCGAGGCTGTCGAGCAGCTGCACCGGTCAGGCGTCGCCCGCACAGTGATGCTGACAGGCGACCGCCAGGAGACGGCCGAGGAGGTCGCAAGCAGACTGAATCTGACGGAATTCCATGCTGGCATGCTGCCGACAGACAAGGTGCAATACATGGAACAGCTGATGGGAAGCCGGGGTGACGGCAGCTTCGTAGCCTTCGTGGGCGACGGCATCAACGACGCGCCCGTGTTGGCACGTGCCGATGTGGGCATCGCCATGGGCGGCTTGGGCAGTGATGCCGCCATCGAGGCCGCCGATGTGGTGTTGATGGACGACAAGCCCTCCAAGGTAGCCTTGGCCATGCGCATCGCGCGCCGCACCCTCTCGATTGCGCACCAAAATGTCTGGTTCGCCATCGGCGTGAAAGTCGCCGTGCTGCTGCTGGCCGCCTTCGGCATCGCCACGATGTGGATGGCCGTCTTCGCCGATGTGGGGGTAACGGTTATCGCCGTACTCAACGCCATGAGAGCGATGAGGTGCCCTTGCGGACACTTGACAGAGTCACGTTAATGGCATAACGCTTTTTTTCCTATCTTTGCGCCCCTCAAAAAATCAGGAGACGCATGGACTTCAAGCTCACCTCTTCATACCAGCCTTCCGGCGACCAGCCGACCGCCATCCAACAGCTCGTGGACGGGCTCAACCGTGGCGACGAGGCCCAGACCCTGTTGGGTGTCACCGGCTCGGGCAAGACCTTCACCATCGCCAACGTGCTGCAGCGAGTGAACCGCCCCGCCCTCGTGCTGAGCCACAACAAGACGCTGGCCGCACAGCTCTACGGCGAATTCAAGCAGTTCTTCCCCGAAAATGCCGTTGAGTATTACGTCTCCTATTACGACTACTACCAGCCGGAGGCCTACATTCCCACCACCAACACTTACATTGAGAAAGACCTCGCCATCAACGACGAGATTGAGAAACTGCGCCTGCACACCACGGCATCCCTGCTGTCGGGGCGACGCGACGTGATTGTGGTGGCCTCCGTCTCCTGCATATACGGCGTGGGCAATCCCAACGACTTTGCCAAGAACGTCATCAACCTGCACACAGGCATGCGCATTGACCGCAACCAGCTGCTGCTCGCCTTCGTCAGCGCGCTTTACTCGCGCACCGAGCTGGACCTGCAGCCCTCCCAGTTTCGTGTCAAGGGCGACACTGTCGATATCTTCCCGCCATACGGCGAAATCGCCTACCGCATCCTCTTCTTTGACGACGAGATTGAGTCCATCGCCGAAATCGAGGCCGTGAGTGGCGGAGTGATCAGCCGCATTGACAAGCTCACCATATACCCTGCCAGCATCTTCGTCACCACCCAACAGTCGATGAACGACGCCATTGTCAACATCAAGTTGGATCTGGGCGAGCAGATCGAGTATCTCAAGTCCATCGGCAAGCACTTGGAGGCCAAACGTCTTGACGACCGCGTCAACTACGACGTGGAGATGATGCGCGAGTTAGGCTACTGCTCCGGCATCGAAAACTACTCGCGCTATTTCGACAAGCGCCAACCCGGAGAGCGGCCTTTCTGCATCCTCGACTTCTTTCCCGACGATTTTGTGCTGATCGTCGATGAGAGCCATGTCACCGTGCCGCAGATTGGCGCCATGTACGGCGGCGACCGTTCCCGCAAAATCAACTTGGTGGAATATGGCTTCCGCCTGCCCGCCGCGTTGGACAACCGCCCGCTGAAGTTCGACGAGTTCGAAAGCCTCATCGGACAGACCATCTACATGAGCGCGACACCCGCCGAATTCGAGCTGAAGAAGTCGGGCGGTGTGGTCGTGGAGCAGGTGGTGCGTCCCACGGGCCTTTTGGACCCGCCCATCGAGGTGCGCCCCGCCACCAACCAGGTTGATGACCTGCTCAACGAGATTGAGGACACCGTGGACAAGCACGAGCGCGTGTTGGTGACCACCCTGACGAAACGCATGGCCGAAGAGCTGAACACCTACCTCATCAATATCGGCATCAAGTCGTGTTACATCCACTCCGATGTGGAGACCTTGGACCGCGTGGAAATATTGAAGGACTTGCGTGCCGGTGCTATCGACGTGTTGGTGGGCGTGAACCTGCTGCGTGAGGGCCTCGACCTGCCGGAGGTGTCTCTTGTGGCCGTGATGGATGCCGACAAGGAGGGTTTCCTGCGCAACGAGCGTTCGCTGACGCAGACCGCAGGGCGTGCGGCGCGCCATGTCAACGGACGCGTCATCTTTTATGCCAACAAGATCACCAAGTCGATGCGGGCCACCATGGACGAGACGGCGCGCCGCCGCGCCAAGCAGATGGCCTACAACGAGAAGCACCACATCATCCCGCGTGGCGTGGTGAAGTCTGACGAGATGGCCTTCCCCGCCAGCATCGACGATGCCGTGACACGCGCCGGCGAAAGGTGGGACAAGCCCAACTCGGCACCCACAACGAGAGCCAACAAAGGCGCAGGCGATTCTCCCGCGTACTCCGGAAGAAACTCGTCCGCAAAGCCATATACTGTGTCGGAAGGCGCCACTCCCGTGGCTGCCGAGGCCCAACTTCGGTTAAGCCAGCAAGAGGGTGATGTGCGCCTCCTCAACCTTGAGCAACTGAAGGCGCGACAGAAAACGCTTCGCAAAGCGATGGACAAGGCGGTCAAGGCACTCGATTTCGACGCCGCCGCATCCCTTCGAGACGAGCTGCTCGAGATTGAGCGACGGATTAAGAATTATTAGGACTTGGTGGTGGTTGGTGTTGATAGTTAAGAAATTAAGGAGTTAAGAAATTAAGAAATTGATTCCAATAATCAACAGCTTCCCTTGAGCAGTCCCGTCAGGGGCAAGAGCTCGGTAGAAATAATAGACAATGCTTTTCCTTGAGCAGTCCCGGAGGGACAAAATCTTATTAACCCCATACAAGCGACGAAGGAGCGCAGTATGGGGCAGGACGGCGCGCTGACGACAATCGCACCGCGGGGATCTCTTGCCACGAAGCAATGCGCCTTCCCGGTGCGAAAGGGAGACGGTTTGTAAGATGTCACATAGCCCCGGTAGGGGCGAAAACTTGGTAGAAACGGGACGGTGCGCGGGAAAATCGCGGCGCGAGAGACCGTTGAGACGAGGTTGTGCGTTGTTCGCCGCGAAACGGGCGTTGGGTTCAACGAGCCTGCGTGAGGGATTGCAGCGGAAATGATTTTGGCAGGAATGCGTTCCCTGGCGAGACGGAGGTTTCGCTTGACGCTTCGCGTCTCGCGGAATGGTGGTGGGTTCC
Source organism: uncultured Bacteroidales bacterium (assembly GCA_947167635.1). Lineage (GTDB taxonomy): Bacteria > Bacteroidota > Bacteroidia > Bacteroidales > WCHB1-69 > F23-D06. The sequence continues at coordinate 100,561 of CAMVIT010000001.1, read as the reverse complement.
AAGCCAAAATCATTGGAGCGGAAAGCCCGACGGCGCGGCGGCATTGGATTGCGTGTGCAAATGTGACGTGATTCCGCGCCGCCGCGCCGGCACGCCCAAATAAAAAAAAAGGCAATGATATAGATGTTGACCTGCGATTGGTTTGCTATTATATGAATCAACATTTATCACAATTAATTTTAAATTATTCCATTCTTGTTGATGAAACAGATGCACATTTTTTGTCCGCACGGGTGTGCGGACACCCCATAACTCCCCTTCTGATTTTCAGAAGGGGTGCCCGAAGGGCGGGGTAGTTAATATATAGATTTATAATACCTTATAAAAGAAACAACCACCATTAACAGCATCAGGATCAAAGACCGCCATGTCCAGAATCTCCCTTTGAATAGGAATTTGTTGGTTATTTTCGAACGAACCGTAAGGCGGACAACAAGGATGGCCTAACGGCCAATCTCTCATATATCTACCCCGCCCTTCGGGCACCCCTTCTTCAAAAAGAAGGGGAGTTTTTGCGACGCGGCACATCCGTGCCGCGAACACAACAACCGATGGAATCTGCGTCATAATTGTCTCTCCAGGTCAACTTCTATATCATTTCCTTTAAAAAAAGCGTGCGGCCCCCGTTGTCCGAAGCCGCACGCTTGCTTGGTGCAATCTGCGTCCCCGCAGATTGGTTTTAAGAATCCGCGAGGACGCGGATTCCTCCTATTATCTTTTCACGAAGTTCTTCGTCACCACCCCGCCGTCAGTCGTGACACGCACAAAGTACATGCCATCGGCAAGACCGCTGACGTTGATCGTGGCACGTTCCTGTACAGATGTCATATATGGCGTTTCTACAATCTGACCATAGACGTTGTAAACCTCCACACTCCTGATCTGGATATTAGCGTTGCTGACAGCCACGCTCACAATCTCGGTGGCAGGATTCGGGTAAAGCGTCACACTCTTGTCCAGATAGTCCTGAATGCCCACCTCGTCGGTCTCGAAAGTCACTGTGTTGGACGGGGCACTTGTCAAGCCGTTGGAGCAGTGTGCCACCACATTGGCCTCATACTGCACATGGGCCACCAAGTCGGTCAGAGTGTGGCTCATGGCGGTGACCGTTACCGTGTTCCAGCTGGTCTCGCCCACCTGACGGTAGTTGATCACCCACTCGTTGGCCGTGTTGGCTTCCTGCTGCCAAGTCAGCGTCACATTGGTGTGGTCCACCGTGGCAGACAGGTTGGTCGGGGCAGGACAGGTCTCCTGCTGCTGGTCTTGTGTGGTGAAGGCCACTTCGTTGGTCCAGGCGCTGGTCTCGTTGACATCACAAACAGCCTGTACGCGCACCACGTATGCCGTATTCGGCGTCAGATTGTTCATTGTGTAGGTGGGAGCATTCACCACCACAGTTTGCCAGTTGGTGGAGGCAGCAGTCTTGTAGGCCACATTCCAGGAGGTCTCGGTACCACCAGGAGTCCAAGTGGCTGTGGCAGAGGTCTGCGTGATGGTGGCAGGTGCAACAACCAGATTGGTAGGCATGTAGCAGACATCCGCCGGATTGGCAACCGACACCTCAACATCATCGATATACCAGGAAGAGAGAGAAGAGCTGGTCGGAAGAATATAACGGAAGGCGATGCGAGTAGTGTTCGGCAGGTTCAGGCCGGCGAGATCGGCAAACGTTCTCGTAGTCTGCGTGTAAGTGCTGCCCGACAGTGTCTGCAACGAAACGAAAGTGGAGGAATCGTAGGGATTGGTAATGTAACCCAACTCCATCACAGGGTTGTCGCTGCTATAGTTGTTGGTCTTGGCCCAGAAGGAGACCTGCAGGGTGCTGAGATCCTCCACAAAGAGCGGCAGAGCGGTCACAATATTGCCGAAAGCCACCTCCAGGGCATGTGTGCCCGTGTTGGCAATGATGGAGTTAGGCTCGATATGCGGATAGGTGTGTCCGTTACGATAACCTGTGGAAGCGGAAACCCAGCAGTTGAGATATTGATCGTCTGTGCCCTCAAAATCACTGGTCCACGGTGTCGTAGCCACGGAAATCGCGCCACAGGCAGTGGTGAAGCTGAGCGATTGAGAAACCATCGAGGAATCGGAACCACAGTACGCCCTCACCGTCACCTGATAGGAAGTGCTGGCATTCAGGCCGGTCAGCACCAAAGAGTTAGAGGTGGTTGTCTGATAGTCCACACCAGCAGTGGAGGTGATAGTGACACCGTAGGAGTCGGCATTGCCGACCCAAGACACGGTAGCATCGTTCTCACCCACATTGCTCACAGCAAGGCTCGTAGGTGTAGCACAGGTGATAGCACGCAATTCGATATTATCGACTGCGGCAGGCGGCTGGCTGGAATAAGAGGTGTTTCTCCAGTGGAAGGCCAAGCGATAGACCTTGTCACCGACACCCATACCTGCAAACTGGTCAGCAGAAATCACCATCTCCTGATGTTGCCAGGTGTTGTGTTGGGAGAGCCAGTGCTCGGTAGCGTTAGGGCCATAGTTGCCGGGTTGTGCGCTGGCATCCAGACCACCAGGAGGATTGTTTCCGGGAGTGATGTTCGCGCTGGGCTCCAGCCAATAGACACGTAGGAACTCATAGTTATACAGACCACCCTGGGCTTTCCAATCGAAGGAGAGCAACAGTTCGGTCGTACCATCGGGAACCAAGACGTCACGATAGGCATACACGCGGGTCTCCGTGCCGGAATAGGCATTGGTAGTGCCATTGTCATTGGAGATATACAAGCCATTCGTGCCACCCACTGTGTTGTTGACCTCACTGGTTGTGTTAGTCGGGGCGCCGATGTACCACTTGTTGGTCTGCGTGCCATTGAGAATAGCCCATTGCTGATTTTCGGTGGCATCCTCAAAATCAACAAACAAAGGAAGAGCCGACGGCACCGTGGTGGTAGTGAAGTTCACTGTGTTGGTCTGGTCATCGCCCTCCACACCGTTACAGAGGGTCAGCACATACAACGAATAGTTAGTGTTGGAGTTGAGTCCGGTCAGGATATTGCCCGTAGTGGTATTCACGGTCATTGCACTCCAAGTACTCGTGGAAGTACCCGTTTCGCCATAGTAGATGATCCAGCTGCTGTGGCTGGCATCGTCATCGGTAAAGGAGACTTCGGCGCTGTTGGCATCCACATTGCTTACGATGACAGACGTATGGGCGGGAGCGGAGCAGCTGGGGATCAGCTCAACGGTGAAGTCATCCAGGTTCCAACCGGCATCGCTGGCGGTTGTCCCAGAGAAGAGAATGGCGATACGACCGGATGAGGCCAGCACATTGTTGAAATCGAACGGTCCCATGAAGTTACCGTTACCGCCGCCGGAGCCTCCGCGCGGTCCGGGAGTGCCGGCATCACCCAACACCTCAAAGGTGGAGGTGTCGGTAATATCGGTGATCACACCGACAACCGCAGTGGTGGTCACGCCCCAACTGGTAGCCCAGAAGGACATGCGCAGGTCGTGGATATCATTGGTGAATTCAGGAAGCACCAACATGTTGTTCGTTCCCTTGAACTCGATGGTGTAAGGTGCGGAATGGGCAGCATCGCCATAGCTCAACGTCTTGGGATAGGTGTTGCTGCCATTCGTATAGGTGACAGGAGTGTCAAAGCATGTCATTGTCGGGTTGTTCTCAAAGTTCTCCGTCCACGGGTCGGTCTGGGTGACGGTGAACGCACCGCAGGCCGTCGTGAAGTTGGCTTCTGTCCATAAACTGTACTCTCCCCCACCGCAGTCGGAGCGCATACGAACCTTATAAGGAGTGTTCGGATTCAGACCGGAGATCAACTCCGACATGGAATAGACAGATCCGACACTGATCCAGTTGGTATCGGAAAGCGGACGATATTCAAGTTCCCAAGCGGACTCCATATAGCCGGGTACCCAGGTCACAACGGCAGCATCGCTTGTAATGCCAGTAATGCTGACATACGGAGCCACACAGGTCGTGGTCGTGTCGCACGGTGAACCGAAGATGACATTGTTACGGGAAGTGGTGGTGTATCCACTGGAAGGTGTGGAAGCGGTGCTATAAGGGCTGCCATCCTGATAGACATAGCGGGAAGCTCCAAAAGGCGCCGTGTGCGTGCGCCATGTGTTGCCACTGGAGAAGGAGCCGGTCTCATCAACCACAATCAACGCCAAGTTGTCGGCACCGTTATACTGGAACGGTGTGGAGAAGTTGAAGGTGTTGAGCCCCACTTGCAGTGTCGGCATGCCGGAATAGACCAGCTGAGCTGTCGTGGCTGGAATCCAAGAGGAGTTGGAGCTCTCTGTGGTATGCATCAGGTAGATCTTGATGTTACGATCCACCGCATGGGCAGACATATCAAAGGTCACAGACTCCAAAGTCTTTGCAGCACCCATTTCCGTGGCCAAGAAGATTTGCTGGGTGTAAGAATAATTGTAGTAACCGTATGTGGGCAGATAGCTGTTGGTGGAGGTGCCGTCGCCGATGGTGACATCGCCGCCCACCAGGCAATTGGTACGGAAGGATTCCATCACCCATCCACCTGAAGTGCCATCGTCACAGTTGGACTGGACACGGACATCGTAATAGGTGGAGTGGTCGAGGTTGCCCAACAGATAGGTGGTGGAAGTGAGGTTGCCGGCAGAGATCCAGTTGTTCTGACCTCCTTCGGAATACTCCAAGGTGTAGGAATCCACAGTGCCGAAAACGCCCGGTGCCCAGGTAATGACGGCAGAGGTGCCAGTGATATCCGAAACGGTCACACTCTGCACAGGAGAGCAGTCCGGTGCATAGTCGATAATGAGGTCATCAATGTAGTAGCCGCTGCTGGGAGCGTTGGAGACACGGAAGGCAATGTACTTGCCGTTGCCCGTGTAGTTGTTGAACTTCACAAACTGTTCAGCGTATGCATAGTTGGCCATGGCGGAGAGGTCGATGGTGTCGATCGGCACAAACGTGGAGTCTGCCGTCTTGTCGGTCATCACACCCACCTCCAGCATTCCGGCAGAGCCGCTCTTGCAAGCCCAGAAATTAACCATCAGCTGGCTCACATCAAAATTCTGATCCAATTCAGGCGCAATAGCGATGTTATAACAGCTGGGCGTCCAGTGGAAGTCCATGTAGTACGCACCGCTGTTCGAATAGGTGGTGCTATTGGCGATATAGACATGGTGCGCGTCATTGGAAGCCAAACGGTTCCAGCAGGCGATATATCTCTGTTGGTTGGCAGAGCCGTCATTATACATGCCCGTATTGTACAACCCTGTCTCGAAATCTTCCGTGTAAGGAAGCTGCATGATCGGTCCGCAATCGGTCCGCAATGAGATACTGATCGGGGTGCTGATGAAATTGGCACCGCAGTCGGCATAGACATACACATCATATTCCGTGTTCGGATTCAGGTTGAAGATGGTATAGGCAGTGTCGTTGGCATTCTCGACGGTACCCTGACCCAGTGTAAAGCCGGCGGGGCCGTATTCCACAATCCAGCTGGTGGCAGTACCGTCTTCCGTCCAATGGAAAGAGGCTGTCTCGGAAGTGACGGAATCGACTGCCAGATTGACCGGATGCAGGCACACTGGGATGTAATCGAGGTTCACATCATCCAGACGGAGGTTGTTGCCACCGTTGCCGTTGCTGGCACGGAAAGCGATGTAATGACCATATCCCATATAGTCTGCAAGAGAGTATTCCACAAGGGTGTATTGGTCATTCGGCAAATACGGAGTCGGAATCGTGTCCAAAATCTCGAAAGTGGTCGCGTCGCTCTTGTCGGTCATCACGCCCAGCTCGAAGATCACAGGGGCGGTGGAAGAGGTGCTGCGCACCCAGAAAGAGACCTGCAGCTGGTTCAGACTGATGCTTTCGTCCACCTTGGGCATGATGGCTATGTTGGTAACATTGGCACCATCGAAGAAGCGTATGGCGTTAGGCGTAGTATGCGCTGCGGAAGTCGGATACATCTGGACAGGCTTGGAAGGATCCGTGGTGAGGCGGTCCCAGCAGTATATATAGGCATCATTGCCGGAACCATACGTGTCACTATCGAAATTCTGCGTGTAGGGAAGTGTCAGAATTGCCTCGCATTCGGTGCGGAATGTCAAGGTTTCAGACCAGTCGCTCATATCGTTGGCGCTGCAAATAGCACGCACACGGACAGTATAGACGGTGTTGGCTGTCAAGCCGGAGAGGATATAGTCGGTGCCGGAGACGGTACCCGTGGAAATCCAGTTGGCGTCGCCCTCCTCCTTGTACTCAATCTCACAGTTGGAAGTGGTATTCGGGTTCACCCAGGTAATCTCACCGGAACTGGCATCAGAAGCAACCAGCTGCAGGGTGTTCGGGGCAATGCAGGTCACCACATCGCAAGCAGTCAGACGGATATTGTTCACTTGGGTATGCAAGGTGCCTGTGGTCGGCTTATTGTTGACACCCCAGTTGACATTCGCATCATTGTTATACTGGCATTGAGAACGATACGTCGGATTGTCAATGGTGTAGAACTTGGAGTTGCTATTGTTGTAGCTGCTGCCCGTGATATCATTCACAATCAGCAAAAGGTTGTCATAACCATTATAATAGAAGTTGGTGTCGAACGGAATCTCCACCCAACGGTTAGGTCCATTGTAATTGAAGGAGACAGGACCTGAATAGACATGCACATAGCTGTCTAACGGAGTGGCCCAGACGCCCTGCACAAAGGCGGTGTCGGCTGTATGAGCCATGTAGATGTCCAATGTTCTGGTGATGACGGTGGAAATATTGTATTGGAAAGAGATGCCGCTGAATTCAGCTGCCGTGTTGTCCAAATCTCCAGGGAAGTAGATCTGTTCGGTGTAGGAATTGACATAGTGGTTGGCCGTCGGGAAGTGGTTACCCTCGGTAGAATAGGTGGAAGCGGGATAGCTGTTGTTGATCACCTCGATAGGAGCAATACAAGGTGTGGTGAAAGAAACAGTGGTCGCAGCACCTATGTCGCCGCCACCGCAGTCGGGCTGCACCGTGACCGTATAAGAGGTCTGCTCATTGAGTCCCATCAACACGTATGAGGTCTCCGTGGCGGTATAGGTCGTTGTGATTTGCGTGGCGTCATCCACAACCGTAATCAGGTAGTTGTATGCTGTGCCCACAACATTGGCATCCCAATGCAGTGAGGCGTTCGTGCCATAGATATTGTCGGCCACGAGGTGCGTCACCGGAGAGCAGGTCGGGGCCACGTCCACCATGATATCATCCACATAAATGTAGGTATAGGTGGATCCGCAGTTCATCTTGAATGCGATATAGGGATGAGTGTCGTTTACATTGCCGAAATAGACCGTATATTGCTCATACGTGTTGGCCGTGGACGATTGCACCGTCCCGATCGCGGTGAAAGTGGAAGCATCGTTGGGATCTGACATCACACCGACCGTGAGGGAGTTGGACACATTGGAGAACCTGGCCCAGAAGGAGATCATCAGTGAACTCATCGGGTAGGTGTTGACATCAAAAATTTTAGGCAACACCATGAAATAGTTGTTTGAGGTGCTGCTCATATAGGTGTATAAGCACTTGGATCCTCCATGTGCATAAGTGGTGGAATTATAGACATACGGATAATTGGTGCTGGAAATCTTGGTGTAGCACTCCGGCACCTGGCTGGATGCGTATGCCTCGAAATCATCGCTGTAGGGCAAGGTGACGATGGCGCACTTGGAGAGATAGATCTTCACCGTGCCCAACGTACCATTCGGGTTGATTGTGATCACCTGCATGCCAGGTCCGAAGATATCGCCATAGACCTCGTCACCGTTCAGCGTCACCGACTCGATGCGGTAACCCGCTTCGGGGGTCACGGTAAGGGTGATGACATCCGAGCCCATGCATGTCACATAGGAGGTGTCGGGTGTGACGGTGCCGTGCACCTGTCCATCGGAGCTTGCCATCACGGTGGCCGAGATGACGGCTTGAGGATAAACCGTAATAACAGAAGAAAGAGAGGCTGGCATACCCTGGTACGTTCCCGACACAGTGTAAGTCGTGGTGGTTGTCGGGGTCACCGTAATGCTCTCGGTGGACGCGCCCGTATTCCAAAGGTAGGAATCTAAGCCATGGGCGGTTAAGGTAACACTCTCGCCAAGGCAGATTTCAGCCGTGGCAGGAGTCACACCAGCCATAAATGACATAACGGGATAACCGTTGTTAATGCCGAAGTCCATCGTGAAGGCACTGCCTAAAAGGGAGATCATATTCGCAGACTGCATTTCACTCTGTGTGACGGCCGTGCCGTTGGAAGAGGCTGAGGATTGGGATATTGAACCATTCACCACAGAATAGGAATAGCAGTTGGTGCGGTTGCCGCTGTGGGCGGTCACACCACCGTAGTTGGAACCGTATGGGGTAAGGGTGCCGGCGAAATAGAAGTTGGTGATATTTGCACGCTCCGCATTGCCGCTCACGCCGGCGGGATAATAACCCGTGATACTTCCCGTCACACCGCAATTCTCAATATAGGTGTTGCCGCTGTTGGGATAGGTGGCACCGAAAATACCGCCGATATTGTTGCTGCCGGAGGTGTTCTCACCCACAATGCGGGCATTAATCACCAGACAGTAACGAACATACACAGAAGAGCTGCCTCTTGGGAAGCCCGCAATACACCCCATCATACCTCTTGACTTCAGCACAGGGTTAACGAGCACTAAAGAATCTATGGTGCAGGGGTTCTCCAAGGCGCAGAACAAGCCGGCATGGAAGGTGCTGCCCTTGTCGCAATACAGATTGTAGATCGTGTGACCGTGGCCGTTGAAGTTACCCTTGAAGGCGTTGCCCGTGCTGGGCGACTCGCCTGTGGGGGAACCGCCGCCAATAGGCACCCAGTTGTTGGTGGAATCCCCTGTGCTGTTCAGCCACAGATCGCCCGCCAGATTCAACGTGACACCACTGAATGTTGTGGTGCCGTTGTTCACCAACTGGGCCACACCGGCCAACTGCTCGGGTGTGTAAATGTCAAATGATGCCTGAGTGGCATCATACCAGGAGACATCGGCTGTGCCATTCCAAATTGTCTGCGCCTGCAACTTCGGCGCAAAGCCGGACAGGATGGCAAGGCCCATCACTGCAAAAAGGAAAAATCTTTTCATAAGCATTTTAATATTAAATAAAATTGAAAAATAATTTCAGCATACAAAGTAAAATCGTGGATTTAAAAAACAGTTATCCAGTCGGTTATCTATAAATTTTTACAAGAACAATACATTACATTTTTTTTTGCAAAAGAACAATGTTTTTTCCAAAATCACGTTGTCCAATAACCTGTAAAAATGTTCCAATACAACGATTATGGCAAAAGTAATAAAAGAACTCACCCTGCAAAACATGGGGCACATGGCTGGAGACCAGCACGGCGAATACCTCGACAGCCAACTGCTGATGGTCATGAGTGCCATGCAATTCGGTAAAAGTTTCATGAGGACATGTCAACCATACAGAATAGAAGACGGAAGAGTGTTGCGGATTATTTCAGGCACTGCCCAATTTATAATTAACATGAAACCATACTGTCTTACGACAGGAATGATGGTCGTCATGCCAGCAGGCACTGTCATGGAAATAGAGGAGAAAGACGAGGACTTCGACTTCCAGATTTTCTCATTCCGCGACCTTCCCGCCGATGTCACTTTCAAGGAGGACACCGTGCTTCTCCTTTCGGCGGACGACTGGATTCTCATGGGGGAATACTTCCAACTGCTGAGGCACAGCGTCAGCCGCCGACCGTTATCCATGAAATCTGTACGATACATACAGGCCTCCATCATGTCAGAACTTCAAAATCTTATCATGAAGGAATCCAAGGAGACATCCCGCAAAGCGTCCACCAGAAAAGAGGAGGTTTTCCATAAATTTGCCGCTCTGATCAACCAGTATGCCGACAAAGAACACAACATCGCATTTTACGCCGACCGTCTATGTCTGACGCCGAACCATCTGGGATGCACTATCCGAGAAGCCAGCGGATTAACCATCATGGATTGGATTCACCGCCGCATCATCCAGCAGGCCAAGCTTTTTCTGATGTACAGCAACCAACCAGTGGGAGAAATTGCCGAGATACTGAATTTCTCATCCTCCTCTTCTTTCTGCAAGTTCTTCAAAAAAGAGACCGACATGACACCCAAGCAATACCGTGAGGACTACGCAGTGCAATAAAGGCACCAGATGCGTTGAACCACCAACCCCCTCTTCTCCCGCACCGGAAACAATGTACAATGTATAATGTACAGTTGGTCTCGTGGGCGAACTAATTGTACATTGTTAATTGTAAATTGTACATTGGCAAGAAGGTGATGGAGGAGAAGCCGGCGAGAGGATTCAAATTGTGTTTAATCATCTAAACGCATGGAACAAACCTCAATTTAGAGAGATAAAAAATCTTATATCTCTAATATTGGTATTTTTGTTATCTTTGCAGCGAAATAAAATTCACAAGATACGTTATGGAAATCATTGGCAGAAAGAAAGAGATTGCAGAACTGGAGCGACTTTACAACGTTGAGGATTCGCAATTTGTAGCTGTTTATGGAAGACGGCGCATTGGGAAAACCTATTTGATCAAAGAGACGTTTAAGGACAGGTTCGCATTCTGGCATACGGGATTGTCGCCATACGACCGCGAAAAAAAATTCCTGCTACGCGACCAGCTACAAGCATTTTATTATTCCTTGCAGGATTACGGATTGCAAGGGGAAACCAGTCCCAAATCATGGCTCGAGGCATTTCGACTATTGGAAAAACTGCTCGAACAGAAAGACAACGGCCGGCGACTTGTGGTATTCATTGACGAACTGCCGTGGATGGACACCGCCCGCTCGCGATTCATCCCCGCATTTGAGCATTTCTGGAACGGATGGGCATCAAAACGCAACAATATCCTGTTGATTGTCTGCGGTTCCGCAACTTCTTGGATGGAGGACAATCTCATCAATAACAAGGGAGGATTGTATAACAGACTGAATTGCGAGATTAAACTCCATCCCTTCTCGTTGGCAGAGTGCGAGATGTATTTCCATAGTAAAGGAATCGCAATGAGCCGATATGACGTGACACAGGCATATATGGTTCTGGGTGGAATCCCGCATTATTTGAGTCTGTTTGAAAAAGGATACAGCGCGGCTCAAAACATTGACAAATTGCTTTTTGAAAAAGGGGCGAAGTTAGGAAACGAATTCGACCGCTTGTTTGGTTCTCTGTTCAAAAATGCGGAAGACCATAAGAAAGTGATTCGTCTGCTTGCCCAAAGAAGAGGAGGGTACACACGGCATGAGATTCTTGAACATACTGGCATTAAAGACGGTGGCGGTGCGACAGAGATTCTGAAAGGGTTGTCGGAAAGCGACTTCATCACAACCTACTATCCATACAATGAACGGAAAGTGGAGCGTTATCGGCTGACCGACCCCTTCTGTATTTCTTATCTCAACTTTCTGGATGGGAAGGAGATGTCCGAACCGCAATTTTGGCAGAAAAATTCATCTTCACCCCGATTGAATACATGGAGAGGATTTGCCTTTGAGGAACTGTGTTTTTTGCATATAGCCCAGATTAAGATGAAATTGGGAATTTCAGGAGTAAGTACTATGGTTTCATCTTGGATTGTGGAGTCACCTGAAAAGAAGCAACAGATAGACATGCTCATTGACAGAGCCGACAACGTATTAAATCTCTGTGAAATAAAGTTTTATGGCAAACCGTTTGTCATAGATAAAAAATACGATACCGTTTTACGGGAACGGATGCAGACATTGATGGACAGAATACCGCGCAAGAAAAGCGTTCATCTGACCATGATAGCCTCATACGGTTTGAAGCGGAACGAGTATAGCGGACAGGTGCAGAATGAGGTTACCCTGGATGACTTGTTTGCGGTGGAACTCTAAAAACGATGGCCACAAAATCACCTTTCCTCCACCAGCCGCTTCATCTCCCGCACCTCGCGCTGCAGGAACCCGTGGACGCGGATCTCGCGCCCGTAGGCGTAGAAGGTGATGGTGGAGAAGCCGGCGAGCGGGGTGTGTATCATCACGCTCGACACCGCCTCGTAGGGGATAAAGTCGGTGTTGTGGTGCAACAGCGCCGGTGTTTTGATGGTGATGCCCTCATCATTGAAGATAATGGTGGGCGGGAACAGCACGTTGGATTCGGAAACGCGGGAGGCGGTGAATTGGCGGTACATAGGACAAAAATTTAATTAATTTCTATGATTGTTTGATCGCATATAGCCACTTTTCTTTGTATAAAACTCCAGAGACATGCATCCGTGCATTGTCCAATAATCCTTCATGGAACAGAGCCGACGCTCCATGCGCGCCACATCGCCAGCATTTTCTTCATTGTTTTCCTTCTTCAGTGCCTCTAATTTTTCACGGATTTCGGTTTTGTAGCTGTTCTCTTCTTTATAGGTGTACATCCAAAAAACATGGTTGAATTTTGCATCAAAATTAAAACCCTGCACAGCAATTCTGTCGGGCAAGTCAAGAACATTTTCTGTTGTTGGCGAGGTATAAATCGGCACTTTACGAACCTTTCCTTCCACTATCGCATAGTATTCTCCCACAAACAGGTCGGCGGTGTCGTACTTTTGTTTTAGTTGTGCGAACTGGTCAGCCTCCAAGCCGAATGTGGGCACAGGAACTTGACGGTTGTAGGCTTTCTGTTTGCGGGTCAATTTTGTCTTCGGGGTGCTGTCGGCATGGTTATCCTTTAGACGGAGAATGCCGTTGTCATCGACATAATACTTTTTCTTACCCCATGACACAAATCGACAATGTGTGAACCCTTCCACATCATACGAGAAGTAGGATGGCGTGTCCCATATACGCTGTCGTCCGCTTTGGCGCAACGACTTGGTCTTGGCATAGAACTCGCTCAGCATCTCGTCGAATGGCTTGTTGAGGTACTTGTTAAGGAGTCCTTCTATATGTTTTTCATGCAACGATGCCCAACCATTACCTTTGTTGTAGCTCAATGTTTTGTGTTTTGAAAGCCGGTGTTTACTCATGGAGAGTCGTTCGCCTTCATATTCATTCATTCCATGGCGGGGGAACTCCGAACCTTTTCCTCTACGCCCGCCGCGATATTTGTGCGGCACACGGCTGTCTATCTTCCATCTCTTTTCTGACATTCTATTGGATATTTTACGCTAACCTTATCAACTTTCGTTCACTTTCCTGAAAGTGAGCGTTTCCATTCTTTCCAACCCTTCTCCGAATATGTTGGCATCACAGAATTTGTAGCCTTTTTGCTCATATTCGATAATGGTAGGGTTGTTCTCGTACACACCTGGCTCCCCGGCGTTCAGTGCCACCACAGCGTCCGATCCGAAAGTCTCCTTGGCAACGAGGGTATGCAGGGCGAGCATAGTCTTTATGAAGTCCTTGTCCATTGCTTTGCGATATTTGGGCGATTAAAAGGGTAACTTCCTGTTTCCATTTCTGAGTATATAATCTTTGCAACTGTCTAATTTTGAAGCCAATTCTTCTAATGTAATTGAAACCAAGGAGGAATATGATTCCATACTGTGAAGATCATCTAACAAGGACTCCACTTCGGAAAAATAGACATTAATAAAGCGTCTTGCCAATGTGTAATCGGCGAACATACAAATATGATACTCTCTGAAATATTTTATTCGAGTATCTATGGACTCCAGACGGATAGCCCATAGTTTTTCATGAGCATCTCGATATTCTTGAGAAACATTATCGAGAAAATTTATATAATTATAGTATTTTGTCGCCTCTATTTTCGTTTCTTTGATAAAATCAACGGCATCGCTCATCATTTTAATGTATTCTTCCTCCATATTTCTTTGTTTTGTTAGGTTCTCTTCAATTTGTTTGTCTTTGCAGGGTACTGATGCTTAAAAATGTCGGATTGTGGCACAAGGTTGTTAACGTTCACAAGCATTTCAAACTTAAAACACTTGCGGTGCGTCTTTTGGTCCTTTTCAGAAAACCACTCGCATTCGGCCTCCTCAAGGTCAACATCCACCACCATCATGACGGGCCCGCCGGTTTTCAGCATCACCATGTCGCCGATGCCGCACCCTTTGCGTTTGGCCCGGCGTTTCATGAAATTTAATAAGATGAAGTCGGAAAGGAAGCCCATATTATTTGATATAATAATGATGCCTACTCTGTTATGGCTTTTCGGCTTCCGCCATCAAGGTTGAATGCAACAAAAGCTACACTATACCTTATTGTATTCTGCTTCCAACAAGTCCACACCGGTCAAGAATGGCTGGTTTTCCTTCTTCAAGGAATCAACATTAATCTTGTATTGTTGAGGAAACATTTTGTACTCTTTTGCCATTCTTTTCAATCCAGCAGGACACAAATATGCAGGAGAGTGACTTCCTTTCGAACTTAAAGAGGGTACGTTCGGGTTGAACAAATTGTTTTTGTGTTTAATTCCAAATAGGATTTCAACCACTTCATTAGTTAGTTGAACAAAATAAGGGATGCGCACCACTTTAAAGCCATTTTTCTGATATATCTCTGTGTTTTTTTGGTCTTTTAGGATTTGAGATGGTTTTCTATAATGATCTATTCCATCAAATTCAACAATTATTTTCAGTTTTTCACAAAGATAATCAGGGCGGATTCTATGGTTGACTCCATCCGATCTTTTCCCGAATACCTTGTCGTGAACCCATTCTTCTTTTGGAAACAGTTCTTTCAGATATTCATCCAACCCGGTTCTGTGAAGCCCTGTAAAACTATCCTTGCCTGTTGTTTTGCTGGAATGCTCTCTTAGAAAGCCCCATTTTTCTTGATTTTTCATATTTTCAATTTTATTTATAATCGCCTACTCTGATATGGATTTTCGGCTTGTTCTTATAAGTTGGTATTGTGTTTTTGTCTAATCTTTTACGCAGCGGACAGAAAGGAAGACAGAGGGATCATAACGTCTTTTATCTACTGTATAACTATTATAACTTAAATTACAACAAGCCCAAGCATCAGTCGAAGTATAATAACCCTGTTGTATATGTATATAACTCCAGAAATAGGACTCTTTGCCGAATCCTTCAATTTCATCAAAAAAACCACCAGCTGGTAATGCACTAAAACCTGTTGCGTTATTTCTACCTTGTTCAAAACCTACAGTGCAATTGCTCAACGCCTTTTCCCAACTTGTTGTTGATGCAAGCGACTTGGCTATATCTTCTTTGAATGAAGGATTACATCTATATTGGGTTTGACTTCCCACATAGTTTAAGAGTTGTTCCCATTCATAAACACTCGGAATATGCCAGCCATTGGGACAGATTCCTTGTATATGATTGGGATTGTCTTTACTTGATGATTCATTGTGCATTATGGTTGTCCAATCATACAACAGGCCAAAAACATCTTTATAAGACGAAGTGCCGTTTGGATATTTTATCTTTGGAATAGAGATTGAGGTGCCATCTGGACGTTTTCTTGTGATCATTGGGATAGAGGTTCCATCTGCATATTTAGTAGTACGCAGATTCTCTTTCATCCAGCATTGTTGGCCTATTTTTACTGTTTTATAGACATTGCCATCAACATCGGTAACAGTATGTGCTTCAGGGCATTGCCATTTAGAAGCCTCCACACTTTCAAACTCACTTTCTGAAGCAAGAGGTATGTATAATCGAGACTCGTTATCTGCCTTAAGTACATAGTATTTTTTCAGGAAAACATCATATCCTATGTTATAAGTAGACGTTCCTCCTGAGATTGTGCTGACTATTTTTTGATATAACTCCTCAGACATATACGAAATAGGTGAACCCTCTAAATTTGTTGCTTTAAAAGCATTTCTTAAATCAAAGCGGTTCCGCATCTTTGTATCGATACAAGCATCCTTGCCATTAATGTTGAAATGGTAACAAAAATAATCTTGAAAAGGTTTCAGACCCGTATTTAAGTCAGACGTCATAGTGTTTGTCGAGCAGTATAGACCAAGATCATGTATGTCTTTATCAGATAATATACTGTCTATTAAATATTTGCGACTAATTTCAATTATTTTTTCATCAGAGCCCAAACAAAAACCATTCTCAAAATAATATTGTATTACATCACTGTTTTTTCCTTTTTTTAATGACCACCATCCTGTAGCACGTCCAGAATTGTCAAATTGTCCTTTCATGAAAGCATTATCATTTAAGGAATGGGATATTTGTTTTAGTTCGAAATCTCCTACCAGCCTGTTTTCCTCGTTTATAGAATACTTATAAACAAGAATCTCATCGCCAGTGCCTTTTTCAACATAATCCACACTTACAAGTTTATTATTACTATACATGAGTTTGCATGTTATGTTGGGAGAAGTGATGCTACCTTCTCCATCCAAAATCCCGTTTTTAAAATTCAACGAAAGAGTACCTTTGTTGAGTTTTACAGTGAAGAGACCATGTTTTGTAACACCTCCTAATTCATCTTCATATCCAGTATAGGACAGTCCGTTAAATTCTGCCCCACCAGGACAATAAGAATGATACGTTTTTAATTGTTGGTTCTGTGCAAAGAGCATATTTGCCACAAAGACAAATAACAATAAAAAGTTAGATTTATTCATAATCAAATAATTAATTATTCCGCCTACCTCCTTTCGCGCGAATCGGCTTTCTCGTTAAATAATTGACTTGTCAAACTATTATTCAGAAGTTTGTTAATGAAGAAAGTAGCTGATTGTAGTCTTGAAGTTCTTGTTCAGGGACTTCAAGATTAATGCGCAATGGCTGAGTTTCCTCGTCATTGATTTTCTCACGAGTTCTAAGGTACAAAACAAAAGACTTCTCGTAGAGTTCATATTCTTCTTTCATGTTCTTAATATCGTTAATTATTGGGAATGTACCAATTATGATATTTGAAGTTGCAGTATTTGATGTTCTTCTGAATACATTTTTGATGTATTCTTCGTTGTCATCATTTGTAATCATCAAAGTCTTTGCTGAATTGATTGATGGGTGCTTTTTTAGAGTCTCTAATAGTTTGAGGCAAGGATTATTTCCATTTGGAATACCAGGGACACGAAGAGCAAAGGTTGCATGACAAGGATTTTCTAAAAGAACATAATTCAAATCAAAAATCCAAACATAATAAGCCTCTTGGAGTTGTTTCTTGCTTACTTTTAATGTGTTTTCGTTCTTTTCCATAATTTTTGTTTTTATTATTTCTATTAGCGTTATTTTTTCAACGCCGCAAAAGTACCTCTCTTTCCCTCACGCAGTTAGGTTCTTTTCAGGTTCTTTTTCACGTCCTTTCCGGGTTTCACAAACGGGCATAAAAAAACCGCGAACTTCATTGTCTTGAGTTCGAGGTCCTGGAAAACCCGCAATGCCAAACAAAGAAAGCTCGCGGCTGTGAACCGCAAGCATCTTCGGCTTCCTCTCGGCATTGCATTTGAAATTTTCCAGGTTTCGAACTTGCAAAGATAAAAGCGAAAACGCTTCTGCTATGTGTCTATAAAAAGGTTCTTTTTAGGTTCTAATTTTCTTTTATTCAATAATTTAATTTAATAATTCCGTTCTGTGAACCCGTCCGGGGAACACAACGGCAAAGTTAGGAAAAAAATTTGATGTGTAGAGCGAGAAATCATTTTTTTTCTTCAAAAATGTTACAGGAATGGAGTAAAATAGACAGGAATGCATTGAGTGGGGCCGTCTTTCTGATAATCTTTGGTATAGAGCAGTATGCGCTCGCCGATACGGGAGGAATATTTCTCGCAGAAGACATCGAGAGATTTATGGGTTTTATAACCCGAAGATTTCACTTCGATGGGCACAAGTTTGTCACTTTTTGAAAGAAGGAAGTCAACCTCGTAGTTATGGTTGCTTGTATTCTGGAATGTATGGTAATACAATTCGTGACCAGAGGCACGCAACATTTGTGCGATTACATTTTCGTAAATATATCCCAAGTTGGTGCTCAGCTTATCTGCCCATAACTTCTGATAGATGATGTTGTCGGTGAAATCCTTGTCCCAGAACGCTAAAGTGACGAACAATCCGGTGTCACTCACAAACAACTTATAGCGTGCCCTGTCTGCAGTCAGAGCCAGGCCAACGGCAGGGTCGGTAGATTGATAAGCAATGTTCACAATCATGCTTTCACGCATCAGCTCCAGCATTTCCTGCATCTGATACTGCTTCACGTTTTCTATGATAGTGGTGGCCTGATAGCGCGATGTGTTCTTGCTCAACTCAGAGGGTATCGCCCAAAACAACGTCCTTAACTTATTGGAAGTGTCTAATTTATGCAAATCATCGGCATATAAGTTCAGGATTCGCCGTTTGACACTGTCCACCTTCTGCAGATTATTGGTTTCAAGATACTCGTTCACCGCCTGTGGCATACCTCCCACCAGCATATACAATCGGAAATCGCGCATCAAGAGCCGGTGAGTCGCATCGCCTAATGGTTGCTTATCGATGAACACCTGCTTGAGCAGTGTCATCGTTGTATTGTCACCCAAAGCCCATCGAAACTCTTCATAATCCATCGGGTACATCTGTATCCTGTCTTCCTCGCTTGGTATCACAATGTTCTGTACATTCTTGCGAATGCTGATCAGCGACCCCGTTTCGATGTAGTCATATCGTCCGTCTGCCACAAGATATTTGACAGCTTGCCGTGCAAGTGGCATAAGCTGCACTTCGTCGAAAATGATGACCGACTTGCGCTCTACCAAGGTCACATTATAGATGATTTGCAACCGCATGAACAGGTGGTTCAAATCAGCCAGACTCGTCTCCATCAGTGTCTGAACCTCCGGAAGCAGATTCGCAAAATCCAGAAGGATATAGGATTCATACTCCCTTTCGGCAAAATGCTTCACCAACGTGGACTTCCCCACACGCCTTGCTCCTTCAACCAGCAATGCACTTCTACCAGCCGATTCAGATTTCCATTGCAGCATTTTCTGGTAGGTCTTACGTCTAAATACATGTTCCGACATAATAACAATTTTTACAGCGGCAAAGATAGTGATTATTTTTCAATTACGCGAACAAATTCCGCTGTCCGCATTTTTTTATAAATATATTTTGCTGCTATCCGCAAAATTTATTTTTCCGAAAATACCGCTATCCGCAGATTGTATGTGCCAGCTTGTACCAGCTCCAAAAAGTGGACACGAACGGTAACTGGAAAAACCTGCAATGCCAAACAAAGAAAGCTCGCGGCTGTGAACCGCAAGCATCTTCGGCTTCCTCTCGGCATTGCATTTGAAATTTTCCAGGTTTCGAACTTGCAAAGATAAAGCGAAAACGCTTCTGCTATGTATTTACAAAATGGTTCTTTTTTGGTTCTAATTTTCTTTTATTCAATAATTTAAGTTAACAATTCCGTTCTGTGAGCCCGTCTCGGGAACACAACGGCAAAGTTAGGAAAAAAAATTTGATGTGTAGAATGAGAAATCCTTTTTTTCTTCAAAAATGTTACAGGAATGGAGTAAAATAGACAGGAATGCATTGAGTGGGGCCATCTTTCTGATAATCTTTGGTATAAAGCAGTATGCGGTCGCCGATACGGGAAGAATATTTCTCGCAGAAGACATCGAGAGATTTATGGGTTTTATAACCGGAAGATTTCACTTCGATGGGCACCAACTTGTTGCCTCTTGAAAGCAAAAAGTCGATTTCATAATTGTGTTTTTCATCTTTTGGGAAAGTGTAGTAAAACAATTGATTGCCCGCGCTTGCCAACATCTGTGCCACAACATTCTCATATAAATATCCTAAATTGGCATCAAGCTTGTCCGACAACAGTTTGTCGTAAATCACGTTCTCAGTAAAACCCTTGTCCCAAAAACAGAGAGTGACAAACAAGCCGGTGTCTGCCATGAAAATCTTGTAGCGGGACAAATCCTTGTTCAGAGACATGCCCACATTGGGATCGGTGCAATGGTGGCAGAAAAGAGCGGTCTTGCTTTGTTCCAATTCCTGCAGCAGCTCTCCCATCTTGGCTGCCGATTGTTGCCCCACCACGGTATAGGGCTGGTATCGGGAGACCTTGCCACTCAACTGTGCTGGAATATTTTTAAACAAGCGTTCCGCATTACCTGTCGCGTCAATCTTCTGGAAATCTTCAAGGTACAACTGGATGATGCCTCGCTTAGTCTTGTCCACCAGACTCAAGTTGTTAGTCTCCAAATAAGTGTTTACAGCCTGTGGCATGCCTCCTACCAACATGTACAGTCTGAAGTCGCGCATATTCAGGCGCACGACGGCATCGCCCAACGATATGCGACTATTATATTGTTGTTCAAACAAGGGCACCGAAGCCATGTCTCCCAAAGCCCATCTGAATTCTTCATAATCCATGGGATACATGGTTATGCGGTCCTCCTCACTCGGTATGCTGATATTCCTTGTGTTCTTGTGAATGCTAATCAGCGAGCCTGTCTCGATATAGTCATAGCGACCATCCTGAACTAAATATTTGATGGCTTGACGAGCTGGAGGGCATTTCTGCACCTCATCGAAGATGATGACGGAGTTTCTTTCGTAAAGTGTTGTTTTGAAAATCTGCTGCAACAAAAGAAAAATCCTGTCAAGATCCATGAGATCGTCCCAAAGCTCAACAACATTCTTGCCAACTTTGTTGAAATCTATGAGAATGTACGACTTGTATTCTTTCCTGGCGAACTGTTCTACAATAGTTGACTTTCCCACACGTCGCGCCCCTTCCAGCAAAATTGCAGTCCGGCCATTTTCTGTTGCTTTCCATTCAAGCAACTGCCGGTACGTTTTCCTTTTGAATATCCGCTCCATAATTTTAGTTTTAAAAACACTGCAAAAATAATAAAAATATTATGACCCGCAAATTTATATCAAGGAAATTTATGCTAACCCGTATTTTATTAAACGGGAAAACATTGCCATCCCCATAATTTTGAGAGCAACAAGCTCCAAAGAGTGGACACGAACGGCTACTGGAAAAACCCGCAATGCCAAACAAAGAAAGCTCGCGGCTGTGAACCGCAAGCACCTCGGCATTGCATTTGAAATTTTCCAGGTTTCGAACTTGCAAAGATAAAAGCGAAAACGCTTCTGCTATTTAATTATAATTGGTTCTTTTTTGGTTCTAATTCTTTTAGGTTCAATATTTTAAGTTAATCATTCCATTCTGTGAACCAATTTCGGGAACACAACGGCGAAGTTAGGAAAAAAAGTTTGATATATGAGCGTGAGAAAACGAAAAAATCATAAAACAAAGTCCATATAGTTTGCGGGGGTTACGCATTGAAATGGCGTGTCCGGGTAGTTCCTGGCGAAAGAAAGGGACTGACGCGCACGTTTCCTTTCGTTCCATTTGAATTCAAACGAACTGAGGCGACCTTCCTCTTCCTCTATGAGGTCGATTTCCTGCTGCTCCACAGTGCGCCAAAAATAGAGGAAAGCGAACCGCCCCATCCTCGCATTGCGCTTAATACGCTCACAGATCATCATATTCTCCCATAACACGCCTACGTCCGAGCGCAAATCCGGCGGAGAAAAGTTATTGATCAGAGCGTTGCGTATCCCGTTATCGTAAAAATATATCTTGCGGCCGCGTTTGATTTCACTCCGCATGTTACGGCTATATGAATCTAACCGAAACACCACAAAACATTGCTCCAATAGTCGGATATAGGCTTCTATCGTGCCTCTGTCCGCCCCAAGCATATTGCTCAATTCGTTGTATGACACTTCGCTGCCCACCTGCAGTGCCAGAGCCCTCACCAATTTTTGCAAAAGTTCAGGCCTTTTGATGCCGTTATAACCCAACAAGTCCTTGAATAAATAGCTGTTGGCAATTTGAGACAACAATCGCTTGGCATCGGAATAATGTGTGACAATTTCCGGATAGTAACCATAAATCAAACGTGTTGCCAGAAGTCTTTTTTCCTCCCTTTCATCCGTTTGTTTCACCAGTTCGTGGGTTGACAGCGGCAGCAGTTTGTATTCGTACAGACGACCTGTGGCCGGCTCGTTAACCTTGTTGGCGAGTTCAAGCGACGACGAGCCAGTTACCACAATCTGCGTTGGCAAGTGTAAATCGGCAAGCATCTTCAGGGTCATGCCGATATCCTCCACCCGCTGGGCTTCATCAATCAGCAAAAGTTTGTGTCCATCCGCCAACTGCCTCAGTTCTGTGGAAGTGCGGTGGGTCAGGAGGTCGGCATCATCGTAATTGTCACAATTGAGGCGGTAAACGTCTTCAGCCTCCTCTGCAAGCATATCCAAAACCGTGGTTTTCCCTGTCTGCCGAGGCCCTAACACCACTAATATTTTTCCAGAACCGAAGTCCTTGTGCAACTGATCAACAATGTCTCTCGCTATCATTTTGTTTCTTTTTATATTGGCCGCAAAAATACCATTTTTTGCGATTCAAACCGCAATATATATAAATTTTTAGCGATTTAAACCTCGGATGGTGGTGTTTGCAGCTCCGGCGACTTTCAATCGCGCAAACATATTCCGTTATCCGCAATTTTTATGATTGCTTATTTACCGCTGTCCGCAAAACCCTATACTGAAATTGCATGAGTGACCCCCCGGCCATGCCAAACAAAGAAACTCACGGCTATAAACCGCAAGCATCTTCGGCTTCCTCTCGGCATTGCATTTGAAATTTTCCAGGTTTCGAACTTGCAAAGATAAAGCGAAAACGCTTCTGCTATGTATTTATAAAAAGGTTCTTTTTAGGTTCTAATTCTTTTAGGTTCAATAATTTAAGTTAATAAATCCGTTTTATTCTTCTCCCCAAAAGGGGATGGGCAAAGATAAGAAAATAATCTAATTAGAATAATTATGTTTTGTTTGCTGTGCTTCTTTTTGTATTTTTGCATCCGAAAAAGAATAAAGGAAAATAAAGAAGAATAAAAGAGAATAAAGCAAAGTAAATGGGAAAGAAAGAGGATTTTCATGAAGGTGTTCAGGAACTGTTTCAGCCTACATTCGGTAACCGTCCGATGCAGTATATCGGTCGCGATGGCGTGATAGAACAGTTTATGGCGGGGCTGAAAGAGCCTGTCGGGTCGCGCAAGCGTCTCATTGAGGCGGGAGTTATCGAATCCCCCCGTCGTGGGGAGTTGGTGTTTGCAGTACCCTATCTGTCGGAGTATTTGCAGAACATGGATTGAACGAATTAGACATCGAGAGCTTATTCAGAGTCTTATTTCACCGCCCGCATCATTCTTTCCCATTCATTCCTCAGCCTTCGCCCCTCTTCCCGGTACTTTTTACTCTGCTCTAAAATCGGTTGGTATATTTCGGGCTCTCTAACTTGTTGCTCATTGGGATATTGGGGTATGGCAGGATATTTTTGTGTGTATGATTTTTTCTTCGCCCCAATTTGGTCGTTGGCATAGTTGAAGAAACTGTTCCGCTTGGATTTAGGCAATTGACGCCGAATCTGGCATTCGCGAATCTTTGCCTTGTACTCGGCAATGTATATCAGATCGCGCAGAATATTGGAGGTTTTCACCTCGTCGCTTTTCACATACAAATCCACCGGCTTGAACATACTGTCAATGGTGAATTTGAAGTTATATATCGCATTGTCAAGCAATTCTTGTTCCTGATTCTCTTTCTGTTTTATAGTGTTCAAGATGGAATCAGTGCGTTGTCGTCGCGCCACCACGGTCTGCGGATCTTCGGAGCTTGATACAGTCGTCAACGGTTTGTCTTTGAGATACGTCCCGCTGCTGTTGCCTTCGTAAGCGTGTGATGATGTGCGATTATGTGCAGATTCAGCTGCTTGCGTCTGGGTTGGTTCCGCCAGAAAAACGGTGTCTCGGACAGAAGAAGGCGATTCCACCGACGGTTGCATAGGTCCTGTTGTTTCGCCCTTCGAAAAGTGAAGCAGCGAAAAGACGGATAACACAGCAATAACGGCCATCGCGGCCATTCCCCACGGCATAACTCTCCGCCATTTGCGGCAGCTTGCCATCGCTTCCGCCACCTCCTCCGCCAACGAATACCGCTTCTCTCTCCTTGGCTGTAGGCATTTGCGGACAACGCGCCCGTACCGATTCGGAATCAACTGCTTCAGAATCAAACCGAAAGCGTAAAGGTCGGCGCGGTTATCAACTTCCCCGCCCGACAGCTGCTCCGGTGCGGCGTAGGCTTTCGTGAAGGCCGGTTCCTTGAGCACAGCGTAACGGTCGCTGTCCGACAACCCGAAGTCGATCAGCTTGACACGGTTGCCGTTGTAAGTTACCAAAACGTTGGATGGTTTGAGGTCGCGGTGTATGATCTGCTTCCCGTGACAGTAGCCGATGGCCTCCAATAGCTGCCGCGCCACCGATTCGCGGGCAGACCGCGCCGGATTTTCGGCAAGGAATTCGTCCAACGTGCGCCCATCCACATACTCCATCACGATGCTATTACCCGCCACCGCGTCCACCTCTTTGCTGTAAACCCGCACGATGTTCGGATGGTTGAGCTGCATCATCAGGTCGAACTCTTTCTCGAGCATCCCTTGATACACAGGATCGTTGGCGACCTCAGACTTCAATGTTTTCAAGGTGAACCATTGACCGTTGCGCTGCGCCTTGAACAGCCGGCAATAGCCTCGAGAGGGCAGTTCAAGGAATTCGGAGAACCGCCCCGAAACAACGTATCCGGAGGACGGAACGAACCCGGAGGTGGATATGTCGTCGGGATTTTCAAACATGCGGCAAAAATAGCATTTTTGGCTATAGGTTTTAGCTTCAGACCCTATAGGCTTGTTGATGGTCAACCATCGAATGCAAAAAGAACCGAACAAGAACCTGCCCCGCATATCCGAATGTTTGCTATTTTTGCGCCCGCAATTTGAAAGAACATGCCTGTTAACCTGCAACATATCACCCTGCTGCGCCAACTCGTGGAGGAGTCGGCGGATCACCGTATTGAAACCTCCAACGACTTCATCTTCCTGTCGGGAGAGATCCGGGGACGGCTGAATGAGAACCTCAGCGTCTCCACTTTGAAGCGACTCTGGGGCTATGTGGACGGCTACGCCTCCGTGCGCCCCAGCACTCTCGACATTCTCGCCCGCTTCACAGGTTTCCCCGATTGGGAGACCTTCGTGTCGGACTACTGCGAAGTGGAGGGCGTGCAATCGTCGCATCGCGTGGTGGGGAAGTCGCTCTACGCCAAAGACCTGAACATCGGCGCTCAGATGAAAATTGCATGGAACCCCAACCGCCGTTGTACTCTCAAATACTTGGGAAACAGCTTATTTGAGGTAACAGAATCCGTAAATGCCAAGCTGAAAGCGGGAGACCGCTTCCTCTGCCAGCGATTCACCCTGAACCAGCCGCTGTATGTGGAATTGCTGACCAAAGACGGCAACACGGAACTGTTCGTGATGGGCAACAAGGGAGGTCTGACAAAAATATCCAAAACATAATAGTCCTCCTCTATTGTCACTTCATTGTAATATAGGATTAACCAGTATTTTTCAGAGCAAATGTTAGTCCATTTGTTAGTCCACAAAAAAAAAGCACTCACAAATTGCTTTGTAAGTGCTTCATTTTCTTTGCGCTCCCTCAAGGACTTGAACCTTGGACCCTCTGATTAACAGTCAGATGCTCTAACCAACTGAGCTAAGGAAGCGGTTCGTTAACCGCTTGGATTAACGGCTGCAAAAATACATTTTTTTTGATAACACGAGACACTCTGACAGATTTTTTTTATTTTTGCAAAAATTTCTCGGTTGAAATTTTCGCAAACTATTGATTAACAATAAAGTAAAAAGGAGGACTTGCACTATGCTCACGAGTAACCAGATATGGAAAGAGATTAAAAACTACCTCTTCATCACATTGGGTTTGGCAGTTTTTGTGTTCGGATGGTCCGCATTCATGACACCTTTCGAAGTGACAGGCGGCGGCGTGGCCGGCATCGCCACATTGGTCTATTTCGCCAACCACGCTATCCCCATCGGTCTCACAACCTTTGTGCTCAACGGCATCCTCATCGCCATCTCCTGGAAAATTCTCGGCACACGGTTCTGTGTCAACTCCATCATCTGCACTGCCATCCAGTCCGTCTTTTTCGGCATTGCACAGCAGGTTTTCACCCATCCTCTCGTCGATGATATGTTCATGAGCGTCATTATCGGTGCGGCCATCTCCGCCGCCGGCGTGGGCATCGCCATCAACTGGGGCGGCAACACCGGCGGCCTCGACATCATCGCCCTCATGATCGGAAAGTACCGCAATATATCCTACGGCAAAGTGAACGTCACCGCCAACTTCTTCATCGTCGGCTGTTCCTTCCTCGTCCTTCACGATGTTCAAAAGCTGGTCTATAGCTTTGTGGTACTCTTCGTCTATATGTTCGTCGCCGACATCGTGATCGACGGCTACCGCCAAACCTACCAGTTCATGGTCTTCTCGCAGAAGAACAAGGAGATTGCCGACCGTATCAACCGCGAACTGCATCGCGGAGCCACCTTCCTCAAGGGCTACGGCTCCTACAACCGCCAGGAAAGCGACGTGCTGCTCATCGTGGCCCACAAAACCGACAAGGCTCGCGTCACCCGCATCATCAAGGAGATCGATGACAGCGCCTTCATCACCATCACCAAGACTGCCAGTGTGTTTGGGAAGAACTTTGACAAACTGAAACTATAAAAATGGGGGAAGAGGCTGGGAATTAAGAAATTAAGAAATTAAGAAACTAAGAAATTAAGAAATTATTTATGGGGAGTGTTAGGGTTAATTGCAAAATCAACCTTGGGTTGTACATCGTGCGCAAACGTCCGGACGGTTACCACGATTTGGAAACGGTGTTCTACCCTACCGACTTTTTCAGCGACACGCTGACAACCGAGCCTTCCGCACGGGATTTGGAATTCGTATGCCGCAGTCCGTGGGACACGGGGGCTGACAGCGACAATCTTTGCGTCAAAGCCTTCCGCATGTTACAGAAGGATTATGGCATCCACGGTGTACGGATGGTGTTGGAAAAAGGCATCCCGATCGGTGCGGGGCTGGGCGGCGGATCGGCTGACGCGGCCTTTGCTCTGAAAGCGCTGGCCCAACATTTCGGCCTGCCCCTCACCCTTGAGCAGCTGCACCACTATGCGGCGGAGTTGGGCAGCGATGTGCCCTTTTTCATCCACAACTCCCCGATGTACGCCACAGGCCGCGGCGAGATCCTCACACCCGTTTCTCTCGACCTCAGCGACTATCGCATTGAAATCGTGAAACCCGACGTCTCCGTCTCCACCAAGGAGGCTTACGCCGGCATCACACCCCGTGTGCCCGTCCTCCATGTGGCCGACATCATCCAACGCCCCGTCGAGGAATGGCGCGGATTACTGCACAACGACTTTGAAGAGAGCATCTTCCAACGCCACCCCGTATTGGCGGACCTCAAGGCGCAAATGTATGCCCAAGGTGCCGTCTATGCCGCCATGACCGGCAGCGGCACTGCCATATTCGGACTTTTCCCCAAAAAAAGAGCGGCCTTGTAACCAAAGCCGCTCTGACATCATGATTATTAGTTTTTCAATCCCGCATATTCGCGGTACTGTTTGGCCTGCTCCTTCATGCCTCGCTTTTCGTAGCTCTTGGCCATGGCCTTGTACAACTGGCGATAGGCGTTATTCTGGTCAATGTTCTGCATCTGGCAATACTGGAGCCATAATTTCACGAAACTGTCATCAATGCGGTCCACGTCAATGACCTTCATGAACTGCTTCTTGGCGTTGACAAAATCGCGCTGTTGAAGGTAGAGCTGAATGGCTAAGGAATAGGCACCGGCATACTTGGGGTTGTGATTCTCGACGTCGTGAAGGATGTCGAGGGCACCCTTGATATCCTGTTTGTACACATGGGCGTATGCACGCATGTAGTTGGCCATCTCCGCTTCAGGGTCAAGATCGTGATAGTGATTGAGGTAAATCAGGGCGCTGTCGGGACGATTGGTACGCACATAGCACTCACCCATGCCCAAAAGGGCGCCGAGGTTGTCGGGATCCAATGCCAAAGCCTGTTTGTAGAGGATGATGGCGGAGTCAAGATTGTTGGCATCCTTCTGTTGAGCCGCAAGGAAGTCGCTCTTGTCCTGGCGTTTGAGAACAATGCAGATGGGCACTCCGTCCACCTCAACAGTTTTGACCGTGTTCTTCGGCGGAAAATTCTGGCTGCGCAAATAGGCCGGCGACATGCCGGTGACCGTGAAAATCGCATAGTCCCAATCGGAGTTTTCCTTCTCGTACCAACGGGCGAACCTAGGCTGGAAGCTGGCCGTGTCGTTACGGAAGAAGTAATTGACGGAAGCCGTGTGCCATGTGGCCACGCGCGTCTTGGTGCCATCGGCATTTTTGGAAGCGTTGGCGATGACCCATTCGGAAGCCTCGCGGGTGGAGTGGTAGTAGTAGTCCAGCTCATATTGTCCGAGCGCCTTCTTGGTGCCGCCCACCAACTCGTTGAAATAGACGTACTCGTAGGGATGGTTGGCGCAGATATGACGAATCGGCCCAATCAGCAGCAGTAACAACAACACGACAGAGGCAACATTAACGACAATTCCTTTTGCGGAGGCAGGGTGCGCGCCATCGCCATCATCCGAACTATTACCATCCATTGACGTTTCCGGCGTGATTTTCAACAGTTGTTCCACCCATTTCGCCAAACCGTTGAATCCCAATCCTGCAGCCACCACCATGGGCGGATACGAGAACATGGCATGGCGCCAGCCGCCATAGACGTTGGCCTTGGTATAGACTATCCAGAACACAGGGAAGAAGAAGGTGAAGAAAATCATGAATGACCAGAAGCGGTCTTCCCGTTTGCGCCAGCAGCAGACGAAAAAGAGGACGAGTCCGACAAGCACCGCGATGGGGATGGTGATCAGGATAAACTTCGGGGTATAATACCAGGGCAAGTAGTCGGACCATTGCATGGCGCCCTCAAAGACTTGCCGGATAGAAGTTGGGAAGGCTGACATGTTTTCAATGGTGGCCTTGAAGTTGTCGATCGGGTGTTTCAGCAGAAAAGGCCAAGCCAAGATTGTGAGAAGGACACCAGCCAAGGAGATGCCTACACCCCAGGCCGCCAACGTTCCGAGTTCGCGACCGCTCTCCTTTTTGAACAGTCCCGGCTTCCAGTTCCGCTTGACATACATTATGATACCGAAGAGTCCGAAATAGGCGACAATCAGGATACCCGCGAAACGGACGCTGGTGGCAAAGCCGATGGAGATGGCAAACAGTATGGCGGTACTCCATTTGATTTTGGGAAACTCCTGCAGGAATCGGGTAAGACAGTATATCCCGAAAATTGTTCCCGTCGCTAAAGGCAAGTCTTTCAGATTATTGAAAGAATGGCCCAAGAATCTTGGGGAGAGGAACATCAGCACAAAAGTGAACACCGCAGCGCGCCAGCCAGCAATGCGATAGGCAATCAGAGCCGCAAAGAACATGGCCAACCAGCCGAAAAAAGCATTCAAGCCGTGTCGGACAGCATACGTGTCGTCAGCCGGTGTGGCATGACTGATAAAGTAGGCCAGATTGTCCACGCATTGTCCGTAGTAGGGCAGATTGTATTCGGGGGTGACGACTGCCGCCGTGCTGTCCTTTCCACCCGTCGCATAATAGTTATAAACATGTTCTGCCTGTTCCAGATGGAAATGCTCGTCACCGGAGTTGCCGGCTTGTCTGCTCATAAGAGGCAGTGCAATCAGTCCGGCCAGACAAATGCCGATGAAAATCCAAAACCAGGGTTTTTTTTGATTTTTTTTGAAGAATTCTTTCATGATAGAAACAATTATTTATTTTCACTTTCTTTATCTTCAATGTCAAAATTGATGCGTTCTTCTTCAATGACCAACGGGCGGTTCATCACCCTCGTGTTGATGCTCATCACATATTCACCCACGAAGCCGATAAACAGCAGTTCCACCGCATTGAAGAAGAACAGGCCGATGATCAATGGAGCCAAGCCGGCGGAGAAGGAATCCCAATAAATCAGCTTCAGTACAAGGTAAACCAATGCGGCCAGAATCGACAAGCCTGACAATATCAATCCGGCAAAAGTGACGAGATGCAGGCCTACCTTGGTGTAGCTGGTGAAGCTGAGCATGGCCGCATCAAACAGGGTGAAGAAATTATTGTGTGTTTTCCCGGCACGTCGCTTTGCCTGGGTGTATTCAATGTCCACCCGTTTGTAACCCAGCTCAGCCACAATGCCGCGAATGAACGGGGTGGGGTCTTTCAGATTGCGTAACACCTCTATAAAATTTTTGTCATAAAGACCAAAGCCGGTAAAATGCTCAATCTGGTCCACAGATGACATTTTCTTGATGATTTTGTAGTAGATGGTGCGAAAAAAGCGCATTATGGGATTCTCTTTACTTTTGGTTTTGATGCAGGAGACGATTTTTGCCCCTTTTTCCCATGTTTCTACCATCTTGGGAATCAAATCAACCGGATCCTGAAAGTCGCAGCACATCGTAATGGTGCAGTCGCCGGAGGTCTGGAGCATCCCATAGTAGGGACTGTTGAATTGTCCAAAATTCTTGGCATTGAAGATGGCTTTGATTTTCGGGTTGTTTTTGCAAATCTCGCGGAGCAACGGTCGGGTATTGTCCTGCGAGTCGTTGTCAATGAAAATGAGTTCATAGTCATATTGTGGCAGTTTCGTGGTCAGTTCGTTTACCACGGCTTTGCTCATTGGCACAACGTTTTCCTCTTCGTTATAACAGGGAATCAGTATGCTGATTTTTTTCATTGATGATGTTGACTTTTACGTGTGAAACTATTTCTGAGAGAATGTTTGTTGGATATATCGTTTGAAAAACGGATCACAAATATGATATTTGTCGGATTCTTTGTCGATGATCCCGTCTTCCACCAATGCCGAGGATGCCTTTTGTACACTCGAACTGGCATGCAGATGATATTTACGGATATACGATGCTGAAAAAATACCGGTCTGCTCTTTAGTGAGAGCAATAAGCAATTTGCATTGCGTTTCCGACAATCTCCCGAACAACTCATTGTAATAATCATCCTTGACAATGATGATTTGTTGTGCGCATTGCCGGATGATTTCCGGTGTTACGACTGCTTTTTCCGTAATGGTGCATTGCCATATTTCCGATGCGAGCAATTGGATGTAATAGGGAACGTTATCTGTTTCATCAATAATCTGCTTTGCTTCAGCATCTCCAATTAAAATGCCGGATTGAGAGAATCGGTCTTTCAAAAAGGCAATGGTCTCCTGTTCGGGAAGTTTGCTTAGCTGGTAATGATAGGAGGAATTGTAGAACGCCCGGTTCTTGTTGTTGAACATGTCCGACAAAATATGGGTTTTGCTGCCTAAAAACAGGTAGTTGACATGTTTCTGCTGTTGGATTTTATTGCGCAGTATGTTCTCAAGACCATATTTGCTGAATTTTTGAATGTCCTGGAACTCGTCAAAAACGACCACAACCCGTACCCCCGTATCCTCTGACAGTTTTTCGGGCAGGTTGAAAATGTCAGCCAATGTCCCGACCGATATTTTGGGTTCCGTGAATTCGATACTGAGTTGTGGCAATCCGGATTCGTCTATGGAAATGGTTGGGCGTAGTGTTTTCACCAAACCGGACAGCATTGTCAAAAAACGTTGCCAGTTACTTTGCTTTGCAGCTACCGCCCGGACAAACAGTTCAGCAAATGATTCGAGAGAGAAAGCCGTCGAGCAATCAAAATAGATGCAGATTGTCCCTTCCGTTGACAAAGAATCCATCACCTTGAACACCAAGGAGGTCTTTCCGTATCTGCGTGGGGCAAATAAAACGACATTATTGCCACCATTGAGTGTGGCAGTAATGTGGGCAAGCTCCTCCTTTCGGTCATAAAAATAGTCGCCGTAAACGATGCGACCATATCGGAATGGATTCATAATCAACATGATTTTGTAGTCCAACAACTCTATTATGCCTTGAGGCGTAACGCCTTAAAGCGTAATGGTGTTAACGCTGCAAAAATACGGAAAAAACAAATTGCAAATCAAAAAAACTGAAAATTTTGTTGGCTTTATACAAAAGAGCGGATGCCCTCTTCAAAGGACGTTCGTGGTTGCCAGCCCGTGTCGTTGGTCAGTTCGCTGATATCAGCCACCAAGTGCATCGGCTGATGCGGATAATAGTCTTTAACACCATATTGGACTTTAACGGAAGGATTGATGATCTGGCGGATCTCCTCAATGTATTCTGACAACTTTCTTCCTTGTCCTGACCCCAAAGGGTATGTTTTGCCGTCAACGCCGTTGGCGGCAACTGACAGAATGGCGTCGCCGGCATCGTCGGCATAAAGGTAGTCCCAAATCTGCTCGCATTTTGTGAGCTCGGGGGAACGTCCGGCTTTCAGCTCCCGGATGGCGTAACTGATGAGTGTGTTCTCTCCGTCATTCGGGCCATAGACGCTGAGGATGCGCACCCAGTTGTGACGTACACCCAAGCTTTTGCACAGCATGGCCGATAACTTACCTGCTGCAAATTTGGCAATGCCGTAGCCGCTTTCGGGGCTGACGGGCAGGTTTGGCGTAAGGTTTTGCGACTGCACCCCATATTCCGCCTGCGAACCGGCACCTACAAAGACTTTGCATCCACAACGGTGAGCCAATTTGACGGCGTCGAGGGTGTATTGGATGTTGCGGGTTTGGATATCAGCATCGTCGCGGGAGGCACCGAAGGTTTTCTCCCATGACAGGTGTATGAAGGTATCATATTGGCCTGCTAATTCCAGTGAGGAGTAATCCGACAGATTGCATTCTACAACATGAACCCGTTCACTTTGAGGAAGATTCGATAGCCTTTGGGAATCCTTGTGGACCATACATGTCACGCTCATGCCTTGCGCAATCGCTTGTCTGACGACAGCACTTCCCACACACCCGGTAGCACCTGTGACGATGATATTTTGCATAGAAAAAGGTGTTATTTACTTGTGAATTCGCACTGTTTTTGTAGTTCCTCAGGCATAAATGGAGCCATTTTGTCAAGAGGTGCGGACGTCATCTTCCCTGTTGCCTTATCCATGAAGGATGCGGATTTAGGGAAAAGGGTCTGTTCGGGATGCATCTTCACCTCGCAAATCATGGCTCCGTCCGTATTCAGCGTTTGAGAAATGACATCGTGCAATCCCTCATTGCTTGACACCCGTGTAAAAGGAATCCCGTATGCTTCCGCGATTCGTTTCAAATCGGGGCACACCACGCCGCTTGCCGGGTTGCTTCCCGTAAAATTCCCGTTAAAGAAAGCCTTCTGGGTTGTCTTGATTGCCAGATAGCTTTCATTTTCTAACACAAAGATTTTCAGCGGCAACTCGTTCGTGACAAGGGTTTGAAGTTCTTGAATATTCATTTGGATGGAACCGTCACCCGTCACGCAGATTGTTTTCCCTTTTTCATTGCTGACGCAGGCACCGATGGCAGCGGGCAATCCGTAACCCATGGCGGCACAGCCTTGGTTGGCAAACACTCTCACCCCCTTGTTCACTTTCATGGCCTGATAGGTGCAGGTGTAAGCCGTCCCGTTGCCCGTCACAACCACGTCGCCATCTTCCAACTGATTGAACAACTCATCGGCGAACTTATATGAGTTGGCATATCCTTCACAATCCGGATTGTCGTCAAAAAGGGTCGGGAGTTTGCTCTCAAGCGTTCTGCCCCACTCAATCCAAGATTTGAATTCCGGGAGCCCGGATTCATTCTCAAGAGAGGAGAGCATTTTGTCAATAAACTCTGAAATATTGACATGGATGGGCATATCAATGCGCAATGTGGGTTTCTGCATCTCAGCCAAATCAACATCCACCATGACCTTATACGCTTTCGGAGCCAGCAGGTCGTAGGCATAGCCCACCTGCCGGATACTCAAGCGTGTGCCTATCACAATCAAAAGGTCGGCATTTTGCACCATTATATTTCCGATGCGATCGCCGCAAATGCCGGGCTTTCCGAAACACAACGGGTGGTCGTGCCAGATGATGTCAGAACCGCTGATAGCCGTGACCACGGGAACATTCAGGATTTCTGCCAGTTGGATGAACTCCTTTTCCCGTTTGGCCAGCCGAACGCCATTGCCCACATAAATGACAGGACTTTTCGCACCTCTGATTTTTTCGATAAGCTGTTTGATTTGTTCATCCACCAAGGAGTGTTTCACGGGATCGATCATTTCCACAGAAGCATTAAACTCACGGAACAATGTTTCGTCAACCATTGCTCCCTGCACGTCCAGCGGAACATCCAGCCAAACGGGACCGGGTCTTCCGTCCAAAGCGATGGCAATAGCCTTGTCCAACTCATATTTCACATCCCGCGGATCATAAATGGTCTTGGCATACTTTGTAATGGGTGACACGATGGAAACAATATCCGCTTCCTGATCACCCAACTGCCGCAAATTCAGATACGGGTAGGTGTGCTTATAGGTGGAAGTCTTTATCTGTCCGGAAATATACAATCCGGGAATGGAGTCGAGATATTGTCCAAGGACTCCGGTAACGGCATTGGTGCCGCCGGGTCCGGTCGTGACGCAGGTGACGGCCAGTTGGCCGCAAGCCCGGTAATAGCCCTCTCCGGCAATGGCAGATGCCTGTTCATGATGATTGCAGATGTACGTCAGGCCTTTAGTGTGACCTATGGAGTCATTCAGGTGCATGGCTCCACCACCTGTCACCATAAAACAATGATGGATATTGTATTTTTCAACCAGATATTGGAAAATAAAATCACTAACTTTAATCATAAAAAGGCATTTATATGGTCTATCTTGATATTCTACCCGATTGGTTTCCGTCAACAAGAGATTCAACCTCGTCGATTGTCACGAGGTTGAAATCCCCTTCAATGGTTTGCTTCAAGCAACTGGCTGCCACTGCGAACTCCAAAGCGTGCTGTGGGTCATAACCCGCTGATATAGCGTAAACGAGACCTGCACCAAAGGAGTCGCCACCGCCTATCCGGTCAACAATATGGATGGGATATTTGTGACTCGTATAGATTCTGTTGTCATCCAATAGGATTGCAGACCAGTTGTTGTCGCTTGCGGAAATGGACTCCCGAAGCGTAATGGCCACTTTCTTGAACCCGAATTTCGTTTGTAATTGTTTGGCCACCAATGTGTAGGATTGTCCGTTGAGGATACCTTTGTCCACATCAGACTGTTCGGCATTGATTCCGAACACGTCAGCGGCATCCGCCTCGTTGGCTATGCAAATGTCCACATATTGGCACAACTCGGTCATTACAGTGTTGGCTTTTTCCTTGCTCCAAAGTTTTGACCGATAATTAAGGTCGCAACTGATGGTCAATCCCTTGTTTTTTGCCGCTTTGCAGGCTGCAAGGCAATTGGCAGCGGCATTGTCGCTCAAAGCGGGTGTGATGCCCGTGAAATGGAACCATGTGGCATCATGGAAGATGGCATCCCAGTCAAAATCGGATACCGTTGCCAAGGCGATAGCGGAATATTCACGATCGTACACCACTTTCGAGGGACGTTGGCTGGCGCCTTTCTCCGAAAAGTAGATCCCTAAGCGCCCGTCTTTCCGAATGATGTCAGAGACATCAACCCCATAATGTCGTATGGCATTTATCGCGGCCTCGCCTAAAATATTAACAGGCACAGCTGTTACAAAAGAAACAGACCGTCCGAAATTGGCCAGACAAACGGCCACGTTGGCTTCTGCCCCGCTGTATTCCACATTGAGTTGATGCGCTTGGATAAGTCTCCCATACCTTTCCGGGGAGAGTTTCAACATCAATTCTCCAAAAGTAACGACCTTGTCCATACTTAGTCTTTGTTTAATTGAAAACGCATACGCTCTATGCGAGCCTCATCCTCGGAAGAGAGGCGTGTATAGTATGATTTTTTGTATAAAAGCCACTGAAGTTCAAAATCCAGAGCTTTATGGATGATTTTTTTCAATTTGCTCTCATCTTTTTCAATGGAAATCACCACTTTGCGTGTTTCAAAACGATCGGCCACGTCACTCATCCTGACAATAAACGGAATGCTTTCAATGCCAATATTGCCCCCGAAGTTGGTGGTGATTCCCGCCTGGCGTGATTGTTGCAACAAATCTCGTGTGGCTTCGAAAACAGGTTCTGTTTCAATATCCTTGCGTGTAATTCCCATAGAGGCAGAAAGATCACTGCGACCAACGGTGACGGTTTTCAAGAACCCGCGGCCTACTTCCAAAATGTCTTTGTAATTGGCATGGCAGGTCTTCGTTTCAGCATTGATGATCCATTCCACAGAGTCCATGTCGTCACCATAGACACGTTTTGCCGCGCCGACGAACTTGCTCAGCGCAAAGGGGGTTTCAATCATCGGGGCCATGACGCCCGTGGCACCCAGCAATTTGCATTGTTGCATGTCATGCACAGCTTCGCATCCGCCGATTTTGGTGATGAATTTCAAATCGGCACGCAATATCAATTCCCGAAGGCGGATAAGTTCATCCATGCGGGCCCCTTCGGCCTCAAATTCCGCTTTTATTCCATAAACTCCATATACTTCCTTTAATTCAAGTAAGGAGTCCAGCATTTGACGTTCTTGTAAGTTCATTTTATTATAAAGTTGTATTAACGTTCCAAATTATTCCCAGTCGTCGGTGAGCACATGCTCCTTCGGCACGCCGAGTTCAATGAGCTTTTCCTTGAAAATTTTGATCATCACGGGAGGGCCGGAGATGAAATAGCTGCTGTCGTTACCGTTCTGCTCATGGATTTTGGCAATGTCGATTACGCCATCCTTGTTTTCGTAGAAGATGGTGATTTGGGCATTATCGTTCTTGATGGCGGCGAACTCCTTCTGGTAGATGTAGTAATCTTCATTCTTGTAGCCCAGGTAAATCTTCGGGTCTGCATAGTCCCTGAAGGATTCGTGGGTGAAGAGGGAAAGGAAGGGCGTCACGCCCGTGCCGCCGGCAATGAACACGGTATTGGTTTTGTTGTGCGGTTGTGTGAAGAGTTCGCCAAACGGCAATTTGAGCCACACTTCCCTGCCCACTGCCAAGGTCTTTTCCATCTCCTGTGTGAAGTTCCCCTTCACAGCGTAGGTGATGCGGATGACATCCTCGGCAGGGTCGCTCTGCATGGAGAAGCAGCGCGATTCCGGCCACTGTCCGATGCCGTCATACTCCTCGTCAATGGCAATATGGAGAAACTGCCCCGGGGCATATTTGTATGGCCTTTCCAGCGACTTGAATTCCACGGTATAGATACCCTTGAACGGGTTCGCTATGGAGACGACCTCTGATAAGTATTTCTTTGCCAGCATATTGTTAATATTGTTTCACGAATTCATCCAATTTCTCTTCTGCGTACTTGAACATTTCATCGGTCAGGCCGGGATAGGTGCCCAAGAAGAACGTGTTGTTCATAATATAGTCTGTCCGGTTCAGATGGTCGGCGATACGCCAATTTTTGCCGATAAAAGCAGGCTGTTTGGTCATATTGCCGGCGAAGAGATTGCGGGTTTCTATAAGGTTGTCGTTCAAATACTTGGTCAAATCATCGCGTTTGAACGGGCTGTTTTCTTTCAACGTCACGATAAAGGCGAACCATGCGGGGTCGGCTCCCTCGGTGGGTTCAGGAGTGATGAAATACTGCGGATACTTGCCGAAGATACGCTTCCACTCTTGAAAATGTGCCTTGCGACTCTCGCAAAAGTCGGGCAGCTTGTCCATCTGGGCGGCTCCGATAGCAGCTTGTATATCGGTCATCTTCAAGTTGTAGCCGATTTCCGAATAGACATACTTGTGGTCAAAGCCAAAGGGCAGAGTGCCAAACTGCTGGGAAAAGCGCTTGCCGCAGGTGTTGTTGTCGCCGCCGGCGCAGTAGCAGTCACGTCCCCAGTCGCGGAACGCGCGCACGATTCTCGCCAGCTGCGGGTCGTTGGTGCAGATGGCTCCGCCCTCGCCGGTGGTGATATGGTGGGCGGGATAGAATGAGATGGTGGAAATGTGACCGAATGTGCCGGTCTTCCTGCCCTTGTACTCGGAACCGAAAGCGTCGCAGTTGTCTTCCACCACCCACAGGTCATGCTCTTTGGCTATCTCCATGATGGCATCAATGTCAAACGGGTTGCCAAGGGTGTGTGCCAGGAAGATGCACTTCACTTTTGGGGTGATGGCTTTCTTCAACATTTCGACGTCAATATTATAGGTCGGAATGCTAAGATCCACGAACACCGGTACAAGTCCGTTTTGGATGATGGGTGTCACAGTGGCGGGAAAGCCGGCGGCCACGGAGATCACCTCATCGCCGGGCTTTAGTCTTTTGTCACCAAGTTTTTCGGAAGTCAGTGCTGAGAACGCCAACAGGTTGGCGGATGAGCCGGAATTGGTGAGCAGTACATTCTCCACTCCCAAAAACTCTGAAATCTTGCTGGAGAACTCTTCGGAGAATCTTCCTTCTGTCAGCCAGAAATCCAGAGATGCGTTCACGGCATTCTGCAATTCCTCCTCGTCAAACACACGACCGGCATAGTTCACTTTGGTCTTGCCGGGCACGAACTCTTTTTCTTCAAAGCGGGCTTTGTAGTATTCGGCGGTCAATGCCGTGATCTGTTTGCGTAATTCTTTATGGTTCAACATAATATGTTATTGGTTATTCAAATGTAATATATCTTCGTTGTTGCAGTGTCTCTTCCCGTGTGGTCATGATTCTTTTGTGCTATTCTTTATTATGCGTTTTTTCGTGACGACTTTTTTCGTAATGGCAATCATAAATGTTGTTCTAACCAAAGGTTGAAAAATTTGTCGTAAACTTGATATACCCCTTTGTCCATAGTGAGCAAACCCTTGTCTATTAGAGCCGGGACCGCTGCTTTAACGGAATTCGGGGAAAGCAACCCGTGTTTTTTCACAAATTTTCCGGATGTAATATTGACAGCTTTTTGCTCTTTCCCAATTGCCACCAACACTCGGCTTTGCTTTTCCGGTAATTGATAGAGTAAATCCTCATATATCGGGGATGAGATGTCTATAATCGCTTGTATTGCACTGTCAATATCCCTTGTTTTACATACACCATTGATGGGGGTTCGAAAGAAAAGTTCGTTCATGGCACGTTGGATGTAGTATGTAACACCCTCAAATTGATTGTATAATTGTTCTACGACCTCATTTTCTACTTGTTTGCCATAATCTTGAAAATGATATTGGCAAAAAGACGTGTACTTGTCCAAGGGTAGTCGGTTCAATCCATAGATGGTCACGCTCTGATAAAAAGGACGTGCTGGAGAGAGGAACATCGATCCCATCAAATGCTGACGTGAACCGGAAAATACAAATTTGGCATTGCTGCAATATTGAATATACGTCCGCAATGCAGCCTCGATGTTCGTGTCGGCATATTTTGTGATTTGCTGGAACTCATCAATAGCTACGATACAGGGCTTATCTGCGTTTTGCAAGTAGGCGAATATTTCCCCCAAGGTGGTGTCGGGAGCCTCTATATCACCCACACTCATAGTCCATGAAGGCAATCCATTAATGTCGAAACTGATTTCAGACCTGACTGAAGCGAGCATTTTTAGAAATTTTCCCCATATTTTTTTCCCGTGAGGCTTGAGTGTTTCCAAAATAACACTTCCCAGCTTACCAACCATTTCCGAGACCGATTTGGTTGAATATATGTCAACTATAAAGGTATAGTACCGTTCTGCAATCTCTTTTTGTGCAAAACAATGCCGGAGCAAGTCAGTTTTCCCATATCTACGGGGAGATATCAGAGCCACATTGTTACCATTGGTCAGCAATCGGACAATGTCTTCCGTCTCCTTTTCTCTGTCGCAGAAATAAGCAGCTCCCACATATCCTGTCGTGACAAAGGGATTGTCGAATATTGCCTTGTTCCTATTTGTTGCCATTTTTCAAAATCTGATTTTGCAAAAATACAAAATTTCCATTTTATGGAAATCATAAAATGACAAAATTTCTGTTTATCTGCTCCTTCATCAGTTCCACTATGGATGAGGATCCTTTCTGATAGAACATTTTATACCACACCAATGTCATCTCCAGAGCCTGTCGTGCATTGAGGCGTGGCCTCCAGCCCAGCATTTTGCCGGCTTTGGTGATGTCCAACGAGAGCAGTCCCGCCTCGTGCGGTTGGTTGGCGAGCTGGGGGAAAACAAATGTGCCGCCGCCCCATATCTCCGTGGCCATCTGCGTCATCTCTTCCACTGTCAGTGTGTCGGCAGGGTTCGGACCGAAGTTGAACCCCTCGGCATATTGGACGGGGTCTTGCATCAGCTTTTGAGCCAGCAGGATGTAACCGGAAAGAGGTTCCAGCACGTGCTGCCAGGGCCGCACGGCTTTGGGGTTGCGGATTTGGATGGCCTCGCCTTTGGACAAAGCCCGCACGATGTCGGGAACCAGCCGGTCGGCGGCCCAGTCGCCCCCGCCGATAACGTTGCCGGCGCGGGCGGAAGCAACGGTCTTGTGGTGCTGTTCGTAATCATCAGGATTAAAGAACGATTTACGATACGAGTCGATGACCAGTTCGGCGCAGGCTTTGCTGGCACTGTAGGGGTCATACCCGCCGAAGCGGTCGTCCTCCTTGTAGGCCTGTCCCGTCTCGTTGTTCTGATAGACCTTGTCGGTGGTGATCATCACGCCCACGCAGGGCTTCTCCAACAGCCGGATGCCGTCGAGCACATTGGCGGTGCCGATGGCGTTGACCTCGAAAGTCTCCGCTGGAATCTTGTATGAAGTGCGCACGATAGGCTGTGCCGCCAGATGAAAAACAATATCCGGCTGAAAGCCGGCCATACATCTGTGCAGATGTTCCGTGTCACGGATGTCGCCCATCACGGATTGGCAAAGGCTGTCGCCGTCAATCACATTGTAAAGGCTTGGCTTGGTGTTGGGTTCCAGGGAATACCCCATGACTTCCGCGCCCATTTGATGGAGCATAAACGTCAGCCATGCACCTTTGAAGCCGGTGTGGCCTGTAAGAAAAACCTTCTTGCCTTTGAATGTCTGCATATTCTTTTTTTGTTATAAGAGACGCGGCACGCCGCGTCTCTACAGAGATTTTACCATAACTTCCACGGCGCCTTTCCCGATGCCCACCATTCTTCCAGGTTCATCTTGTCGCGCTGGGTGTCCATGCAGTGCCAGAAGCCGTTGTGCTTGTATGCTTTCAGTTCGCCCATTTTGGCCATGGATTCAAGGGGCTTTCTCTCAAAAACGGTAGTGTCGTCGTCAATGTAATCGAATATTTCGGGTTGGAATATCATAAACCCTCCATTGATGACGCTGCCGTCGGAGTCGGATTTTTCGCGGAAGGCCTTGATGGTGTCGGAGTCGTCCATTTCAATGACGCCGAAACGCTGTCCCACATTCACGGTCGTGATGGTGGCGATTTTGCCGTGGCTCTGATGGAATTTCACAAGTTCATTGATATTGATGTCGGCCACACCGTCGCCGTATGTGAGCATAAAAGGCTCGTCGCCGACGTATTTCCGGATGCGTTTCACGCGCCCGCCGGTCATGGTGTTGAGCCCGGTGTCTATCAGGGTCACCTTCCAAGGTTCCACGGCGGAGGTGTTGAGCACGGTCATTTTGTTGTCATTGGTGAAATCAAAGGAGATGTCGCTGTTGTGGAGATAATAGTCGGCGAACCATTCCTTTATGATGTAATGTTTGTAGCCGCAGCAAATAATGAAATCGTTATACCCGTAATGGGAATATATTTTCATGATATGCCATAAGATAGGCTTGTCGCCAATCTCAATCATGGGCTTGGGTCTGAGGTGGCTTTCTTCGCTGATACGGGTGCCGTAACCGCCCGCAAGAATGACTACTTTCATGAGTTTTATCTTTAATACAAATAGGCGGCAAAGATACAAAAAATAGTCGGAAGTCGCAGGAGTGACTTGCGGTCGTTTTTTAGCAGAACCTCAGCACCAGAAAGATAACGAGCTCCACGGCAAGGATGCTGCACATCATCCACCAACGGGCGGGTTTGGTTTCGGGAGCGAAGGTGAAAATCTTGTTGAAAAGATAATTGAGCAATCCTACCGGGAGGGCCATGATGGCACTGGCCCAATAGTTGTTCACACCGAACCGCTCCATGATGCCTATGCCGAAAATATTGACGAAATAGGTGATTGCACAAACCATGACAAACCTGAAGATCAACCTGTTGTCGCCAACTTTAAACACAATTTTCCCATACGTCTTGAAGTTGAAAAGCACGCTGATGATTGTGCCGAGGAAAGCCGCCAACACAAAAGGTTCCTTGAGCGAAGTCATGCCCAACAAGTAACGCAGCAAGGCGAATACGGCCCATCCAAACGCAGTGTTCAAAGCCGCCACAAAAACAAAGCGGATGAACTCGGGAGTGAGAAACTTTTTTATAAGATTTTCTATCTTTTGAAACATTTTTTTTTGAGCGCGCAAAAATAAGAAAAAAATTGTATTTTTGCCGCCTCATTTCAAACCCGCGGTACACGCCCTACCCCCTTCTTTTTGTGATACCGCTTTCAATCTTAAATAGAATACTAAATCTAATGTTAGAATCTGTAGAAAAGAGGCCTAAACGTAAGAGAATCACAACCAATAGTGACCTTCCCGTAGCCACCTCCAACCAATCCAAGAAAACTGTAAAGGTCAACATTCCCGAAAAACGCATTGAGGACCTTTTTAAAGATGTAAAGACTGAAAATATCAACAAAAACATCCAGCCAGAGCCCAACAAAGCAAGGGACGAGGAACCCGTCTTGTTCGCAAATCCTCTTCCGCTGACGGAAAAACCAAAGCAAACGCGCAAAAGGAAAACAAAAGAGACCACTGAGACCGATGTCAAAGTCGTCGCTGCGGAAGCCGTAACTGAGACGCCCCAGCCCGTCAAGCGCAAAAGAGGCCGGCCTAAAAAGAGCGACACGGCAAACGCCACCACAGTGACGCCTCAGACCAAGGCACCGGAAGACATTCCCATCCTGGATCCCGAGGTTCTCCCTGGAAAAATCACAAACAACTATCATTTTGCCGCATACGAACCGGAAGAGAAACCGACCGTTGACGAACCCATAATCGAGTATCAACAAAAAGAGGAGAAACGGCCCCTGCGTCGCAAATATGCCAAGGGAGAGAACCCTAAAAAAGAAGAAACCACCAACGACAGCACGGAGAAAAAAGCACCTCAACCAGACAAGAACAGTGCGGAAGCCATTTTAGCGGAACAGACCGCCCTGTTGGAAGAGGCGCAGTACGAGGGCACTGTCATGGCCGAGGGCGTGCTCGAAATCACCAGCGACAACTGTGGTTTCCTGCGCTCCTCCGACTACAACTACCTCACTTCGCCCGATGACATTTATGTCTCCCTCTCCCAAATCAAGCTCTTCGGTCTCAAGAACGGCGACACGGTGTATGGTGCCATACGTCCGCCCAAGGCCGGCGAGAAATACTTCCCGCTCACCAAGATCGACAAAATCAACGGGCGCAATCCTGATGAAATCCGCGACCGTATCCCCTTCGACTACCTGACCCCCATGTTTCCGGACGAGAAAATCAACCTGACGGGACATCCGGGCTGCAACACCTCCACCCGCGTCATTGACCTTTTCGCGCCCATCGGCAAGGGGCAGCGCGGCCTCATTGTGGCACAACCCAAGACTGGTAAAACAGTGTTGCTGAAGGATATAGCAAACGCCATTGCCGCCAACCACCCGGAAATATACCTTATCATCCTGCTCATCGACGAGCGTCCCGAGGAGGTCACCGACATGCAGCGCAGCGTCAATGCGGAGGTCATCTCCTCCACCTTCGACGAACCCGCCGAACGACACGTCAAGATTGCCAACATGGTGCTGGAGAAGTCGAAACGCATGGTGGAGTGCGGTCACGACGTCTGCATCCTGCTCGACTCCATCACCCGACTGGCGCGCGCCTTCAACACGATGGCCCCTGCCTCCGGCAAGGTGCTCTCCGGCGGTGTGGAAGCCAACGCCCTGCAAAAACCCAAACGCTTCTTCGGCGCCGCCCGT
Source organism: uncultured Bacteroidales bacterium (assembly GCA_947167635.1). GTDB lineage: Bacteria > Bacteroidota > Bacteroidia > Bacteroidales > WCHB1-69 > F23-D06. The sequence goes on along the minus strand of CAMVIT010000001.1, from coordinate 56,591 downwards.
AACGTCGAAAACGGCGGCTCCCTCACCATCATCTCCACCGCCCTCATCGAGACCGGATCCCGCATGGACGAGGTCATCTTCGAGGAATTCAAGGGCACCGGCAACATGGAACTGCAACTCGACCGCAAACTCTCCAACAAGCGCGTCTATCCCGCTGTCGATCTCATGGCCTCCAGCACCCGCCGCGACGACCTGCTGCAAAAACCCGACGTCCTCCAGAAAATGTGGATCCTGCGCAACCACCTCGCCGACATGAACACAATCGAAGCCATGACCTTCCTCAAAGAAAAGATGGAACTCACCAGAACCAACGAGGAATTTCTGGCTTCCATGAACGGCTAATTTTGGCCGCGAACCACTCGTCGTCAACCACTCGCGAAGAGGTGCTGATTATTAACCGAAAAGGTGGGATAACTTTGTTGTAGTATGGTATTATAGCATTCCATAAAACACTATCTTTGCCATTGCTATGCTGAAAAGAATCTCTATCGCCTTCTTCGTCTTTTTCTTGTGTATCAGCTTTTTAAAAGCAGACACCTATTCGTCAAAGGATACTTCTGGCGGATTTATCGTGCCATTTTCTCTCAAATCGCTGACCACCGCCCTGCCCGATGACATCGGCAAGACACATGCGCTCTACGATTCCCTGGAAATCTTTGCCAACCAGCTGGGTGGAAGAATGAACGGCACCATCCTGATTGCCCGCCACGACACTATCCTGTTGCAGAAATCATACGGTTACCTGGAACTCTACAAAAGCTACGACGGCTACGGATGGCTTTCGGAAAAAGAGTTGAACTACCGCCGCTGCATGTATGCCAACACATTGATCAACAATAGCTTGTTTGAGCTGGCATCGGTTTCCAAGCAATTTACCGCCGCCGCCATTCTCAAACTCTGCCGGGACGGGAAAATCAGTCTGACAGACTCGCTCCACACCTTTTTCCCGAAAATCCCATACAGAGAGGTCACCATACGCCAACTGCTCAACCACACCTCCGGTCTGCCGGAATATTTCAATTTCGACTACAAGGTTTACGACACCTCCACCTTTGTCACCAACGAGCAACTGCTGCGCGTGTTGGAAAATTCCAAACCGCAACGCATGTTCCTGTCAGGACAGGGCTACAAATATTGCAACACCAACTATGCCCTGCTGGCGGCCATCGTCGCGAAAGTGTCGGGAATGCCTTTTGAACAATATGTGCGTGACAATCTATGGAAACCGGCGGGCATGAAAAACACCTTCTTCTTCACGGAACTGGTGGGTCTCTACCCCGGCTATGTGCAGCCCGAATGCTCCATACGCAAGGGGCAGGACTACATCAATGTGAAACCCATCGAGGGTATCACATCCCGACCGCTCACACGCGGACACTGGCGTACCGGCAACCTCGCGCTTTACGACCGCCTCAACGGAATTCTCGGCGACAAGGGCGTCTATACCACCACCGAAGACCTACTGCGCTGGGCCAACGTTTATTACATGGAGTACCAGATTCTCCCCAAAGAGGTTATCAATGAAGCCACCAATATCCAGAACAAGTTGCCGAACGGCACCTATCCCAAGGACCTCTACGGATACGGCGTCCACCTCGAAGACAGTCCCGACCACGGGTTCCTCGTCTATCACGGCGGCCTTTGGAACGGCTACCACAACCTCTGGCTCTACCGTCCGAAAGATGGTCTGGTCATCATATTCCTCAGCAATTTCTACAACTCCTCCCATACAGGAAAGAGCAGCGAGTTTCTCGAAATGTATGACCGGCAAGCCCGCTAACCTGAACATAAAACCATGTGACAACAAAGAACGCCATGATTGAACTCAACACCAATTATCACACACACAGCACCTATTGCGACGGGAAAGAACCCCTGCCCGCATTCGTGGCCGCCGCCGAGAAACTTGACTATACTCAGTTGGGATTCTCCTCCCATGCCCCCGTCTCCTTCGAAAACGACTTCGGCATCCATGAAAACGAGATAGGCACCTATTGCCGGGAAATCGACGGATTGCAAAAACAGACCTCCATGACGCTGCTCAAGGCCTTGGAATGCGATTTTGTGCCCGGCCACTGCAAATCTTTCGACACCTTCCGCAACGAGCACCACCTGGACTACATCATCGGGGGCGTACACCTCGTGCTACCCGAGCACAGAGACGGCATTTGGTTCATCGACGGGTCCAAACGCGAAGTTTACGACGACGGTCTCGACCGACTCTTCGACCACAACATCCGCAAGGCCGTGACCCGTTTTTGGGAACAGACTTTTGAGATGATCGAAACCGAGCATTTCGAGATCATCGCCCATTTCGACAAAATCAAGATGCACAACCAACACCGTTTTTTCGAAGACGATGAACCGTGGTACCAAGTGCTGGCCGACAAGGCGTTGCAACTCATCAAGCGACACGACCTCATCGTGGAAATCAACACCCGGGGGCTTTACAAGAAGCGTTGCGATGCCTTCTATCCCTCCACCGCACTGTTGCAAAAAGCACGCAAACTCGACATTCCCGTCATCATCAGCAGCGATGCCCACAAGTCGGAGGACCTTGGCCAATTTTGTCCCGAGGCCCGCGACGAGCTGCTCCGCTGCGGCTACGACCACTTGGCCACTTTCGACCTCAAAACCCGCCAATTCCAATATTGATCCAAAATTGCACACGATGAAATTTCGCTCCGCCCCCAATCTTTGGTTCCGCTATCTGATCGCATCCATCTCTCCCCGATGGAGCGTTCGCCTGCTCTATCGAATCTGCCATCACAAACGGCTGAACCTCGACAATCCACAGACCATGGACGAGAAAATCCAGTGGCTCAAATTGCACTACTGCCAACAGGACATCGTCAAGCAGTGTGCCGACAAGTACCGTGTGCGCGAATATGTAAAGGTGTGCGGCTTAGCGCACATTCTCAACCCACTCATTGACAAATACCATTCCGCCAGCGAGATACCATGGAATTTGTTGCCCGACAAATTCGTGCTGAAATGGAATTTCGGTTGTGGCGGCAACGTGATTTGCCCCGACAAAAGCAAATTGGACATCTACGCCGCCACGCGCGAACTCAACAAATTCGGAAAAATAAAGTTTCACCTCATCGCCGCCGAGCCACAGTACGACATTCCCGAAAAGCTCATTCTTTGCGAGGAGTTTATCGAAACCGAGGACGGTCATGCGCCAGTGGATTACAAATTTTACTGCTTCAACGGCAAGGCCGAATATGTGCTCTGCTGCTATGGCCGCGGCGACCAGGAGCGACCCGCCTTCTACTTCTTCAACCGCCAATGGGAACTGCAACGCCTCAACAAACAGGGCAAAGAGGCTCCGGAGGGCTTTACGCTTCCCAAACCCGACGGCATTGACCAACTTTTCGACTACGCCGAAACCCTCTCCAAGCCTTTCCCCTTTGTGCGTGCCGACTTCTATCTGGAAAACGGAAAAACCTACTTCGGGGAACTCACCTTCACACCCAGCGGCGGCTTCGACCGCGGACGACTGCCCGAAACCGACCTCCTCTTTGGTCAAATGATTCAACTGCCCAATCTTTAGCCTTTTCTTCGGACAATGAAACAGAACATAGCCAAATACTTACTGTACCTTACCCTTGGACTGGTCATGGCTTCCTACCTGCCTTGGATTTACCACACCAAAATCTATTATATCCTCCGTTATGCCATCATGGGGTCAATGGCCGTCTCCGCAGCTGTCACCTTCTCCTTCGATCGCTATTTCTCCGTCCGCTTCATGCGTATTTTCGCAATCACCATTGGCATCGTGCTCTTGGAATTCATCCTATTCCATTTCACAGGAAAGCGATTCCATGTCGCCGACCTGACCCAGCTTGTCATCGCCTTCCTGTGTATCGGCATCGGCATGTCGCTCGACTGCGACATCAAAACATGGTCCAACATCTGCTATTTCTACACCATCGGATTGATCATCATGGGCGTGATCAATTGCTTCTACTGGGCCGGCGGGCTCTATATCCCTGAATATTACATGTTTGACAAAGGAAAGAACCAGGTAGGCGGCATTTTGGCCATCGCCGGCATGGCCTGTCTCTTCTTTGGCATACACATCAAAGAACAGCGCATTCACTTTTTAGTCCTGTTCATCCTGGCCTTGTTGGTGCTGCTCCTCATTCGCGCACGGTCTGCATTCTTTGCCTTGCTCCTATGCGCCACGTTCATAACGGTCAAGGACACCCGCTGGCACTGGGACGTCAAAATGGTGCTCACCATCCTCGGTTTTGCACTCATCGGCTATATCCTCTATTCGGCATTTCTCAGCGATGAACTGCACACTTTCATGGTAGGCGGCAAACGGTCCGGCTCACTCGATGTCATCACCTCCAACCGCTGGCAACGAGACAAGGAGGGCCTGGAATACATTCTCAACGAATCCGTAGTCGGAGAACAAGAGAGCAAATCCGGCATATTGCTTATACACAACTACATACTCTTACGACTCGTGCGTTACGGGATATGGTCGTTCGCAGTGGTGGGTTTCTATCTCTATTTTGGAATCAAGACTATTATCGCGCTTCTCAGCGACCGCAAGACAGACATCCGCGACATCGGTTACATCACATGTGCGTTGCCGCTGATTATCAGTTTTGTGGAGCCTAATTTCCCCTACGGTCCAGGCTCCGTGCAGATGCTGGCCTTCCTTTTGTTAGGCGCCACTTTCTACAACAAACAGCAGCAGCCGCGCCACGCCATTCTGGCCCATGACGGAGAACCAGCAAAAGTGCTGCATATTTGCAACGATTTTCCCAACAGCAAAGTTCATGCAGAATTATACCAACAGTTGGACAAGATCGGTGTGGACCAGGTGGTCTATTCCCCGATTCGCAGTCAGGAGCTGGACGGGCGCAATGCCTTTGAAGGCGAGCACACGGGCATTATCTACTCGTTTATTTTAAAACCTTTACATCGCATTTTCTTCCACCGGAAAATCACGATGATTGCCAAAGATGTCGCCAAGAAGGTGGATTTGTCGCACATCGCCTGCTCCCATGCCACCAATCTCTTCAGCGACGGGGCGGTGGCACTGTATCTCAAGCGGCATTATGGCATCCCCTATATTGTGGCCGTGCGCAACACGGACCTCAACGCCTTTTTGCGCTATGCACCTCATCTTTGGTGGGTTCACCGCGCCGTTATCCGTGATGCCGACAAGGTGGTCTTCATCAGCCCCGCACTTCAGCGGCGGCTTACCAACCACTGGACTCTCGCGGGCATGAGGGAACTGCTGCACGGCAAGAGCCTCCTCATCCCTAATGGCGTCAACGAGTACTGGCTCAACCATATACAGTCCTCCCCTGCCGCCCCTGACGGTTCACACAATGTGCTTTATGTAGGCCTTTTCGATGACAACAAAAACGTGTTGCGACTGATGCAAGCGGTCTCGCAGCTGAAAACAGACATTCCCGACATTCATTTGGATCTGGTGGGCGGTGATGGCAATCGAGAACAGGAGGTACTGGCCCTTGTGAAACAGCATCCTGACACGTTCCGTTATCGGGGCAAGATTTACGACAAGTCCGAATTGCAGAAGGTCTATGCCGAAAACAGAGTGTTCGCCATGCCTTCCCTGCATGAAACCTTTGGTCTGGTGTATGTGGAGGCCCTCACACAGGGATTGTCGCTGCTCTACACGCGCAACGAGGGCATTGACGGACTCTTCCACGGCGAGGTGGGGCTTGCGGTGAATCCCCAATCCACCACGGAGATTGTCTGCGCACTGCAGAATCTGATGCTCCATCCCGGCAACTACACCAACTCCACGGTTGATTTCTCGCTTTTCCATTGGGCGGATATTGCCCACACCTATTTGAACATCTATCACGATATTTCCCAATAACCCTCTGACCGTCACACGCCATGCTTTCCGTAATCATACCCGTATATAATGAAGAAAAATACATAGAGCACTGCCTGCATTCCATTATTAATCAGGATTATGACAAAGAGAATTTGGAGGTCTTTTTCATTGATGGGCTCAGCAGCGACAATACCCGCCGTATTATAAGCGACTATGTCCGACAGTACCCCTATATTCATCTGATTGACAACCCGAACCGTATTGTACCCTACGGCATGAACATCGGAATCGGCATGGCCAAAGGCGACATTATCATGCGTCTGGATGCCCACGCCGACTATCAAAGCAACTATTTCTCAACCTTGACCTCTGCGTTGCAGACCCTCCAGGCTGACAACGTGGGTGCCCGGTGGCGTACCGACGTGCTGCACCACACACCCAAAACCGATGCCATAAAAGAGGTTCTCTGCCACAAATTCGGGGTGGGGAACTCCGCTTTCCGCATTGACACCGGCAATGACGACATCATGGAGGCCGACACCGTGCCTTTCGGGTGTTTCCGCCGGGACGTCTTTACCCGCTTTGGTTTGTACAACACCCTTTTGGTGCGCAACCAGGACATAGAACTCAACAAACGCATACATGCAGGTGGCGGAAAAATATACTTGCTTCCCCAAGTGCTGTGTACTTATTATGCCCGGGAAACATTTGCAAGCATAGCCCGGAACAATTATCTCAACGGGCTTTGGAACTTGCTTACGGTGAAAATCACAAAACATTTCTCCTCATTGTCCATAAGACACTTCGTGCCTCTTTTGTTCTTGCTGTCCCTCATCATCCCTGCCATTTGTTCCATCGCATATTGGCCGTTCATCCTGATTTCGGCCTTATCCTTGACATTATACCTGATATTCCTACTGATCACCTGCACGATTATCTCCCTCCGTAAACGCAGGCATTTCGGTTATTTGTGCTTAGCCTTCATCGTGCTCCATTTCTCGTATGCAACAGGTTCTCTCGTCGGAATATTCAAATCCGTGAAAAAATGAAACGTGACATAGAGCATCAGTATAAAACATCCATCGCGGCGTATTTGCACACTTCGCCCGATCATATTCACCTGTATTACAAGGGCAGGGTCGCGCTCTATGCCATCTTGAAAGCTATGGATGTGCATCAGGGCGATGAAGTTGTCATACCTGCCTTCACCTGCGTGGTGGTACCCAACGCCATCAAATATTTGGGGGCGACCCCCATTTATGTTGACATCGATCCCGTCACTTACAATGCCGACCTGCAGTGTCTGCAACAAGCCATCACGGAGCGGACCAAGGTGATCATTTGCCAAAACACGTTCGGTTTGTCATCCAACGTGGAACAGATACAAGCTTTGGCACACAGCCGGCGGATCTACACCATAGAGGACTGCACCCACGGGTTTGGTGGCAGCTACCATGGCAAACCGAACGGCAGCTACTGCGATGCAGCCTTTTATTCCACCCAATGGAACAAGCCTTTCAGCACTGGTGTGGGTGGATTCGCCTGGGTGCAGAATCCGGAACTGGCATCGAAAATTGCAGCCGTCAACAGCCAGATGGAACCGGCCACCCGAAAAGACGCCCTCTCTTTATCCATGCTCTATTTCGTGCGTGAAAAAATACTCACCGAAAAACGTTACTGGTGGATGATACGCCTTTACCGGTGGCTGAGCCGGCACAACCTCGTCCAAGGTTCTTCCGGCGGTGCCGAACTGATCTCCACCCTCATGCCCGATCACTATTTCAAAGCCCTGTCGCCCACACAAATGAAAAAAGGGCTGCAAAACCTGCAGCATCTTGGCAATGCCATGGCTCTTCGGAAAAACAATGCCCGTATTTACAACGACTACCTCCGGCAACACGGCAAAACCGCTGTAAACCCCGCACTTTTTGACGACCACTCTTTTTTGAAATTTCCCCTATTGGTGTCCCAAAGGGAAAAAGTGTTGGAAATGGCCGAGAAACAGCACATACCGCTTGGCGAATGGTTTTGCAGCCCCATCCACCCTGTCTGCGAGCACTGGGAGCAATGGAATCTGCAAGGCGACAAATACCCCATAGCCGTTGAAAAAGCATCGCAGATGCTCAATTTGCCCACTGATGAAAAGAATCCGGACAAAGTGATCCGCTTTTTGGAAGAAATAAACGATTACATATTATAAAACGGGAATTATATACCTGATGGCACAAATCAGGGATTTTGCATCCTTTTTTTGATTTGGGCGTGCCGGCGCGGCGACGGTAATTATGTCACATTTGCACACACCATCAAATGCCGCCGCGCCGTCGGGCTTTCCGCTGCAATGATTTTGGCTTAGACACCACCACCATTCCGAGAGACGCGAAGCGTCAAGCGGAACCTCCGTCTCGCCAGAAAACGCATTCCCGCCAAAATCATTTCCGCTTCAATCCCTCACGCAGGCTCGTCGAACCCCACACCCGTTTCGCGGCGAGCAACGCACAACCTCGTCTCAACCTTCTCCCGCGCCGCGAAAGGGAGGCGTTAGAAAAATGCGTTGCTTAGAGACCTGCTCATGCAGGTCTGGTGCCATCAGGTATATAACCACCAATAAAATTGACAAACGCAGGTTTTGGGAAAAGGAAAATGATTTTTTGTATCTTTGCACACTTTTAAATCCAAAGCTATGTTGAAAACCAAAGAGGAAATCGTGCAAAATTGGCTGCCCCGCTACACAGGCATGCAGTTGGACGAGTTCGGACGCTACATCCTGCTGACCAATTTTGAAGATTATGTACATAATTTTGCAGAGTTGATGGGCGTGGAGGTCCACGGTGAGGGCAAGCCGATGCGTTCGGCCACAAAAGACGAAATCACCATCATCAACTTCACGATGGGCAGTGCCAATGCCGCGACCATCATGGACTTGCTCACGGCGGTGAAACCCAAGGCCGTGCTATTCCTCGGCAAGTGCGGCAGCTTGAAATCCTACATCGGCTTAGGCGAGCTTCTGTTGCCCATCGCCGGCATCCGGGGCGAGGGAACCTCGCGCGACTACTTCCCCGAAGAGGTGCCCGCACTGCCGGCCTTCAACATGGAAAAGGCCATCTCCACCACCATCCGCGACTACGGCCTGGACTACTGGACGGGCACGGTCTATACCACCAACCGCCGCGTTTGGGAGCACGACGAGGAGTTCAAGGATTACCTCCGCCGCATCCGCGCCACAGCTGTTGACATGGAAACGGCCACCCTCTTCTCCGTCGGCTTCTTCAACCGCATCCCCACGGGGGCCCTGTTGCTCATCTCCGACCAGCCGATGCTGCCCGACGGCATCAAAACGGAAAAGTCCGACAAAATGGTGAGCGCCAACTATAGTCTGCGCCATCTCCAAATCGGCATCGACTCCCTGAAACAACTCATCAACAAGGGAATTACGGTGAAACACCTGAAATTCGACTATTACGAATAAGACCCGTCAGACAACCATAATGATGGATTTTCACGGTTATCTGAATCGCATCATCGGAAAATACCGTTGCACAAATCCGGTTCCACACTGCAATCGGGAGAAACCTGCCCGATACCGCACAATTTGACGAAATTGATGCGGCCCCGCTCGTTCTTCTTGTCCTGTAGCATAAAGTCCACTAACCGCCGCACCTCATTCCCGGCAAACGCGGGGACACGGTAATGGCGACGCACCAAGCGCTCGATACGGTCTGCGACCTCCTTCGGGCAATTCCCAATCTGTGCCATCAACCGACTCTCGTAGAACAGACCCAGCGCCACGGCCTCGCCATGCGCAACAGGCCTGCCCTCCTCGGCGAACAGACTTTCGAGAGCATGTCCGCAAGTGTGCCCCAAGTTGAGAACATGTCGCTCGTGCCGGTCGTACGGATCCCTTTTTACATACTCATGTTTGATGGAAACACATGTGTCGATCCATCCGGGTTGGATATCCTTCGGGGTCAGATGCCCTATCGCCTCCAACTCGCCGAAAAGGGATGGCGCATCCATGATGGCATATTTGATCATTTCGCCAAAGCCACTGAGCAGTTCCTCCTCCGGCAATGTTAGCAAGAACGACAAATCGCAGGGCATTTCGAACTCGGGCTGGCTGAATGTGCCGATACAGTTTTTGACATGCTGCATGTTGACGCCGTTCTTGCCCCCGACAGCCGCGTCAATCATGGCCAACAAGGTGGTGGGACAGTTGGCGAAGCGCACACCGCGCTTGTAGGTGGCTGCCACAAAACCGCCGAGGTCGCAAATCATGCCGCCGCCGAAGTTGAGGATGAAGACTTGCCGATCGCATTGCGCGTCCAACAGTTGCTGCCACAGTCGCCCAGCCTGCACAATTGACTTGGAAGCCTCGCCCGCAGGCACTTCTAAGAGCATTGTGGAAAATTCCGGAGAAAACTCATCCCAATAGTGCGGATAAAGCGCTGACACCGTCGCATCCGCAACAACGACTAACTTGCGCACCGAACGCGCCCGCAGCTGTTGCCGCAATTCGGAAACGAGCTCGCTCATGGCTATCCCTCCATTTCCACCGACACATGACTCATCTGGCCACCCAACGGCGGATTGAGTTTGCAAATCTTGGCTTTCACGCTCTCAACAGCAGGAAAGTCGCTCTTCACGGCCTCAATCATGCGGCGCGCCACATGCTCCAACAGGTGCGATGGCTCGTCCATCACACGTTGCACCGTCTGATAGACCAGCGCATAGTTCACCGAGTCGTTCACATCGTCGGTAACGGCGGCACACGATGCATTGTAAGTAAGCCAAAGGTCAACGGAAAATCGTGTCCCAATGATGCGTTCCTCCTTGAAACAGCCATGATGACTATAAAACTGCATGTCGGCAAGATGAATGGTCGTGTTCATTGGATTATTGTTTGGTAAAAACCATGTTCAGCCCGAAAAAGGCATAGTGACACAGTTTCTTGTTTTTACTCTTGTATTGTTCTAAATCAATAATTTGTAGCATATTGTGCGCATTGAAACGCCACGGATAGCATCTGCGGATATATTGGACGGAATCCTCTTCCAACACAAAACCGGTGCGGGCAAACGCCTCCCGCCACTGTGCCTCGGTACGGACATTTTCATTACCCATCAACACGTTTTTCTTCAACACGTCGTCATAGACAGAAATCACTCGCTTGTTGCCGCGCCGCAGAAAAAGCATCGCACGCTTGACCAAACAACCGCCATTTTCTTCAATCAACACCAATTTTCCACCTTTTTTCAAAGCCTTGTAAAAAATGCGCAATCCATCGTCCAAAGGCTCAATATGATGCAGGGTATCTTGCAAAATGATATAGTCGTATTTCTCCTCAGGAATGTTTTGGTCGAAAACATTGGCATATTCGTAGGTAAAGAGGCTCGAATCACCAAATTGTTTCCAAAAATGCTTGCGTTTCTCGATTTCATCGGCATAGAACTCGATGGTGGTGCCATACGAAGGCACTCCGTTCATGGCAAAATAGAGACCGGTGGATCCGTAGCCGCATCCACAATCCCAAATAATGGGACTTTTTGACATATCTATATGATTGTCAATATATTCCAGTCTTTGCAAAAAGTAAGCCTTGCGATACTGCTGCTGGGAAACACTCCCGTCCACCAACTTATAATAAGGATATAGCGATCTGTATTGTCGCAATTCCTCACACAAATGCTGATAGAACTCCTCCTTTTGCATAAATCGTTTTATAGCGTATCAGATGCGCGTTGTGCGGCACGCTTGCGTTCTATTTCATCCAACAATATCTTGCGCACACGCAGCGACAGCGGGGTCACCTCCAGATATTCGTCCTTGGCGATGAACTCCATGTATTGTTCCAACGAATACTTGATGGCCGGAGCCAGCACCAGTTTCTCATCGGAACCGGCAGCACGCATGTTGGAGAGTTTCTTCGACTTGCAGACGTTGATGACCAAATCGCCCTGACGGATATGCTCGCCGATAACCTGACCTGCATAGACGGGGTCGCCGGGTTCGATGAAGAAGCGACCGCGGTCCTGCAACTTGTTGAGGGAATAGGCGTATGCCTGCCCCGTCTCCATGGCGATAAGGGAACCGGCATGGCGACCGGGAATGTCGCCCTTCCACGGCTCAAAACCTGTGAAGCGATGGGAGATGATGGCTTCTCCTTCGGTGGCCGTCAACAGCTGGTTGGTCAACCCGATGAGGCCACGCGACGGGATGTTGAAGTTCAAGTGTACCCGGTCGTTGAGCGTGTCCATTGATATCAGTTCGCCCTTGCGGCGCGACACATAGTCGATGACGCGGGAGGACATCTCCTCCGGCACCAGCACCAACAATTGTTCAATAGGTTCACACTTCTGGCCGTCAATCTCCTTGATGATGACCTGTGGCTGACCGACCTGAAGCTCATAACCCTCGCGGCGCATGGTCTCAATGAGGATGGAGAGGTGTAAAATGCCGCGACCATAGACGTTAAGACGGTCCGGAGAGTCAGTCTCCTCAATGCGCAAAGCGAGGTTTTTCTCCAATTCCGCAAAAAGGCGGTCGCGCAAGTGTCTTGAGGTCACATACTTTCCCTCCTTCCCAAAGAATGGGGAATTGTTAATGGTGAACAACATGCTCATGGTCGGCTCATCGACCTTGATGGGTGTCAGTTGTTCAGGATTCTCGAAGTCGGCTACAGTGTCGCCGATCTCGAAGTCGTCGAGACCCAACACGGCACAAATCTCGCCAGCTTCCACAGGGGTCTTGATTTTCTCTTTGCCCAAACCTTCGAACACATAGAGTTCCTTGACCTTGGAGCGCTGCACGGTGCCGTCGCGTTTGACAAGGGAGACGTTCTGGCCCCACGAAATGGAACCGCGCTTGACACGTCCCACGGCAATACGCCCCACGTATGAGGAGAAGTCGAGGGAGGAAATCATCATCTGCAAATTACCCTCTTCCGGATGAGGAGCGGGGATGTGTTTCACGATAGTGTCGAGCAGGTAGGAGATATCGTTGGTGGGTGTGTTCCAGTCAGGACCCATCCAGCCTTGCTTGGCGGAACCATAGACAGTGGGAAAATCGAGTTGCTCGTCGGAAGCCCCAAGGTTGAACATCAGCTCGAAGACAGCCTCCTGTGCCAAGTCGGGCTGGCAGTTGGGCTTATCAACCTTGTTGATGACCACAATGGGCTTGAGGCCAAGTTCGATGGCCTTTTGGGTGACAAAACGGGTCTGCGGCATAGGGCCTTCAAAGGCATCCACCACTAAGAGGACGCCATCGGCCATATTGAGCACACGCTCCACCTCGCCGCCAAAGTCGCTATGTCCCGGCGTATCAATCACATTAATCTTTACGCCTTTGTAACGAACGGAGACATTCTTGGAGAGAATGGTAATGCCTCTCTCTCTTTCAAGGTCGTTGTTGTCGAGCACCAAATCTTGCACCTGCTGGTTGTCGCGGAAGAGGTGCGCTTGGTACAATATTCTGTCCACGAGGGTGGTTTTACCATGATCAACGTGGGCAATGATTGCTATATTCCTAATTTCTTGCATTTTGCGTTTTTTATTCTAAAAGGCGCAAAAATAAGAAAAAAATTGTCTCAGACAACAAGGTGGAGCGCAGGCTCTATCGGTTATTTTCTGATATCCATCTCATTGAGCAGATAGCCTTGGCCACCGTACTTGTCGATGATGAAGAGCACATAACGGGAATCGACGTTGATGCAGCGCTGCAGTTCGGTGTTGAAGACAATGTCGCTGCTGAGGGCTTCCCAGTTGCCGTCGAAAGCCAAGCCGATGAGCTCGCCGTTGCCGTTCATGATCGGGCTGCCGGAGTTTCCGCCGGTGATATCGTTGTTGGAGAGGAAGCAAACATGCAGAGTGCCATCCTTGTCGGCATATTGGCCGAAATCTTTCTTCAGGATGAGGTCTTTGAGCTTAGCAGGCACATCGAACTCAGGATCGCCGGGAATCTCTTTCTCGAGGATACCCTTGGTGGTGGTGAAATAGTTGTAGTGGACACCGTCGGCAGGATAGTAGTCGCACACTGTGCCATACGTGGTGCGCATAGTGCTGTTGGCATCAGGGTACATCGGCGTATTGGCATTCATCTCCTTCAAGGCGGCCAGATAGGTGCGACGCGGCAGGTCAACCTTCTCGGCATCGCTATACACATGTTGGTTCACCATGATCATGGACAACAGAGACTGCAGATATTGGTAAACAGGGTCTTTCTCAAGCACCTTGTTGTTGGGTTTTTTGACAAACTTTTCAAAATTCTCCTTGGAGATAAAAATAGAGTTGGCAAGGGCGTTCTTGAAGTTTTCCTTGCTGCCCTTGAAATTCTTGGCGAGGAATCCGTCGATGTCGGGGCGCTTGTCAACCGGGAGGCGTTCCCAGGTCTTGAGGGTGGCCATGATGATGTCTATTTCGGTGGCCTTGTCCTTGTTGCCCAAGTTCTTCTCGTAAGTTTTCATCAGCGTTTCGATTTTTTCAGGGGTGAAACCCTTTTCACCCTTCTTGAGGGACAGCGCATTACGGGTACGCCAGCCGGTGAGCAGGGTTGCGGAGGAGCTGAGGCAAAGGTTGGCATTGGTCATGGCCTTGTAAGCGTCACCATTGATGCCCTCCACCGCTTTCTTGATGTCGTTAAGGCAATTGCCATACTTTTTCTGACGCTCGGTGCTGGCATTGATCCATTGGGTGAGCTCTTTCTCCTGTTGCTGTTTTTTCTCCACCACGCGGAGGTTCTGCAAACTGGTCACCTCGCCATGCTGGTTTTTCCAATAATTGGCCAGTCCGGCATAGTCGTCGGCATATTGGAGACGCACGGCGGCATCGGCGTTCATATGGTCGTTGATGACGGGCAGGATGATGTCAAGGGGCTCATAGATGGCCGGATCGTTCACGTTGATGGCGTTCTGCACCTCGTAGGAGGTCATGAAGCGCTGGGTGGAACCGGGATAGCCCCATATCATCGTGTAGTCGCCGGGTTGATAACCCTTGATGCTGATGGGCAGGAAGTGCTTGGGGTGGAACGGGACGTTCTCCTTGGCATACTTGGCAGGGGAGCCGTCAGGGGCAGTGTAGATGCGGAACACCGTGAAGTCGCCGGTGTGACGGGGCCACATCCAGTTGTCGGTGTCGCCGCCGAATTTGCCGATGGCACTGGGCGGGGCACACACCAAACGCACATCCTCATACGTGGTGTAAATGAACATATAGTACTCGTTGCCCTCATAGAAGGGTTTCACGACCACCTTGTAGCGGCCGTCGTTGGAGTTTTCCTTTTGGAGCTTCTTGATGGCAGCTTCAATGACTTTTTCGCGGGCGCTCTCAGTAGCATCCTCTTTCACTTCGGCCAACACAATGCTGGTCACATCTTCCATTCTTTCCAAGAAGTTGACGTGGAAGTTGGCGGGCAACTCCTCTTCGCGGCTCATGGCGAAGAAGCCGTTCTCGAGGTAGTCATGCTCCACACTGGAGAGTTCCACCACGGAAGAGTAACCGCAGTGGTGGTTGGTGAACATCAGACCGTCGCGGC
This sequence comes from uncultured Bacteroidales bacterium, assembly GCA_947167635.1. Lineage (GTDB taxonomy): Bacteria > Bacteroidota > Bacteroidia > Bacteroidales > WCHB1-69 > F23-D06. The sequence goes on along the minus strand of CAMVIT010000001.1, from coordinate 41,233 downwards.
TGACCATCTCACCCGTGCAGAAACCGTCACCCAATTGGACAATGGCATCCTTGAGGGAAGAGTTGTTGATGTCATACAACTGCTCGGCAGTGAGGCGCAAGCCCAGCTTCTGCATCTGTGCGTAGTTGTAATTCTTGATAAACATGGGAAGCCACATGCCCTCATCCGGCGGATTGATGGCGAAAGTGGTGGCGCAAAAAACTGTTGCGACAAGCAACATCGCGCTCTTTTTAAGATTGGATAAGAATTTCATAGTGGTTTTTATTTAATTGATAATGAAAAATTTGCAATACATCATGCAAGAGGCTCGCCTTCGGGGGCGATCTCTTCGGATTCTTTCTTTTCGGGTTCTAACTGACGGAAGATCCGTTTGTTGAAAACAATCATGAGGAAGATGCCCACGGTGATGCAGGCATCGGCGATGTTGAAGATAGCGGGGAAGAAGTAGCTGCCGCCCCAAACCGGGAACCAGTCGGGGAGCGGGAAGAGTTTGAGATAGAACATATCGACCACCCTGCCATAGAAAAACGGGGCGTAGCCGCCACCTTCGGGGAAGAGCGTGGCTACAACCATCAGGCCGCTTTCGCTAAAAGCAAGGCCGTAGAACAGGGAGTCGATGATGTTGCCGAGGGCTCCGGCAATGACGAGACAGAACACGGCGAGCGTAAGCCCGTCCATCCGTTCCCGCTTGATGAGCCGGTGCGTGTACCAGCACATCAAGACAACCAGGACGATGCGCAACAAGGAGAGCATCAACTTGCCGAAATTCTGACCCAAGCTGATGCCGAAGGCCATGCCCTCGTTTTCAACAAAATAGAGATTGAACCAATGTCCTAACAAAGGTATATTCTCCCCCAAGGCCATGTGGGTCTTCACCCACACCTTGAGCAACTGATCCAAAAGGATAATGCCTGCAATTACGATACACGCAATTACATTGTATTTTCTCTGTTTGTTCAAACTATTTCTGTTTTTCTCTGATCTTTGAATCCACGTCGAGGGTAGCATGGGGAACGATTCTGAGACGTTCCTTGGGAATGAGTTTGCCCGTCATGCGGTCCACGCCGTATGTTTTGTTCTCGATGCGCACCAAGGCTGCCTCGAGGTTTGCGATGTATTTGTCCAGACGGCCTGCCAGCCGGCTGTTTTCTTCTTTGGAAAGCACCTGGTTGCCCTCTTCCATGTTCTTGAACGTGGGAGCTGTGTCCGTGGTGTCGTTGCCAACGCCACTATAGGCTTCCTGATAGACTTCCATTGCTTTTTTCGCGTCAGCGATCTTGTTTTCGATAAGAACTCTGAACTCCTCTAATTCTTCATCAGAATAGCGGTTGATAATTGGTGTTGCCATTTTTATAGGTTTAAGGTTAAAATTGTGCGGCAAAGATAAACTTTTTTCCCTAATAAAAGTGTCTTATTTTACCAATTTGTAAATTTGATGTTGTTGTTTTGAATCAGATATTTGTAAAAGATAAACACCCTGTTTATAGGGAAAAGGCCAACTCAAGCGTTGTCCTCCGTCAGCCAAACGCTCTTGGAAACGGGCCAACGACCTGCCATCGACAGAGAATATTTCGAATGTATAGAGGTCTGATTGCACACCATGGAAATAGATGTCTAACCGTTCGCGGATGGGGTTGACCACCCGGAACTGAAAGTCCGTCGCGCGGTCGGCCACCCCCACGGTGGCGTCAATGGCGAAGTCGGTGATGACCGGCAGATGGTCGGACTGGTTGTAGAGTGCCTGGGCCACGTTGTTCGGGATGAGTTCGTTGGCGGGCGACAGGATGGTCCCGTTGAAGCGCCGCCCATCCTGCCCCAAGGCATGGTAGGTCTCCGGCAGCACGCGAACGCCGGCACTGCCATAATAGACATACGGCGACACAAGGATGATGTCGAAACGGTCATCCAAACCACCCGTGGAGAAACAACCGTCGGACTGGGTATGGGTGGACTGGGTGTGAATGTCGGAAAACTGCCCGTTGTTGTTCCAGTGTCCGGCGCGGTCAATCGGGTCGTAGAAACGATAGAGGCTGTTGGAGTAGTTGACCAGCTCCTGATAGCAAAGCTCGTCTGAACCGTACACATTGAAATCTCCCGAGAGCACATAATTGTCCGGATTGCCGGAGGCGGAGATGCGGTTCATAAGCCGTTGCGTCTGCACAAAACGGGCATTGGCGTTATCTTCGGAGCTGCCCGCCTTCAGATGGGCAATCCAAAAGGTCATGAACACCGTGTCGCCTGAAGCCAAGTCCGGCGAGTTATAATACATCTTGTACCCCGTGATGTCGCGATACGAAGTCGTGACGTATGTATGGCTGTGCAACGTCAGCTTCCGGGAATCATAGAAAATCATGTTGGCGATATAGCCGCCCGAGTAGTTGGTGAGCGGCCCGTGGCGGTAGTAATCGATGCCGTCCACGTTGATGACATTCGTCAAGATACGGTCGGCATAGGCCACCGAACTGCCTATTTCATTGACACAAAACACATCAGGGGCGACATAATGGAATATAGTCCTGAGATTCGCATCCTTCTGATTGAGGTTGTTGGTGGCGGCATTGCAGTCCGACACCCCCGAATTTTCCGTATAGTACATAAGGTTGTACTGCATCATGCGCAGGGTGTCTTGAGCGGATGAGGCCCAAAAGAGCATGGTCAGCGAGAGAAGCAGGAACGAGCGTTTCATTTTTTCCAAGATAAGGTGTTGACAAGCTGCATGGCGTCTTCGCGCAAATACTCGATGACAGGCTGCAACGAGTCGTTATTGGGCGTGAAGTTGAAATACAAGGTGGCGCGCAGGAATTGGTGCGCGCTGTCGGTCATCCAGAATTGCAGCGGCGTGGCCACCTCCTTGCCCTTGATGTCGTAAATCTGTCCCCACAATGGGGCCTCTTGGTCGCGGATCATGGAATACTCCACATCATCGGCTTTCTGATAGTGGAATTTCATCATCCCTTCCTCGCGGATTATGAAATTGCGCAGACTGTCAGCGTTTGCCAAAGGGAACCATGTGAACTTGAAAGTGGCGTTGAGCTCAGGATAGGAGAGATCCATCCAGCACGACCCGTCTTTTTGCCAACGGATGTCGGACACGGCATGTTTGGATTGCTGGAACGAGAACGGCAGGGTGGAGTCGCTCTGTTGGTACTCGTGGTCGGGCAGATCGATACGGAAATAGCCCACTGGTCTCGGCGCGAGCACCTCGTCCCGATGCAGGCAGGAGGCCGGCAGCAGAGCGGCGCAGAAGCATAAAAGCGCGCAAAGGCCACGAACTTTGAATGTCATGAGCTTGTGGTAGCGGTTACAGGTAACTTTTGAGATTCTTGTTCTTGCTATTTTGACGAAGGCGCTTCAAGGCACGCTCCTTGATTTGACGGACGCGCTCGCGCGAAAGATCCAAGATGTCCCCGATCTCGTCCAGCGTGTGCTCATGCGAGGCATTGATGCCGTAGAAGAGCATCAGCACCTCACGCTCCTTGTCGGGCAGAGTGCTGAGCACATCATGGATTTCAGAGGCAAGAGACTCCTGCATCAAAATGGTGTCCGTATCTTCGTCATTGTCGTGGACGAAAATATCGACAAAGCGGGTCTCCTCGTTCGGGGAGATGGGGGAATCAATGGATTGGGGATGGTTGTTCATCTTCATGATTTCCGAAACCTTATAGACGGGCAGGTCGATGGCCTCGGCAATCTCTTCCGTAGTGGGAATACGCTTGAGCTGCTGCTCCAAACGGGCAGTCTCCTTCTTGATTTTATTGATGACGCCCACCTGGTTCAAAGGCAGACGGACAATGCGCGACTGGTCGGCGATGGCCTGCAGGATGGATTGGCGAATCCACCATACCGCGTATGAGATGAACTTGAAACCGCGCGTCTCATCGAAACGCTTGGCGGCCTTTATGAGCCCGACATTGCCCTCGTTGATGAGGTCCTGCAGGCTGATGCCCTGGTTTTGGTACTGTTTCGCAACAGAGACCACAAAACGCAAATTTGTGGTAGTGAGCTTGTTGAGGGCTTCTTCATCACCAGCCTTGATTCTACGTGCCAATTCCACCTCTTCCTCGGCACTGATCATCTGCTCTTTGCCGATATCAGCCAAATAACGATCCAAGGAAGCGGAGTCACGGTTGGTGATGGACTTGGAAATCTTTAATTGTCTCATTATATTATATTGTATATTTCAATCAATAAAAAACGTATTTGTTAGTCGTTATTAATCATTATCCTTGCGCAACAAATCGGTTGTACCTTTATTGTTTAATAAAGTTACATTCTTGTTATATTTTTCTTTATTTCGTATAATGCTCACCTTGACTTTGTCGCCGGGCGATTTGGTCTTGAGCACGCCGCGTACCTCAGCCAGGCTGTTGACGGGATGCTCGTCGATGCTGATGATGACATCACCTTCCTGAAAATCGTTCTTGGCGGCGGCGCCGTTTTCGTCAACGTCAGCCACATAGACACCGCGCACATCTTCAAGGCCATATTCCTCAGCCAAGGAGGCATTCAGCTCCATGATGGAGACACCAAGGTATGCTTTTTGCACCTTGCCGTATTCCTTGAAGTCGAAATAGATTTTCTTGACAATGTTGGAAGGAATGGCAAAGGAGTAGCCTGTATAGTATCCGTTGCCGGAGGCGATGGCGGTGTTGATGCCGACAAGCTTCCCGGAGGCGTTGACCAGCGCACCGCCAGAGTTGCCTGAATTGACAGCGGCATCGGTCTGCAGGTAGCTCTCCTCCGTGGCGCCTTTGCTGCCAAGTTCCAATTGGCGCGCCTTGGCACTGATGATGCCGGCGGTGACCGTAGAGGTGAGGTTCATAGGGTTGCCCACAGCCAACACCCACTCGCCAAGCTTCACAGAGTCGGAGTTGGCAAATTCCACGTATGGAAGATTTTTGGCATCGATTTTGATGAGGGCCAAATCGGCGCTGGGGTCCGTGCCGATGATCGTGCCGTTATATTCGCGCTTGTCGTTCAATGTGATGGTAGTCTTCACAGCATCGGCCACCACGTGGTTGTTGGTGATGATGTAGCCGTCAGAGGAGACGATGACCCCGGAACCGGCCGCCTGCACAGGATAGGCACTCGGCGCCATCCCGAAGAAATGCTCCCATATCGTGCCCCCGAAAAAATCATCCCATTCCGGCGTCTTTTGCGTGAATTCTGTCTTAATATACACCACGGAATTGACCGAACGCTCTGCCGCCTCTGTCAAATCCACATACTTGGACGTGCTTCCATGGCCGGATTGCGCATGGGTGCATCCGACCGTGCAAACGATAGCTAACACACTGATTGCTAATGTTCTAAATGTTCTTTTGATTTTCATTTTGATAGGTGTTTTTGAGTAAAATCGATACATAAACGTAAATGTTGAAAAAAAATTGCAGAAAAAAAATGAATATATCAGAAATTTTGTATTTTTGCCGCCTCAAAAAATAATAACAAAAAAACAATATTCACAATGTACGCAATCGTAGAGATAGCCGGGCAACAATTCAAGATTGAAAAAGACCGCAGAGTCTATGTTCAACGCCTTCAGGCTGAAGAAGGAGCGCAGGTCAGCTTTGATCGCGTTTTGTTAGTTGACAACGACGGTGATGTAAAAGTGGGCACCCCGACCGTAAACGGTGCTGCCGTGACCGCTACCGTCCTCAAACACCTCAAGGGTGACAAAGTTCTTGTTTTCAAGAAAAAAAGAAGAAAAGGATACCAGAAACTCAATGGCCACCGTCAGTGTCTGACCGCCATCAAGATTGATGGGATTTCCTTGTAAGTCGAAGTATTAATTAACGAATAAAAACAAAAAGAAGATATGGCACACAAAAAAGGTGTCGGTAGTTCTCAGAACGGCCGTGAATCACATAGCAAAAGATTAGGTCTGAAGATCTTCGGTGGACAGTTCGCCAAGGCAGGCAACATCATCGTTCGCCAAAGAGGTACCGTGCACAATCCCGGAATGAACGTCGGTATGGGCAAAGACCATACCCTCTATGCACTCTGCGATGGCATCGTCAACTTCAGGAAAACCTATAAAGACAAATCATTTGTGTCTGTTGTTCCTGCCCAGGAATAAGAGTGGACACGAGTGATTTTTTTGTTCATAATGTTTGATTTAAGATTACCGCTCCTGCCCAGGGGCGGTTTTCTTTTTATTTAGTATCTTTGCGCCCTAATCAGGATGACCCTATGATCTCATACGAAGAACTGATCAAAGATTTGTCAAACAAGAAGTTCGCCCCTGTTTACCTCCTCATGGGCGAAGAACCTTTCTACATTGACCGCATCTGCGTGTTCTTTGAAAACCATATCATAGACGAGCAGGATCGCGATTTCAACCAAACCGTGCTCTACGGCAAGGACACCACCGCCGCAGATGTCATCGCGAATGCCAAGCAATTCCCGTTCGGCAGCCCCACACGCGTTGTCATCGTCAAGGAAGCCAAAGACCTCAAGGACATCGACAAGTTGCTGCCTTATGTGCAGAATCCCTCCCCCACCACCATCCTCGTCATCTGCTACAAATACGGAAAGCTGAAAGCCAACCAGTACAAACCCTACGAGAAGTCGGGAGTCGTCTTCGACTCCGTCGGGGTCAAGGACTATCAGTTGGCCGACTGGATTCAGAAACGTGTCGCCCGGGAGAAATTCAACATCGACCCCTATTCCGCATCCAAACTGGCCGATTTTATCGGCAACGACCTTTCGCGCATCTACACCGAGCTGCAAAAACTCAAGGCGGTGCTCCCTCCGGGTGGAACCATCACGGAGGATGTCATCCAACAGTATGTGGTTCAAAGCAAGGAGTACAACATCTTTGAACTGGAAGATGCCATCGTGAGTCGCAACACCCAACGGACCTACAAGATTGCGATCAACTTCACACAACATCTCAAGGAAAATCCGAACATCAAAACCATCACTACCCTTTTCAATTTCTTTCACAAGATGTTGCGCTACCAGTTGTCGCCTGCCAAGGACAAAGAGACCCAAAAACAGATCTTCGGCAATCTGCCCCCCAGTATCATGGAGAAAAACGCACGGAATGCCATGAGCTACACCATTCCGCAGCTCACCCACATCATCGCCGTGCTCCGGGAGTACGACGTCAAGTCCAAGGGCGTCGATACCAACAGCGAAGAGGGAGATCTGCTCATCGAGATGATCTACAAGATTTTACACGCATAAACATCGAATATCAAAACCTATAATCACAACTACCCATGGAATTAGCAACCAAGTACGATCCCACCGTCGTGGAAGACAAATGGTACAAATATTGGACCGACCATCGAATGTTTCATTCCGAGCCGGACGAGCGTCCCGCCTACTCTATCGTGATCCCGCCCCCCAACGTGACAGGCGTGCTCCACATGGGCCACATGCTCAACAACACCATCCAGGACGTGCTCGTGCGCCGCGCCCGCAAACTCGGCTTCAACGCCGTCTGGGTGCCCGGCACCGACCATGCCTCCATCGCCACCGAGGCCAAGGTGGTCAACTTCCTGAAAGAACAGGGCATCGACAAGAAATCCCTGACCCGCGAGCAATTCCTCGAATATGCCTGGCAGTGGAAAGAGAAACACGGCGGCATCATCCTCCAGCAACTGCGCAAACTCGGCGCCTCCTGCGACTGGGAACGCACCAAGTTCACCATGGACCCCGACCTCTCCGAAGCGGTCATCGACATTTTCATCGACCTCTACCGCAAAGGCAAGATCTATCGCGGCGTGCGCATGGTCAACTGGGACCCCAAGGCCCTCACCGCCGTCTCCGACGAGGAGGTGATCTACAAGGAACTGCATTCCAAGCTCTATTATGTGCGTTACGCCATCGAGGGCGAGCCGGGCGAGTTTATCACCATCGCCACCACGCGCCCTGAGACCATCCTCGGCGACACGGCCATCTGTATGCACCCCGACGACGAGCGCTACGCCAAGTACAAGGGCAAACGCGCCATCGTGCCCCTTGTCAACCGCTCCATCCCCCTCATCTACGACGAGTATGTGGAACGAGAATTCGGCACCGGCGCCCTCAAAATCACTCCCGCGCACGACATCAACGACTACAACCTCGGCATCAAGCATCATCTGGAGACTATCAATATCTTCAACGACAACGGTACTCTCAACGAGAGCGCCCTGTTCCTTGTCGGCATGGACCGTTTCGCCGCACGCAAGGCCATCATCCCTATGCTCGAAGAGTCCGGCAACCTTGTCAAAATCGAAGATTACGTCAACAAAGTCGGCTATTCCGAGCGCACCAACGAGGTTATCGAACCGAAGCTCTCCATGCAATGGTTCTGCAAGATGGGCGAACTGGCCAAGCCCGCACTCGACGCGGTCATGAACGGCGACATCAAGTTCTACCCCGACAAGTTCAAAAACACCTACGCCCACTGGATGGAGAATGTCAAGGACTGGTGCATCAGCCGCCAACTCTGGTGGGGCCACCGCATCCCGGCATATTACCTGCCCAACCACGAATTTGTCGTGGCACACGACCTCGACGAGGCCCTGCAGCTCGCCCACGCCAAGTTCCCCGACCTCAACCTCACAAAAGAGGACCTCAAGCAGGACGAGGATGTGATGGACACCTGGTTCTCCTCTTGGCTGTGGCCGCTCTCTGTGTTCGACGGCATCCGCAAACCCGACAACCCCGACATCAACTACTATTATCCCACTTCCGCCCTGATCACGGCACCCGACATCATCTTCTTCTGGGTCGCCCGCATGATTATGGCCGGACTGGAGTGGCGCGGCGCCATTCCGTTCAAGGACGTCTATTTCACGGGCACCGTGCGCGACAAGCTCCACCGCAAGATGTCCAAGTCGCTCGGTAACTCCCCTGACCCCATCATGCTCATGGAAAAATATGGCGCCGACGGAGTGCGTTTCGGCATGTTGCTCAGCTCCCCGGCTGGCAACGACCTCCTCTTCGACGAAGCCCTTTGCGAGCAAGGACGCAACTTCAGCAACAAGATGTGGAACGCCTTCCGCCTCGTCAAAGGATGGCAGGTGGACGAGCAGGGCCAGCAGCCCGCCCATAGCGCGGTCGCCATCGAATGGATGCATGAACGCATCCAGGAGGTGCTCGCCGGCATGGAGGAGGATTTCAAGCGCTACCGCCTCTCCGAAGCCCTGATGTCGGTTTACAAGTTGGTGTGGGACGACTTCTGCTCTTGCTTCCTTGAAATCGTCAAACCTCCGCTCCACCAGCCCATCGATGGCAAAACTTACAACCAAATCATCGATTTGTATGAAATCCTGATGGGCATTCTGCATCCATTCGTGCCGTTCATCACCGAAGAGCTGTGGCACGCCATCCGCGAGCGCGGCGAGGAAGAATCGCTGATGCTCACGCCCATGCCGCGCCACGAGGGCAAGATGAACCAGAAGCTGCTCGACGACTTCGCCCGCACGCGCAGCGTTGTGGAACAGGTTCGGCACATCCGCTCCGAAAAGAATATCGCCCCCAAGAACGCACTCAAACTGCACGTCCACGCTGACAGTTCCGTTTCCACCAGCCAACTCGACGCCGTCATCATGAAGCTCGCCAACGTGGAGAGCGTCACCTATATGGCAGCCGACGCCCCGACGGAGGGCACCTCCTTCATCGAGAAGAACGTCAAGTACGCCGTACCCCTCGAAGGCCTTGTGGATGCCGAAGAGGAGATCAAGAAGCTGAAAGCCGACCTCGAATATGCCGAGAAGTTCCTCCAGAGCGTCCTGAAAAAACTCTCCAACGAGAGTTTCGTGAACAACGCCCCGCAGAAGGTGGTGGATATCGAGCGCAAAAAACAGTCCGATGCGGAAGAGAAAATCCGCATTCTCAAAGAACAACTTTCAAAACTGCAATAAAACATGAAAGCCGTCCTGCGATTTTTCATCATCTTGGCCGCCTTCTTGATCCCGTTCACCTTTCTGGCGACGGACCTCAAGGAACGATTTCCCATCATGATGGGCGTGACACTGGCCGTGACACTCGGATACTGGATCAGTTACGCCATCTTGGAAAAAAAGCGAAAACAACAAGATTCTCAAGATAACAAATAGTATATGAAAAAGATATTAGGCATTGGCAATGCATTGGTTGACGTGTTAGTCAACATCGACGAGGACAAAGTTCTGGCTGATTTGGGTTTGGACAAGGGCGGCATGGTGATGATTGACGCAGAGCGAAAGCGCGAGCTGCACAAGAACATTGAGCAGATGCCGCAGGTGTGTGCCACTGGCGGCTCCACCTCCAACACCATCCACGGTCTTGCCCGTTTGGGCGCGCCTACCGGATACATCGGCAAGGTGGGCCACGACAAGATGGGCGACTTCTTCCGCGAGGACATGCGCCGCTTCGGAGTTACCCCGCACCTCATCGACTCCGACATCGACACGGGCATCGCCACCACCTTCATCACTGACGATGCCGAGCGCACCTTTGCCACCTATCTTGGCGCCGCCGCCACCATGACACCCGACGAGATCGACCCCGCCGTGTTCGATGGCTACGACTGCGTGCATGTGGAGGGCTACCTCATCTTCAACCATGACCTCATCCTCCGCATCTGTCAGATTGCCAAAGAAAAAGGACTCCAGATTTCTATGGATATGGCCAGCTACAACATCATTGAAGCCAACTACGACTTTGTGAAGATGCTGCTGACCGACTACGTCGATATCATCTTCGCCAACGAGGAGGAGGCCAAGGCCTTCACCGGCAAGGAGGGCATTGATGCACTCAACATCCTTTCCGAATACTGCCCGATTTCCATCGTCAAGGTGGGCAAGGAGGGTTCTTTCATCAAAAAGGATGGCGAAATCACCAAGGTGGGCGTCATCCCGGCCAAGGCGGTGGACAGCACCGGCGCGGGCGACATTTACGCCTCCGGCATTCTCTACGGTCTGATGAATGGCTACACACCCGCCCAGGCCGGCAAGTTGGCGTCGTTTTTGTCTGGAAGACTGATAGAATATATCGGTGCCAAACTGCCTGACGAAGTGTGGGAAGAGGTGGAAAAGACATTTCTTTCATAGAGGAGGATCGATTTTTCCTCGGTGCCCGTTCCGCAGAAGCCCGTTAGGGCTTCCATATCTGTAGATGAGGGTAATATCCCCGCTCCCCCCACAATCCCGTTAGGGGTTGCACAATTTGCACAAATCACAAAAATGATACGATAACAAATTTAATTTTATAGGATGGTATTTCAGCTAAAAAATTGTACCTTTGCCGCTGATTATAAATCCACGACCGACAAAAAAAGGCGGTTGATTTGACCGCCTTGAGAGCCACTTGTGAGACTTGAACTCGCGACCTACGCATTACGAATGCGTCGCTCTACCAACTGAGCTAAAGTGGCTTTTTTTGAGGCCGCAAAAGTAGTAAAAAAAACAATAGAAAACCATCCATAAGAAAAAAAAGATACAATGAGAAAGAACCTCCTGATTCTGACCCTGTTGGCCATGATTCTGACCATTCCCGCTTTCGCCCAACATTTCGATGACTACTTCATTGACCGCACCTTGCGGGTGAATTACCTCCATATCGGTGACCATCAGTCTGAATCGATGGAAATCCACCACTATACCGCCGGCGGCGTCTGGAGCGGCACCCGCTCCTTCCTCATCGAACCCAACTTCTACGGCGACATTGCCGTCGAGGTTTTCGACTCCCTCACCAACAAGCTGATCTACAGCCGCAGCTACTCCTGTCTCTTCACGGAATACAAGACCACCGAGCGCGCCAAGACCGAGGTGGCGAGAATGGAGGAGAGCGTCAACATTCCCTATCCCAAGAACACTGTGCGGCTGAAGTTCACCTCCTACGACCGCAAACGCAACTCGGAAGTGCTATACGACGGCTACTACAACCCGCGCACCACCCCCACCCAGCCGATGAAAAAAGACTACAAGGTGATGACGCTCCACAAGGGCAACACGCCCGACAAGGCCATTGACATCCTCTTCATTCCCGACGGCTATTCCAAAAAAGACAAGAAAGTGCTGAAACACGACATGAAGCGCTTCGCCTCATACGTGATGAACTGCTCGCCATACAAAGACATGGCCGACAAGGTGAACATCCGCGCCATCGAAGGCTACTCCGAGCAGTCGGGCATCTCACAGCCGCAGAACAACTTCCATGTGAACACGCTGCTGAACTGCGCCTACAACGCGCTCGACCTCGACCGCTACCTGATGTGCCTCGGGGTCTGGCACATGCAGGACGTGGCCGACGACGCGCCCTACGACGCCATTGTCATCATCTGCAACAGCGAGAAATATGGCGGCGGCGGCATCTATAACTTCTACTGCACCGTCTATAACCACGGCGACTACCCCGACTATGTCATCGTACACGAAATGGGCCATCTCATTGGCGGATTAGCCGACGAATACTACACTTCCGATGTCTCCGTGCAGGACTTCTACCCCGAAGGAGTGGAACCCGTGGAGCCGAATGTGACCACCCTGGTGAACTTCGACGCCAAGTGGAAATCCATGCTGTCCGACGACACCCCCGTGCCCACCCCCGAAGTGCAGGAGAACGACCCCGATTTCAATCGGTTGGGTGTCTATGAGGGCGGCGGCTATGTGGCCAAGGGCGTGTATCGCCCCGCACTGCACTGCACCATGCACCAGATCCGGTACGACGACTTCTGCCCCGTCTGCCACAAAGTGCTGGTGGAGGTGATTGAATATTACTCGAAATAATCGCGCGGTTTACCCGTTTTTGTGTTTGTACATATCCAGCACATTGTTCATGAGCATGGCGATGGTCATGGGGCCGACACCGCCGGGCACGGGCGTGGCCGCGCTGAGGCGTTTTTCCAAGGCATCGCGTGTGGCGGGACTGTAAACATCCCCCACAAGGCCCTCTTCCGTGCGGTTGATGGCCACATCAATGAGCACAGCACCCTCTTTGAGGTCTTCCGGCTGCAATAAACCCGGATGGCCGGCGGCAGTGATGACAATGTCGCCGAGACGGGTGAGCTCCGGCAAATTGCGGGTATGGGAGTGGCAAAGGGTGACGGTGGCGTTTTTGCGGATGAGCAACTGCGCGGTGGGCTCGCCCACCAGCTGGCTGCGTCCAACGACAACGGCATGACGGCCGGCCACCTCAATGCCGTTGGTGGAAAGCAGCGTGAGGATACCCTTGGGGGTACACGGCATCACATAAGGCTCGCCAAGGTGAAGCAACCCTACATTCATCAAATGAAGACCGTCGGCATCCTTGCGATAGTCGATGGAATCAAGGATGCGCGCACTGTCGTAGTGATCCGGCAAGGGCAACTGTATCAGAATCGCATCAACGTCACTGTCGTGGTTGAGCCGATCCACAAGGCCGTATAGGTCTGCTTCAGGCGTGTCAACCGGCAACAAGTACGTCTGGCAATCCATGCCGAGCGAGCGGCAAGTATTGGCCTTGCTGCGAACGTATGAGAGACTGTCGGGGCGATCTCCCACCAGTATGATGTCCAACCGCGGGACACGCAAGCCTCGCGCCTTGATGGATCCCACCTCTCGGGTGATTTCTTCTTTGATCTGTTGTGCACAAGCCTTTCCGTCTATGATTTTCATATCTGTTAGTTTAGTTTCACGACCGCAAAAATGGTGCAAACGAGAGCAGAGTCAAGCTTGCTTGAATTATGCCGAGTGCAGCCCATTTTCGCGAAGCAAAAATAATGAATTATCCGACACGATGGTTGCTTTTTTTGGAAAAAGATAGTTCCTTATACACTTGATGGTACAAATCAGGGCTTTTGCTTCTTTTTTTTATTTGGGCGTGCCGGCGCGGCGGCACGGAAATGCATCCGTAATTGCGCACGCAATCAAATGCCGTCGCGCCGTCGGGCTTTCCGCTCTAATGATTTTGGCATAGAACCCACCATCATTCCGCGAGACACGAAGCGTCAAACGGAACCTCCGTCTCGCAGGGAACGCATTCCCGCCAAAATCATTCCCGCTTCAATCCCTCACGCAAGCTCGTCGAACCCCAAACCCGCTTCGCGGCGAGCAACGAACACCCTCGTCTCAACCCTCTCCCGCGCCGCGATTTTCCCGCGCACCGTCCCATTTCTACCGAACTCTAGCCCCTAACGGGGCTGCTCAAATAGAGTTAAGAATTTATAGTTAAAGCGAATAGCTGATGGCTGTTGGAAATAATCCCTGATCACTGTTCACTGATCACTCTTCACTAATCACTAATTTGAATATGTAATCTTATCCGGAATAATATAGGCATTCGGATACAGGGAGATGATCTCCTGCAGGGCGAAGTAGGCATCGAGCCGGGAGGCGAAATTGCCCACCCTGATTCTGAAATAGGGCTCCATATAAGAGATGTAGGCGGGAATATCCGGGTATCGGCTTTGAAAAAGATAACGCTCGCTTTCAGCCGTACTTTTCGAATTGGTGCCCGTAACCGCCGCGATTTGAATGCGATAGCCGTTCATCTCGCCCAGACGCCTCCATGTGCGCACATAATCATCCTGGATGTTGGCAATGGCAGGCTCCACGCTGTAATGCACAGAGTTTTGCGCCATACAGTGTACACAACTGATTATCAGGACCAATGTTACGATAAAGTGTCTCATAAAAATATTTTCGGCAAAAGTACAAAAAAAGTGTAACCAAACGAAAAATAATATCGTATAAGAAATGATTATTTTGTACTTTTGCAAACTTAATTTTATAGATATGGGATTATTTTCGTTTTTCACAAAGGAGATAGCCATAGACTTGGGCACGGCGAACACCGTGATTTTGCACAACAACCAAGTTGTTGTAGATGAGCCGTCTATCATCGCCATAGACACAAAGACCAAGTCTGTGAAGGCCGTAGGCAAAAAGGCATTGATGATGGAAGGGCGTACGCCGCCGGGCATCATCACCACACGTCCCCTGCGTGATGGCGTCATTGCCGACTTCCAAGGCACAGAGATGATGTTGCGCGAGTTCATCAAGATGACGGGTTCCAAGGGATATTTCTTCCCTCCCGCCCTCAAGATGGTGATTTGTATCCCCTCCGGCATCACGGAGGTGGAGGAGCGTGCCGTGCGCGACTCTGCCGAGCAGGCCGGGGCCAAGGAGGTCCGCATGATCCATGAGCCTATGGCCGCTGCCATCGGCATCGGCATCGACGTGCTGGATGCCAACGGCAACATGGTCATCGACATCGGTGGCGGCACAAGCGAGATTGCCGTCATAGCCCTCGGCGGCATCACCACCAGCACCTCCGTCAAGGTGGCTGGCGACCGTTTCAACAATGACATTATCAATTATATGCGCAAAACCCACAATATTGCCATCGGCGTGGCTACAGCCGAGCAAATCAAAATCAACGTGGGCTCCGCACTTGAAGATATCGAAAATCCTCCTGCCGACTATGAAGTGTATGGCCGCGACCTCGTCCACGGAATCCCTGTGGCCGTCAAGGTCAGCCACCGCGAGATCGCACAAGCCCTCGACGGCTCCATCGCCCTCATCGAAACGGCCGTCAACAACGCCCTGGAGAAAACCCCGCCCGAACTGTCTGCCGATATTTACAAAACCGGCATCTACCTGGCCGGCGGCGGCTCCCTCCTGCGCGGACTTGACAAGCGTATTTCCCGCAAAACGACACTGAAGGTCCATGTGGCCGAAGACCCCCTCAAGGCCGTCGCCCGCGGTACGGCTATCGCCCTCAAGAACTTCGACAAGTTCCCGTTCTTGATGAAATAGTTCGTTTAACTGATCTCCCGGACTCTTCTCACCATATCGTCCACCCCGAAACCCACTTCATGATAAATGCTGGGAATGTCCCCATGCGCTATGAAACGATCGGGAATGGCAATGTGGGAAAGCGTGTTCTTCAATTTGTTGTTTTCCAAAAACTCAGCGACCGCGGAAAAAAGCCCGCCCTTTTCAGTGCCATCCTCCACAGTAAGCCATGCAGGATATTGTGCGGCCAAGTCGCGTAACAACTCCTCGTCAAGCGGCTTGAGAAAACGAAGGTCCACATGTGCCGGGCGGATATTGTCATGCTGCAGGATATCGAGCGCGGCAGAGACGTTGTTGCCTAACGGACCGAGCGACAATACCAGCAGACGCTCGCCTTCGCGGAGCAGCCGCCCTTTCCCGATGGCAATGTCCTGCGGCTCGTTGTGCCAATCCACCAAAACGCCGCGACCACGGGGGTATCGGACCACAAAGGGCAACCCTCCTTGCTTGGCATTATGGTAAGCTGTCACCATCATGTTGCGCAATTCATGCTCGTTGAGCGGGGAGGCAATGATAAGATCGGGGACGGCACGCAAAAATGCCAGATCGTAAGCCCCCTGATGGGTGGCACCATCCTCCCCCACCAACCCCGCACGGTCGATGCAGAAAATGACAGGCAGTTGCTGCAATGCCACATCGTGAATCACCTGGTCATAGCCACGCTGCAGAAATGAAGAGTAAATGTTGCAGAACGGGATATAACCTTCGGCAGCCAAGCCGGCGGAAAAAGTGACGGCATGCTGCTCGGCAATGCCCACGTCAAAAACGCGCTCGGGGAACACTTCGTCCATGATGGTCAGAGAGCAACCCGTGGCCATGGCGGGCGTGATACCCACCACTTTTTCATCTTGACGGGCGATTTCAAGTATGGTATGCCCGAAAACATCCTGATATTTTGGAGGCATGCCTTCTGTATGGGGTTCTATGATCTGCCCGGTGTCTGGATTGAATTTGCCGGGCGCATGATAGGTGGTTTGATGCTGCTCGGCCATGTCCAAACCTTTGCCCTTGACAGTAAGCACATGGAAAAGTTTCAGCCCCGGCAACTTTTTGAGACCACGCAGGGTCTTGACCAGCGAAACGACATCATGCCCGTCCGCCGGACCGAAATAGCGGTAACCAAGACTTTGGAACAAGTTGCTGCCACCCAGCAGATAGCCTTTCAACCCATTGCCCATCTTGCTGAAAAAATTGGTAATCTTGTTGGACCGCTGGGTCTTGAAGGTAAACAGATTCCAAAGGCGGTTTTTAAAACGGTTATAGACCGGCGAGGTGGTGATAGAGAGCAGATATTTGCTCATGGCACCCGTGCTTTGGTCAATGGAAATTTTGTTGTCGTTGAGGATAACGAGCATGTTGACATCGCGGTAGGAGGCCTGGTTCATAGCCTCGAAAGCCATGCCGCCGCCGATGGCGCCATCGCCGATGACCGCGATATGGTTGCGTTTTTTGTCACCCTCCATTTTGGAGGCCATTGCCATGCCCAACACGGCGGAAATGGAGGTGGAGGAGTGTCCGGTACCAAAAGCATCGTATTCGCTCTCCTCGCGGCGCGGAAAGCCGCTGATTCCTTCGTAACAACGATTTGTGGCAAACGCCTCCTTGCGCCCCGTCAAAATCTTATGCCCGTAGGCCTGATGCCCCACGTCCCATACCAGACGATCATCGGGTGTGTTGAACACATAGTGAATGGCCACCGTGAGTTCCACCACGCCCAGGCTGGAGCCAAGATGCCCCGGATGACGGGCCGTCTGCTCTATGATGAACTGGCGCAACTCATCGCACAATTGCGGCAACTTCTCAACCGGCAATTTTCGCAAATCCTCGGGTGTATGTATGGAATCAAGATATCGCATGACTAAGAATTGAGAGTTTGCTGATAAAAATCAAGCATTTTCCCGGTAATAATGCTGTTGTTATGTTTGACAGAGATTATATCACGGGCATTTTCGCCGATGATGGTGCAAATATCAGGGGTGGCAATACATTTGTCGATGACCGCGAGAAATTCCTCCGGTGTATCGGCTATGAAGAGGTGTTTTCCGTTTTCGACAGACAGTCCTTCAGCCCCCACACTGGTGGTGACCACCACACGGCCCAAAGCCATGGCCTCCACAATTTTGATGCGAATGCCGCTGCCGGAGAGCAGCGGCACGACCATAATGTCGTGGTCAAGCATGAATTCGTTGGCTGACGGCACAGCCCCGGCAATGGTGACATTGGGGTCGTGGCGCTGGAGAATGCTCGCCGGAATGCTTCGGCCCGCAAGCGTGAAGGTCAGCTCTGGATGCTGTTCATGGATGCCAGGCCAAACCTCGTCCAAGAACCACTCCATGCCCTCCACATTGGGCGACCAGTTCATGCTGCCAATGTGAAAGAGCGAGGGCTTCTCCGAGGGAATATAATCATCTTCCACCTCGTAGTTCCTCATGTCAATGCCAAAAGGCACCACGGTGCCCCGGACATTGGGCGTTGTTTTGAAAAAATAGTTGAAATCAGGATCGGAAATGGCCATATAGCCGTCCACGGATTCCAAAATATGCTCCTCCACGCGGCGAAGCTGGTTGCAATTCGTCTTATATATCCACTTACGGAACGGATTACGCTCGTTAGAAGCCAATCGTTCCCAGATCAGATGCTCTATATTGTGCATTCGCAAAACGATTTTGGCATTTGAATGCTTGCGGACCACGGGAATATAAGGCGTCATGTAGATGGATTCCACATGAACGATGTCGAACGATTCCGAAGTGAGGATGCGAATCAGTTTATCCGCCATCTCCTTGCTGTAGAACCTGCTGATCTGATAAGCCTGACGACGCAGCAAGCTACCTATTGCGGTGCCGATTTTCGGAGTGGTGTCAATGAACACCGACTCAAAATGCGTTTTTTGCAGGTATTCTTCGGGGAAAGCATCCAGCTTGACAGGATGTTTGGGTGTCGTCACAGCCAACACTCGCACCTCCTGGCCGCTGTTGAGCAGTCCCTGGGTGATGTTGTGCATGGCAATGCATCCGCCGTCAACTTGCGGCAAGGGAGGTTTATGACAAAGTTGTAGTATCTTCATGTCTTTTTTTTCTACCAAATAACTTGAACTTTTTAATGTTTTCCACAATCTTGGCATACGTATCCGGCGACAGTACTGCCGAGTCTGTGGTGGCATGGCGGGTGAGGAAAATACATATAGGCAATAGAATGAATGAGGAGAGGCCCATCCCGAACCAGACGGGCCATACACTGCTTTTGGCAATTTTCTCGCCCGTGATGGAGAGTGCGAAATAGAGCGTGAAAAAGACCACGGTCACAACCAAGGGGATGCCGATGCCTCCCTTCCGGATGATGGACCCCAACGGGGCTCCGATAAAGAAAAACAGCACACAAGCCAGCGACAGGGTGAATTTCCGGAAAAACTCAATCTGGAAACTCCACAGATAACGGTTCCGGAATTCCATGTCCTGATAAGAAAAACGAACAGAATAGATGAATGAACGAGACGCGTTGTTCGCATAAGAAAAGATTCTAAATGCCTGGTCTTCCGATATTTCTGAAAAATCACACTTTTGGGCGCGTGTCATTGTGTCAAAACGGGTGGAGTCGTTTTTGATGAAGATGTTGAAATAGTACAAATTACCGAAAAAAACGTCGGAAGCACCATGCGCCAAGTGGGTCAACTCTTTCTTCAGCGTGTCGATTCTTTCATTCAGTTCTTTTATCGACAAAGCGGTGGAGTGTCCCTCATAAAAATTCTCGTCGGTTTCGCCCAGCGAGAAAGAGGACATGTCAAAACGCTTGTATTGCTTGTCGAACGTGGCTCGGGTCAGCGGATAACGCCCGCCGTTGCCACCGCGTGCAAACTGGTTTTCGTCCCAAAAAGAACCGTCATAGAGGGTGAACACCAGGTAGTGTTTATCGGGCGTGACGCGCATGGTGCCACGTTTCGCGTATGTGACGGAGGTGTTGCCCATCCGGCGGGAATGGTCGTAGATCATCACATCTTTCACCGTCTCCCCGTCGGGCATCTTTTTGCCCACGCGAATGGCATAGTTGTCAAAACCAGTATAGAAAACACCCTCCTCGATGTTGAGGGCCGGCTTCTGTTCTTGGATGTCAAACAGCAACATCCGAAGTTTAACCGTGGCTTTGGGGATAACCTCGTTGGAAAACTCAAAGGCGACGGCGGCAATGACCAAGGAGAGGATGGCTAACGGGGCCATCATCTTCTGCACAGACACACCGGCGGATTTGAGCGCCACAATCTCATAACGTTCGCCCATGTTGCCAAAGGTCATCAAAGATGCCAACAACACAGCCAGCGGAAAAGCCATGGAGGTCAGTGTGATGGAAGCATAGAAAAGCAGTTTCAACAGAACTGTCAGCTCCAGGCCCTTACCCACGAGCTCGTCCACCCATTTCCACAAAAATTGCATCAACAGAACAAAAAGGGCCACGAAGAATGTAAGTACAAATGGCCCTAAAAAGTTTTTACAGAGATATCTGTTGATGATTTTCACGACGAAATGCAATTAGTAATCGCCGAGTGTGACTGGAAGTTGGGCTAATGCCGCTTCCGCCTGCTCATCGTTGGGCGGCGTACCGTGCCATTTGTGGGTTCCCATCATGAAATCCACACCCTTGCCCATCTCGGTCTTCATGACAATGGCGATCGGCTTTCCTTTGCAGGAAATGGTCTTCGCCAACGTGAGTGTCTGCACGCACTTTTTCATGTCGTTGCCGTCCATTTCGAACACCATCCATCCAAAAGCCTCAAGCTTGGCGCGCAGCTTGCCGAGGGACATGACGACATCCGTGGGGCCGTCAATCTGCTTGCCATTGTGGTCGATGGTCACAATCAGGTTGTCCACCTTCTTGGCGCCACCGAACATGAAGGCTTCCCAGATCTGTCCTTCCTGCAGCTCGCCGTCACCTGTGAGGGCGAAAACGAGATGCGGGTCTTTGTTGGCTTTCTTGGCCAAGGCGGCACCGAGGGCAACGGAAACGCCTTGTCCGAGCGAACCGGAGGCCACACGAATGCCAGGAAGCCCCTCTACGGGCGTGGGATGGCCTTGCAGGCGCGTGTGCAGCTTGCGGAAGGTTCCCAGTTCCTCGACGGGAAAATATCCCCTGCGGGCCATGACACTGTAGAGCACCGGGGAGATGTGTCCATTGGAAAGGAAGAACATGTCTTCGCCAACTCCTTCTTTCGTGAAATGGGCCGGGTCTATCTCCATGATTTGGAAATAGAGGGCCGTCATGAAGTCGGCACAACCCAACGAACCACCGGGATGGCCCGACTTGGCACCATGCACCATCCGAATGATGTCGCGGCGCACCTGTGCGGCAATGTTTTCTAATTCTTTAGTATTCATAACAATGGGATTTTTAATTTACCATTCGATAGCAGCCGATATGGCTGCGGCAGTCGCTTTGAACTCCTCTTCGGTAAGCTTCACACGCTCGGCCTTGAAGTTGAGGTCACCGACCCCGTTGATGGGGACAAGGTGAATATGGTTGTGCGGCACATCGATACCGATGACCGCCACGCCCACGCGATTGCACGGAAATGCTTTCTTGATGCCAGAGGCGACCTTCTTGGCGAAGACCATCATCCTGCCCAACAACTCGTCAGGCAGGTCAAAAATATAGTCGTTTTGCAACTTTGTCACCACAAGCGTATGCCCCTGGGCGATAGGTGAGATGTCCAAGAAAGCAAAAAAGTCCTCGTTTTCGGCAATTTTGTAGCAAGGAATCTCGCCTTTGATGATTTTTGTAAAAATAGTGTCTTCCATGATTGTTTGAATTAACGTGAAATGTCAAGGATTTCAAATTCCATGGTGCCGACAGGGGCCTGCACAGTCACCACATCACCTTTGGAATTACCGATGAGGGCCTTGGCGATAGGACTTGAAACAGAGATTTTTCCAGCCTTGAAGTCTGATTCCGACTCCGGCACGATAGTATAGGTCATTGTCATTCCATTCTTGACATTTTTAATCTTGACGATGGAATAGATCAGGACCTTGGAAACATCGATTTTGGACTCGTCAAGAACACGGGCGGTGGCAATGAGATTGCGCAAGTTGGCGATTTTCATCTCCAGCAAGCCCTGGGCTTCCTTGGCGGCATCATATTCGGCGTTCTCCGACAAGTCGCCCTTGTCGCGCGCCTCCGCAATAGCCTGCGATATTTTAGGTCTCTCTACCGACTCAAGCAGGCTGAGTTCTTTCTTCAGTGCATCCAAACCCTCTTGAGAATAATATTTTACTTCTTCCATAACTGTGTTTTTATTATACAAAATAGAAGAGACTCGTGAAAGTCTCTTCTATTATAACTTAAAAAGGTCAATAGATCTTACAACGTGAACTTGATTCCCATGACATGGTTACCTCTCCACTTGCTCGTGAAACGATAAGCATAGTCAATATAGATTCTTGAACCCGTGTTACCCTTCTTCAAAGGGATGACAGCGGTGGCACCCACAGAAGGTCCAGAGAAGAAAGAGTCTGAGTTCCACAAGAGACGCTTGACCACTTCCTCTTGACCGTTTTCATTTATTTCTGTAGATGTTTTCTTGCCGACGTTCTCCAGGCCATAGCCTGCACGCACCATGAAATACTGCATGAAGCCGTACTCAATACCGACGGAGAAAATGTCACGAGAATAGGAGTTGGCAGTGAAGGCACCACACAGTGTGAGTCTGTGCATGGCATCCTCACGGGTCAGGCCTTCCGCTTTTCTCTCATCCTTGGACATGGAAGCATATTGGCCACCAAACCAAAGGAAGTCATAGGAAACGCCTATCACCAACAAGGAGGGCATCTCGAACTCGGCGGAACGAACATTGAGGGATTGTTCCACGTTTGTATTGGAAATCACACCTCTATTGGTGAGTCCATCGCCCTTATAGGACATCGGCAGACCGATGTTTTTCAAAGTGACACCAATCTTGAATTGCTCAAACGCACCCGTGATATATTGGATACCTGCATCGAGTGCAAATCCGGTTGCGTGCAAGTCGGCAATGCTTTCATTGATGATCTTCAGGGAGATACCACCTTTGATAAAGTTGTTGAATGACTTGGCGTAGTGAATACCGATAACGGACAAAGAGGGGCTGAACGTACCAAGGCCGCCTTCAGGTTGTGATACGGTGGTCACAGGAATTTGGCCGAAGCCCATCGTGGAGAAAGAGATGGCAATGGTACCGAAATCTCTCTCTTTACCAAGGTGCTGGGCAAAAGCCAGGGCATTGATGTTGATGCCACAATTGGAGCCCACCAAATATTGGGTACGGTTGAAGGCAAATTGGGTCTTCGTGATGTAGGTCAAACCTGCCACGTTGGAAAAGACAGATTCAAGGCCTCTGACCTCGGCAACTCCGGCATTCGCCATTCCGTTGGTGCGCGCCCATGGATCAATCAGAAGATGGGAAGCGCCAGCCTGACCGGAACGGTCACGGTTACCAGCCCATGCTGTGTTGGTAGCACAGACCGACAACAAGGCAACTAATGTGCAAATTATTAATGACTTATATATGTTTTTCATACTTCTTAGTTTTTAGCGATATTAATAATTTTAGAAACCATTCAGGTCGGTCGGACGCATAGCACAGAAGAATTTGAGGGTTCTTTCACCAATGCCATCCGCTTTCACATGGATGATGTAAACACCACCGGAAATAGGAATATTGGCGTGGTTCTTCAGATCCCACTGGACGTATGAGGTAGCGGCATCACCCTTTGTAATGGTTCTGATCAGAGTTCCATTGACGGTGAAGATAGAAATGGTACACTTGGCCGGGAGATTCACAATGCGCACATAGTTCTCCAAAGCGGTGTTTTCATATTGAGAGAAGCCATAGTAAGGATTCGGGACAATGTTGATTTCGTCCAACAGTGTTTGAATCTCCTCTGCTTCGGTAGCTCTCTTGGGTGCAAGGTTCTTTGTCGTGAATTCGTACATCGGGTATCCATCGTTCAACGAAGTGTACGGAGCCTCGGAAGGATCGTCGTACCAACGGGATGAGTATCTCAAATACGGACGGGAAACACGAATCTTTATGGTGGCGTCACTGGACAACCAATCTTTTTCGCGGTTCACGGCCGGCATCGGGATGCTGGTCCACATCACGTTGTTGAACAGTTGCATTTTCTGACGCATTCTGTTGTTGTCGCCCATGGTCATGATACCGATGAAGGATTTGAACTTGGCGTTCAGCCATGCACACTCGTCATACGGACCGCACTCGTAGAAAGGAAGGTTAGTGTTTTCGATGGTGCCACCGTTGTTCTGCCACACCGTGCCACCGTCATTGTAGTTACGATGACGTGAAGAGGAGTGATACGGCATGGAGCAAGTGTTGCCGGAGCTGCCGCAAACATAGATGTAGTGACGTCCACCGTTCAGCGGTTCGCCGAACAAGACACCGTAAGCTTCACGGTAACTGTTGAACACACTTTCACTCATGGCATAAGGCTCACCCGTCTCTTCATCATACATATATTCTCCCGTCTCCAAGTTACGGTAGAAGGCATATACATCCGTCGGGTTGAAGATCATGTCGTTACCATTGTTGAACGTGTCAAGGGAATTCTCGGCGAACATGATGTTCAGACGCTCACCGGTCTCCACATTGATAGCATAGCCCGGGAACCAACCGAAACCAGTCTCCTGACCGGCGACGGGATTTGTCTCAGGATTGCCGTCCTTGTCAACAGACGGACATTTCTTCGGCTCATGTCTGACGTTATGATAGACAGCACCGTGGAACTCTTGGGGCACCAAGTAGTCTTCGTCCTGGGTGGCATTACCGGCCTCCAAGACAATGGCGCGTGTCCACTTGCTTCTGTCGGGAGTCAAAACCACATCAATGGAGTAGAGATTGGTCATCGTTTGGTTATAACCGGCACGTCTCGGCACGGAAGTGAAGTCAGAGAAGCTGAAATAGGAAGGAGAAGGTTGTGCACCAGGAGTAGGAGATCCATCAGGCTCCAAGAACAACTTGTCATCAGGAACAAGATACTTGGCTTGCGGACCGCCGTCGTAAGGAGAGGAGAGCACGTATGGAGACCACGTGCCGCCAATCACACTTTCAAATTGTTGGTTAGGATCTTTGAACGCACGGCTTGTCTCGTCACTGTTCAACACACCTTCACCGACAATCATGCACATGTCCTCGGTACGCCACTTGCCATATTCGTCTTCAGCACCATCCTGACCTTCGGGATGTCCATGGTAAGCCCAGTCGTACCATTTACCAGTGGAGTATTGGCCGGAGTGAATCCAGTTGGCCGGGAAGTCACCTTCGATGTCGGAGACACCCGAAAGCCATGCCGAGCCACCGCCAAAGTCAATGGAGGAACCCACAAAGTCAACCTGACCGTACATGTGGAGGTTAGAGTAGCTGTAGCCACGAGCAGATGCGGCCACATAGTCGTTCAAGTCTTTTTGGTGGATCTTGAACTGAGCATTTTTCAACGAAACGGAAATACCAAGGTCGAGGAAGAGTTGCTCGTTGGTCATGCTGATAGGCATGTTGGCGGTCGTGACACGTTCAAGGCCCAGCTCTGCCAGCTCATCGTCAGTCACCTCATCGGAAATGATGAGTTGCCATTCGGTGCTGTCGTTCACATCATTATCCAAGCTGTTGGGCAGGAACTTGATGTAGTAATCATAGGGCTTCACCTGCAACGGGTCAACCACCATGATGTTCAGAGGACCATAGTTGTTCTTGTATTGAATATTGTTATATACATTGTTGGCAAGAATCATGTCGCGACTTTCGTCCGTCATGTCAAGGAAAAATCCGCCATTACCCTGGCCTTCAATACGTGTGATCATCGGTTGGTCACCGTACACGGCCTGTTGCAAGTTCTCCACAGACTTATGAGGAGTGCCCGTATAGACCTTGATGTTACGACGGCCGGCGAGATACGGTGAAATTTGACCGTCAAGATAGCCGTCTTCAAGCTTGAACTCCTTGTAACAGTTGTAACCGTATGCCAAAACAAGGAAGTAGTATTGCTTGTGGTTGACCAGTCTCTTGTTGGTACCGGTGGCAAATTTGTCTTCTTTCACACTGAAAGAGTGGAAAATACCACTGTTGGTTCCGTTCACCATTTCAGTGGCCACAGAGGAAGCAAGGGCTTCGTTATAGACCCAGTTGATGAGTTGTCCAGCTTCATTCTCGACATCGCACTGACCAATCAAGATAGCCTTGCTGGCATCGTTCAAGTCGGTGACACTGACGGAAGCGTTGGCCAATTGATAGATCTGATAACCTTCGAAATGATATTTACGTTGTTCTGTCGAGAGCGTGTCGTGAGTGGTCACAGGGACGATGGTCTCCGTCACAATCGTGTCGGGAGTACCGTCGGCGTGATAGGTGTAAACTGTGTCGTGCGTGCTCACGAGAGTCGTTTTCGAAAGCGTTCTGGTGATCTGGGGATCCAGTTCTTCGTAGGTCTCGTGATAGTTGTTGCTGTTCTTGTCCTCATTGCTGATGTACAGAATCAACTCGTTTTCGAGTTCACGAATGGTGATATCGGGAGCATCAGGGCCATCGAGGGTCTTGAAGCAGTTCTCGAAGAGGGATTGGCACTTGTCATCGGCAAGTTTCAGCAACTCGACAGAGGCTTGAGCACCACCTTGAGAGGCACGTGCCCAAGGAATACCCACCGTGATGTAGTTGACAGAACCCGGTTGCAGGGTGAACGGGCCAGCGGACTGCATGAAACGACGGTCCATAGGAGCGTTGCCCACGTTGGCTTCAGTCCAACCATCGGAACCATATTGCGCCAGATTAGGATCAACACCATTGGTACCCCAATTACACACATCGGAAAGGCCGGGGAACATGAAGTCGCAGTCTGGACCATTACCACCATTGGACACATGGGCGTTACCGCCGTATTTCATCTTGGTGTTATCTTTCCAGATACCTTGAAGCATGTTATAATACTCGTAAGCGTCTCTCGGGTCACCCACCACAGAGTTGTCATTATTGTGATAGACGAATCTTCTCATACCGAAACGTTCATTATCCACAATCTGGTCGCCGAAGTTGACACCGTTGATAGCCATTTGATCAGCAGCATAAGAGCTTTTGAGGAAACGGTCGCAATAGCCGGGGATAGAGGCGCTGTCAGCATAGAATTTCGGATTGTCTCTTCCATCGGCATCCATATACGGACCCTGGAAGAAGTCAACACCGACGGCAGGCGGCTGGTCACCGTAAGCCTCGATTTGGCCGGTACCGTCAACATTGGAACCGTTGTAGCAATAACCAAGACCACGAGACACATCGCAACCCACATAGTCATCCTTGGCATATCCCAAATCGGGGTCAACCCATTGGGAGAAGTAGGTGTTTGTCAAACGGTAAGTGGAACGGTTGATAATCTCGTAGGAGTAGAACGTCATGTTGTTGAGCTCGTCGTTCGTGGCGAAGCCGAATGCCTGGCCGCGAATCTCAAGTCCGATAGGATCACCACCTGACTCTGTGTGAGGGCCGGCGTTGTCGTTGAAGATCCAGAAGAGGGTCTCATCGCCTTTCAGCACATGGTCAGCGTAGATCATACCGTTGGAGTTATGCCAGTCGGTGCCGTAGTACATCAGATCCTCAGGAGTTCTCGGGAGGGCGTGGGCGGCAGCGAGGGCAATGTTGTCCTCCGTCCAAGGACAGAGGTCGTTGTTGATGTCATAGTACGGGTAATCACCGTTTTCAGGATCATAGACGCTGTTGCCATTGACATCCTTGAAGGGAGCGAGGAAGTAGGAGTAACCCTCGTCTCCATGGGCAGGCCAATTGGCGATGCTGGCTGGCATCACATATCCGGAAGTGTTATAACCGGAGATATGTCTGTCAACCTCGGAACGGGTGATTTTGAAGAGCTTGTCGAACTTGATACACATGGATTGTGTCGTACTGGCACCCGTGATTTTCAGGGGGCCCGTCCAATAGTCGTCACCGACTTGTCTGAACCGCACGGCGGCCAATTTCAATTGACCATTGACGTCAAGACCACCAATCCAAAGACCGGCGCTGAACATGGAAGTCTTTTTGGATCCCTTGGGAACCTCGTATTCAGCAATTTCCTTGAACCACATCGTACCACCAGTCTCAATGTATGCACGAACATTGTTCACGGTCAGCTCGTTGGAGCTGGCTGCCGGAAGACATGTGGCCGATTCAGCTTTGGGGGAAGATTTACGAACCACTCCCTTGACTTTTTCAGCCTGCACAGAGCCTGCAAAGAAGCATGTGGCAAGGAGTGTTAAGCAGAAAATTTTGATACTGTTTTTCATATTTCTTTCTATTTTATATCAAACGATTAAAAACTGAACTGAACACCCAAACTTGCGCGAATAGGACGGCTGTAGTTGTAGGGATTCTGCACTCTCATGAGATAGTAGTCGATGTAAGAAGGCACATACACTTGGGAGTTGATGGCCTGTTGATACTCGGCAGCGGAAAGGTAACCATCGTCGTCGGGATTGCCCGTGTAGTCATAAACGGAAATCACGTTCTTGAAGTTGAAGAGATTCTGGATATCAACATAAACGGTGACGTAGCCGGGTTTCGCGGATTTCGGACGACCGTCTTTGTCCTTGGCATTCTTGTTCATGTTGAAAATGAAAGTTCTGTCAATACGAAGGTCGCATTGGAATTGCCACGGGGTATTGGAACCGTTGATGGAACCAGCCAACTGGGAGGAAGTACCGCCAACAATCGTGGAGAACGGAGTGCTGGAACGGGTGTAAGGCATACCAGAAGCAGCAGAGAAGAGGAGGGAGACACCTGTGTTGGCAAACCATTCAATGGTCTTCGTGGTCTTTGTGCCATCTTCAGCCACAACGATTTTTTCTTTCTTCGGTCCCTTGTAATCAGCACCGCTTCCCAAACGATAGTCCAAGTTGACACCGATTCTGTGTCTTTGGTCGAAGGAGAGGTTGGTCAGAGTTCTCAAGTTCGGCTGACCGGCGGCCAAGATGCTCAACTGGGATGTTGTACCGGAACCCGTACCCTTGGCGTATTGCAGGGTGTAGTTGGCAGACATGGTCAGGTTTCTGGTTCTGTTCATTCTGTAGGAGAAGGTGAAACCTTGAACGGTACCGAAGTCAATGTTCTGGTAAGAATAATAGGTGTTCGGATATGCACCGGAGAAACGATAAGCCTGGATTTGGTTACGTTTCTCAGAATAGTAAGCACTGATACTGATAGCGGACTTGGCACCAATCTTCTGACGGAAACCGATTTCATAGTCGATGGACTGTTGCGGTTTCATGTTCGGGTTGTTGACAATGTCGTTGGCACTGTTTCTCTTGGAAATGAAGAGGTAGTCCACCGGGGAAATTTGCAGGTTGGTAGGACGGGAGGTGATGATGTTATAGTGCGCGTAGAACAAAGAGTTGTCGCTCACCGGGAAGGAGAAGGAGATACGAGGCATGACAGACCATTGTGCCTTATAATCCTTGAAAGCTCCGGATTCCACCTTCGTGATACCAGTGATCAACTCATTGTTTTCGTTATAAATCGGGTTTTTCAAAATCGGGCCGTTGACATAGAGGGAGAGGGCGGACTCAGGGTCGGCGACTTCGTTACCGGAAGAGTTGTACCAAGTGTCGCCATAACGATAACCCACGATGGAAGAGGTGTTGAATTCACCGCCTCTGATGTCGGCATCGCTCATATAAGTGTCCATGCCGGAATAATAGACCACCCAATCGTCCTCTGCATTACCCACAAACTGTATTTCGGGGTTCATTGAACGCAGGTCGCCAACCGTATAAGCCTCACGGAACAGATACGGATCCTTCAACACTTGCTGGTTAGCGTCGAAACGGTCAACACGCAAACCGATGTTGAACAACATGGTGCTGATGGAGAACTTGTCCTGCAGATAGAATGCCATGTAAACAGGTTCGTAGGCACCGATGTTGTAGGTTCTGCGACCATTGGCATCGGTAGCATTGAAGAAGTCTTCGATAGTGGTTTTTGTGCGGATCTTGGCACCGGTGTAGTCATAGCCATAGTAGCTGACCAAGGAGCTTGAGCCGGAAGAGGTACCCAACAAGAGGTCTTCTGCGGTAAACATGCCGATGTCAAAAGTGTTGGGATCATAGCTGTCCAAGTCAATCCAATCGTCACCGTCAGGATTGAGTCCTAACTTGTTACGAAGATTTCTGTCGAACACGGTCTGGTCGTCAAGGCTGACCAAACGGTTATAGTCAATCGTAAAGATTTCGCCATCGTCGGTCACAATCGGGTTGCTCATATCCAACTCGCCGATATGGGAATTGACTTGGTTACGCATCAAAGTCCAAAGTGTGATAGGTGCCAAGCCATAGCCACGGTAGGTCAGTTTCTCGAAGTCATAACCGAACTTCAGTTCGTGGTTGCTCAAGTTCATGGAGATGCTGGCCTTCAAACCAATCTGTTCCGTCTGAGACTTGCTGAAGCTGCCATAGACCGATCCGGGAGCGTTATACATGGAATAGATGGGGTCAGGAGTGTCACCGTTGCGCAGACCACCGAAAGTCATGTAGGTGTTCAGGTCATACGGGACGGAGGTGCCATAATAGTTGTACAAATCCTCAATGGGGAACTTCTCCAACAGATTCAGGTTGTATTGGGCAAGAATGGGGTTCACATTGTAGTTCGGGTTGATGGCGAACGTCACAACGGAATCATACCAACCTTGGAAGACATTGGCGTTGTAAAGTACCCAATCGGTCAGAGTGTCATACGGATTCGGAATGTGCACTTCGTCAACTCTTTCGTAACTTCTGACCTTAGTCGTGTTGAATTTGCCAATATAGCCATATTCAAAGAAGCGGTCCTTGAACTGAGGCGCGTATGACATACCGTTCACGCGGGTATAGTTGGCGTTGATGTCATACATGACATTCTTCAAGGTGGCCTTACCTGTGGTGTCGGTGAAGACACGGTGGTTCAAACGGGCGTTCAAACGCATGGTACCTTGTTTCACGACGGGATTGTTGTCCACATTGAACAGAGCGTAGGTTGTGCTCCAGGATCTTTGTTTCACATATTCATAGGATCCGCCGAGGGAGAGACGCATGTTGTGTTTCTTGCCCATGGTGAAGTCGAACTTGAGTTGTCCGAGGTAGTCCCAAGAACCGGCGTTCTTTCTGACGCGGCGTTTGTGGAAGGACTCGCTGGTAAGGTAACAACCTTCTTGATAGTAAGCGCCATACTCTTCGTTGCTGTAACGAAGCGGTTGGGCTATAAGAGCGTCAATCACATCTTGGTTGGCTTCCCAGGTACCTCCGCGGGCAGGGGATGCGTCGTGGTCATAAGAAACCTCACCGCTGAACAGGAAGCCGACGCGTGTGGGATCATTTTTCTTCTTGCCTTTCACAAGAGGACCGGAAAGGGTGAATGCACCCAAGAAGTTGTTGTAACCATCAATGGAACCTCTCAGCTCAACGGAGCCGTGGAATTCTTTCGGGGCGGATTTTGTCGTGATGACCGTGAAAGAAGTACCGTCACCATACTCGGCGGGAATACCGCCCTGGATGAGCTGGGCCTCTTCGATGGATGCCATGGAGACACCACCGCTACCACGAACACGGACACCATCAACGATGGTTTGCTGACCGTCGGCACGGTTACCACGAACGGAACTGATGGCACCGTCCAA
This sequence comes from uncultured Bacteroidales bacterium, assembly GCA_947167635.1. GTDB lineage: Bacteria > Bacteroidota > Bacteroidia > Bacteroidales > WCHB1-69 > F23-D06. The sequence continues at coordinate 9,813 of CAMVIT010000001.1, read as the reverse complement.
GCCGGTCACACCTTCAAGGTTCGCCAAAGCGCTGGTCACGGAACGACCAGGCGTGGTCTTCAAGTTTTCACCACTGATACGCGTGGTGGAACTCGTGTTGTCCTGAGTGAAGACAGGGGGTTCCCATGTCACCACGACCTCCTTGATTTCACTGGTACAGTTGATGTTGAAATCGACAAAGACCGTCAGTCCAGCGGAGACCTGGACATCATTTTTGCGTTGGGAGTTCTTACAGTTCATCTGCGGCTCTGCCACAATGTTGTAAGTACCTGCTTCAACACTAAAAAGCTGATACTCACCTTTATCATCGGTATATGCCATGTTCACAGTCTTGTCTCCGGAAAGGAGCGACACCCTCGTGTAGGGAAGCGGTTCGTTCGCTTGATCGACGACCTTTCCTCTAACCAAGGAGTTCTGCGAAAATGCAATGCCAGTGAAAAGAATGATCACTCCGAGTGTTAAGAGTAACTTTTTAATCATAGCCATGAATTTATATTAAACATTAGAATTATGCAAATTTTTAAGGGTGCTAAAATATAAAAAATATCGTTTGTTTGCCACCGTGTTTTTTCCTAATTTACAAACAAATTGTAAGAGTAAAAACAAAACCTTGATTGTGAGTTAATTATATTTTCTTTTGAGAATTTCCGAGTAGATGACTCCCTTGTATAATTCTTCCTCGTCAAAATTGAGTTGAGGCGCTTTTTCCATCTCACTATCAGTGATTTGCGAAAACTTTTCAGTCGTTGACATTTCATTCTCCACAAAAGAACCATCCTCGGGTTCAATCGTCTCATACGTGAAATAATCGGAATCATTTGGCGAATTTGGCACCGTTTGCCGCATTTTTGAAACATCCTTTTTCGCAGTCGTTTCATACGCGGTCTCCTCAAATTCGTACTCCTCCACCGGCGGTGGTGTCACCACCTTCCCCTTCTCCTTGACCGCCTTGATGATCGTGGGCACCAAACCGAGAATAATCAATACTAGAATGGATATTAAATCTTCCATAATGATATGTAATAAAAATTGTATATATAATATTATTGTTATTTGCATTACACTCTTTCCACACCCTCCAGTTTTGCCTTCGCAATGCTCACATTGAGGTCATAACCCAAAAGCAAGGCCAATGAACTCCAGTTCAGCCAAAGCAGAATGGCAAACAAGGCGCCGAGAGATCCATAAATGAGATTATAGTTTGAAAAATGAGAAAAATAGAAATTTAACACCCATAAAATCAACACCATAAGAATAGTACAAACGGACGATCCAATGGAAAAGAAACGATAATTGTCCTTATTTACGGGTGCCAAATAGTACAGGACGCTGACAAAGAAATAGAGGGCGGCGAACACCAGCACCCACTTGACGCCATGCACCAAGAAGAAATATCCACGATTGAGCACGCCTATTTTTTCATGGATGAAATTGAGCAACACCGAGGAAAAAATGAGCAAACCCACGACCAAAAGTATTGTGAAGAATGCAATAAGCATCAGCAAAAAACTGAGTGACAACTGATTGATAATACCGCGTTTTTGTTCATTATAATAGGAGGTGTTGAATGCGGCCAACAGTCCATTACAACACAGAATGGCAAAATAGATGCCGAAAAAGAGCATCAACGTGGAAAGTGTGCCGTTCTGTACCGTCACGACACCTGTGATCACTTCATCCACAGCCGGCCAAGCATAATTCGGTATGATAGACTGCAGCAAGGTCAAGAGACCTTGCTGGACATCCTCACCAAAGAAGGCGATGGCGGAAAACAGTGCGATAATCATCGGCACCAAGGCCACAAAAACCCGGTAGGTCAGGGCAGCGGCGCGCTGGAATATCACCCCTTTGTCGAACGATTGCGCAAAAAAACCCATCACATCATACAGCGGCATGTGCTGAAATCCCGGCAAGGTCCACTTGCGTGACTTTTGGATCACCTTGCCGAGAACCGGGACTTGTTCAAGATTGCTGCCCCAGGCCCGTAGCTTTTGCTGTATTTTTTCGAGTCGTAAAAACATTTATGATTCAAAACCAATTACTTGGAAAATTTGAGACTCAAATCCAAGCTGCTGATATGATGGGTGAAAGCGCCCACGGAGATGAAGTCCACACCCGTGAGAGCGTACTCGCGAAGGGTCTCCTTGACAATGCCGCCGGAGGCCTCCGTCTCAAAACGATGGTTCACGAGCTTCACGCCTTCTACAATCAGCTCCGGGGAGAAGTTGTCGAACATGATGCGATGCACACCGCCATGAGCAAGCACACGGCGCACATCATCGAGGCTTCGGGTTTCAATCTCGATCTTGAGATTCAACCCTTTGCGACGTTGATACTCATTGGCTGCATCAATGGCTTTCTCAATGCCTCCGGCAAAATCGATGTGATTGTCTTTCAGCATCATCATGTCATACAAACCAAACCGGTGATTGGAAGCGCCCCCTACTTCAACGGCATATTTTTCGAAAACACGCATGTTGGGCGTAGTCTTGCGCGTGTCGAGCAGGGTGACATTTGTGTCTTTCACCAACTCCACATACTCGTGGGTGCTCGTGGCAATGCCACTCATGCGCTGCATATAGTTGAGCACGTTGCGCTCTGCCGTGAGCATGCTGACGGCGGGGCCATGCAACACAAAAACAATGTCGCCTTTGTGAATAGGGGTGCCATCCTGCATGAAGCACTCCATCCGGATGGACTCGTCCACCTGCCGTATCACCTCGCGGGCCACATCAACACCGCAAAGGATGCCATCCTCCTTCACGAGGAGTTTCATCTCGCCCATCACATCGGCGGGAATACAGGAGAGGGAAGAGTGGTCGCCATCGCCGATATCCTCCTGCAACGACAAATGGATCAGTTTTTTAGCTTGTTCGTTCAATATCATTTCTTTACAATTATTTCAGGGGTTTCAATGATGTTGCTTTCATGCAAGGCGCGATCCACAAGACGGCAACGCAACTTGACAGTATCGTATGGGGAAAAATAGTTGTTAATATACGTTAAAACAGTAAGTTCACCCTCTATGCTCTCGGGCACATCCTCGCTAAGGTATGGCACGCGGGCATGAAGAGGTTGGGGCAAGTCAACAACCACCCATTCGCCATGCTGTTTTTCAATAAAATCGATGAAAAAGTTGTAATAGTAGGCTGAATCCAGGGCAAAAGGACCAGTGGTATCACTAATGCTGAGCCCAATATCACCGTCTCCGTCTTGGAAAGCGATGACCAAATTGGCCTGGTTGTCGCGACCTGTACCGTCATCCAATTTCTCAAGGCGCACAAACTCGATGTGCGGCACTTCGGAATAGTGCTCCCGATGCACGCAACTTACGGCCATGACAGCGCAAAAGAAAAAGGCCCACCACTTTTTCATCTTAAAATAAGTTAAAGCATCTATTCGACACGCACGCCGTTGACGAAATCGATGGATTGTTGGATCAATTCGTGCATGTAGGTGTCATTCTCCACAAAAGGCACGAAGGTGCGGTAAGCCTTGACAAATTCCTCAATGAAAGGAGAGGATTTGAGCGGTCTGCGGAACTCGAGAGCCTGGGCGGCATTGAACAACTCGATGCCGAGGATTTTCTCCACATTGTTGACCACCATGTAGCACTTCGTGGCGGCATTGGCACCCATGCTGACGTGGTCCTCCTGACCTTGCGAAGATTCGATGGAGTCGGTGGAGCAGGGCATGGTGAACGCTTTGTTCTGATTCACGATGGAGGCGGCGGCGTACTGCGGGATCATGAAGCCGGAGTTGAGGCCGGGGTTCTTGACCAAGAAGGAGGGCAGCTCGCGTTTTCCTGAAATCAATTGGTAGATGCGGCGCTCGGAGATGTTGCCCAACTCGGCCATGGCGATGGAAAGGAAGTCGAGCACCAAAGCTAACGGTTGGCCATGGAAGTTGCCGGCTGACACCACGATATCTTCATCGGGGAACACAGTGGGGTTGTCTGTCACGGAGTTGATTTCGGTCTCAACCACATCACGCACATGTTGGATGGAGTCCTTCGTGGCGCCATGCACCTGCGGGATGCAGCGGAAAGAGTAAGGATCCTGCACATGCTCTTTGTGGCGTCGGATGATTTCGGAGCCCTGAAGCAACTCCTGGATATGGGCGGCGGTGATGAGCTGGCCCGTATGCGGGCGCACCAAATGGACATTGAGGTTGAACGGCTCGATACGACCGTCGAAGGCATCGAGGGAGATGGCACCGATGATGTCGGCCATCCAGGAAAGCTTTTGCGATTTGATCAGGAGCCACACCGCATAGGAGCTCATGAACTGGGTGCCGTTGAGCAACGCCAGACCCTCCTTGGATTGCAGGGTGATGGGTTCCCAGCCGAATTTTTCGTTGATGACAGAGGCGGGATATTTCTTGCCGCGGTAGTAAACCTCGCCCATATTGAGGAGCGGCAGGGAAAGGTGGGCCAGCGGGGCCAAGTCGCCGGAAGCTCCGAGCGAGCCCTGCTGATAGACCACGGGATAGACACCCGTGTTGTAAAAATCGACAAGCCGTTGGATCGTGGCCAACTGCACACCGGAATGGCCATACGAGAGGGATTGTATCTTCATCAGCAGCATCAGCTGCACAATCTCCTGGGGAACTTCCGCACCGACACCGCAAGCGTGGGAAAGCACGAGGTTGCGTTGCAGCGTGGAGAGGTCTTCCTTGGAGATGGACCGGTTGCAGAGGGAACCGAAGCCGGTGGTCACACCGTAGATGGGTTCCTTCTCGGTGTCGGTTTTCTTGTCAAGGTAGGCACGGCACTTCTGCACGGCATCAATCGCCTCTTGGGAAAGTTCAATTTTCTGGCGGCGTTCTACAATCTTGGCCACCTTGTCAATACTGAGGAATTTGGTTGAAATCTGATGTCTTTTCATATACGGTTTTATTACTTGAATCTACTATATTACAACATGCTAAAGGCGTGGATTAGCGCTTTTTTAGAGTTTGCAAACATACAAAAAATTTTTTCTTTGCGCAATCCCTATATTTTTGCTACTTTTGCAGTTTCTATTTATAAGGTAAAAAATGTACACTAATCTTTTGAACACGCTCTGTACCATAACCTGGAAAGTGAATCCCGTGGCCTTCCATTTGGGCTCCGTGGAGGTTCGCTGGTACGGTATCCTGCTGGCCACCGGCTTCCTGCTGGCTTACTTGACATTGCAGAAAATCTTCATCACCGAGAAAGCCTCACAGAAGGAGTTGGACCGTATCTCCATCTGGACCATTGTCTGGACATTTGTCGGGTTGCGACTGGGGCATTTCCTTTTCTACGAACCCGAGCAGTTCGTCACCGCTCCGTTGGAAATCCTGCTGCCCATCCACGACGGGAAATTCATCGGCTATCAGGGGTTGGCCAGCCACGGCGGAGTTATCGCCATCTTCCTGTTTATTGTGTATTACACCTGGAAATACAAGGTCAACTTCTTCTGGCTTTGGGACCGGCTGGGTATTGCCGTGCCCATTGCCGCGGCCTTCGTGCGCATCGGCAACCTGATGAACCATGAGATTGTGGGCAGCATCACCACGGTGCCTTGGGCATTCGATTTCATTCATGGCGGCTTCGGCGTGGCCGGCACCCTGCGTCATCCCGCACAACTCTATGAATCCATCGTTTACCTCTGTGTTTTCATTGGCTTGGTTGTTTACTATTTCAAGTTTGCCAAAGGCAAGGTGGCCGCCGGCCGCACCTCCGGCATCACGCTCTTTGTCATCTTCACCGCACGCTTTTTCATTGAGTTTGTCAAAGAGGTACAAGTGCCCGGCGAGGTGGGCCATGCCCTCAACAACGGCCAAATTCTCAGCATCCCCATAGCTTTGCTGGGTCTTGGGCTATTGATTTATTCCTTCGTACATACTTATTATCCGGAATTTCCGTTTAAAGAGGAACCCGAACCTAAAAAAGACACACAAACCAAGTGATTATTATTTTCAAAACAATTTTCTAACTTTTCAAAACAATTTATTATGAAAAAACTCCTTCCCCTCATCGTTATTCTTGCCTTTGCACTTGCCGGTTGTGACAACGCAAATTCCGAATATGCCGGTAAATACACGGGCACATTCACCATCGTGAAAGAAAACACCACCAAAAGCGGCTCTGTCCGTATTCTCAGCAATCCGCTTTCCACCAACGGTGTGCTCCTCTACGGCGTATTGCCATTGGAATACACTACTACCAACACCTTCGAGGCTTCCAGTGAGAATGTTGAATGGATCACCCAAGTGCTCACCTCCATGGTGGGTCAGAACAATTTCATCAACACAGCTACCGAACAGGTCAAGAAAATTCATGTGAAAGCCATCTTTACAGGCAACACCTTGGACATGAGTGTCTATTACACGGTACAAATCCTCGGCATAGCCACCACCGAAATCCGTATCATCGACTTTACCGGCAGCAAGTAAAACCCGTCTCCTCCTCCTTCGGGAGGAGGATTTTTTCAAACCTTTAAACCTATGCATACCCGTTTGTTAGTGTTGACGTTGCTTCTTTGCGGCTGCATTTTCGTGCAGGCCCAAGACAGTGTTGTAACCGACGGGTTTGTCACTTTCCGCTACCCTTCCGGGGCCAAGTCCAGCGAGGGCACCTTAGTCAACGGGCAGCCCGACGGCTGGTGGCGCTCCTTCGACGAGGAGGGCAACCTCCTTTCAGAGGGTAATCGGAAAGATTTTCTCCTGGATAGCGTCTGGACTTTTTACCAAAAGGGCAAGCGTTATCTGACCCTGCACTATAAGGCCGGCAAAAAAGAGGGCGAGCAGGTGCAATATGGTGACCAAGACTACACCGTGACCCATTGGCACACAGACACCATCATGGGGGACGTGCACACATACGACAATGCCGGCTGGCTCAAGTCGCTGGTACCCTACGAAAACGGCAAACCCCATGGCTTGGCCAAGGAGTTCGACAAAACAGGGCTGGTGGTCGCTGTCACCAAGTATTACCATGGCGTGCGAAACCGCACAGAGCGCATCAACCGCACTGACCAATTCGGCCACAAGCAGGGCAGTTGGAAATATTTTTGGGAAAACGGGAACCTTCGCATGGAGGGTTCCTACCTCAATGACAAAAAGCACGGCTTTTTCAAATATTATGACCAGAACGGAAACTTCCTCCGTGTGGAGAAATACACTCACGACCAGCTGGATGAGGATGCCAAGGAGACCAAGATACTGGACCAGCGCATTGCGCGCCATCCCAACGGCCGGCCCTCGATCATTGCCACTTACCACAATGACAAGCCCGACGGCATCCGCCGCGAATTCGACACTGCCGGCAATGTCATAAAGGGTTACCTTTTCGAGGAGGGTTGGCTCCGATTCGAAGGCATCACCGACCTGAACGGACTGCGACAGGGGCTCTGGAAGGAGTACTACCCCACCGGAGAGCTGCGCTCGCGGGGCAAATACAAAAACTCCCGTCCCATTGGGGAATGGTACTTCTATTTTCCAGACAAGACCATTGAAATTGCTGGTGCTTATAACTCTAAAGGGCAGAAACACGGCGAGTGGGTCTGGTTTTACCCCACTGGCGACACCATGACCGTCTGCCACTACGAAGACGGCGACCTTGACGGCATTTATGTGGAATATGACGAGGCGGGCGAGATTGTGACGCGCGGCAACTATGTAGCCGGCTACGAGGAAGGCAACTGGTACTATCGCAACGGCACCTCCGTGGAGAGCGGCCCGTATGACGGCGGCAAGCGCACGGGCACCTGGACCACCACCTATGACAAGGACCGCATCGCCTCACGCATCCAGTACAACCAGGATGTCCGCGACGGCAAATTCACCACCTATTGGGAAAACGGCAATATCAAGACCAGCGGCAAGTATGTGAACGGCTTGCAAGAAGGTGCTTGGATTCAATACAACGAGGAGGGCATACAACTGCTCACCACGCTGTTCAAAGAGGGGCGGGAACTAAAATGGAACAACTATACTATCAAAGATTGAAAATAGGCGTATGATCAAAAAAACACTGTTATCATTCATCCAAATCATATTCATCGCATGTCTGTCTGCACAACCCATTCCGACTGTGCTCAAAGACACCAACATGGTGGAAGACGACATGGATGTCTTCGCGAAAGCAGAGATCCAGAAGATGGACTCCATGCTCAATATATGGTATGTAAAAAACGAGTTGACGACCAAACACTCCGTGCTCTCCAAACTCAAAGACGACAGTTACGCCTACGACAACAATGATTCGCTCATCTATAAACGTCTCTCCCAGATTGTCACCGCCGTGCCCATGGCTTACAACGAGCGTGTGAAACGATTCATCGAACTCTACTCTGTACAACGTCAACGTTCCTCGTCGGCCATTTTGGCGCTGGCGCAATACTATTATCCTTGGATGAAGGCCATTTTTGACAAATACAATGTGCCTGAGGAGTTGGTCTATATCACCATCATCGAGTCGGCGCTCAATCCGTTGGCCGTGTCGCGCGCAGGTGCCACGGGAATATGGCAATTCATGTACAACACGGGAAAACTTTACGGACTGGAGGTCAACACTTTCGTGGATGACCGCCGCGACCCTTACAAAGCCACCGAGGCGGCAGCACGCCATTTTCGGGACCTGTACAACATCTTCAACGATTGGGGATTGGCCATTTCAGCCTACAACTGCGGGGCTGGCAACGTGCGCAAGGCCATCCAGCGCTCCGGCGGCAAAACCGACTTCTGGGGCGTGGCACCCTATCTGCCCAAGGAGACCCAAAACTATTTCCCCGCTTTCATCGGCGCCTACTACATGATGACCTATCACAATCTCTACGGCATCGCGCCCAGCACGCTTCGCATCCCCACTAACGTCGATACCGTCATGGTTGACAAAGAGATTCACCTTCAGCAGGTCTCGGAGGTCCTCGGCATCGACATGGACGAGATCCACATCCTGAATCCGCAATACAAGCGGGACATCATCCCCGCCTATCACGAAAAATATCCCTTGCGGCTGCAAACGCAGGACATCCTCCGGTTCATTGCTTTGAAAGACTCCATCCAGCGGTACCGTTACGACGACTTCTTCAATCCCACGCGCGACCTGACCACCACGACGGAGACCGGGGATGTCATTGTGCAGACCACACCCAACAAGTACCATACGGTGCGCAAAGGCGAGACATTGTCGAAAATAGCCTCCAAATACGGAACCACGGTCAACAAGCTGAAAGCGTTGAACCATCTCCGCAGTAGCAGTTTGCGCATTGGGCAGCGTTTGCTGGTGCGCAAGGGCACGACCATCACCAAGCCCGCCCCGAAGCCTGCGTCCGGCGACAGCACTTTGGTGGCCAGGGACAGCACGATGGTTTCCGCCGATTCCAGTGTCGTGGTGAAGGACACCATTCCTGCCACAACCAAGCCTGCCACAAACACCACAAACAACTCCACCGGATCGCCCATCATCTACATCGTCAAAAAGGGCGACACCTTATCCTCGATCGGGCGCAAGTATGGTGTCACGGCTACCGCCATTGCCAAATACAACAATTTGCGCAACGAGAATGCCATTCAAGCCGGGCAGAAGCTTAAAATCCCGAGATAAGAAGGGTAATAAAACAATTATGGTGCGGCGGGGATGCAGGCCGTAGGTCTGCAGGGGTTGGTAGCAAAGGTGTGAGACGAGTGAACAGTGATCAGTGAAGAGTGATCAGTATGGGAGTGGGTGACGGAGTATGCCACAGGAAACCCATCCCCGTTAGGGGATGCATATCTGTAGCCGAGCAGTAAACAGTGATCAGTTGAGGGATAGGGAGATGGCATGGTGCAGGCCGTAGGTCTGCA